>DATLQU010000037.1:0-159617 GCA_035535015.1 Acidimicrobiales bacterium | reverse complement strand
GGGGCTATAGCTCAGCCGGTTAGAGCGCAGCACTGATAATGCTGAGGTCGCTGGTTCGATTCCAGCTAGCCCCACCATCGTCTTCGCCCTGGTGAGGGGCCGAATCTTGGCCCGCTGCGGGGTGCACGTTCGGGTCCCCTGACGGCATCGATCGCGCGTTCATCGCGCGCGACGCGCGCGATGGGGGAGCCGGCGAGCTCTCGGATGGCTCATCGGCCCTCGGCGAGCCGAGAAAGTGAACCCCGAGCGCCTCTGCCGCTCCCCGGTCGGCGGCCGCCGTTGGCTGGGTGTAAATGTCGAGCGTCGTGGTCGCCCGGCGATGGCCCACCCGGATCTGTACGGTCTTCACGTCAATCGCCATGGCCACCATCGCCGTGGCGTTGGCCGTGCGGGGCATCTTGAACTGGAAGCCGTCCAGCCCGGCTCTGACACGCCGGCACCCATACCCGACGGCGCCAGTTCGAGTAGTGCAGGGGCCGGCCGTCGGGCGCGCAGAAGACGAGGGAGTCTCCCTCTGCGCCGGTCATCCAGCGTCGCCGCAGATGGGTTGCCAGCTGCCACGTCCGCGATCTTGTCCGAGGCGCGACGCGGGTCGATCCAGACCCCGCGGGCACGGTCGGCCTTCTCCGTGGACTCGAAACGGTCCGCCTCAGCTGCCAGTGATGTGGCCGAGGCTGCCCCCGCGAACGTGGTTATCCAACCAGTCGCCACGATCGCACCGAAGATCCGGACCCGAACGGACGATCGCAAGACAGACTTTCTGAGCATGGTGGACCGCCGGAGTCTCATTCGCAACCTACGAGCCCGGCGGTGGTGAGTGCTCTCTCAATCCAGCCACGAACTGAGCGAGCTGAGCCTCAGTGATGCCTTGGGCGCTGACCTGCATGTACACCCCACGTTCGACCCATGCGGCATTCGGGTCGGCATTGCCGCCAAAGTAGCCCGGCACGAACTGACTGCTTGATGCCACGCGACGACCGCCAATCGTCTCCAGTGTTCCTGGCGGCGTAAATCCATCTCGGAGCGCAGTGAGGCGGATGTTCTTGGACTCGGGGTCGTGGTAGCCGTAGTAGGTCAGAGCGAACAACACGGGGCCCTGTCGTGTCGCCGGCTTGGACCCCACCGACAAGATGCTGACCTTCTCGCCCTCCGCGTTGCCGAGCTCAAGACGCCCCGGCGGTTTCATGTATCCCCCACCCGATGCACTAAAGCGGGCGGGTAACCAAGTGGGTGTGAGTACGAATGGAGGTCTTGAATTCAATGACACAGATGAGGAAGCCCGGAGCGACTGCGGCAGCGCGGGTCCGCCAGTCACGCAAGGGAGGAGCGTCACTTGGTGAGCACTGGTGGTGAGGGGCTGACAGTCGCTGACCTTCCTCACGGTCTGGTGGGCTGAACCAATGGCAAAGCAACCGGTGGCGACAGCTACGACGACACCGATCAGTATCCCGACTGAGGCCGTCCATCTTGTGCGGTGTTCCTCGGTCCCATGGCACCTCCCCCACTCGAATTGTGACGCAATGAAGCTCCATTTGGTTCTGCAGCGTCCTCCCAGATCGACCCAGGCTTGGACACCAGCCCCAGGTGTTACCGGCCTGAACGGGACGTCCTGCTGATGCGTGGTGTGCAGGCCGATGACGTACCACGACTATCAAGGAAGCCGATTGCCCCGGTCGTCGGTCATACTCCGTAACATGAAGCGGACGGGGGCTCGCTCTGATTCTGTGGGGGGTTATGACCTTTGGGCTCGTCGACGCTCCACCGGCCTCTTCGGCCACCAAGTTACCTGCCCCTCCCGCACTCGATCGCCGAGCATCTGCCGGCCTGAACCCGATGGCGAATGCAACGCTTCCCGAGGCGAAGATAGCGCCGACCCCCATCTGGGGGTGTTCGTGTGATGACGCCTCACGACTACGTGGCGAGACTCGAACCCGTTCATTTCATCGACGCACTCGGCCCCCACGGGGCACCCCCGTGCAGGGCAAGAGCAAGAGCAAGCAATTCGGAGAAACTCGATGGGGCTCAGCGCGACCTTCGTCACCGCGGCGCCCGATGCGGTAAGAGAGATGGGCGCGCTCTTTGTGCGATCTCGCCATCCCGGCCTATGAGGACGCGCGCGGCACTCCATTCGAGTTGGCGGAACCCTCTCCGGGCCCCGCATGGCTTTGTGGTGGTGCAACCTGACGAGCGCGGATGAGCGCTGCAGCGATGGCCCCGCGCCCACAGGAAGGCCTGACCAGCTCGGAGGCAAAGTCCCGGCTCGCGGAGCACGGTCCGAACACGGTCCCCCAGGCCGGTACGCACCGGCTGCGCTCGCTCCTCGGCAAGCTGATGGGGCCGGTGCCGTGGATGCTCGAGGCGGCCATCGTGCTCGAGCTGGTGGTGGGCAAGGTATCCGGGGCGATCATCATCGCGGTGCTGCTCGTCTTCAACGCGGCGCTGAGCGCGGTGCAAGAGGGCCGTGCCGCCGACGCTTTAGCGTTGCTCCAACAGCAGCTGGCGGTCCAGACCCGGGTCCGTCGTGACAGGGAGTGGCAGCTCCTCGACGCCTCAGTGCTCGTCCCCGGCGACGTCGTCCATGTCCGGATCGGCGATGTCGTTCCCGCCGACCTCCGCCTTGACGACGGGGGCGTCGGGGTCGACGAGTCGATTCTCACCGGGGAGACGAAACAGGCGGACCGGTCTTCGGGCGACAAGATCTTCGCCGGGTCCACCGTCAAGCGGGGCGAGGCAACCGCCACGGTGGTTGCAACCGGATCTGGGACCTCCTTCGGGCACACCGCGGAACTGGTCCGCACCGCGAAGACCGTCAGCCATCTCGAACAGCTGGTGTTCCGCATCGTCTGGGCACTCCTCGCCATGGACGGCGCCCTGGTGGTCGCCATCGTCGTCGACGCGATCCTCACCCATCGACCAGCCCACGAGATCCTTCCGTTCGTCCTCATCCTCGTGATCGCGTCGGTTCCCGTCGCTCTCCCGGCGACCTTCACCCTCGCCACGTCCCTCGGTGCCCTCGAGATGGCCAAGGGCGGGGCTCTCGTCACCCACCTCTCGGCCATCGAGGAGGCCGCCGCGATGGACCTCCTCTGCACCGACAAGACCGGGACCCTCACCCAAAACGCGCTCGCCGTCGCCGCCCTCCACCCCTACGGTTCGTCGAGCGAGGACGACGTGCTTCGCGATGGGGCATTGGCATCCGCCGCCGCCACCCAGGACGCAATCGACCTGGCCATCTTGGCCGCCGTCCGGGACCACCACGTCGACATCTCGGCCGAGCAGGTCTCCTTCTCACCGTTCGACCCTTCCACCAAACGGTCAGAGGCGGTCGTCACAATCAATGACGGGCAACGTCGCGTGATCAAAGGTGCCCCGCAGATCGTCGCCCCGCTCACTTCGGGCTCGCAGGACATCGCCGCCGACGTCGAAGCGATCGCGAAGGACGGCCGACGGGTGCTGGCGGTGGCGGCGGGCGAGGGCGACGACCTGCACCTGGTCGGCCTGATCGGCCTCGCCGACCCACCACGGCCCGACTCCGCCGACCTCGTGAGACAGCTCGGCAGCCTCGGGATCCGGGTGGTCATGGTGACCGGCGATACCGGCCCGACTGCCCTCGGCATCGCGGGCCTCGTCGGCATCGGCGGACGCGTCGCCCCACCCGATGCGCTGGGATCGCCCAGTGCCGCGGTCGACGACTTCGACATCTTCGCCGGCGTCCTTCCCGCGGACAAGCTCCGTCTCGTCGAATACCAGCAGCGCGCCGGGCACGTCGTCGGCATGACCGGCGACGGCGTCAACGACGCTCCGGCGCTCAAACGCGCCGAGGTCGGCATTGCCGTCTCGTCCGCCACCGACGTCGCAAAGGCCGCCGCCAGCGTGGTGCTCACCACCCCGGGCTTGGCCGCCGTCATCGCCGCGGTCGAGACCGGTCGCCGCATCTATCAGCGCATGCTGACCTATACCCTCAACAAGGTCATCAAGACGTTCCAGGTCGCGCTCTTCCTCGGCATCGGATTCCTCGTGACCGGTACGTTCGTCACGACCCCCCAGCTGATCCTCCTGTTGATCTTCGCCAATGACTTCGTCACCATGTCGCTCGCCACCGACCACGTCAGGCCCTCACCGACACCCGACCGCTGGAAGGTCCCCACCATCGTCAAAACCGCTCTCGGCGTGGCAGGACCCTGGCTCGTGTTCTCCTTCGCCTCGTTCTATGTGGCACGGGACGTGCTCACTTTGTCGACCGGTCAGGTCCAGACTCTGGTATTTGTCATGCTGGTCTTCAGCGGCCAAGCCACCATCTATCTGGTCCGCGAACGCGACCACCTGTGGTCATCGTCGTTCAGTCGCTGGATGGTCGTCGGGACCATCGCCGACATCGTGGTGATCAGCGTCCTTGCCACCACCGGAACACTCATGACTTCTATCGACATCGCGGACGTCGCCGGCATGCTCGGCGCAGTCGTCCTCGCCACGCTCGCCCTCGACGCCGTCAAGGTCCGCATCCTCACACCGCCGGCCTGACCGTTCGAAGCCGACCGCGGCGTGCGACCCGAGGGTGGTCATACATCAGAAGAGAATGAAGCTGTCGACTCGCCGCACTCATGTACTGACGGCGCGACCCTCAAAGGCCCAATCGAAGGGAGTCAAGCCGTTCGAGGGTGACCCGCCCTGCTGACCGTTCCCAAAGTCGCCATTACCGGTTACAAGCTGGCCGTGCTGCGCCCGACAGGCCGTCCGTCCCTGCCTACCTGGCCGCACCGGCCACCGGGCACCGCCGCTTTCGACCCGAGACAGCGGTGGACGGCAGGCGGTGCTTCTCGCGACCCCGAAGACCATCCTCGCCTGAAACCGGGCGAAGGTGCGACGACGCTGGACCACTTCCCACCGGCGACCCCGCTGGGCTACGTGCGCATCGTCGCTCAAGCTCCGGAAGGTCGGCGGCAGCGTGTCCTGGAGAAGCGCCGCCAATGCTCTGCAACGCTGTCGAACGCTAAGGCCGCCGTCACTTTGAACGGACGAGGACTGGCGAAGCCCCCAAAGCGACACTGGCGACCCACTGGGCACTCGGCCACATCAACTGGATGCTTGCCGATGAGTTCGTTGTCGGCTTGTTGCCGGGGGGCGCGGTGGGGAGTCTGCTAGCACACCGGGTCGAGGGACCGACGCTGCGGGAGGTGTTCGGGTGGTTCCTTGTCGCCTTCGGATTGTTCTTCACTTCCTATCGGATAATGCACGGCTGAAGTGCGATCGCTCGCCGCGTCGACAGTCGCCGTCAGATCGGCGGGCTCCGGGGTTCGGTAACCAAGTGGGGCCAGTCGTGAGTGACCTACCCGAACGCGTGGTGGTCGGCGCGGTCCAGCGGACGTTCGCTGATGAAGCACCGGCGGCATGTCAGCAAGTAGTGCGGTTGTTCGAGGAAGATCCCCGACTGCTTGGTGCGGCTGTTCAGAATGGGGTGAGATCGGTAACTCCAGCCACCCCGGCTTTGGTCGAGTCAGCAGTCATTCGTCTGACCGTCGAGGGTTTGTCTGAGGGGTGGCCGGACGATGGCGACGAGGTCGGCCCATTCGACTTGCCGAGCGACGATGGCCACGGTGACACCCCAAGTGATGCCGAACAGCAGGCCGAAGGTGACATCACTGAACCAGTGCACTCCGAGCACGAGACGAGTATCGATGACGAACAGCGATCCGACGAGTGCGATCAGCCTGGGCCACCAGATCCGGTAGGTCAACGCAATGGTGCCGAGCAAGGCGAAGAGAACTGCAGTGACGGCGACGGAGTGGCCGGAGGGAAACGAGTAGCTGGTCTCGTGCACGCCTCTGACGGCGCCCGGCGCGGGGTAGTCGGCGGTTGGGGGCCGGTGTCGGAGGATGACCTGGCGAATGGCGAAGACCTGGAACTCTCCGCCGAGGTAGGCGACGATGGGGATGAAGGCCCGAGTGGAGCGCAAAGTAACGGCCAGGACGGCGCTGAGCACCACGCAGATGACGGCCAGGGGAGCGGCGTCGAGGTAGGTGGCGACATACTTCGAGATACCGACGAGCGGGCCGCGGTGTGTGGGGAACCAGCGTTCGACGGCGTTGTCCCAGCCCTGGATCGGGCCCCCACCATGTCGACCGACGACCAGAAATCCCACGACGACCCCGACCACGAAGATCCCGACGGCGACTGCGATCAGTACTTCGGCGGCCCGGACGGCTCGCCGGGGCTGGCCGATCGGGTGAGGAGGGCGCCGAGCGAGGTGTTGTCCTTGGGTCACGATCTCTGTGAGGAGGCACCTGGGGCGGAGTCGAAGAGGATTTCGGAAGGGCGCCGAGGCGAGTAGACGGGCACCCCGCTGGCGTAACGAGTAGTCATCTTGCGTCTATAGCATACGTTACGTGCAGTGGCGCGTCGTGACGTACCGGTTGGTAAGGGAGCAGCCCGCGACCGGGTGCGGGTCTGGCGGGAGTTGCGCCGGCTGGGGGCGGTGACTCTGCAGTCCGCGACGTGGGCGATCCCCGTCGGTGACTGCTTCGACGAGGGCTTGGCCAAAGCAGTGGGCCTGGTCGAGCGCGGCGACGGGCAGATCCTGGTGTTCGACGTCACCCCGACCGACGCGTCCTTGGGCACTTTGGAATCGATCTATACGAAGGAGCGGGAAGCGGAGTGGAACGAGTTCTGCTCGGAGTGCGACAAGGCAGTGATCGAACTGCGCGGCGAGTTCACCAAGGAGAAGTCCAAGCTCGCCGAGTTGGACGAGGAGGAGCACAACCTGGATCGATTGCGGCTCTGGTACCGGAGCTGCGCGCCGAGGACCTCTTCGGTGCTCCGTCGGCGGCCCCGGCCGAGCAGCAGCTCAAGGGGTGCGCCGAGCTACTCGAGGAGTTCGGGGAACGGGTCTATGAGGCTCGTCAGCGATCGTGACCCCGGAGACGGTCGAGGTACCGACGGCCGGTCGCCGCCACCTGCCACAAATCTACGGCGCCGGCTTCGTCACCGTCTTCGGTGCCCACGCCGTGGCGGCGACCCTTAAGCCGATATGCCCTCGGCTACCACGACTCGTTGTTCGAGTTGGGCCTTCTGCTCGGGATCTACGACGACCCCAAAGTCGTTCTGAAGCCGCTCTTCGGTGCGGTTGCCGACTGCAAGGGCGCCAAGCCGATGATTGTCGGCGAGCTCCCCGCTTTCGCGCTGGTTTCCGCATCGTCATGGCCGGTGGTGATCCCCCCCTCCCTGGCGTGCGAAGCGGGGCGCGTCGCTGCCGTCGGGCCGGAAGCACAGGGCCGCAGACCGCGGCCTCTCGACCACGCACGGGGGCTTCACTACCGGGGACCTTGGCGTCTCCCCGGATCGGACTCGCACCGGCTGGCTGTTCTGAATTTGTGGATTGATTACGTCACCACAGTCACCACAACGTCAACCCCTTGTTGTCGTGGCGCCCAATCTGCTGGACGCACTCCAGATCGGGCTTCTACATGGCGGAGGTCAACAGCAGCAAGCGCGTCGGGCACTCAAGCGGTCGTTGGGGCCGGTGCCGGGCTCACTGAAGCAGTGATCCGGCAGAAACTGGCCCACGATTCCAGCGTCAGCCATTTCAATCGATTTCCGGGTCAGCCACGGCACTGGTCCTTGCGAAAGTTGCATACGCCTGGGTCGGCCTGATCTGGGCATCCCACTCCGAGGCGCGGCTGTTGGATCAGTCGATGACCCGCTCGTCCTCGTTAGGGGAAGTCAGAGGGTGTCGGCGCGGTCGATGTTTTACGAGCCTCGCTCGGAGCCCCTTCGGATGCTCTCCAGCGCGTAGGCGGTCGAGGTAGCCATTTGCTTCCTCCTGGCTCATCTCGCCGTCGGCGATGGCGGACTCCATGTGTGAACCTGCATGACGAGCACGAATTGCCCCAACCGCAGCATCGAACTCGGGCGTCCCCTCGGTGGCCCGGAGCTGGGCTGCCTCTGCTTCGGTGATGCGGCCCGAGGTGACCATCTTGTCTACTTGCTCGAGGATTCGGTCCTGTCTCATCCGTTCGTCGCCTCCTTGGGAGCGCCGGTCGGCGCCGGCTCGTGGTCCATGTGCTTGCGGTGCTCGCAGTCCCTTGTCTCAGCCGGCTGATCGGCATGACGCTCTGGATCAGCCCCAAATCGCTCGGCACAGTGGTCCGAGCAGAAGTAGTAGCGCTCCCCGCCACGCCGGAGTGACGCTGGGGCGTGGACGATCTCGACCTGCATGCCACACACGGGATCCTTGGCGTACCCGGTCCCCGCGCCCAGCCGTTCCCGGTTGCGGTAGGTCCAGTACAAGAGGCCGAACAGGGCCAGGAACGTGATGTTGAGGTAGGTCGTGTAATTCCACGAGAAGTGGGCCGGAGCAATCGTGGTTGGGCGAACAGTCGGGATGAGACCGGCGGCCCCGAAGATGCCTTCGGTAATGAGGCCGGCCGTGGACATGAGCGCCCAGAAGACCGCCAGCATGCGCAGCATAAGGCGAGTGCCGTAGTAGCGGCGATAGATCATCAGAAGTGGGAAGGCGATCAAGTCGGCGAAGATGAAGGAGATCACCCCGCCGAAGGAGATGCCTCCACTCCACAACGCTGCCGCGAGCGGCACGTTGCCGATCGAGCAGACGAAACTGATAATGGCGATGAAGGGCCCGACGATGGCGTTCTCGAGGGTCGTCCAGAAACCGTGGCCGCTGATGAACATTGCCCGCCACACCGAGGTGGGTACGAGCACGGCCAAGAACCCGGCAACGGTGTAGCCGATAACCAGCTCTCGTCGAAGCATGGTGAGGTCCGACATCGTGTAGGTGGCGCTGTCCGCCCAGCCGGCCTTGGAGCGCAGACGCACCGACCAGGGTTCACGCTGCAGTTCCATGTTCTCGGCTGGGCCGTGTTGGTGCTCGCCAGCGTCGCTCTCGCTGTTGAGTCTGTCGCGGGCCTCGACAATCCGGCGTCCCCGGAGCCAAAGGCCACCCACCGTCGCCAGCAAGGCGATCATGATGAAGCCCCCGATGAACTCGCTGACAGCGAACTGCCAACCCATGAGCACGACTAGCACGATGCCGAGTTCGAGGACCAGGTTCGTCGAGGCGAACATGAACACCATGGCCGCTAGGTAGTCGGCTCCCTTGACGAAGAGAGACTTGGCCATGGCCGAGGCGGCGTAGGAACACGACGAGGAGACCATGCCGTAGGCCGAGGCCCGGACCACCGCCAACGGCCGGTGGTCGCCCAGCTTCTGCTGCATCGAGTCGCGGCTGACGAAGGCCTGCACGGCCCCCGCGAGTCCGAACCCCAAGATGAGCGGCCATAGGGTCTCCCAGAACATGAAGAACCCTTCGCGCAGCGAGCGCCCGATGTCCACCAGGACGGTGGCCTTGGCCAACATTTCGCTCAGGAGCGGACGAGACGCCCGATGGCGACGGAGGCCTCGTTGAGCTTCTCGGTTGCCTCGTCACCACCCTTGCGCACGGCGGCGGACACGCAATGGGCTAGGTGGTCATCGAGCAGCTCGAGGGCCACGGCCTGGAGGGCTTTGGTGGCGGCGGAGACCTGCTCGAGGATCTCGATGCAGTAGCGATCGTCGTCGACCATGCGCTGGAGCCCTCGGATCTGGCCCTCCACCTTGCGCAGGCGCTTTTGGATCACTTCCTTGTCGGCAATGTAGCCAGGACGCATGCCGCCACCTCCTTACCCAGTACCCCTTGAGGGTATTCGCTCCCTGCTCAGGCGTCAAGAGCCCCGGAACGCAGCGCCGTTTCCCTCAACCCGATGAGTCGGTAGCCCCACCTCGGACGCCGATGGCGTGGTGACCTTGAAGTGGAAATCGCATAGCGGGGCGCCACCGGCCAGTGAGCCACTGCGCTCGAGCGTGCCGCCCCACATCTGGGCGAGCTCGAAGTCGAGATTGCACCAGGAGCCCACGGCAAGGTCACGAGCACCGTGCGACACGAGGTAGTCAGGTACAGGGCAGCGATGGATGACGATCGCCCGACCCTGCGGCTCGGGACGGTCCTTGAAGAGATAGCCCGGCGGATTGAACGGGAGGCGAAGGAACAGGTTCACACTCGTGCGCATGCGCCGGAGCGGGTCACGGCTCTTCAGGCAGCTCATGAGACGAGGGAGGTGACCCCACTGGGCGTAGACCTTCCAGCGGGCGTCGCCGACGAGTTCGATGGCGTAGGTTCGTTCTATGTCCTCCTCAAGGAGGGCTTCGAGCATGGCCAACGTCAGGCAGGCCAGCGCGACGTTCTGGCGACTACCTACGGTCGGCGCGGCGGGAAGATCCGGTGCCAACCGGGAGAACTTGGTCCATGTCGACTCGAGGAGCCGGCGAAGGTCCGCTCTCGTGAAGCGGCCTCGACCCGGGGTGTCGGCAAGACGGCAACGGCGGCCCGGCGAGCTGACATCGTCTTCGAGCTGGACGACCCGGGGCAACGTGAGGTCCTGGTCGCCGATCCCTCCATGATCGACGTCGCCGACGGCACGGTCCGGATCGACGAGTGGCAGCGCCACCCACCCATCTGGGACGTCGTCCGCCGCCGAGTCGACGCTGGGGCTCCTCCAGGCCGGTTCCCCCTTACCGGCAGCGCCGAGCCCACCGAGGAGCCTGCGCATTCGGGAGCCGGACGCATCGTCCGCCTCCGCATGCGCCCCCTCAGCCTGGCCGAGCGCGGCCTGGCCGAGCCAGCAGTCGGACTGGGCGCCATGCTCGCCGGCGAGCGACCGGCGATCAGTAGGAACAGCGATATGGCCGTACGCGACTACCTCGAGGAGGTCCTGGCGTCGGGGTTCCCCGGCATCCGTCCCCTCGCGGACCGAGCACGGCGAGCCCAGATTGAGAGCTACCTCGCCCGCGTGGTCGAACGCGACTTCCCCGAGCAGGGTCTGCGGGTGCGCCGTCCCGCCACCCTGCGCGCGTGGTTGTCCGCGTACGCCGCGGCCACCTCGACGACAACCAGTTACAACTCACTCCTCGACGCAGCCACAGCCGGGGAGAGCACCAACCCGCGAAGACCACGACCACCGCGTACCGAGACGTTCTCTCCCAGCTGTGGCTGCTCGATCCGGTCCCCGGCTGGGTACCGAACCGGAACTGCCTGACGGGTCGGTCGAAGGGTCTGTCGAGGGGTCCGTTGCACTCCCATCACTGCCTGACGGGTCGAGGAGGGATCGTTCGAGGAGTTCTCGTTCGCCTTGACACTTGGGGATTCGCGCTTCTCGTGACTCGAGGCCTTTTGAGTCGACGTGGCCACCGAGCCCGCCGGGGCATGATGCGCCGACCGAGCGAAAGCAGTGCCGGCGCCCAGTGCTCCGACGCCGAGGCTGGTCGAGACGATGCTGGCGCCAGCGATGGCGAATCGGCCGAAGCGTCCGATGGTCCGCTGTGTGCGGGGGGTGGATGTCATCGTGAAAGTCCTCTCTGGTGGGCTGCTGAGGGGGGCTTGTCCGCAACGCCATGATGCGCGACCGGTCATGTGTGCCCCATGAGGGGATGATGTGAATGCTTCACATCTCTTTGGGGGGTGCCAATTCCGCCCTTCCATCGGCCTGGGCAGCGTCCCCGAGTCGTCGGAGGCGACGGCCGACCGCCTTCGACTCGGGCCCGTCGTGCGCATCACCTCTCCGGGACCCAGCGCACGATGTCATGGGACGAGAGGATGGGACTCGTACGGTCCGAGGACCTCAAAGAACGATCCCGTAGGATGCGGGAGGCGCACAGTCAGAGGTCGGGAGTCGTGCCATGAAGCGTTTGCTCGCAGTTGCATCGGCGCTTGTCGTCGCGGCCTTCTTGATACTCGTTGTCGTCTTCTGGAGCGACTCGGCCCACTGGTTTCTGCGGTACACCGGGGCGGATACCGAGTCGGGCACCTGGTACGGGTTCTGGTCCGGTTTCGGCGGGGCGATCCCCGACTTCCTCATCCTGGGCAGCATCATCACCGTCTATCGTCACCACAATTGCCACGTCAAAGGATGTTTGCGACTCGGGAAGCCGGTCGAAGGCACCCCGTACCTCGCCTGCCCGGCGCACCATCCGGCCCACAAAGGCGACAAGCGTTCAGTGACAGAGGAAATCATCAAGCTCGCCCACAAGGCGCACCTCGAGCATGACGCGTCGTGACGGGGCAGACGCCCGGGCGATCTTCGGTGCATCGTGCCATAGAGGAGATCCACGACGGGGGCACGACCTGGAGATTCGATCGAGATTTCCTCATGTCGAGGTGGATCTGCTTGTGGGGTCGTGGGTGTCTGGGTATCGGCCCCGAGCCGGCGGAACATCTCGGCCTCGGTTGTTGCTCGATCGGCGCCGACCTGGGCGACGAGGACGAGGCCCGGATGATCGCTGCGCTGGCCGCCACGCTCAGCCCCGCTCGCTTCGAGCGCCACGCCCAAGCCACGGAGGGCGGCATCTTCCGTGCCGGCGGCCGGACCCACACCCGTGTCGTCGACGGCGCCTGCATCTTCCTCAATCGTCCCGGTTACAGCGGCGGTGCCGGCTGTGCGCTGCACCTGGCGGCCATCGACGCCGGCGAATCACCGATCGAGTGGAAGCCCTCGGTGTGCTGGCAGTTGCCGATCAAGGTGGACTGGGAACCGGGCAACGACGACACCGAGGTGGCGACGGTGCGTCGCTGGACACGCCGCGACTGGGGAATCGAGGGTGAGACGATGGCGTGGTGCTGCACCGAGGGTTCCATGGCCTACGTGGGCGAAAGTCCGGTCGTCGATTCGCTCGGCGCCGAACTCGAAGCCATCGTGGGCACGCCGGTATATGTCGAACTGCGTCGCCGGCTTATGGCCGACCCTGCCTGATCCGGTGAGCGCAGGCGCAAACCCCTCCCGGTGGGAGATGGCCCGCTAACTTCGTCTCATCGTGGAAAACACCACCGATGCCAAGGTCGACCCGGGGGCCGGCTCCGAGAAGAAGCCGACCGCCATCGAGCGGATCCAACGTCTCGAGCGGCTCGAGCGCGAACGCCTGGAGGACAAGGAACGCAAGGAGCAATGGCGCCGGCAGAGGATCGCCGGGGCCAAGCCGTCGGGCGGACGCCACGATCTGGTCGACCGGATCGAGCGGGTCACGAAATACCCGATGGGACTCCTCGGAATCGCCTGGCTGGTCATCGCCATCGTCATTCTCACGTCCAACGTGAACGGCTCGGCCTCCACCACGCTGGTCGGCGTGCTCTTCGCGCTCTGGACCGCCCTGCTGCTGGAGTATCTCGTCCGCCTGGTGGTCTCCCCTGACCGCCGCGGCTATCTCCGACGGCGCTGGGTGGAACCGGTCACGGTGGTGCTGCCCCCCTTCCAGGGGTGGCACGTCGTGGGGATCGAGAAGATGGGTCTACTGCTTTACGAGGGATCGATCCGGTTGGAGACCGTTCTCAAACACCATGGCCTCTTCCGCGTTCTCATCGCCGCCGCCGGAACCCTCTTCGCCGGGGCCTGGTTGGTCCTGCTCTTCGAGGAGAACGCCCGGGGAACGAACATCCACAACTACCCGGCTGCTCTGTGGTGGGCCATCGTCACCGTGACCACGGTCGGCTACGGAGACCGGTTCCCCGTGACCGGCGGTGGTCGGACGGTGGCTGTGATCCTGATGCTGGTGGGTATCGGCCTCATCGGTGTCATCACAGCCACGGTGGCGTCGGTGTTCATCAAGGAGCACACCGACGCCAGCAAGGAGGAGTTCAAGAAGGGTCATGCCGACCTGGGCCAGCAGATGTCGATGATCAGTGATCGACTGGCCGATGTCGAGCGCCTGCTCGGTGCCACTCTCACCGAGATCGCCACCGCCGGGGGCGGGGCTGAAACGGGGGACGGTCCCGGATCTCCGTCGGAAGGCGAGCCGGATCCCGGAGCATCGTCATCGTGATCATGGGCGTCGGCACGCTCAGACGAAGACCCTTGTCCACCCCTCGCCGACGGGCGCCATGAACACGGTGGTGAGCGTCATGGAGCGATGGAGCCAGCCTTCGTCCGTGCGCACGTACTCGTCGTCCTCGTACCCGCACATCCAATAGGACGTGCCGTCGGCCCGTCGGCACGGGCTCAGCAGATCCCAGCGGCCCGTGGCGGTGTCGCCGTCAATGGCGACGTCGATGCGGGGGTTCAGGAAGAAGTGTCGGGAGAATGTCAGCGTCGGGTCGCGCAGCCGCGCCGCGATGGCGGACCGGCCGAGGGCTGTACCGAGGCCGGGACCCCCGTCCCAGACGCCGTCGGGGGCGAAGAGGGCGGCCACGGCGTCGGCCACGGAGGCCAAGGTGGTGGCGTCAACCACCGCCCCGGCCGAGAATCGCTGATCGACGAGGCCCCCGTAGCGTGCTTTCAAGCCCTGCAGGGCGAGCACGCTCTCGCTCGCCGCCACCCGCTTCTGCAGGGCGGCCACTTCGACCGCCAGTTCGTCGACCGTCACCATCTCGGCGTCCCACCTTCCCTCTGGTTCTGCCCGCGGCCATTATGAGTGACGGGCGTGACCGGCGCTCCGCCCACCTCCGACCCCCGCATCCGCCACCCCGGATCCCCCAGGGCCCCCGTGGTTGCGGGCCGGAAAGGTTCAGCCGGTGTTCGCGTCACGTTCATCGGCCCGTAACCGCCGGGCCTTCGTAGGGTGGGGAGTGACCCAGAGCGAACCGCCGGTGCGGGGAATGATCCGAGTGGCCCGAAAGCACATGCGCCGACAGTGGGAACAGGATCTCGACGGCTTGGCCGTCTTCGCCGATCGTTCGGGTCGGACCCTGAGGCGGCTGTCCAGTCTCGGCCCCCCGGGTCCGTGTGCGGGCCGGCCAACGACTCACCACCGCCGGGAACCGGGGCGCCGAAGTGCTCATCGTGCTGTCCGGGACGGCGACGTGTCTGGTGGGGGAGGTCGAAGAGGCCCGCTTCGGACCCGAGGATTTCTTCGGCGAGGTCGCCACCCTCGACGGCGGTCCCCGCACGGCGACAGTGGTGGCCCGGACCGACATGGACGTCCTCGTCCTGAGCCGCTTCGAATTCGAGACGTTGGTCGAGTCGTCACCTGAGGTCGCCCACCGCATGCCCAAGGAGATGGCGCACCGGCTGCGCCTGGCCAACGCCAAGGCGGTGGCGTAGGAACGCCGATCCTGCCGCCGGACGGAGGCGTCCTGGTGGGAGTCGTCGTAACCGGGTGTTCACGGTGGCGTCACGCGCCCGTGACGGGGAGGCCGTAGAACGGATCCCGGGCCTGCCCGGAAATGCTGGACAGGCGTCCGGGGGGCGGCCATGCAAACGGTCACGAAGAAGGAGGAAGGAGCGAGCCTTCGGGCCGTGGAGCCACCCGACCGACCGGAGTACGACTTCTTCACCATCCACGGCTACCGGCGGCTTTTCTCTGCGCCGGGCAGGGCCCACCGCTGCTGCTCATCCACGGTATCGGCGACTCCTCGAGCACATGGCTGCGCGTCATCGGGTCCTTCGCCCGTGACCATCGGGTGATCGCCCCCGATCTCCTCGGGCACGGATTGTCGGACAAGCCCCGGGCCGACTACTCCGTCGCCGCCTATGCCAACGGTATGAGAGATCTGCTGTCGGTTCTCGACATCGACCGGGTGACGGTGGTCGGCCACTCACTCGGGGGAGGTGTCGCCGCCCAATTTGCCTACACTTTCCCAGAGCGCTGCGAGCGGCTCGTCCTCGTGGGCACGGGCGGGATCGCCCGGAGCGTGAACCTCCTGCTCCGATTTTCCGCCGCTCCGGGCTGACGGGTGGACGCCCGTCGTGCGTCTGTCGGGAGTGTGTTCTCGGCGACGCGGTGGTGGCCCGGTGTGTGCGACGCTGGATGGAGCACACAGGATCGGAGGCAGCCGTGGGTGATGACTGGTCCAGGCCGGTAGTGCACTGGGAGATCGTGGCCCGGGATCCCGAACGGCAAGCCGCCTTCTACCGGGGGCTGTGCCACTGGGAGATCGGCGACGGACCCATCATGCAGATCCCGGCGGGCCTCGGCGGGCCCGAGCCGGGACCCGGTGGTCATATCCGGCAGGGAGACCGTTCGGGGGTGTCGCTCTATGTGCAGGTAGGCGACCTGAAGGCGTCCCTCGATCTGGCTGTCGCACTGGGCGGCCGGATCGTGGCCGAGCCGTTCGACATCCCCGGCGGCCCGACGCTGGCCGCCGTCGATGATCCCGAAGGCATCCCCCTGGTTCTCGTGCAGCAGTAGCGCCGGCGGCGCCGGGCGCCACCGTCAATCGAGTTCTGTGTAGCGCTCGGTCCGGACGCTATCGGCGTCGACGAGGGACATGAAGACGGTGGTGGCCGGGTCCCGACCCCACCGTTGCCCGGCCGCATCGGCGGCATCGGCGGACCGCCACAGGTCGATGACGATCCAGGTCCCGTCGTCGCTGCGGGCCACCGTCCGGCGCAGGAGACCGGCCTGCCGATAGGCGAACTCGGCTTGAACCCGACGGTCGGCTTCCCTGAATGCCTCCTCGTCGGTCCCCGACGACAGGCGGAACCTCTTCATCTCGATCATGGCGTCACCCCGCAGCGTCGGGGATCACACTAAACGGTCGGCTCAACCCGGCGGGGGGTTCCAGTCGACCTCGGCCCAGTTGTTCTTGTTGTTCCGCTTGACGCCGTACATGGCCTGATCGGCCTTCTGGCGCATGGCGGCGGCGTCCGAGGCCGGGCCCGGGCCGCACACCCCCACCGAGAGCGAGACCTTCTGGCCGTCCACCGTCAGCTCCCGGGTCACCCCCAGCAGGCGGGCACCGAGAGGCAAGAGGGCGTGGCTGTCGTCGACGGTCACCACCACGGCGAACTCGTCGCCACCGAAGCGGGCCACGATGTCGTCGCCGCGGACGACCGATCCGATGGCCGTGGCCACCGCGCGCAGGACGGCGTCGCCCACGTCGTGGCCGAACTGGTCGTTGATGGTCTTGAAGTCGTCGATATCGCAGAAGGCCACCATGACCTGGACGTTACGTTCGGCCAACTTGGCCGTCTCGCGTTCGAAGGCCAGACGGTTGGCCAGGCCGGTCAGGGGGTCGAGGTCGGCCTGTCGGACGAGGTGCTGCTCGCGGAGGTGCCGCTCGTGGACGTCGCGGACACTGATCACGATCTCGTTGGGAACGCCCGAATCGGGCTCGGACGACAGCGCCAGGGCCACGTCGGCCCAGCGCCAGTCACCCGACTCGCTCTGGAATTGGACGGTGATCTGAGCATCGTGGCGGCGCGCGGCGCGCGCCATCTGTTCCTCAAAGGCCTGGCGGTGCGAGGGATGGAAGAAGGTGGACGCCGACTGGTGCAGTATCCGGTTGGCGGCGAGCCCCGACATCTCGCAGAACGAGGGCGAGACCCAGGTGACGTTGCCCTTGACGCTCAACAGCAGCAGGCCGTCGGGGATGTACTTGGCGATGCGTCGGGCCCGGGCGTTGGCGATGGCCAGCGCCCCCTGTTGCCGGGTGCGGGAGACGGCCTGGACCAGAGTCTGGGCCAGGAGTTCGATCTGGACGACGAGGCTGCGCTCCCACGCCTGCGCCCGGTGGAAGACCTGGAGTCCCATGACACCGAGCAGGCGGCCACCCACGATGACCGGGGCGATCACGACGGCTTGGAGTCCGTTGGCCGTGGCCA
Source organism: Acidimicrobiales bacterium (assembly GCA_035535015.1). GTDB lineage: Bacteria > Actinomycetota > Acidimicrobiia > Acidimicrobiales > UBA8190 > Palsa-661. Next base: position 142,041 of record DATLQU010000037.1, on the reverse strand, counting down.
GGGCGTGGGCCGACGGATCCAGTTCGACGCGTGAGAGGTCGTCGATAACGAGGGTGTTGCCCATCCGCAAGATGTCGAGGGCGGGGCCGAAGGTGGCCGCCAGGGGCGAGCCGACGGGCGGTGCCGTGGCACTCAGTCCCGGGCGGATCCAGTGCCAGTCGTCACTGACGCAGGTGTCGTCGTCCACCAGCGTGATGAAGGCGACGTCCACATCGGCGAAGCCGCCGAGCTCCTCCAGACAGGTGGTGGCGGCCACGTCGAGCGTGGCCTCGTCGGCGGCACCGAGCACACGCGACAGCCGCCCGGCCACCCTCTGAAAATGCGCATGGGGGTCGGAAACGGGTATGGCGCCGTCGGTCCAGGTGGTCACACAGGTTCATCGGAGATCAGACCCGTGGCCTTGAGGCCGCCGAGATGTCAGCTGTGCGACATGTCGGCCCGTCTGATGGCCGGCCGGGTGGTGCCGATAGGTCAGCCGACCCAGGGCCGCCCCACCCACCGGCAGAGGCTCAACCGACCCTCACGACGAGGGGGAGAACTGAGCCAGCCAGGGGGCCGAGGCGGCCAGCAGTTCGTCGGTCATGGACACGACGTGCTCCCACGGGAGGGTGCCGGCCACAGGGTCGGCCAACATGGCCTGCAGAACGAGACCCCGGTCGCCGGTGACGGCGGCCTCGACGGTCAGCTCCTGGGACGCCACCACCCGGCGCAGGTGCTCGGCCGCCGCCCCGGCCGAGGCCGTGTCCCGGGGACGGACGCCGTCGCCGTCGACGGTGGCCATGCATTCGACGACGACACCGGCCGGAAGATCGGTCACCTGACCGGTGTTGGGCAGGTTGGCCGGGAGGGAGCGCCCCGTACCGGTGACCAGGCTGTCGATCAATGGCGCCACCAGTTCGCCCGACGACCAGCGGGGAATCTCCCCACCGGATTCGAGTTCGGACGCCCAGGCGTCGTCGTCGGCCTTGTCCTGACTGTGGCCGGCCAGGCCGTAGTGGTGGACGCCCCAGGCCCGGCCCTGGTCCGACGCGGCCGTCACGAACCAGGGGAAGAACTCGGCCACATGGGTGTCGGCCGAACCGGGCAGGACACCGAGGCGGGAGAAGACCTCGAGCTTGACCCGGTTGTTGGCCACGATGTCGGCTTTGGTCCAGTCCCGCGACGGATCGATCTTGCGCCAGTGCGAGCCGGCTGGTGGGGTCATCCAGACCGGCTGCCCTTCCAGTTGTCCCGGATTGTCGAGCACCTCGCGGAGCATGGCGAAGCCGTCGTCGCCACCGATGCGCAGCGAGGTCACGAGCGGTAAGTGGTTGACACCGGCCACGGTGGGGTCGATCTCACGCATGTCGGCGTCGAAGACGAGACTGAGCCAGAACTGGAGCCCCACGAGCTCGTTGCACAGACCGATGGTGGTGAGCGACGTCTGCGAGCTGACGGCCCGGCACAACGCCGTCAGGGGATTGCTGACATTCACAACGGTGGCCTCCGCCGCGCCGCGTTCGACCTCAGCGGCGATGTCGAGAACGACCGGAATGCAGCGCAGGGCCCGGGCGATGCCTCCGGGCCCGACGGAGTCGCCCACCGGTTGCCAGATCCCGTAACGCGAGGGGATGTCGAGGTCGTGGGCCATGCTGGCCAGCCCTCCCACCGAGAGGGCGATGATCACCACGTCGGCCCCGTCGAGGGCCTCGGCCAGGTCGGTGGTGGCGGTGACCGCCATCCCGATGTGACGCGAGCTCACGATGTGCTTGGCCGTGGTGAGCATGGGGGGAAGCGACGTCTCGTTGATGTCGGTGAGCGCCACCGAGCAGTCGTGCAGGCTGGGGGTGTTGGCGAAATCGGCGAGAAGACGCGGCGTCCAGTGGGTGCTTCCGCCTCCGACGATGACGATCTTCGGTGTCATCACGGCCTCCGATCCGCAGTGTCTGCGCCCGACCCTACGTCGGCGGCCCCGGTTCAGGAGGAGGCGGAACGGAAGGTGGCGATGTAGGGCACGGAACTGGGGGCGAGCACCCAACCGGGAACGGTCTTGCCCAGTATCTGCACCGCCACCAGGACGCGACTGGCGCCCAGCTCCAACGACAACTGGCCCTGGGACGAGGTGAAGATCTTGGTGGTCCCGGCGGGCACGGTGGACGAGAAGACCGGGGTGGCGCTGGCCGGACTGGTGACCTGGATCCAACACGGCCCCTGGGTGGCCACCACCACCTGGAAGGCCGGGGAGCGGACGGTCACCGTGGCCGCCCGCGGCCCCGAAGGCGACGAGGTGACGATGGGTCCCACACTCCGTGTTCCGCCGGTGGGGTGGGAATGGCCGGACGCCTTCGGTCCGCTCGCCACCAGATGGATCTTGGCCAGCCAGGCCGGACGCCAATGATCGATGGACAGACCCGTCACCCCCACCAGGAGCAGCAGCACCAGGGTCCAGACCGTCACCCGCAGGCCGGTGGAGGCCTGCCGCCGGTCGGGGGCCATGGGCCGGGTCGTCACCGGGATGGCGTCGGTCGAGTCGAACCGGAGTCCAGGAGGCAGGGTCGGCCGGCCGGCGGAGGCACCGGCCACCTGGGGAACCTGGGCGGTCTGGGTGAAGGCCCGCAGGTGGGGAGCCTCGGCCAGGGGCCGGCTGATCGAAGGGGAGACGACGGGAACGGCGGCCGAGGCCCGCAGGTCGCCCGGGGTCACCGCCGGTCCCCGGGTCTTCTCGGTTCCCCGTGTCTTCCCAGTCACCCCGGTCAAGGCCAGAGCCGAGGCGTCGGCCACGGTCCGCCACTGCTCCTCCACCGCCCGCGACATCTCGACGGCATCGAGTCCGACGGTGTCGGCGAAACGCCTGACGGCCACCTGGGCGGCCCGCTCGTCGCGGAAGCGAGAGAGGTCGCCCTCCTCCAGGGCTTCGAGGTCACGACTATGGATACCCGTCCGGTCCTGGATCACCGACAGGCTGAGATCGAGCTGTTCGCGTGCGTGGCGGAGCTCGGGGCCGTAGCGGGCCGGGGACGGCTCCTGCTGCCGTCGCACGCTGCGACGACGGGCCGTCTTGTCGCTCCCGGCGATGACCACGACAACTCCCTTGTTTCGTACCGTCCGAATCGTACTGTGCCCTGGTCAAAGGCGGTGTTCGGCTAATGGCGCGTCGGCACGCGGAGGGTGGCACTTGAGGAGCCGGGCCCCGCGGCCGGCCCCGGCGGCCCGGCCGCGGGGCCGCCGACGCCTACGAAGCTGACACCATCGTCAGGAAAAGCTATCGTGGCGGCCGAAGGGCTCCGCGGACGGCGATAGAGCCATGCCCCGGACCGGCATGGGCGCGCCACTCACAGTGACACCAGGGCCCGGTAACGAAAGGTAAGAAAAAAAATGGGAGACGACGAGGGCCGCACCCCATCGGGATCCGTGGTGGTCGATCTGGCGTCATCCGACGATCCCCGGGCGATGGCCAAGATGTTGCGGGAACAGCGGGTGCACACCATCGGGGACCTCTTCCACCTCCTCACCCGCCGAGACGACGTCGAGGCGGCGCTGCGCAAGCCGGCCGTTTACACATCACGACCCGAAGCCGTCCAGCTGGGCAACATCCGGCCCCTCATCCCCCTGAGCGTGGACCCGCCCAAACACGTCAAGTACCGCCGGATCCTCGACCCTCTGTTCGCCCCCAAGCACATGGCGGCCCTCGAGGGCGAAGTGGTCCAACTGGTGAACGAGATCATGGACGGCTTCGCCGGCAAGGGCTCGGTCGACTTCCACGAGCAGTTCGCCGTCCCCCTGCCCTGCACGGTCTTCCTCCGCCTGATGGGCCTGCCCCTGGCCGACCTCGACCAGTTCCTGGAGATGAAGGACGGCATCATCCGACCACCGGGGTCGACCATGGAGGAACAGGAGCCCACCCGCCGCAAAGCGGCCGAGAGCATCTACGCCTACTTCGAGAAGACCCTGGCCGAGCGGCGCCGGGTCCCCACCGAGGACCTCCTGGCTCAGATCATGCGGTCCTCGGTGGACGGCGTCCAGCTCACCGACGAGGAGATCCTCGACATCTGCTTCCTCTTCATCATCGCCGGACTCGACACCGTGACCGACTCCCTCGACTGCATCTTCGGCTACCTCTCCCAGCAGCCCGACCACCGGCGCCAGGTGGCCTCCGACGAGTCGGTGATCCCGCCCGCCATCGAGGAGCTGCTGCGCTGGGAGAGCCCGGTGCCCGCCGTCCCCCGGGTGCTCTCCGAGGACGTCGAAGTGGGGGGCTGTCCGATGAAGGCCGGCGAGCACGTCATGCTCCTGATCGGCGCGGCCAACACCGACGACGCCGCCCACCCCGGCGTCGACACCGTCGACCTCCTGCGCAACCCCAATCCCCATCTCGCCTTCGGCGGCGGTGTCCACCGCTGCCTCGGTTCGCACCTGGCCCGTCTCGAACTGCGGGTGGCGGTGCGCGAATGGCACAAGCGGATTCCCGAGTACGAGCTGGTGCCGGGCACCGTGCTCGAGTACACCGAGGGCCTGCGCTCCCTGCACTTCCTGCCGCTCACCTTCGCCCCCGGCCGCTGACCCCGCCCGCCATGCGCATCACTCTGGATGTCGACCGCTGCCAGGGCCACGGCCGCTGCTACGTGCTCGCTCCCGACCTCTTCGACGCCGACGACTTCGGCCACTGCGTCCTGCTGGTGGACGAGGTCCCGGCCGGTGGGGAGGACGACGCCCGCACCGGCGTGGAGAACTGCCCCGAACAGGCGCTCGCCCTGGAGGGTTGACCGGGCCGAGGGCCGGGGCGTCCACCGGGTCCGACCTCAGGCCAGGCGGGCCAGGTTCCCGGCGTCGGAGACGCTGACCGTCACCTCGTGACCGACGGCGTCGTCGGCCACCAATGCCGCACCGGCGGCCGGATCGGTCCGGGCCAGGGTGTGCCGGTCGCCGAGATCCACCACCATCACCCCCGGACCGGGGGCACCGTCGCGGTCGTAGGTGACGGTGTAGGCCAGGATCGTCCCCGGTCCGGAGAAGGACTCCTCCACGGCCACCGGGCTGCTCTGCGCGTCGATCCGTTCCTGCAGACCGTCGGGAGGTTCGGGCACCGCTTGGGGTGGACGACGGCTGTAGATGCCGACGGCCTGCTTGGTCAGGTAGTAGCCGTTCCCGTGGACCAAGGTGGCGTCGCCGTGGCCGTCGCGCAGCCACTGCAGGGAGTTGGCCACCGAGTGGGTCACGTAGTTGCTCCCCGGCCCCCCGTGGTACTGCAAGCCGCCGGTCAGGGTGAGCGGCCGGGGGTCGTCGCTGGCGATGCCGAAGCTGTCGCGCGCCACCTCCACCGAGCTCGGGAAACAGGCGTACAGATCGAAGGCGCCCACCTCGTCGACAGCCGTCCCCGCACTCGAGAAGGCGCTCCGGGCGCACTCGACCAGAGCCGGGGCGGTGTGGACCCGCGGCCGCTGCGACAGGTACCAGATCTCGTGGGCGTCGGCCCACCCGCCGATGTAGGCCACCTCGTCGGCCCCGAGGCCCCACGACCGGGCCGTGGCCGCGTCGGTGACGACCACGGCGGCGCCCATGTCCACGTCCATCACCGCGTTCAGATACTTCGGATACGGGAAGCTGATCATCCGGTTCTCGGCCGTCACCGTCGTGATCTCGGCTCCGTGGCGTCGGGTCGGGAACCACGACAGGGGATTGGCGGCAGCCACGGCGTTGAATCGCTCCATCAGCTCGCCCATGACCCGCCGCTGGGTGGCCGGGTCATGGCCCTGGGCGTGAGCCAGCGCCGTTTCCACCAGGGCGTACATGGTGGTGGCGGCCTCGAGGCCGTGGGCCCGCTCCACCGGGTGCACCCCGACGTCGGGTTCCATGGGCGGCCACGTCTCGGGCCACCCGGGCGCCGACGGCCAGTCGAGTTCGATCCCGGCCTTCCGGGCCCGCTTGCGGGTGGCCAGGGCCTCGGCCCCGGCCACCAGTACCCGGGGCTGACCCCCGGCCACCACCAGCTCGGCGGCCCGGTTGACCAGCCACTGGGGGATGTTCCCGCCCATGCCGGAGCAACGGGTCTCGGCCCCGGTGATCCCGAGCCGCTCGGCCAGGACGGGGGCGGGGTCGCCGTGGCGCAACGACAACGAGTGCACCATCCAGCAGTGGCTGATGCCGGCGGAACCCACGTCCGTGCCCGCCCCGGCCAGCGCCTCGGTCGACGCCCGGGCCATCAGCTCGAGGGGATCGGGCGCCGTTGCCGGGTCCTCGTCGCGGTTGGTCACCTGCCCGGCGCCCACCACCACCGGGACCCGCGTCCAGTCCGTCACCGCAGCTCCCGCCTTCGGCGCCCCGGGGGCTCAGCTCTTGCCGATGTTGCCGAGATCGGCGGCCAAGACCTGCTTGGCCTTGTGCTCGGGGTTCCGCGGCCGCATGGAGGTGTCCACGTCGGTGGCCTCGGCCCGCAACGCCGCCACCGTGCACCGCTCCCGCGGCCGGACGCTGAAGGGGTCGTACTGGAAGAGCCGGATGGCATTCTCGTGGGTGATCTTGTTGACCTCGGCGTCGGACACCCCGTCGAGGTACTTCATGGCCATCTCCGGCGCCTGGGGCCAGGTCGAGTCGGAGTGGGGGTAGTCGCACTCCCAGCAGATGTTGTCCACGTTCAGGTACCGCCGGCTCTCCACCCCGAAGGCGTCGTCGATGAAGCAGGTCACGATCCGCTCGCTGAACACCTGACTGGGCAGCATGTCGCCGAAGTCCTGACCGGTCCACGCCTTGTGGTGGGAGTAGACGTAGTCGACCCTCTCCAAGAAGTACGGGATCCAGCCGATCCCGCCCTCGGACAGAGCCAGCCGCAGCGAGGGGAACTTCCGCAGCACGGGCGAGAACAGAAGGTCCGCCGCGCACTGCACGATGTTCATCGGCGACAACGTGATCAGCACGTCGAAGGGGGAGTCGGGGGAGGGCACCACGATCTCCGACGACGAGCCGATGTGCATGCACACCACCGTCCCCACGTCGGAACAGGCCGTCCAGAAGGGGTCCCAGTGGTCGCTGTGGACGCTGGGCCAGCCCAGCTTGGAGGGGTTCTCCGAGAAGGTCACGGCGTGACATCCCTTGGCCGCCACCCGCCGCACCTCGGCCGCCATCAGCTCGGGCTCCCAGATGGCGGGGATGGACAGCGGGATGAACCGGCCCGGGTAGGCGCCGCACCAATCCTCGATGTGCCAGTCGTTGTAGGCCTGCAGCATGGCCAAGGCCAGGTCCTTGTCCTTCGTCCGGGCGAACAGCTGCCCGCAGAACTGGATGAAGGACGGGAAGCACATCGAACCGAGCACCCCGTTCACGTTCATGTCCCGGATCCGCTCGTTGATGTCGTAGCAGCCGGGCCGCATCTCGGAGAAGGAGGTGGGTTCGATCCCGTACTCCTCGGGCGGCCGTCCCACCACGGCGTTCAGCCCGACATTGGGGATCTCGCTGCCCTCGTAGGTCCAGACGTCGATCCCGTTGTCCTTGTGCACCACCCGCGGGGCCCGGTCCTTCCACTTGGCCGGTACCCGTCCACGGAACATGTCGGGCGGCTCGACGACGTGGTCGTCGACACTCACGAGAATGAGATCCTCTGCCTGCATGGCGCCGCTCCTCCTGCGTCGTGCTGGGTGGGCACCGGCGCGGCGCCGACCGCGTGGCCGAGCATATACCGGACCCTTCTCATACCTGACATCCGTGTCAGGCACGCGTCGGGCAACGGTCGTACACTGGCCGCCCGATGCCACCGTCCGCCCCCGTCGGCACAGCACCGCGTGGCCTGGCCGCCATCGCCCGCCGGGATCCGCAGCGCCCGGCCCTCGTCTGCGCCGGCTCCCGGACCACCTTCGCCGCCCTCGACGCCGCCGCCAACGCCATGGCCCACGCCTTCGCCGCCGCCGGCACCGCCGCCGGCGACCGTGTGGCGGTCATGCTCGGCAACAGTGTCGAGCTCTTCGCCGCCTGGTACGGCGCCGCCCGGCTGGGCGCACTCGTCGTCCCCGTCTCCACCCGCCTCACCGCCCCCGAGGCGGCCTACATCGTGGCCGACTCCGGTGCCGTCGTCCTCGTCCACGACGGAGCCCCGGCCGCCGCCGCGGCGGCCTCCTCCACCTCGGCCGTGGGCCTCGTCACCGACGACCCCGCCCTGGCCGAAGGTGTCGATGAGCCGCCGCAGCGGGAGTACCTGGGCACCCCGGTGGTCACCATGTCCTACACCTCGGGCACCACCGGCCGGCCGAAGGGCATCACCCGCGCCGCCCCCCGCCCCTCGACCGAGGCCCCCCCGAACCCCTTCGCCTCCTTCTGGGGACTGCTCCCCGACGACGTCCACCTCATGTGCGGCCCCGGCTACCACATGGCCCCGGCCGCCTACGCCCAGATGTCTCTGAACGAGGGCGGCACCGTCGTCGTCATGGCCCGCTTCGACGCCACCGAGGCGCTCCGTCTCATCGAGTCCGAGTCCGTCACCACCGCCCAGATGGTCCCGGCCCACTTCATCCGCATCCTGGAGGCCAACTGGCCCGCCTACGACCGCTCGTCGGTCCGCAAGATCCTCCACGCCGCCGCCCCCTGTCCCGTCCCGGTCAAGCGCAAGATCATCGACGTCTTCCCGGCCGGCGCCATCTGGGAGTACTACGGCGCCTCCGAGGGCATGACCTCGGTCATCTCCCCCGAGCAGTGGCTGGCCAAGCCCGGTTCGGTGGGCCGGCCCTTTCCCGGCCTCTCGGTCCGCATCCTCGACGAGGACGGGGCCGACCTCGCTCCGGGGGAGGTGGGGGCGGTCTACGTCTCCTCCTTCGCCGGCCAGCGCTTCGGCTACCACAACGATCCCGACAAGACCGCCCAGGCCTGGCGCGACGACTACTTCACGGTGGGTGACATGGGCCGGCTGGACGAGGACGGCTACCTCTTCCTGGCCGACCGCCGCACCGACCTCATCCTCTCCGGCGGCGTCAACGTCTACCCCGCCGAAGTGGAGACGGCCCTGGCCGAGGACCCCGACGTGGTCGACTCGGCCGTCTTCGGCCTGCCCGACGACCGGATGGGCCAGCGCGTCCACGCCGTCGTCGAGCTCCGCCCCGGCACGCCACGCGACGCCGACGCCCTTCTTCTGCGGCTGGCCACCCGGCTGGCCGACTACAAGCGGCCGCGGACCGTCGAGTTCGTCGATCTGCTGCCGCGCCAGGACAACGGCAAAGTCAGGAAGGCGCGACTTCGCGCCGAGAGAATGGGGCCGGCCACCGCCGGCCGTCCCGGGGAGGGCTGAACACACATGGCTGGCACGGACACGCCGGGCGCGGCGGCGCCGCCACCGGAGGTCGTGGGCGAACCGCGACTGCTCATCGACGGCAAGCTGGTGGAGGCGTCGGAGGGAACGACGTTCGCCAACATCGACCCCGCTACCGAGGAGACGCTGGGCGACACGGCCGACGCCACCCCGGCCGACATGGAAAGCGCCGTCGGGGCGGCGCGCCGGGCCTTCGACGAGAGCACCTGGGCCCAGGACCACGTCTTTCGCCGTCGCTGCCTGGAGCAGTTCCACGGGGCGCTGATGGCGCATCGCGAGGAGCTCCGGAACCTGGTGGTGGCCGAAGTGGGCAGCCCCATGATGCTGACCTACATGATGATGGTGGACGGCCCCATCGACGACCTCGGGTACTGGGCCGAGAAGCCCAACCAGTACGAGTACGAGCATTGGCTGCCCGTCCGTGAGGTCTTCGGCCAGCCCCAGCGCCGCCTCATCCGCCGGGAGCCCATCGGCGTGGTGGGGGCCATCACCCCGTGGAACTTCCCCCTCTACCTGAACCTGGCCAAGCTGGGCCCCGCTCTCGCCGCCGGCAACACCGTGGTGTTGAAGCCCGCCCCCGACACCCCGTGGTCGGCCACCTTCTTAGGCCGGCTGATCGCCGAGGAGACCGACATCCCCGCTGGCGTCGTCAACGTGGTGGCCTCGTCGGACCACATGGTGGGCGAGGTCCTCACCACCGACCCCCGTGTCGACATGATCACCTTCACCGGCTCGACGGCCACGGGACGGCGCATCATGGCCAAGGCCTCGGAGACGGTGAAGAAGGTCTTCCTGGAGCTGGGCGGCAAGTCGGCCAACATCGTCCTCGAAGACGCCGATCTGGCCTCGGCCGTCCCCATCAGCGCCATGGGCGTCTGCACCCACTCGGGCCAGGGCTGCGCCATCACCACCCGGCTCCTCGTCCACCGCTCGCGCTACGACGAGGCGGTGGAGATGGCCAAAGATTCCATGGCGGCGGTCACCTACGGCGACCCCTGGGACCCGGCCAACTTCCAGGGACCGCTCATCAGCGCCACCCAGCGCCAGCGCGTCCTCGGCTACATCGAGAAGGGCAAGGCCGAAGGGGCCCGGCTCGTCTGCGGGGGCGGCGTCCCCGCCCATCTGCCCAAGGGCTACTACGTGGAGCCCACCCTCTTTGCCGACGTCGACCCCAAGGCCACCATCGCCCAGGAGGAGATCTTCGGGCCCGTCCTCGTCATGATCCCCTTCGACGACGACGACGACGCCGTCCGCATTGCCAACGACTCCATCTACGGCCTCTCGGGGGCGGTCACCAGTGCCTCGGAGGAGCGCGCCCTCTCGGTGGCCCGCCGCATCCGGGCCGGCACCTTGATGGTGAACGGCGGTCTCTACAACGCGCCGGACGTCCCCTTCGGTGGCTACCGCCAGTCCGGCCTGGGCCGCGAGAACGGCACCGAAGGCTTCGAGGAGTACCTCGAGGTAAAGGCTATGGGTCTTCCGGGGACCGCGATCGCCTGACGTGGTGTGTCGGGTCCGTCGATCGAGACGCCCCTCTCCATCAGGGCGTACCAGATGGCCACGTCATCCAGGCACAGACATCGTTACCCGGCTTCTTGACCCTGTTCACACCCTTCTTGCCCACCGTCCCGTGCAAGCTGCAGCCGGCGTCTTGGCAGGGCGATGCTGTGGTCGACATGGCGAAGGACGGCCCCGTCGTCGAAACCGGGGCAGTCGACGACTACCTCCGCGCCAACGGCCATCATCTTGCGCCACCCTCCACGCGGCCTCATGAGGCACCTCCCCGTCGAACCCACCCGTGGAGGAGATGTTGGCCGCCCTCGCCTCCGCCGACCAGACCGAGTCCCACGGTGTGGACCGGAAGTTCGAGGAACTCGATCAGGTGGATGGGGATTCCGCCCACTGTCGTGGTCGGTTCGTAACCGAGGTCAGGCGTCTCTGGTCATCATCCGCCAGGCGCCGAGGGCGGTCCAGACCACCAGCCAGGCCACGATCACGCACACCGCCACCGTGGTGGACTCGGGCACGAGCACCCCCATCCCCCGGCCTCCGCCCGGCCCGCCCCCTCCTCCGAAGGGCAGCGGTAGATCTCCGGGTTCCAGATGGGTGGTGGCCAGGCCGACCACGGCACGCTGGGCGTTGATCAGGTGGGGGATGACGTTCATGGACACGATCGGGGTCAGGATGAGCTCGAGCACGATCATCAGGACCACGGCCACCGTGCGCTGGCCGATGAGCGACGCCAGCCCGAGGCCGACGATGAAGCCGATGGCGGCCTCGAGCTCCAGCCAGAGCCCGCTCTCGATCATCAGTGAGTTCGATGGATAGAGGAACTGTCGGGAGTAATCCACATAGCTGATCCGGGCGATGGTGCGGGCGGTGTTCCTCATTTGCGCTTCGGTGGGTTGGGGCGGGGGCTGGACTCCCGGGGGCTGCTTGAAGATGCGGGTCCCGCCATTGGGGCCCTTGTTGCAATTGACGGCTTGGACCACGTTGCCGAGCGAAGCCCCAGACGATGGTCCGAGGTTGTAGGGGAAGTCGCAGATGACCTCGGTGGGATGGTCGGCGGCCCAGCTTTCCAGGGTGGGGCGCGACAGGTTGGCGGGCACGTGCACGCCGTTGTAGTTGAGCTGGGTCGGCGCCGCGAAGACACAGACGGCGCAAACCACGGTGAAGCCGATGGCCACGATCGGCACCACGATGGCCAATCCGGCCGGGATCCGGGCCAGATAGAGGGCCAACCGGGAGCGGCCGGTTACCACCAGGTGCCGGAACATCCCCTCGGAGAGGTCGACCGAACCGGCCGTGCAGCCCAAAGTGGCGGCCACGATGAAGCCGAAGACGAACATGATGCGGGCCACCAGGCTGGTGTAGATGTCGTAGCCCCCGGCCGGCCCGTAGGACGCCGGAGCCAAGGCGTGGGTCAGCAGCCGGATGGTGAGAAAGACGGTGGGGATGCCGATGTTCACCGCCACCAGGGCGATCATGAGTCCCCGTCGTTTGCGCAACTCCATGATGCGGGTGGCGATCATCGGGCCCGTGGGGATCCATGATCCCCGGTGGTCGGGTCGGGAGCCCAGATGTGCTGCCGGCGCCGGCGTTCCGACATCAATCCGAGTTGTCATTCCGGTGCCCCCAGTTTGCTCGTGACCGACAGGAACCAGGATTCGAGCGACGCCTGGATCTCCTGCAGTCGGTAGACCGAGATACCGCCGTCCACCAACACCCGGTTGATCTCGGCGATCACCCCACGCACCGTTCCCGACGGCAGCGTGATAGCCAGGCCCTGGGGCTCGATGTCGATCTGGGCCCCGATGGTGGTGCTGTCGAGCAGTGTCGCGGCCCGGTCGGGCTCCGAACACTCGACCTGGAGAACGACCGAGGCACCGGCCAACAGTTCGGAGATCGGTCCTTGGCGGATGACGTTGCCCTTGTCCACGATGGCCACCGCGTCGCAGGTCCGCTCCACCTCGTCGAGAAGGTGCGAGGACAACACGACAGTGCGTCCTTCAGCCACCAGTGACAGGATCATCTCGCGCATGTCCTGCATCCCGGCGGGGTCGAGTCCGTTCATGGGCTCGTCCAGGATCAGCAGCAGCGGATCGCCGATCAGGCAGGCAGCCACACCCAGGCGCTGGCGCATACCCATCGAGTACTTGGACACCCGGTCGTCGGCCCGGTGCAGGATGCCGACCCTCTCGAGGGACGGGCCGATGCGTTGGCGGGCGGCCGGTTCGCGGGCGGCGGCCAGAATCTGGAGGTTCTGTCGCCCGGTCAGATGGCCGTGGAACCGCGGTTCGTCGACGATGGCTCCCACCCGGGCCAAGGCGGTGGCCCGGTGTCGGGGGACGTCGTAGCCGAGGAGTGACATCGAGCCGGCGTCGGCGTGGGTCAATCCCAGCAGCACGCGGATGAGGGTCGTCTTGCCCGCGCCGTTCGGCCCCAGGTAGCCGAAGGCACAGCCGCGCGGCACCAGGAGTTCGACGCCGTTCACGGCTGTGTTCGCCCCGAACTTCTTGGTCAGACCGTGGGTTTCCACCGCCCAAGGGCCGTCGGCGGCCTGTCGGTCCGAGATATCGGGGAGGGTGTGGGTGGTCATTCTCCGACCATGACACGAGTCGGTCTCGGCCATCGTCCTTCCCCGGTCGATTTCTCCTCTCCATCTCTGGTCGTAGGCGGCGCCTGTCGGGGGAGCCGTTGTCTACTGCTCTGGGAGTAGTCCAGATAGAGCGCCGGGGGCGATGACCTGGGCAACTGTCGGTCAGTAGGCTCAATGAGGTGGGTCGATCCGATCAGACAGAACGGCTTCCCCGTCCCCCGCTGTTGAGTCGCGTCTCGGCCCGGCAACTGCAGTATCTCGATTTTGTCCTGGCCGGCTTCTTCGCCGCCTTGGCCGTCGGACTGGCCCGGGGGGGCAACGGCAACGTGGCCGCCCCCGCATTCATCGCCGGACTGGCCATCGCTCTGCGACGTCGAGCGCCGTTCACCGCTCTCTCGCTCGTGATCGTCGTCATTTCCGTGGCCAGTACGAGGGTCAGTGGGAACTCGATCGCCGACCCGTTCGTCGCCTTTCCCATGTACCAGGTGGCATCGGTCCGCCCACGGCGTGAGTCCATTCCCGCCTTGGCTGTCGCTCTCCTCTGTTTCGTCGCCGCCCTGTTCGTCTACCACGTCCACTACCGCGGTGGCCCCTACGGGAATGGGAATGACAGCCTGGCGCTGGTGGTCGCCGTGGCGTCGTGGTTTGTGGGTGACAGCGTGCGGACCCGACGCACCTACACGGCCGGTCTGGCCGAGCAGGCGGCCCAGCGTCAGCGCGAGACGGTCGAACGGGCCCAGCGTTCGGTGGCCGAGGAACGACTTCAGATCGCCCGCGAACTCCACGACGTGGTGGCGCACAGTTTGAGTGTCATTGCCGTCCAATCAGGGGTGGGTCGTCATGTCATCGACGAGCAGCCGGCCGAGGCCAAGAAGGCACTGGCGGCGGTGGAGATGACCAGCCGATCGGCTCTCGACGAGCTCCGGCGCATGCTCGGGGTCCTCCGACGCGACGACGGTGTTCCCGCGGCCCTGGCTCCGGCCCCCGATATCGGCTCTCTCGGTCCCTTGATCGAACAGGTTCAGATGGCCGGCTACGTCGTCGATCTCGACGTGCAGAGCACGACGGTGGCCACCGTCGCCGCCACCGTCGGGCTGTCGATCTACCGGATCGTCCAGGAAGCTCTCACCAACGTGGTGAAACACGCGGGACCGGCCCGGGTGCTGGTCGAGATCCGCGACGAGGCCGATGACCTCGTCCTCGAAGTCAGTGACGACGGCGGAGGTCAACTCCACTCGGTCACCGGTGGGAACGGGACCGATGACGGCGGCGCCCACCATGGGATCGTCGGGATGCGCGAACGGGTCGCACTGTTCGACGGCGCCCTGTCGGCCGGCCCGCGGCCCGGTGGCGGGTTCCGCGTGCTGGCCCGCTTTCCGATGGAGAACCTGGTCGGATCGTGATCACGGTGGTGGTGGTCGATGACCAGGCCCTCGTGCGTGCCGGTTTTCGGGTGCTGGTCGACTCGTCGCCCGATTTCACCGTGGTGGGTGTGGCGGCCGACGGACAGGAGGCGGTCCGTGTCGTGGGCGAGACATTGCCCGACGTCGTCCTCATGGATATCCGGATGCCCGAGATGGACGGGATCGAAGCGACCCGACAGATCATCGCCGCCGGCGGCGACGCCCCCACCCGCGTCCTCATTCTCACCACCTTCGAACTCGACGAGTACGTCTACGAGGCCCTGAAGGCCGGTGCCAGTGGTTTTCTCCTGAAGGACACGCCGCCCGAAGATCTGCTCGAGGCCATCACCGTCATCGCCGGCGGCAACGCGCTGCTCGCCCCCAGCGTGACCAAAACGCTCATTGCCGAATTCGCTTCGCGCTCCACCCCCCGGTACCAGGACAGCAAGCTGTTAGCGACGGTGACGCCCCGAGAGCAGGAGGTCTTGGTCCTTGTCTCCCGGGGACGGTCCAATGCCGAGATCGCCGAGGAACTCCACATGAGCGCGGCCACGGCCAAGACCCATGTGAGCCGGATCTTGACCAAGCTCGGGGCCCGGGACCGGGCTCAGTTGGTCGTCATCGCCTACGAATCGGGACTGGCCACGGCGCGCTGAGCCTCGCCGTCCACCGGTGCGTTCGCCTCCGTCGGCGGGCGCCCTGTGTTCGTCGGCGGGCGCCCTGTCTCCGTCGGCGCCGGGTGTCGGGCTATCGGACGCGACCCCTCTTCGGGTTCGTCGGAGCGGGGACGAGCCGGCGGCGACTGTTATCAGGCGGCTAGGGCGTCGACGTAGCCGAGGGCGAGGGCGCTGGGGGCGTCGAGATAGCGGCCGTGGCCCCACTCCTGCTCGATCTCGAGCAGCGGCCGGCCGGTGCGTTCGGCCAGCAGCCGCAGGAACTCGGCCTGGAGAGAAGTCTGGGCTTCGATGGACCGTGAGATGTCGCCCGGTCGGCCCGAGGCCGACGTGTCGGGGTGCCGGAGATGGAGCCGGGCATGGGGCGAGATGGACCGGTGGGACCCGGCGGCCAGGACACCGACGACACCGCCGCCGACCAGACCGAGGGCCACGGTGTGGACCGGGACTCCGAGGACGTCGATCACATCGATGAGGACCCCGGCCGCCTCCCACGCCCCGGTGGCCGCTTGGAGCCGGAGCTCCACGTGCTCGTCGCCCAGGGCGTCGAGGGTGAGGAGGGCGGCGGCTGTCTCCGACGCTTTGTCGCTCGTGAGCTCCCCGTGGACGAAGACGATCCGACGGGCGAAGAGAGAGGAGAGGACCTGGTCGCCGAAGGGAGTCTGGGCCGCCATGTCAGTTCTCCGGGGAGGGGGGCGAATCGGCGCCCAGATGGAAGTCGATGACGTTGTCGACGGCGGCCGCGTAGCGCTCCAGGGTGGAGAGACGGACGTCGGCCTGGCCCGTCTCCAGCCGGGCCACAGCCGACTGGGAGGTACCCATCCGGGCCGCCACCTCGGTCTGGGACAGACCCAGAGAGATCCGTCGCTGCACCAATTCCTCGGCCAGGGCCCGGCGCCGGGCCGCCATCTCGGCGAAACCGGGCAGCCTCGGAACGTGGCGCCGTTCGTTCATGACGTCATATAGGGTATCTCGTATGAGAGATACCTGCGATGGGGGTCTCGTCGACGAGAGGTGGTGGCTGTGCTCGGTGCATCGATGATCCGGCAATCCCTGATCCCCATGGTCATCGACCAGACGGCCCGGGGCGACCGCTCATTCGACATCTATTCATTGTTGCTGAAAGAGCGGATCGTCTTTTTGGGTCAGGAGGTCGACGACCAGATCGCCAACCTCCTGGTGGCCGAGATCCTCTACCTCGACGCCGAGGACCCGGAGAAGGACATCGCCCTCTACATCAACTCCCCGGGCGGCATGGCCTACGCCGGCATGGCCATCTACGACGTCATGCAGCACGTCCACTGCGACGTCTCCACCATCTGCGTGGGCATGGGCATGTCGGCGGCGGCCATGATCCTGGCCGGCGGCGCCCCGGGCAAGCGCTTCGCCCTGCCCAACTCCAAGATCATGATCCACCAGGGCAGTGCCGGCACCCGGGGCGCCCCGTCGGACATGGCCATCCACCTGAAGGAGGTCCTGGCCACGACCCGGCGGATGGCCGAGATCATCGCCTTCCACTCGGGCCAGACCGTGGAGCGCGTCGAGCGCGACATCGACCGCGACTACTTCATGACCCCCGAGGAGGCCAAGGACTACGGCGTCATCGACGAGATCATCACCCCCCACCGCGGTCTCTGCGCGCCGGGTGCGGCGTCCGATGTCACCGACCCCGGCGACCCCAGCGATCCCGCCGACGACACCAAAGCGCTGTCCGGTGCCCGCGCCTGAGCTCCCGGCACCGGCCCGCCGCCGGTCACGACCCCGGGGTCCGTTGCCGCCGAAAAGACTGCGCTGTGAGGCCTGCCTCGAGGTGCTCACCCTGCGGCACGCCTGGGACACGGCCAGCTGTTCCTGCGGGGCCCTGCTGCTGTCGGGCCGGCCCAGCCAGCCGGCCGTCCACTGGCTGTCGCGTCCCGGGGGCGGCTGGACGGAGATCGCCGACGACCAGGAGCTTTCCCCCCGTGCCCCCATTGATCCGGAACCGGCCGCCGATGAGGTCGGGTCCGTCGCCGGCGGTGAGCCGCCCGCTTGGCGCCTCGGCTACGGCTGATCGCCCGGGTGAGCCTCAGCCCTTGGGCTTGGTGAAGACGTCGGCGCCGAAGGAGGCCAGTCCCGGGGCGGCCGCCTCGCCCAGATGGGGCAGCCCGAAGATGTCCTCCACCGTCCGCAGCAGGGAGAAGTGGTTGTAGGGCGTGGCCGTCGTCGATCCCGGGGCGATGAAGGGCGAGAGGGCGAGCAGGCCCACCCGGCCCCCACCCGGTCCGGTCCGCCCGGGCGTGGCCGTCTGGGTCCCCTGGGCGCTGATGCTCGCCGGCTCGCGGCAGCAGGCGGTGGCGTCCTCGGCCTGGCCCAGGGCCTCGGCCTCGTCGTAGGTGATGAGCAGCAGCCCGTCTCTCTTGAACGCCGGTGACCCGGTGATCTTGGGCACCCAGGTCTGCAGGAAGGCGTTGATGCCGGCGAAGCCGGCCGGTCCGCCGGCGGCACAGACGGCGTCGTGGCCGTCGTCGCACAGGTTGGGGGTGATGAAGGAGTAGTTGGCCGTGGTGGACACCTTGGACAGGTCCGTCGTCAGCTCGGTCAGGGGCACGTCATTGGCGGCGCAGCTCGACGAGCCGGTGAGACCGGCGAAGTAGACGAAGGGGTTGTGCCGGGTGGCGTAGAGGCTGCCGGCGGTGGCCACCACGTTCGGGTCGGGCTGGTTCAGGGTGGGGTGTTGGCAGGGTCGGGCCATCGACTCCATGTAGCCCTTCCAACGGAGACCGGCCGTCTGCAGCTGGCCGGCGATGTTGCCGACCGCCGGCGGGTAGACGCAGCCCGTCCCCATGGCGATGCCGTTGACCACGGTGGGGGGCGTGACGGCCTGGTAGTCGGTGACGCAGTCGGCCTGGGTGACGGTGTTGGCGGGCTGGCCGCTCACCAGCGAGATGTAGTTGCCCAGACTGACGTGGGAGGTGGCGTAGTACTGGGTCAACAGGTTCCCCTGGGCCCGCAGGGTCGTCCCCAGGTAGGGCGTGCCCGGGCTCGGCCCCCAGGTCTCCTCGTAGGACTTGTTCTCGAGGACGATCAGAAAGACGTGGCGGATGGGGGGCAGGGCCGAGGCGGGTCGGCCGCCGGTGGTGGTGCCGGCCGGCGCCGCCGTGCTGGTGGTCGTGGCCGGCGGGGCGGAGCTTTTCGGACCGCTCGAACAGGAGGCCAAGAGAAGTGCGGCGGCCAGGCCGGCGGCGCCCACCACGGCGCCGGGCCGGGGGCGGCTACTCACGGCCCAAGATGGCCGTGCCGGTGGACGAGATCCAGCCGCCGGTGGCGTTCACGCAGGCCAGTTTGGCGTCGGGGACCTGCCGGGCGCCGCACTCGCCGCGGAGCTGCTTGACCGCTTCCACCAGTAAGAAGATGCCCCGCATGCCGGGCTGGCACGACGAGAGGCCGCCGCCGTCGGTGTTGGTGGGAAGTTCGCCGCCCACCCGGAGCCGGCCACCCTCGACGAAGGCCCCGCCCTCGCCCTTCTTGCAGAAGCCCAGGCCCTCCAAGGTGAGAAGGACGGTCAGGGTGAAGGAGTCGTAGACCTCGACCACGTCGATCTCGTCGGGGGAGACCCCGGCCTGGCCGAAGGCCTTGCGGCCCGACCGGACGCACGGCGACTCGGTGAAGTCGGCCCACTCCGACATGGTGGTGTGGGAGATGGCCTCGCCGGTGCCGAGCACCCAGATCGGGGTGTTGGCGCAGTCCCGGGCCCGCTCCTCGTGGGTGAGGACGATGGCGCCGCCGCCGTCGGAGCGGATGCAGCAGTGCAGCTTGGTGAAGGGGTCGGCGATCATCTTCGAGGACTGGACGTCCTCGATGGTGATGGGGTCGCGGTAGTAGGCGTCGGGGTTGAACCCGGCGTTGTACCGGGCCGAGACGGCGATCTCGGCCAGCTGCTCGATGGTGGTGCCGAATTCGTGCATGTGCCGGCGGGCCGACATGGCGTGCTTGGCGATCAGGGTGTGGCCGAAGGGGGCGTCGAACTGGATGGGGCCTTTGTTTCCGAAGAAGAGGTTGGCCGTCCGCTGGCGACGCTTCAGATCGGCGCGCGAGGTCGAGCCGTAGGAGAGCACGACGGTGTCGATCTGGCCCTGGGCGATGGCGGCCACGGCGTGCTCGAGGAACATCTCCCAGCACGATCCACCCACCCCGGTGGAGTCGATGTAGTCGATGTGGCCGGCCAGTCCCAGGTATTCGGCCAGCTCGATGGGGGGAAGGGCGCCGGTGCCGTGGGACATGAAGCCGTCCACCTGGCGGCGGTCGATGCCCGAATCGGCCAGGGCCCGGGAGGTGGCCTGGTGGTGCAGCTCGAAGGCCGACTTGTGGTCGACCCGGCCCACATCGGAGAGCGCGGCGCCGACGATCGCCACCTTTCGTGCCATCTGCCTGTGCCTCGCTTTCGTGTCCCGCGTCCCGTGTCCGTGCCCCGACGGCGCCCGAGGGGAAACCTGACACCAGCGTCGGAGAACGCGCGACGAAGGGTAGCGTGACGGCGTGACCGAGAGCACACCGGGATACCTGCGCGACCCCCTTCCCGGGGTGCCCGTCCGTCAGGCCGGGGCCCTGCGGCGGACCATGTCCATCGACATCGGCCCCCGCCGCGGTTTCCGTGCCGCGCTCGACATGACGGGCCTGGCCCGCGACATCCGGACCGGCCCCGGCGGCGACGTGACGGTGCTGGCCGACGCCTCGGTGGCGGCCGGTTTCGACGCCAGTCGGCAGTTGAAGTCGCTCGACACCACGCCCAACGCCGTCTGGGTGACGGAGCTGATCGGGGCCCGGGCCGGCGGGGGATTCCGGCGGCACCTGGCCGGGGTGGTGCCGGCGGCGGAGGCGGGATCGCTGCTGCGGCAGGTGCTCGACGACATGCCCGCCGCCGCCCTCATCTCCGGTTACGCCTGGATGCGGTTGGCCCGGCGCGAGGGCCACGACCCCTCCACCTTGACCCCGCCCGACCTGCTCGGCCGGATGACCGACCTCTGCTCGGGTTGGCGGGCCGGCGGGGTGGCGGTGGCCAGTATCGAGACCCACCACGGCATGCCCATCCAGGACTGCCCGCCCGCCCCGGTCGACGACGGATCGGATCCCTGGGCCTGGCACGCCACCGGCCCTCTCGAGCTCGACTGGATGCGCCGGCGCCGGTGCATGGACGTCATGGTGGATGCCTCCGGCGGCTTCTCCCTGTGGGCCATGTTCCGCGACACGGTGGGGGAGCAGGAGGGGGCCGAGGTGGTGCTGCACGAGTACGCCGTGGAGGCCTCGGGCCGCGGCAGCACCATCGAGGCCATCGCCGCCGAGCCCCGGGTCCTGCCCTTCCCCGAGTGTCCGGCAGCGGCGACGGCCGTGGGCGACCTGGTGGGTTGCGACCTGGCCGAGCTGTCACGCTCGGTGCCCGAGCTGTTGAACGGCATCCGCTCCTGCACCCACCTGAACGATCTGCTCCGGGCCCTCGGGGGCGTGGCCGATCTGGTGGCCCAGGCCGAGGTGGGCTGAGCGCCGGCCCCCGGCCCGACGGGGGCGTCAGGGGATGCGGATGTCGCGGTTCTGCGCCGCAGTGAGCCGTTCGTCGTCGGTCAGGTCGGCCGGCCGGACCGGGGTGACGATGCTCCAGTGCCGGCCCACCGGGCAGCGTTGCCAGCGGAGCCAGCCCAGCCGGACCGCCTTGAACGACGCCCCGGGCACCCAGATGGTGGTGAAGAGATGTCCCTTCCGGCAGCGGACGATCACGTCGCCACCCATGTTGTAGCCCTTGCGCCGGGCCAGGAGGGTGCCGAGGACGTGCACGCCGATGACGCCGCCGATGAGGGCGCGCTTGCGCGACCGGCCCCTCGCTGTCGCGTCCTGGGCCCCGTCGTTTTTCTGCGTTTTCATATCCTCACGTCTACTCCACAAACGCCCTGGTTGAGCAGTCAGGCACTCACAAGACGGCTGGTTCACTCAAATCGCCGCCCGTGACCAAGGGGATCGTGCTGAAGGTCCGGTTGGCAACGCAGTTGGCATTGAGTTACTCCAAGACGCCCTGGTCGAGCAGCCGGGCCCGGGCGGCCGCGTCGAGACCGAGTATCTCGCCCAGCACCATCTCGTTGTGCTGGCCCAACAGGGGGCTCGGCCGGTCGTAGCCGGCCGTCTCGTCGGACAGCCGGAAGCCGTTTCTCTCGTAGCCGCAGGCGCCCATGCAGGGGTGCTCCAGGGTGACGAAGTGGCCCCGGTGGGCCAGCTGGGGGTCGGCGAAGGCGTCGGCCAGGTCGGCCACCGGCACGGCCTCGAGACCGGCGGCCTGCAGGGCGTCGGCCACGGCGGCGGCCTCCCGGGACCGGGTCCACGACGCCACCAGCTGCTCCACCTCGTCCACGGCGGCCAGGCGGGCCTCGACGGTGGCCAGGCGCTCGACGCTGTCCCCGTCGGTGCCCATCAGGTCGGTGAGGGTGCGCCAGTCGGCGTCGTCGGAGCAGCAGACGGCCACGAAGCGGTCGTCGCCGGCGCAGGGAAAGGCGCCGTGGGGGACGAAGCGTTCGGAGCGGTTGCCCTGGCGGATGCCGGTGTGGCCGTTGACGGCGTAGTCGGCCACCCAGGGCGAGAGCGAGTAGACGGCCGCCTCCACCTGGCTCACGTCGAGATGGACACCACCGCCCGTCCGCCGGCGGTAGAGCAGGCCGGCGGCCAGGGCGGTGGCCACGAAGCGCGGGGCCAGGGAGTCGGTGATGGTCCCGAAGGGGCCCACCGGTTCGCGGTCGGGCCAGCCGGTCAAGAGGTTGTAGCCGCCGAGGGCGGAACCCTGGCCGCCGAAGCCGGGGTAGTCCTTGTCCGGTCCCGTCTGTCCCTGGAGGCACGAGCTCACCATGACCAGGTCGGCCTTCTCGGCGGCTAGCGAGCCGTAGTCGAGACCGAAGCCCCGCATGGCCCGGGGGGCGAAGTTCTCGGCCACGGCGTCGGCCCAACCGATCAGCCGCTTGGCCAGGCCCACCCCCTCGGGATGCTTCAGGTTGAGCGTCACCCCCAGCTTCCCCACGTTCACCGAGTCGAACATGTCCGATCCCTCGAGCCCGCAGGGATTGCCGGGCCCGAGCCCGTAGGTCCGCAGGAAGTCGGGCCGCGAGCGCGACTCGATCCGGATGACCGTCGCCCCGTGCTCGGCGAAGTAGCGCACGGCGATGGGCCCGGCCGCCCCCGTCCCGAACTCGAGGATCTTCGTCCCCGCCCACGCCCCGGCCGGGGTCGAACCGGGAGCCGAGACCGACGACGAACTGGGCTTTCGTGGCCGAGCGGACGGCACCGCGGCCGGTGCCGGGACCCGCGGCCCCGGCCGCTCGACGGCGTCGCCGGGGCTCGTGACGACCACGAACGACCGGGGCAGATGGCCGATCCCGTCGAAGGCGCAGAAGTAGTGGCGCGCCGCCAGCTGCCGGTTCTCGATCAGCTGCCGGGGCGAGTTGGCCGGGGCCAGCATCAGGTTGGTCTCCACGGCCGACTGGTAGAGCTCGGTCATGGTGTGCCGGAGGAAGTAGGCGGCGACGGGGGCGGCGATGGCGTCGAGCTCCTCGCCGCTGCACCGGTTGTGGTCGTAGGTCGTCCAGTCCCTGTCGGTCAGCGCCGGCGTGGCCAGACCGTCGGCCTCGACCAGGGCGGTGATCGTCTGCATGTTCTTCACCCGGGCCTTGCCCCCCCGCAGGCCGAAGGAGACGAAGCCATCGGCGCAGGGCCAGATCTCGCGGGTCACCCCGACGTTGGCGCCCGAGCGCCTCCCCCGGTTCTTCGTCCGGCCGAAGCGGCCGGCGTGGCCCATGGAGGCGATCATCACCGCCTCCTGGGCCGAGACGTCGACCCGCTGGGGCCGCCCCGAGGCCAGTGCCGTGAGCGCGGCCATGGCCGCCTCCGGTCCCACATGGGCCCAGCCCGTCGGCTCGGTGCAGCGCACCGGCGGCCGGTCGGGATCCCCGGTGCAGTACATGTTCCCGGTCGAGGCCATCACCCCGAGATCCGAGGCCTTCCATCCGGAGCGCGGGCCGTCGGTGCCGAAGGGGGTCACCAGCACCCAGACGGCCTCGGGGGCGACGGCGGGGTCGACCTCGATGGCCCCGGGCCATCCCGGCGTGGCGATCACCACGTCGCTGTCGACCAGCAGCTCGGCCAGCCGGGGGTCGTCGGCCGAGGCCAGGGTCACCAGGGTCTTCCCGGCGTTCCAGACCCGGAAGCGCAACGAGCTCCCGTCGGGGCCGAGCGGGGGCACGGCCCGCAAGGGGTCCCCCCCGGCGGCTTCGATCCGGGTGACCCGGGCGCCCAGATCGGCCAGGATCCGACCGGTCATGGCCGCCGGCTCGCCGGCGATGTCGGCGACCCGGAGCCCGGCCAGCAGCGCGTCGGGCACTACCTCAGGAGGCGGCCTTCTCGAGGATATGGACGGCGCAGGCCGAACCCAGCCCGATCACGTGGGTCAGCCCGACCTTCGCCCCCTCGATCTGCCGGTCGCCCGCCTCGCCGCGCAGATGGGTGGCCACCTCGTAGAGGTTGGCCACCCCGGTGGCGCCGATCGGGTGGCCCTTCGAGATCAGACCGCCGGAGACGTTCACCGGGGTCTGGCCGTCGCGCCAGGGGCCGCGCCGGTCGATGAAGTCGCCGGCCCCGCCGGGCTCGCAGAGCGACAGGTTCTCGTAGTGGATCAGCTCGGCCGTGGCGAAGCAGTCGTGCAGCTCCACCAGGTCGAGGTCGGCCGGCCCCAGCCCGGCCTGCTCGTAGGCGGCGGCCGCCGCGTTCTTGGTCAGGGTGGACACGTCGGGTTGGGCCGTGTCGGACTCGACGTAGGGGTCGGAGGTGAGCACCGAGGCCGAGATCTTCACGGCCCGGCGCCGGACGTCGGGGTCGAGGGTCTTCAGCTTCTTGTCCGAGCAGAGCACCACGGCGGCCGAACCGTCGCCGGTGGGGCAGCACATGAGAAGGGTGTTCGGGTAGGCCACCATGGCCGAGCCCATCACCTCTTCCAGGCTGAAGGCCTTCTGGTACTGCGCCAGCGGATTCAGCGTCGAGTGGGCGTGGTTCTTCTCGGCCACCTTGGCGAACTGGGCGAAGCCCACGCCGTCGTGGTGCGAGGCGTACTCCATCCCGGCCTGGGCGAAGACGCCGGGCATCAACTGCGTCCCGAGCACGCCCTCGACCGGCATGACCGAGCCGTAGCGGCCCGCCCGCTCGAAGCCGGTGGGCTTGGCCCGTTCCCGCCCGGCCGGGCCGAGCAGGCCCATCTTCCCCATCTGCTCCACCCCCACGGCCAGGGCCATGTCGGCCTCGCCGGCCTTGATGGAGAGCATGGCCGTCCGCACCGCCGTCGCTCCGGTGGCGCAGGCATTGGCCACGTTGTAGACGGGGATGCCGGTCTGGCCGATCTGCTTCTGCAGGCTCTGGCCCAGCATGTTGGAGGCTTCGAGCAGGCATCCCACGGCCATCATCTGCATGTCCCCGATGCTCGCCCCGGCGTCGGCCAGCGCCCCGAGGGCCGTCTCCGAGGCCAGGTCGACGCTGTCTCTGTCCGGATAGCGCCCGAACTTCGTCATCGTGGCCCCGATGATCCAGATGTCCTGTGCCATCACCAACCTCCTGCTCTGTCCGCCGGCCCCGGTGGGGCCGTCGGCCAGATGAGTCGAAATGCGAAACCGGTCAGGCGGGGCTGAAGCCGAAGGCCACCGCTTCGGTGCCCTCGGCGTCGACCCCGCAACCGAAGGTGGTCAGCTTCACCCTCATGCCCAGCTCGATCTTCTCCGGGTCCGACCCGGCGTCCAGCAGATTTGCCTTCACCACGCCGCCACCGTCGAGCTCGACCACCGACGAGACGTAGGGCACGGGCACGCCCGGGGCGGCCCGGTGGATGACCGTGTAGGAGCGCACCACCCCGTCGGTGGCCAGGGCCCGCTTCTCGAAGCCGATCTTCCCGCAGCGGGCACAGGCGTTGCGCCGGTCGAAGAACAGCGCCCCGCACGAGCTGCAGGCGTTGGCCTCGAGGTGCGGCTCGTCACCGAGCACGAGGTAGTCCACCACCGACATCTGCTTGGTCTCCCCCATGGCGGGCGACACTAGTACGCCCGATCACAAACGTGACAGGCGTGTCATGCTGGCCGGCGTCGGCCCGGCGGTCCGGGCCTGAGCACAGTCAGAACAGCAAGCGAGAGGACAAGATCGTGGCGGACCGGCCGGTCGAGGAACAGCCGCTCGAGGACCAGGTGCAGCACCGCGTCGAGAACCAGGTGGCCTGGATCACCCTCAACCGGCCCGAGGTCGCAAACGCCATCACCCCCGACCAGCGCAACCGGGTCATCGACCTGCTGGAGGACGCCTCGGCCTCGCTCGAGGTCCGCTGCGTCGTCCTCACCGCCACCGGCAAGGGCTTCTGCACCGGCGCCGACCTCCGCGGCGGCGGCCGCCGGGCCGCACCGCCCCGCCCCGAGGGCGCCCCCGACCGGGTCATGGGCGAGGCCGCCCGGGTCATCCGCCGGGGCGCCCAGCGCCTGGTGGCCGCCGTCCTCGACTGCGAGAAACCGGTCATCGCCGCCGTCAACGGCACCGCCGCCGGCATCGGCGCCCACCTGGCCTTCGCCTGTGACCTGGTCCTGGCGGCCGAGGGGGCCCGCTTCATCGAGGTCTTCGTCCGCCGCGGCATCTCCCCCGACGGGGGCGGGGCCTACCTCCTACCCCGGCTGATCGGTCTCCAGAAGGCCAAGGAGCTCATCTTCTTCGGCGACGACCTGGCCGCCGCCGACGCCCTGGCCCTGGGCCTCGTCAACCGGGTCGTCCCCGCCGACCAACTGGCGGCCACGGCGGCCGAGCTGGCCGGCCGACTGGCCGCCGGCCCGACCAAGGCCCTGGGCATGGCCAAGTGGCTCCTCAACCGCTCCTTCGACTCCGACCGCCAGACCGCCTTCGACGACGAGGCCTGGGCCCAGGAACTGATCACCACCACCGTCGACTGCGGCGAGGGTCTCCGGGCCTTCGCCGAGCGCCGTCAGCCCGAATTCAAAGGCTTTTAGCGCCCTCCGGTCCCGCTTTCCCGGCCCCCGGCGGCACAGTAAGCTGACACGAAAGTCAGAGAACTCCGGGGGCCTGCCGGCGTCCGGCGCCTGCCCCCAGGGGCGGGCCAAGGAGCCCCCAGGGGCTGGCCAAGGAGCCCCCAGCTGCTGGCCAAGGAGGACAGATGGCGCGCCAGTACCACCTCATCTCGGCGGACGGACACGTGGTCGAGCCCCCCGACATGTGGACCAAGTACCTGCCCAAGAAGTTCCACGACCGGGCCCCCAAGCTGGTCAAGGACGCCAAGGGCGGCGACGCCTGGGAACTCGTCCCCGGCACCCCGCCCATGCCCCTCGGCCTGGTCACCAACGCCGGCAAGTTCGGCAAGCGCTACGAGGACCTCGAGTGGTTCGGTTCGACCTACGACTCCATCCTCCGGGGCTCCTTCGAGGGCAGGGCCCGGGTCGAGGAGCAGGAATTCGACGGCGTCGACGCCGAGGTCCTCTTCCCCTCCCAGCGCACCATGGGCGCCTTCATGGCCCAGGACGACGACGACTACCACCTGGCCGGCCTCGAGGCCTACAACACCTGGATGCACGACGAGTTCATGGCCGCCTCCCCCGACCGGCTCATCGGCCTGGCCCAGATGCCCGGCGTCGACATCCAGACCTCGGTCAAGTGGCTGCGCAACGCCAAGGCGGCCGGCTACAAGGGCGTCATCATCTCGGCCTACCCGTCGGGGAACTCGAATCTCTCGGAGGAGGACGACGCCTTCTGGGAGGCGGCCGAGGAAGAGCAGATGCCCGTCCACATCCACTCGGGACTACGCCAGGCGGGCAAGCGCACGGCGGGATCGTTCCAGAAGGCGGCCGCTTCGGCCGGCCGCGAGATCGGCCTGGCCGAGATGGGCGGCCCCGTGGGCGACGCCTCGGGCTTCATGTCGAAGTTCATCTACTCCGGCATCTACGACCGCTTCCCGAACCTCCAGACGGTGGCCGTCGAGTGCGGCGCCGGCTGGGTGCCCCACTTCCTCGAGCACATGGACGACCACTACTGGCGCAATCGCACCTGGACGAAGACGACGCTCAAGATGACCCCGTCGGAGTACTTCCGCCGTAACTGGAAGGTCACCTTCATCCGCGAGCCCTTCGCCGTGGCCACCCGCCACTGGATCGGCGTGGACAACCTCATGTGGTCCACCGACTACCCCCACCACCGCCACGACTGGCCCTACTCCCGTCGCATCGTGGAGGAGTCCATGGGAGGTGTCCCCGACGACGAGCGCCGGCGCATGTGCTGCGACAACGCCCGCGAGCTCTACCGTCTCGGCTGAGGACGGCGAAATCATGGGAATTCTCGACGGCAAGGTGGCCATCGTCACCGGGGCGGGCCACGGCATCGGCCGGGGTGAGGCCCTGGAGCTGGCCGGCCAGGGTGCCACGGTGGTGGTCAACGACGTCGGAGGCTCGGTCCACGGAGGCGGCGAGGACAAGGCCCCGGCCGAGGAGGTGGCCGAGATCATCCGGAGCAACGGGGGCCAGGCCTCGGCCAACTACTCCGACGTGGCCGACTGGGCGGGGGCTCAGGCTCTCGTGGCCCAGGCCGTAGAAGACTTCGGCCGCCTCGACATCCTGGTCAACAACGCCGGCATCGTCCGCGACGCCATGCTCTTCTCCATGTCCGAGGAGGACTTCGACTCCGTCGTCCGCGTCCACCTGAAGGGCACCTTCGCCACCACCCATCACGCCTCGGTCTACTGGCGCGAGGAATCGAAGGCCGGCCGCCAACCGCGCGCCGCCATCGTCAACACCGTCTCCTCCGCCGGCCTCCAGGGAAACGTCGGCCAGGCCAACTATGGCGCGGCCAAGGCCGGCATCGCCGCCCTCACCGTCATCTCCTCCCTCGAGCTCTCCCGCTACGGGGTCCGGGCCAACGCGGTGGCCCCCGGGGGCATGACCCGTATCACCGGCACCCTCATGAAGAACGCCGAGATCATCGAGCCCGGCGCCGGGGACGAGGGCGACTACAACCCCATGAACCCCCGCAACTCCGCCCCCATGGTGGCCTGGCTGGCCTCGGACGAGGCGCTCCATGTCACCGGTCAGGTCTTCCGCGCCGTCGGCCACCGCATCACCCACTACGAGCCCTGGTCGCTCGGACCGACCATCGAGCCCAAGGGCGGCCCGGCCCGCTGGGACCCGGCCGACATCGGTGCCGCGGTCAACGCCCAGATCTTCCGCTCCCGGGCCCCGGGGCTCCAGATGGGCGGCTGATCGCGATAGCCGAAAAGGGTCGTCCGATGCGTCGTTCCGCCATCCTCGAGAACCTCCGCACCGTCTCGTTGTCCTTCGGTGCCGTGGCCGGCCGGCTCACCCCGGCCCAGTGGCAGGCCCCCTCGCTCTGCCCGGCCTGGACGGCCCGGGGCGTCGTGGTCCACGTGACGACCGTCGAGACGGCCCTGCTCGGCTGGCGTCCCGGCGGCGACAACCCCTTCGCCGCCATGCCGGCCATCGCCGCCGAGCTGGACGGGATCGGGCCCGACGCCCTCCTGGCCCGCTACCGGGAAGTGACGGCCGACCGTCTGGCCGAGCTCGACGCCATGACCGACGAGGATTTCGACGCGCCGTCGATCACCCCCGTCGGTCCGGGTACCTACGGTCGCTTCATGGCCATCCGCCAGTTCGACATCTGGGTCCACGAGCGCGACATCCGGGTGCCCCTGGGGCTGGCCGGCGACGACGACGGCCCGGCGGCGGACATGGCCCTCGACGAGGTCGAGGGGTCGATCGGCTACATCGTGGGCAAGAAGATCGGCCTGCCCGACGGTAAGAGCATCGCCTTCGAGCTCACCGGTCCGGTCCACCGGCGGCTCCTGGCCAAGGTCGACGGACGGGCCTCGCTGGTCGAGGAGCTCGCCGCACCGGACGTCACCATGTCGATGGACTCGCTCACCTTCATGCTCCTGGCCTGCGGACGCATCGACCCGGACGGACCGATCGGCGACGGCCGGCTCACCTGGTCCGGCGACCCCGAGCTCGCCGCCCATGCGGCCCACCATCTCGCCTTCACCATGTAGCGATGGCGCCACCCCCGACCTTCCGATTCGGCCGGCCCCACGCCGACACCATCGGGCGCTGGCTCCAGCTGCCTCCCGCTGACGACGGACCGATCTGGGTGCTCAACCTCATGCAGTACCGCGCCGTGGCCGACTACGCCGACGGCCGGCCGTCCTCGGTCACCGGCAAGGAAGCCGACGACGCCTACGCCCCGGTCGGTCCCCTCATGGCCGTCGGGGCCACCGTGGCCTTCTTCGCCGACGTCACCGACCAACGGGCCGGCGAGCCGGCCTGGGACCGGATCGGTATCGTCCGCTACCCCAGCCGGGGCTCCTTCTTCGCCATGCAGCAACGTGACGACTTCCAGAAGCAGTACGTCCACAAGGAAGCGGGCATGCAGTTCACCATCGTCATGGGCTGCCTCCCGGCCACGGTCACTTCCCCGGCGACGGTGATTTCCCCGGCGACGGATGGTGACGGGCCCGCGCCGGCGGGGTCCCTCGTCCTGCGGCTCCGTCGCTTCGCCCCTGACCGGACCCCCGACCCGGATCCGCCGGGGGTGGTGCCGGTGATCGGATTCGACGTCGACGGTGTCGTCCTCGGGGACCAGCGCCGCTGGGACGAGGCCCGCTTCGACCGGGTGCAGGATGGTGCCCTCGGGCTCCTGGGCGAGCTCGACGGTATCGCCGAGCAGATCGTCGTAGTCACCGAGCCCCTGATCGACGAGCTCGTCATATCGGTGGTATCCCCGCCCGTCGTCGACTGAGCCCGTCGTCCGGGTCTGGGCGCACCCGACATGGGCGATGCGAACGACAGAGGCCTACGTCTCTTCTCCGTCCTTTTCGTCCCCTTCCCACGCCGCGTTGCGGGCAGCGACGCGGTCCCGCCAGTTCTCGGCCTCCTCCGCCGTGGCGTAGGGGCCCATCCGGTCCATCCGGCGGCACCGGTCTCCCGTTTCGACCACCCCGTGCTTGAAGCAGTAGTACCACTCACCCTCAGCATCGCCCAGGGGCGGGGATTCGTCGGTCATCGTTGGCTACAAGGCGCCCTTCACCAGGCGCAGCGGCTCCTGCAGTCGCGCCGCCTCCGCCGCCACCCATGTCCGGTAGCCACCGTCGAGATTTCGGGCTTCAAACCCCAATTCGTGAAGCAGCGACGTCGCCGTGTGGCTCCGTTGGCCGGCCTCGCAGTAGACCACGAGGGGACCATGGACTCCACCCAGCTCGTCGCGTAGCCGATCGAGGGGAAGGTTGACCGAGCCGGGAATGGCTCCGCGTTCGTGCTCCTCGTCGGTCCGGACATCGACCAATGTCCAGCCCGCCTCGGTCAATGCGCCGAGCTCGTCGTACTCCACGACGTCGCAGGCGCCCGTCAGTATGTTCTCCGCCATGTAGCCGAGCATGTTCACGGGGTCTTTGGCCGACGAGAACGGGGGCGCATAGGCGAGCTCCAAGTCGGCCAGACCGTCGGCCGTGATCCCCCCCGTGATGGCCGTGGCGATGATGTCGATGCGCTTGTCGACCCCGTCCCTGCCGACCGCCTGGGCGCCGAGAATGGTCCCGTCGTCGGGATCGAAGAGAAGCTTCAGGGACATCGGCTGGGCGCCCGGGTAGTAGCCCGCATGGCTCATGGGATGCGAGTGAATGGCCCGGTAACGACGGCCGGCGGCCCGGAGCCGCTTCTCGTTCCATCCCGTCGTCGCCGCCGTCAGGTCGAAAACCTTGACGATGGCCGTGGCCAGCGAGGCGCTCGTGCGAATGGGGAGCCCGCAAATGTGGTCGGCGACACGCCGTCCCTGACGGTTGGCCACGTTGGCCAGGGCGATCAAGGAATTCCCCCCGCCGACCCAGTCCGGCTTCTCGACGGCGTCACCGACGGCATAGATGTCGGGGTCACTGGTCCGGTTCACGTCGTCGACGGCCACTGCGTGGTTGCCGCTCAGGGCCAGTCCGGCCATCTCCGCCAGTCGGACGTCAGGGCGAACGCCGACCGAACCGATCACGAGCTCACCGGGGATGGCCCGGCCGTCGGCCAGGCTGATGCCCTCGGCCGTCACCTCGGACACGGCCACGCCGGTTTCCACAACCACCCCGTGGGCGGCGAGCTCGGCCGCCACCAGGACGGCGAGTTCGGGGTCGAGTGGGGTGAGGACCTGGTCCGCGGCCTCGACGACCGTCACGGCGATGGACCGGCGGGCCAGGTTCTCGGCCGTTTCCAGACCGACGAACCCGGCCCCGATGACCACCGCCGTTTCCGGTCGTCCGGTGACATCGGCGGCGAGCAGCTCGGCGTCCTCGACGGTCCGAAGCACCCGGACCCGTTCGAAGCCGGGTATGGCCGGTCGCATCGGAGCGGCTCCAGGGCTCAGTACCAGCTTGTCGTATCCGATCGAATCCGTGCGGCCATCGACGGTGGAACGGTTCGTCACCGTGTGCTTCTGCGCGTCGATGGCGATGACCTCGGTGTCGACCCTGACGTCGAGCCGGAAGCGGTCGAAGAGGCGCTCGGGTGTCTGGAGCAGGAGGTCGTCTTCGTCCTCGATCACGCCGCCGACGAAGTAGGGGAGTCCGCAGTTGGCGTACGACACGTGTCCCGACCGCTCTATCACCGTGATTGTGGCCGTTTCGTCGATGCGTCTGAGCCGGGTGGCCGTCGACATGCCACCGGCGACACCCCCCACGATGACGACCCGCCGCTTCATCGTGCGCCCCTCGCCCCTGGGCTCCTCACCTGCCGTCACTTCGCTCTCCTCATCCGAGCTCCATGAACAGTGGCATTCCTACTCTTCTCTCGCCTGTCGGCCACTTTCGGCCATCGCACCCTCTCTCCGGCGATGAGGTCGTCTCCGGCGATGAGCGCGCATCGCCTCGTTCCTGTACATACCCTACCCCGTATGGTCCAATGCACCCTGGTGCAGTCGGCCTTCGGCCCCGGCGCTCCCGGTCGGTTGCCGGTTCTGACCACGCCGAACCAGGCAAGGGCGGCCGAACCAGGCAAGGGCGGCCGAACGTGTGCTCAGTCACGACCGGGGGATCGCCGCCGCGCTCGGCTCGACGCTCGGCCACGGCAGATCTGGTCATGATGGCAGCGATGCCCAACGCCGATCGGTCGTCGCCCGCCGTCCGGACCACCATCGACCGCCTTCGCATCAGCCTGCCCCGGTGTTCTTCTTCGCCATGATCTTCGCCATCTCGATGGACGACACCGTCTTCCTGCTCTCGAGCGCCAAGGAGCATCACAAGCGTTCGGGAGATCCGAAGGACGCCATGGTCAACGGGTTGGCTGGTTCCGGTCGGGTGAGTCAGAGCGCGTGCATCGGATCGTCCCCACCCCGCAGGGGGAAGCGACGGCGATCGACGTCCCGGTCGGCGGCCGCCGGATCGGCCCGGGCGGTTGAACCGGCGAGATCGTGCCCTTCGAGAAAGAGTCTCTGCTCCTCGTGCATGTCGTCAGGAAGGTCGGTGAACCAACCCACGGCGTCGGGATCGGGGCGAAGACGGTGGGGCGACGATGGTGCCAGTTGGACACCGAATGCGATACCGACCGGCCAGTCCAAGCCTCGTTCGAGGTGGCTCGGGTACTCGATGTATCCGAGGAGACCGGCCACCGTCACCTCGAGTCCCAACTCCTGTTCGGCCACTCGGCGGACGGCGTCATGCATCGGTTCGCCGAAGCGGACCGTCCCACCGGGAATGTGCCAGAGACCCTCACACGGTCCGGTCAGGCGTCGTGCCAGCATGACCCCGTCCGGCGAAACGATGACGACCTCCACCGTCAGCCGCGGCACCCGCTTGAAGATTTCCTCGAACTCTGCCTGAGCCAGAGGGGGGCGGACCACGGCGCAATAATAGGCAACGCCAGGGTCGGGTCATCCGGGACCGGAGATCCGAGGCTCACCGATGGTCGGCCCGACCGGGCCTGATGAAGTTCTTCGGGTCCAAGGACCCTACCGATGGGCTCCAGCGGGTGAGACGCTGAACCCATGGCGACACGCATAGTCATCCTCGGAGGGGGCACCGGCGGGACGCTGGCAGCCAACCGGCTCCGACGGATCCTCGACGACGACGTGCAAATCGTGGTCGTGGACCAAGATGACACGCACGTCTACCAGCCCGGCCTTCTCTTCGTGCCCTTCGGCTTGGCCCGTCTTGACGAGATCGTCCGCCCCCGCCAGCGCCAACTCCACCGGGGGATCGGCTACCGCCAGGCGGCGGTCGACCGGGTGGATCTCGACACCGAAAGGGTCTGGCTCGGCGACGGGACGGCCCTCGAATACGACGTCTTGGTGGTAGCCACCGGCTCAACCCTGGTGCCCGAAGAGACCGAGGGACTGACCGGCCCCGGGTGGATGGAGAAGGTATTCACCTTCTACACAACCGAGGGCGCCTCCCGCCTCCACGACGCACTCGACTGGTTCGACGGGGGCCGTCTCGTCGTCGATGTCGTCGACATGCCCATCAAGTGCCCGGTTTCACCTCTGGAATTCTGCTTCCTGGCCGACTGGTACCTGCGGGAGCGCGGGATTCGCAACCGGGTGGACCTCACCTACGTGACCCCGCTCGACGGCGCTTTCACGAAGCCCGTGGCCTCGGCTTCGTTGGGCGGACTTCTCCAGCAGAAGGGCGTGGAACTCGTCACCGAGTTCAATGTCGGCGAGGTCGACGGACCGGGGGGGCGACTCGTGTCCTATGACGGCCGGGCCATCGGATTCGATCTCGCCGTCGTCATTCCCCTCCACAGCGGTGCGCCCTATGTGGGTCGGTCGCCAGGGCTCGGCGACGAACTCAACTTCGTGCCGACCGATGAACACACCCTGCAGTCCAAGGTCCGACCCAATATCTTCGTCATCGGAGACGCCTCCGACGTGCCGGCGTCGAAGGCCGGATCGGTCACCCACTTCGAGGGCGAGGTGCTGGTGGAGAACATCCGTCGGTTC
This sequence comes from Acidimicrobiales bacterium, assembly GCA_035535015.1. Classification (GTDB taxonomy): domain Bacteria; phylum Actinomycetota; class Acidimicrobiia; order Acidimicrobiales; family UBA8190; genus Palsa-661. The sequence goes on along the minus strand of DATLQU010000037.1, from coordinate 107,598 downwards.
CTGGTCGCCGAACCACTCGACGCCACCTATGACGGGCACGTGAATTGCTTCATCGAAACCGGATTCCACAAGGCGCTGCTCATCGATTTCAACTACGACACCGAGCCTGTTGCCGGTCACTACCCCGGCGCCATCGGGTTGCCACTGCTGAAGGAGTCACGCCTCAACCACCTGGGCAAGCTCCTCTTCCAATCGTTCTACTGGCACAGCCTCCTCCCCGGTCGTGATGTCCCCGGCGTGGGGTCCGCCATGCCCGTGCGGGGCAAGCATCGGGAGCCCGTTTCCCCATGACCACTTCCCTCGGCGTCGTCAATGTGTCGATCCCGTCCACCTCGAGGTGCTGACATGTCCACCGCCACCTACGCCGGCCACACCGTCACCGTCAACGGCGAGGGCTTCTTCGAGGATCCCGACTCGTGGACCGACGAGATGGCACCGGAGATCGCCCGCACCCTGGGTATCGAAGAGCTCACCGAACAGCACTGGCGGGTCATCAAGTTCATGAGGGCCCAATACGCCGAGAAGGGCACCGGTCCGACCGTGCGTGTCCTCGGGAAGATCTCCGGGGTGTCGGTGAAGGAGCTGTACGAGCTGTTTCCCAAGGGACCGGCGAAGGTGGCCGCCAAGATCGCGGGGATCCCGAAGCCCCGCGGCTGCATCTGAGACCAGGATCGACTTCGGGCACGCCGGTAACACGAAAGGACCACACAATGACCGACGCCATCGAAAAGGTCTCCATCATCGTCTCGAAGGGCTCCCTGGAAGGCGTCTACCCGGCGCTGATCATGGCCAACGGGGCGCGCGCCGAGGGCATCGAAGCCAACCTGTTCTTCACCTTCTTCGGCTTGGACGCCGTCCACAAGAAGCGCCACGACCACATCAAAGTGGCGACGGTGGGCAATCCCGGGCTCCATCTGGCCACGATGGCGGGGGGGATCCCGGGCGTCTCGTCGGTCATGACCCACTACCTCGAGCGCAAGATGGAGAAGCTCGACATCCCGTCGATTCCCGAGTTCATCGAGATGATCTCCGATACCGGCGCCGGGCTCTTCGGCTGCAAGGCTTCGTGCGACCTGTTCGAGTTGACCAAGGACGACCTCATCGACCAGGTGAAGGACATCATCACGGTGGGCGAGTTCTACGAGATGGCTGCCGGCGGGCAGATCATCTTCACGTGATCGGCAGACCGAGCACATCGCCATGGCGTGACGACGTCCGGGCCAGAGAGGCGCGTGCGGCACGATGACGATCGTGGACGAAGACCTCACCGAGGTCGTACAGATCGGCGGTTCCCGCCTGCCCGTCCTGGGAACGGGACGCATCTACATCTGCGGTATCACCCCCTACGACACCACCCACCTGGGTCACGCGGCCACCTTCGTCTGGGCCGACTTGGCCGCGCGCGTGCTACGCCTGGCCGGAAGTCCGGTAGAGGTGTGTCGCAATATCACCGACGTCGATGATCACCTGCTCGCCCAGGCGAAGGAGAGGAATGTCTCATGGCGGTCGTTGGCCACCCAACAGGCCTACCGGTTCGAGCGGGACATGGACCTGCTCGGCATCGCGCGTCCAGCGTTCGAGCCCCGCAGCCATGACCATGTCGACGGTGTCGTCGCCCTGACCGCTGAGCTGCTGACACGGGGTCTCGCCTACGAGCGCGATGGATCGGTGTACTTCCGTGCCGGTGCCATTCACGAAGGAGTGGGTCTCAGTCGAGACGAGGCGGTCGCGCTGGCCGCCGAACGCGGCGGCGATCCTCTCGACCCGAACAAGGAGGACCCCCTCGACGCCGCCCTGTGGGTGCGCTCGGAGGGTGACGAGCCGGTCTGGCCGAGCCCGTGGAGCCCGGGTCGACCCGGCTGGCACGCGGAGTGCTCGGCCATGGCCCTCACCACTTTCGGCGCCACGGTCGATCTGCATGTCGGGGGTTCGGATCTGGAGTTCCCCCACCACGCCTTCGAGGCGGCCCAGGCCGAGGCGTTCACCGGGGTCCGCCCCTTCGCCCGGTCGTGGATGCACGTCGGCACGGTGATGGCCGGTGGCCAGAAGATGGCCAAGTCGACCGGGAATCTCGTCTTCGTCGCCGACCTGCTCGACCGCTGGCCGGCGGCCGCCATCCGATTCCTGATCCTGGTGCGACCGTGGCAGGAACCGTGGGAGTTCGCCCCGGCCGATCTCGACCACGCCGCCGCCACGATCGAGGAGTTGCGTGTCCTGGAGGCGAAGCCGAGCCGATCGGAAGCCTCGACCCCGGAGGTGCGACGGGCGCTCTTCGAGAACCTTGACGTCCCCCGGGCCATGGCTGTGGCCCAGGAGGCGCGTGGTGCGGTGCTGCGCGACCTGACCCAGGTCCTCGGCCTCCAGGACGGGGAACGCTGGTCGTAGCCTGTCTGCCGGGTCACACCCTCCGGCCCGTCTCCTATGGTGGCGGTCGGGCCAGACAAGGCAGGAGATCATGACCGAGCTCACCCTGGATTCGCTCCGGCGCCGGATGGCGGCCATGCACTCGCTCTACCACCAGGCCGTCGACTCCATGGATCTGGAGCACGTCAACCATTTCGAGCGTCCCGGTGTGCTACCCATTGCCTTCTCCCTGTTCCACTACACGAACATGGAGGACGCCTCGTTCCTGTTGATCACCGGCGTGCCCCCTCTGTGGGACGACGCCGTCCAGGACAGGGTGAAGATGGGTGTGGCCGACCACGGCAAGCACCGCACCGTCGGGGAGATGGAGAACCAGCGCATCGGCGACTACGACGCCTTCCGGGCCTATCAGCGCGCCGTCTTCGATCGGACCGAGGCCTACCTGGCCGGGCTCGATCCGGCCGAGCTCTCTCGGGTCGTCATCACCCGTCCGTTCCCGGAGCAGATCGCCAGTACCTACAGCGCCCGGGTGGCCGGACCCGACGGCCTCACCGTCCTCGACGCCCTGGAGTGCTGGCTCTACCAGCACGGCCTGCGACACATGGGCGAGATCGAACTGGCCCGGGGCCTGGTCGGCCTGGGCGGCATGACCTCGTGAGCCCGATGGCGCATCGGGACACCGCACCGCTGGGCCGGTGGAGGGCGATGGCGTGACCGGGTCGGTGACGGCCGGCCGGGGAAGCCTCCGGCGCTACGTCCACATGGCCGTGCCCGCCGCCCGTGTCTGGGCCCTGGCCGGGGATCCGGCCCGGATCGCCGAGTGGTTCCCCGGCATTGTGGCCTGCACGATCGACGGGACGACCCGCGTCGTCACCACGGCCAGCGGCATCGCCATGCCCGAGGAGATCGTCACCCACGATCCGTTGCAGCGGCGTTTCCAGTACCGCATCACGGCGCCGATCGTCCGCCAGCACCTCTCCACCCTCGACATCCTCGATCTCGGCGACGGCACCAGCCTGGCCGTCTATTCGGTGGACGCCGATCCGGCCAGCATGGCTCTCATCCTGGCCGGCGCCGCCGGTAACGCGCTCGAGCACCTCCGACACCTGTTGGAAGGGCACCTGTTGGAAGGAAAGACCTGACCATGGGCCGCAAGATCCTCTTCGTCACCACCGATCAGCAGCGCTACGACACCCTCGGCTGCAACGGCGGCACCCTGGCCCGGACCCCGGTGGTCGACGGTCTGGCCGCCACCGGCATCCGTTACGAGCGGGCCCACCCGCAGTCGGTGGTGTGCATGCCCTCGCGCGCCACCATCGTCACCGGCCAGTACCCGACCACCCACGGCGTCTGGATGAACGGTGTCCCGCTGCCCCTCGATGCCCCGTCGGTGGCGGCCACACTCCACGACGCCGGCTACCGCACGGCCCTCGTCGGCAAGGCCCACTTCGAGCCCTTCCTCGACCCGTTCCTCCGTTTTCCCGAGAACGCGTTGGCCACCACCGGAACCGAGCCGGCGGGGGGCCTGCACCGGGGTTTCGAGCACCTCGAGTTCGCCACCCACGGGGCCATGGGACCGCTCCATTACGCGCGCTGGCTCATGGCCGAACACCCCGAGGCTCTGGCCGGTTTCTACCCCACCCTCGACGCCTCGTTACAGGTGAACGCCCAGGGCGGGGGTGACTCCGGGGCGCCACAGGTCAAGGCCAATCCGGTGGAAAGGGGCTGGTACCACACGGACTGGGTGGCCGACCGCACTGTCGCCTGGCTCGATTCGCTGGCCGACGACGACGACTGGTTCACCTGGATGAGCTTCCCCGATCCCCATCATCCCTGGGATCCCCCCGAGTCCGAGATGCACCGGATCGACTGGCGCGAGGTGCCCCTGCCGGCGGGATATCCCGAGCGGGCCGAGGACCGCGAGCGGATCCTCGACGCCAAGCCCCGCCACTGGCGGCAGTGGTACGACGGCACGCTGGTGTCGAACTACGAAGCCCCGGCCGACTGGGTGCCGGCCACCCTCACGGCCGACCAGGTCCGCGAAGTCAACGCCCGCAACGCCGTGGAGTGCGAGTTGATCGACGAGGCCCTCGGCCGGGTCCTCGGCCACATCAGCGAGCGGGGCTGGGGTGACGATGTCGATGTCATCTTCACCACCGACCACGGCGAGCTGCAGGGGGACTTCGGGCTGCTCTTCAAGGGCCCGTACCACGTCGACGCGCTCATGCGCCTACCTCTCGTCTGGCGACCGGCACCGTCGGCCGCCATCGTGCCCGCCGTGGTCACGAAGCCGGTCGGTCTCGTCGACCTGGCCCCGACGTTCTGCGCCATCGCCGGCCTGGACGCCCAGACCTGGATGCAGGGCTCGAGGCTCCCCACCGACGATCCCGACGCCGAGCGCCGCCGTTTCGAGCGCGTGCTCACCGAGTGGGACAGCGAGCTCTTCGGCGTCGACGTCCATATCCGCACGATCATGCGCGATGACTGGGTCTTGAGTGCCTACCGGCCGGGGGCCGTCCATGACGGCACCGAAGGCGAGCTCTACGACCTCGGGGACGACCCGCTCGAGCAGGACAATCTTTGGGACGATCCGTCGCGCCGGGCTCGGCGCGACGACCTCCTGGCCGATCTGTGGGACCACCAGTCGCCGGTGCACCAGCCCCGCCTGCTCCTCGAGGCGCCGGTCTGACCGGCGTCGGGCCGTGACCGCCTACTGGCCCAGTGCCTGGCCCGGCGAGGACGGGGGTCCCACCCGCCGCCAGATGCCCCGCACCGGCGCCGGACCCGGGATCGGCCCCGGCGACCGCCTCGAAGTCACCCACCGGCTGGCGCCACTCGTCACCATGGTCGTCCTGCGCCGGCCGGGAGAGGTCTTCCTGCTCCGTCACAGTGCTGGTGACGGAGCCTTCGCCCTGGTCGAGCGCATCGACCCGCATTCGCTCGAACCGCAGGCCAGCTCGCCCGAGCTGCCCGGGGGCCCGGTCTGGCCGGGCGGTCTGGCCGCCCACGGAAACGGATCGCTCTACGTGGTCTTCGGCGAGCACGCCCACCGCCTGGACGACGACCTGCAGGTGCTGGCCAGCCGACGGCTTCCCCGGTCGCTTCCGTACAACAGCTTCGTTCTCCTGCCCGACGGTTACCTCGTGACCAAGGACTTCGCCGGCTCCCGGCCCGGCGTGCCCATCGCCGCCGCCGACCGGCGCCGCTCGGAGCTCCTCGTCCTCGACCCTGAGCACCTCGGGATCGCCGCCCGGCTGGAGTTGCCCGAGCCCTCGGTGGCCCGGTTGTCGACCGACGGGAACGCCGTCTACGCCGTGGGTGACACCAGCCTGTTGCGCGTCCACTGGGACGGCACGTCGCTGTGCCTCGACGACGATTTCCGCGCCCCCTACCGGACTCTCGAGGGTCAGACCTACGGATGGGACTGCGTCCTCGAGGACGGTGCCGCCTGGTTCCTCGACGACGGCGACGGATCCGAGCGTTACTCCGGGACCTTGCGGGGACACGGGGTGTCCTCGGCACCGCTCCACCTCGTCCGCGTCGATCTGGCCTCGGCGGCGGTGACGACGACGGAGGTCTGCGGTCTTCCCGGCGGCCTCGTGGCCAATCCGCCGGTCCTCGACGCCGAGCGCCGGATGGCTGTCGCCTACGACAGCGGCAACGGCGTCCTGGTCGGCTTCGGCATCGGCGCCGACGGCCACTGCACGCCGGCCTGGTCGCGCCGGCAGAACCACGCCAGCCATCTCCTGCTCTTTGCCGACACCGGTGAGCTACTCACCGGTGACCACGACCCGGAACGCAACGCCGAACAGGCGCTGATCCTCGACATCACCACAGGCAGGGAACGGGCCCGCGCCGATACCGGCAGCCCGGTCCAATCGGTGCTCTTCCCGGCGCCGGGCTTCGGTCGCGATTTCTACACCTGTTCGTTCACCACGGTCAGCCGCCTGGCGGTCGTCTCGGCCTGATCGGCGGGCCCCCAGGCGGGGCCTGCACGGACCCGACCGCCACGCTGGTTAACTCTCTTCGACCGGTCAGAGGGCTTTGACCGGTCAGGGGCGGTTCAGACCATACGCCGGAGAGAATTCGAGGAGGCCCGGGACATGCCAGCGCTCGATCGCAAATGGTGGACCCTCATCGCCGTGTGCACGGCCACCTTCATGCTTCTCCTCGACATCACCGTGGTGAACGTCGCCCTTCCCGACATCCAGCGTTCCCTGCACGCCAGCTTCAGCGACCTGCAATGGGTCGTCGACGCCTATTCGCTGACCCTGGCCGCCTTCCTGCTCACCGCCGGCGTGGTGGGCGACATGGTCGGACGCCGAGGCGTCTTCGCCGTCGGACTCGGTGTCTTCACCGTCTCGTCGCTGCTCTGCGGCCTCTCCACCTCGTCACTCGTGCTCAACCTGGCCCGGGGGGCCCAGGGGGTCGGCGGGGCCATCATGTTCGCCACCTCGCTGGCTCTGATCGCCGCCGCCTTCCAGGGCCGCGAGCGGGGAACCGCCTTCGGGATCTACGGCGCCGTCATCGGCGCCGCCGTGGCCGTCGGCCCCCTCATCGGCGGGGCCATCACCAGCGGGATCGGTTGGCGCTGGATCTTCTTCGTCAACGTGCCGGTGGGCGTCGTGGCCATCGCGCTGACCCTGACCCGGGTGGAGGCGTCCAGGGAGCATTTCCAGCGCCGCATCGACTGGGTCGGGTTCGTCTCCTTCTCCGCCTCGCTCTTCCTGCTCGTCCTGGCCCTGGTGCGGGGCAATTCCGACGGCTGGGGTAGCAGCCGGATCGTGGGTGGCCTCGCCGGCTCGGTCGTCTTACTGGTGGTGTTCGTGCTGGCCGAATGGCGCCAGGCCGACCCCATGCTCGATCTCACCCTGTTCCGCCGTCCGGCCATGGTGGGGGCGTCGATCGTGGCCCTCACCCTCTCGGCGTCGATCTTCGCCATGTTCCTGTACCTCACCCTCTTCATGCAGGACGACCTCGGCTACGGACCGTTCGCCGCCGGGCTCCGGTTCCTGCCCATCACCCTGATCTCGTTCGTGGTGGCCCCCATCGCCGGGAAGTTGAGCGTGCGTCTCCAGGCCCGCTATCTCCTCGGCACGGGCCTGCTGTTCGTGGCCGTCGGCCTGCTGCTCATGTCGTTCATCCACACCACCTCGGGCTGGACGGTCCTCGTCCCCGGCTTCATCGTCACCGGCATCGGCATCGGCATGGTCAATCCGGTGCTCGCCTCATCGGCCGTGAGCGTCGTGCCCCCCGAACGCAGCGGCATGGCCTCGGGATCGAACAACACCTTCCGCCAGGTCGGTATCGCCACCGGCATCGCCGGCCTGGGGGCCGTGTTCCAGAGCCAGATCCAGCACTCCACCTCGGCGGCGTTGGCCACCACGGCCCCGGGGCGCGAACTGCTGGCCCGGGGCGGGGCCGTCCTGAAGGACGCCCTGGCCGGAGGCGGCGTCCGCCAGGCGGCGGCGTCACTGCCCTCGGCGCCGGCCCGGACCGCGCTCCTGCACGCCTACCGGGTCGGCTTCGCCAGCACCCTCGACCACCTGATGCTCATCGGCGTGGTGGTGGCGTCGGTCGGGTCCGTCTGCGCCTACGGCCTGGTCCGCCAGCGCGACTTCGTGCCGAGTTACTCCGCCGCCGAGAGCCCCGTCGCCGGTCCCGCCGAACAGTCCGCTCCCGTTCTCTAAGTAGGCCCCGGATTCTAAGTAGGCGCCGGTCCGGGGCCGTCGGTGCCGCCGTCGGTGCCGCCGTCGGGGCCCTGCGTCGACGTCTCTGTGCCTGCGTCTCCTGACATACACTGCTGGAAAAGCTGACGTCGGCGTCATGTTTGGGCCGGCGTCCGGGCGGCTGACCGCCGCACACTGCACAATCTCGGTCTGCCCACATCCGGGGGCGGCGGGCATCGACGGGGGAGGAGACCTTGGTGGCGCAACAGAGGACCGATCTCGAGGAGTTCTTCCACCCGAAGGCCGTCGCCCTCATCGGGTCGGTCAACCGCAACGCCGATCCCGACCGCGTGCGGCGCACCCACGCCGAGCGCTGGGGTGAGAGCTGGTACCTGGTGAACGCCAAGGGCGGCCAGATCGGCGACATCCCCGTCTACGAACACGTCACCGACATCCCGGCCGAGATCACCCTGGCCGTCATCAATGTCGGTACCCGGTTGGTGGCCAAGGTGGTGGAGGAGTGCGGCAAGCACGGCGTGCCCTACGTCCTCATCTTCACCGCCGGCTTCTCCGAAGTGGGTGAGAAGGGAGCGGCGCTCGAACGCGAGGTGGGCGAGATGGCCGCCCGCTACGGCATCCGGGTCTTCGGTCCCAACACCAACACCAACGCGTTCGAGGTCCTCCCCGAACCGCCGACCCGCCGGGGGGGCCGTATCGGCCTCGTGACCCAGAGCGGCCACCAGGGCCGCCCGCTCGTCCAGGGCACGGAATTCGGCATCGCCTTCTCTCGTTGGGTCCCCACCGGCAACGAGCTCGATCTCGAAGCGGCCGATTTCATCGAGTACTACGCCTACGACACCGACACCCAGGTCATCGCCGGCTACTTCGAGGGATTCAAGGACCCGCCCAGGCTGCGCCGGGCCCTGGAGGCGGCCAACGCCCAGCGCAAGCCGGTGGTGGCGCTCAAGATGGGTGCCACCTCGGCGGGAACCCGGATGGCCAGTTCCCACACCGGTCACCTGGCCGGCTCCGACGCCGTGGTCGACGGTCTGTTCCGCCAGTACGGGGTGGTCCGGGTGGGCGACCTCGACGAGCTGCTCGAAACCGCCGCCCTCTTCGCCAAGTTGCCGGCCGGCACCGGTCCCAACTGCTGTCTCTATTCCATCTCGGGCGGGTCGGGGACGCTCATGGCCGAAGTGGCAGAGGCGAGCGGCGTCCCCGTGCCCATCTTGGACACCAAGACGCGCGAGGCGCTGCGCGAGATGATCCCCGACTATCTCACCGTGGACAACCCCGTCGACAACGGTGCCCAGTTCCTCGTGACCAACCCCATCGAGGACCGCAAGCGTGTCTTCGACCTCATCTGCGCCGATCCGAACGTCGATGTCATCGTCATCGGGCTCACCGGAGCCCTCGGCCGGCTCACCGACCGTTTCGCCGACGACATCGTGGCTTTCGCCGACGCCCTGTCCAAGCCCGTGGTGGTCACCTGGAACTCGTTCAAGACCGACGAGAAGGGATTCCGCACTCTGGTCGACGCCGGTATCCCCATGTTCCGGTCCTTCCGCAACTGTTTTGGCGCCCTCCGCAACTTCGCCCGCTACGAAGAGGCGTCGGCGCACTTCCGGACACGTAAGGCGATGTCCACCAAGCTTCCTCCCGCCGCCGTCGAGGTGCTGGCCGAGGTCACCGGCACGAGCGGCCCCCTCGGCGCCGACGCGGCGCGCCGTCTGCTCCTCGCCTTCGCCATACCCCTGGCCGGGGAGGGCCTGGCCCACACGGCGGCCGAGGCGGGCCGTCTGGCCAAGGGGATCGGCTTCCCGGTGGTCATGAAGCTGGCGTCGCCCGACTTCCCCCACAAGTCCGACGCCGGCCTGGTGAAGCTGGGGGTGGACAGCGCCGGCCAGGCCGGCACCGTCCATGGCGAACTGGTGGCGCGCGCCACCAAGGCCAAGCCCAAGGCCCGGATCGAGGGCGTCCAGATCCAACAGCAGGTGGTGGGCGGCGTCGAGATGATCGTGGGCGTCACCCGTGACCCCGTCTTCGGGCCTGCCGTCCTGGTGGGGACGGGGGGAGTCTTCGCCGAGGTCCTGAAGGACGTGACCGTGCGGCCGCTCCCGCTCGACCGCCGCGACGCGCAAGAGATGGTGAAGTCACTGGCCGGCTACGCGTTGCTCCAGGGGGCACGGGGCCAGCCCCGGGCCGACGTCAAGGCGCTGGTCGACGTGATCCTGGCCGTGGCCCGCCTGGCCTCGGCCTGCGGGGAGCGCCTGTCCGAGCTCGACCTGAACCCGGTCGTGGTCCAACAACGGGGGGCGGTGGCCGTCGATTCCCTCGTCGTCACCGCCGCTCCCTAGGCCGACGGCGTCGCCGGCATGGACCTGGAACTGACCGACGACCAGCGCGAGTTGCAGAGCTCGGTGCGCGCCGTGCTCGAGCGTGAGTGCCCGCCGTCGCTCGTCCGGCGGGTCATCGAGCAGGGCCAGGGCACCGAGGAACTCTGGACCCGCATGGTCGAGCTCGACTGGCCGGCTCTCACGGTACCCGAGGACAACGGTGGCATCGGCCTCGGTTTCGTGGAGCTGGCCGTGGTGGCCGAAGAGCTGGGCCGTGTCCTCGCCCCGGCGCCCTTCCTGGCCACCGCCACCCAGTTCGTCCCCGCCGTCCGCACCGCCGGCAACGCCCAACAACGCCAACGCTTCCTCGGCGCCGTGGCCCGTGACGGCATCGTGGGCAGCCTGGCCGTGGCCGAGCCGTCGGGATCATGGGACGTGGCCGACGTGGCCACCACCGCCGTGCGCCAGGGCCGGGGCTGGGTGCTCACGGGCGAGAAGCGCTTCGTCTTCGACGGCGCCCGGGCCGACGAATTGGTGGTCGCCGCCCGCCTGCCCGACACCACCGGCGACAAGGGCATCGGCCTCTTCGTGGTGCCCCAGTCGGCGCTGCGGTCCCGGCCGCTCGAGGACATCGACGCCAGCCGGCAGTACGCGGCGGTCGTCCTCGACGCCGTCACCGTGGAGGACGACCGCGTCCTCGGTGAGCCGGGGACGGCCGGCGCCGTCCTGCGCCGGGTGGTGGACGAGGCCACGGCGGCGGTGGCGGCCGAGATGGTTGGTACCTGTCAGGCCATCTTCGACATCGTCCACACCTACGTGGGCGAACGGGAGCAGTTCGGCGTGAAGATCGGTTCCTTCCAGGCCATCAAGCACAAGCTGGCCAACATGTTCGTGGCCCTCGAGTCGGCCCGGGCCACCACGTACTTCGCGGCGCTCACCGTGGCCGAGGACGACGAGCGGCGCCCCCTGGCCATCGCCACGGCCAAGGCCAGCGTGGCCGACTGCCAACGACTGATCGCCCAAGAAGGCATCCAGTGTCTGGGGGGGATCGGCTACACCTGGGAGCACGACATGCACATGTATGTGAAGCGGGTGAAGGCGACGGCGGCCATGTTCGGGACGGGAGCGGTCCACCGGGCCCGGGTGGCGGAGATGATCGGCCTCGGAACGGGCGCATGAGCGGCCGGCCAGAGGTGATGTCCGTGGCCGTCTACCGCGCCCCCGGGGAGCTGGAGGTGGAGCAACGCCCCGTTCCCGATCCGGGGCCGGGCCACGTGCTGGTGGAGGTCGGACACTGCGGGATCTGCGGTTCCGACATCCACCTCATGCTGGAGGGATGGGGCAAGCCGGGCCTCGTGGGGGGACACGAGTTCACCGGGACCATCGTGGCCCTGGGCGACGGCGTGACCGACTGGTCCGTGGGCGACGCCATCGTGGGCGGTGCCGCACCTCGCTGTGGGACGTGCCGGCGCTGTCTCGAAGGCAAGCCCTCGCAGTGCGAGGGACGCCAGGGGACGATCGACTCCCATCTCGACAACGGGGCCTTCGCCCGGTACATCCTGGTCGACGCCCGTTCGTTGCTCCGGCTTCCCGCCGGACTGTCGGCCCGTCACGCCGCGCTGGCCGAGCCGTTGGCCGTGGCCCTGCACGGGATCACCCGCTCCGGTCTCGGCGACCAGGACACGGCCATGGTCTTCGGCGCCGGTCCCATCGGGGCGCTCACCATCGCCGCGCTGGTGGCACGGGGCATACCCGTCACCGTGGTGGAGCCGGGCCAGAGCCGCCAAGAGCTGGCGCGACGTCTCGGGGCCACCGACGTCATCGCCCCCGATGCCCTCGAGACCTACCCGCCGTGGGAGCCGGAACGCCTCTCGCCCCGGGCCGTCGACGTGGTCCTCGAATGTTCGGGCAAGAAGGCGGCCATGGAGATGGGCTTTCACCAATTGCGCCGGGGCGGCCGGCTGGTCCTGGTGGGCGCCGGCATCGAGGCCCCCGCCTTCGACCCCAACCGCTTCCTGTTGAACGAGCTCGAGATCTGCGGGTCGTTCGTCTACGACGCCGACGGCTTCGATCAGGCCCTGGCCCTGCTCGCCTCGGGCACTCTCCCCCTGCCGCTTCTCATCGACCCGACCGACGTCGGGCTCGCCGGCATCGCCGGGGCTCTCAAGGACCTGGCCAGTGGCCGCATCGCCGGAAAGGTCATGGTGGTCCCGCGATGACGCATCGCTACTACCCTTCGGGCAACCCCCGCTTCAACCACGTGGCCATGAGCGTGCCCGCCGACCTGCTCGACGAGACCGGCCGCGGCGAGATCCTGCACTTCTGGGACGAGGTTCTCGGATTCACCGAGATGCCAACCATGACCGTCGACCGCAAGCGCCTGATTCTCTCCTGCGTCCACTGGGACCAGTTCATCTTCCTGATCGCCGAGGATGACGCCATGCGTTGTCCCCGTATGGACCACTTCGGGCTGGCCGTCGGCTCGCGAGCCGAGCTCGAAGGGGTGGCCGGGCGGGCCAAGGCCTTCCGTCAACACGACGACCGCGTCGACCTCATCGACCTCCACATGGACGATCAGGGCCCCGTCAAGATCCACTCCCTCTACGTCAAATACCTGTTGCCCATGATGTGCGAGCTGCAGTACTGGGAATTCGTTCCGTGACGAAGCCCCTGCGCTTCGGCGTGTTCGTGCCCCAGGGATGGAAGCTCGAGTACTCGGGGTGGGCGGCGGCCGACGCCTGGGCCCGGTCGGTGGAGCTGGCTCAGCTGGCCGAACAGATCGGCTATGACCACCTCTGGGTCTACGACCACGTGGAGACCGTGCCCCGGCGCGAGCCGACGCACGTCTTCGAGGCCTACACCATGCTGGCGGCACTCTCCCAGCGCACCAGCACCATCCGGTTGGGCGAGCTCGTCACCTGCGCGTCCTACCGCAACGCCGGTTTGCTGGCCAAAGAGGCGGCCTGCATCGACGTCTACTCCGGTGGCCGGCTCATCCTCGGTCTGGGGGCGGGCTGGTTCGGACGCGAATACGAGGCCTACGGCTACCCCTACCTGGCCGACCGCGAGCGGCTGAGCGTCCTGGACGAGACGCTCGAGGTCGTCACGCGCCTGTGGAGTGAGGAGACGGTCACCTTCGACGGGGAGCATCTCCATTTCGCCGGCGCCTACTGTGATCCGAAGCCCCTCCAGCAGTTGCCCCCGCTGCTGGTGGGCGGCGGCGGCGAGCAGGTGAATCTGCGCATCGCCGCGCGTCGCGCCGATGCCACCAACTGGCAGGTGGACCTCGAGTCCTTCGTCCGCAAATCGGGGCTCCTGGCCCGTTACTGCGAGGAGATCGGCCGTCCCGCCGATGCCATCACCCGCACCCACGGTCCTGACTGCCGCCTGTTCGACACCGACGCCGAGGCCCGGGCGTGGTGCGAGCAACCGGACGGGGGGAACCTGTGGGGCGGTGAGCCGGTCGACACCTACCTGGCCGACAACCTGGTGGGAACGCCCGAGCAGGTGGCGCAGAAGGCCCAGGCTTTCATCGACGCCGGTTGCGCCGAGTTCATACTCTGGCTGCGGGATTTCCCCGGCGACGAGACCCTGCGGCGTTTCATGGCCGAGGTGGTGCCGAAGCTCCGGCACTCTAGGGTCCGGTCATGACGAACAGACCCATGGCCCTGGTGACCGGGGCTTCGTCGGGGCTCGGCGACCACTTCGCCCGGGCACTGGCCGCCTCCGGTCACGACCTCGTTCTCGTGGCCCGCACCGGGCCCGCTCTTGAAAAATTGGCCGGTGAGCTCGAGCAGAGCGACGGGGCCAAGTGCGAGGTAATAGCGGCCGATCTGGCCGACGCCGCCCAGTTGGCCACGGTGGCGGCGCGCATTGCCAACGGCGCCGCCGTCGACACCGTCATCAACAATGCCGGCTTCGGTCACTACGGCGCCTTCCGCGACCTCCCGCTCGGCGGGGAGATCGGTCAGGTCCAAGTGAACGTGACCGCCCTCGTCACCCTGAGCCACGCCGCTCTCGGTGTCATGGTGCCGCGCCGCCGCGGCAAGCTGCTCAACGTCTCGTCCATCGGCGCCTTCGCGCCGGCTCCAGGAGGGGCCACCTACTCGGCCACGAAGGCCTTCGTCCTCTCGTTCACGGAGGCGCTCCATGACGAGGTAGCCAAGAACGGCGTCCACGTCACCGCCCTATGTCCGGGTTTCACCCGCACGGATTTCCAACAGCGGGCGGGGGTCAAGACGTCCGGCGTCCCGAACGCGGCGTGGAGCGACGCCCCCACCGTGGTGGCGGCCGGCCTGGCTGCCCTCGACCGCAACACCGCCGTCTGTGTGCCGGGGCTGCTCAACAAATTCGTGGCCGTCTCCCCGCGTTTGGGCCCCCGGAGTCTCACCCGCCGGATCTCGGCCGGGGTCATGAAGCGACTCGAGGCTCCGCAGTAGCCGTTGCCCACGCAGGCGTAGCACTCGGCTACCGCCGTCATCAGCGGCATGCCCTTGCCCATCCCGAAGCCGGGCATGCCCTTGAACTCGAGGCCGGCGTCCTCGGGATCGATCCCCAGCTTGGCCGCCACTTCGAAGAACCGTCCGGTGGAGAAGCCCAGGAAAGGGATGTCGGGCTTCACCCGGGTCCAGAAGCGCAAACCCTGCTCGGCCAACTCGTCGGTGTCGGGCGGCGGGACCCAGATGTTCAGCATGCCGAAGTACTCGTAGGAGCCCGACAACATGGGGCCGCCGCCGTAGAGGTGGGCGGGATGGGCGTGGGTCACGATCATCCCCGGCCGGTGCCCGTGGCGTCACCAGACGCGGGCTGAGGATTCGTACTCGATCTACAGGTCGCGCCGGCGTCCAGATGGAGATGATGGCGCAGGTCGTCGAGCGGGTGGGGCAGTCCACGGGGACGACCGGTTCACCCAGGATCCGCGCGACGCCGAGGCGGCCGCACCGGGCCCGAGGGCTTCGGGCCACGGCCGCGCCACACGGCGCAGAAATACCGGGACCCCGGGATCCAGACCAGTTGACGTCGGCCGGCGTCTGATCGCCCCAGGCTGGGCGTTGGCTGCTAGCGGCGCGGCAGCCCGAGGACCCGCTCGGCGATGATGTTGCGCTGGATCTCCGACGTCCCCCCGGCGATGGTCCCGGAGAACGACTGCAGCCAGTGGATCATCCAGGCCTCGGCGTCGCCCCGACCCACCGACGGGGCCTCGCGGCGCGCCAGATCGGTGCCCTCGGCCCCGAGCGCCTCGCCGACGTCGAGCGCCAGACCCCGCCGAAGCTCGCTGCCGAGGAGCTTCAAGACGGAGTGCTCGGGCGAAGCCTCGCCCTTGGCGAATTTGGAGAAGCCCCGGTAGCCGAGGAGCCGCAGTGCCTGCGACTGGACGTAGGCACGGGCCACCGTGTCGCGGAACGCCGGATCGTCGTCGAGGCGCCGGCCACCGGGCAGGGGGGTGGTGGCGGTGGAGATGACCCGTTGCAGCATCCGTTCCAGGTTGGTCGACTCACTGATCCAGAGCATTCCCCGCTCGTGGGCCAACGAACTGCCGGCGACCGACCAGCCGTGGTGGAGCTCACCGACGAGGTTCTCGGCCGGGACGATCACGTTGGTGAGGAAGACCTCGTTGAAGTCGGCGTGGCCGCGATCGGTGAGCTCGGCGATGGGCCGCGTCTCGATGCCCGGCGTCTTCATATCCACGATGAGCACGCTGATGCCAGCGTGCTTGGGGGCGTCGGGATCGCTGCGGACGAAACAGAAGCAGTAGTCGGAGTGATGTGCCCCCGAGGTCCAGACCTTCTGGCCGTTCACCACGAAGTGGTCGCCGTCGAGCTGGGCCCGGGTCCGCACCCCGGCCAGGTCGCTACCGGCGTTGGGCTCGCTCATACCCAGGCACCAGCTGATCTCGGCCCGGAGGGTGGGCAGGGCGAAGCGTTTCTTCTGCTCTTCGGTGCCATGTTCGAGGATCGACGGCGTGATGATGGAAAGGCCCTGCGGGTTGCAACTGCGGGGCACGCCGATGCGGGCCAGCTCCTCGAAATAGACCATCTGCTGGACGGGGGTGGCGTTGCGTCCGCCGTACTCGGGGGGCCAGCCCGGCACCAGCCATCCGGCGTCGAAGAGCGACCGCTGCCAGATTCGGGCCCATTCGGGGATGTGGGCCGAGGACACGACGCGTTCGTGGCGCTCCTCGGCGGACGGAAGGTGCTGCTCCATCCACTGCCGCAGCTCGGCCCGGAAGGCTTCGGTCTCGTCGTCGTAGTGCAATTGCACTCCGGGATCGTAGCCCGGTCACTGACACCGCCGTCAGCCTGGGCCCTGGCATCAGGGTCCCCAGGAATCCCGCCACTACCATGGGTGCGCCGTGGACGAGGACGTGAGAGGAACGTGAAACGCGCTCGTCACAGCAGCCACGCCACCAACCGGTACGAGTTGTTCACCTGCGGATGGGACGGGCACGTCCTGGTGGGAACCGATGCCGCCCATGTGTCGGGGGCCGACCCCGTCATCGTCCGCGAGATTGACGGTGTCCGCTGGTTCCATTGCCTTCGTTGCTACGCCTGGGTGCCGGTGGGCTATCCGGAGGTCCCCGGGCGAGAGGCGGTGCCCACCCGCGACGAGATCGAGCTCCCCCTGCGGGGCCGACTGCTGCGCGACCGCTACGTGCTCCGGCTCATCGCCTGCGACCGGGCCGTCCATGTCGCCGTATTCAGCGTGCTGGCCGTCATCATCTTCTTCGTGGCGGGCGACCACGCGGCGCTCGAGCGGGACTACGCCCAGATCGTGAACGCCTTCGGGGGTCCCTCGCAGCCCCATCCCTTCCTCGGGCAGTTCAAGCACTTCCTCAAGATCAGCTCCTCCCATCTCTACGAGGCGGGCGCCGTCGTCGTCGCTTACGGCGTGCTCGAAGCGACGGAGATGGTCGGCCTCTGGTTCGCCAAACGGTGGGCCGAGTACCTGACCTTCGTGGCCACCGTGGCCCTCATCCCGTTCGAGGTCTACGAGCTCATCTCGTCGATCAGCATCCTGAAGCTCGTCACCTTCGTCATCAACGTGGCCATCGCCGCCTACCTTCTGTGGTCCAAGCGGCTCTTCGGTCTGAACGGCGGCCATGCGGCCGAGGACGAGCGTCTGCGTGCGGCCGTCAGCTGGGAGTCGGTCGAGAAGACCTTGACCAGCCCGCCGTCCAGGTAGCGCACCTGAGCAGGGATTGTGCTGCGACATTCGTGACCGCTGGCCTACGATGAGTGGCGAAGGCGTCCGGTCGGCGCCGTCGGTCCGCTCGCTTCGACGGCGATTTTTGCCACGTCCCGTCGAGCCCCTGGCGGTCGCCACCGGACGTGCGACCGCGAAGCGACGAATGCCGGGGCCGTCACGACGGCGGTACACGAAAAGGTCCGCTCGACGGCGGCGCAGGCCCCGGGGAACTATCCCCGGCCCCTCGTCAGGAGCATCGTGCCGGCGATGGGGCCACCACCGTTGGCCACCACCGCCACTTCGGGGGGTCCGGCCACCTGACGGTCACCAGCCTCACCGCGCAGCTGAAGGCAGGCCTCGTGGAGAAAGCCGAACCCGTGGAGCCGGCCGGCCGAGAGTTGGCCGCCGCTCGTGTTGAGCGGAATCTGCCCGGTGAGAGCGATCCGTTCGCCTCCTTCGACGAAGGGCCCGCTCTCACCCTTGCCGCAGAAGCCGAGTTCCTCCAGCCAGGTCATGGTGAGGATGGAGAAGCCGTCGTAGAGCTCGGCCACGTCGACATCGGCCGGCGTGAGCTCGGTCCGCTCCCACATGCTGGCCGCCGCGTCGCGTGCCGCCATCGTCGTCATGTCGTCGAACTGGTCCCACGAAGGCCGGCCCCGTAGGGCCGTGCCGATGGCGTTCACATGGGCCACCGACCGCGGCGCGTCGGGCGCGTAGTCCACATGGGACACGATCACCGCCGTCGATCCGTCACAGGGTACGTCGCAGTCGAACAGGCAGAGCGGGGTCGAGATCATCCGGGCCGCCAGGTAGTCCTCCATGCTCAGTGGGTCGCGGAAGATGGCATGCGGATTGAGCGCGGCGTTGCGGCGCCCGTTCAGGGCGATCTGGGCCAGCTGCTCGCGGGTGAGGCCGAATTCGTACATCCGGCGGCGGGCCACCTGGGCCAGCCAGTTCACGGCGGAGACGGCTCCGAAAGGGATGGTCCACTGCAGGAAACCCGTCATCCGCGGCGGCCCCCCGCCGGGACCGACCATCGCGCCCATCCCCCCGAGCGCCTGCCGACCGCCCTTGCCCTGGGCGGTGGACTCGGTGACCGTCCGGTAGACGAGGACATGACGGGCGAGTCCGGCGGCTACGGCCAGACAGGCGGCCATGACCGCTCGGATCTGGCCCGCCCCCTCGCCACCGCCGTCGTGCCAGTTGAGCTTCAGCCGCAGAGCGTCCTGGACGTCAGGGCCGGCCGGGCCGGCGAAGCCGCCGGGGCCCATGCCCATGCCCGGGTAGGTGGAGAGGCCGTCGATGTCGTCCCGGGAGAGCCCGGCGTCGGCGATGGCCACGAGGGCCGCCTCCACGGTGAGGTCCAGATCACTGCGACCCAGCCGTCGACCCACGGCCGACTGGCCGATCCCCGAGATGACGGCTTTGCGTTCGAGGAGCTGGTCGGCCTTCAAGACGCCGGCTCCCGGGAAGGCTCGGGTTCCCCGGACACCACGGGTCGGAAGACGGGCAACCAGACGTCGTCGGCGGCGACGAAGTCCACCTGCACCTCCATGCCGATGGCCATGTCGTCGGCGTCGGTGTCGATGATGTTGGTGGTGAGACGGACGTCGTCCTGTTCGGCCATGGTGACCAGCCCGATGATGTAGGGCTCGGCGTCGGGGAACCACTGCTGCATGTTGACGGTGAAAGAGTGGACGACGCCGCGACCGGAGACGACTTCGGGAACGAGGGCGTCGGCCAGGCAGTAGGGGCAACGCGGGGCGGGGGGGTGGACGTAGTGCCGGCACCGGCCGCAACGCTGGAAGCGGAGCCGGCCGTCGGAGCCGGACGTCCAGTAGAAGCGGTTGGCGTCGTCGAGGCGCGGGAGGAGACGGAAGGGGGGGCCGCTGGCGGTCACGGTGGGCGATGTTAGTCACCGCCGAGGAACCTGACGGCGCCGTCAGCTTTGCCACGGTGGAGGACCGGGGATCCGCTTTCTCTACCGTGGCCGTGGCCGTGGCCGTGGCCGTGGGCCCCACCCTCACCGCCTTCGCCGAGAACTGGGGTCCCGAGACGGCCACGCTCGCCTTCACGGCCCGGGACGAGGGCGACATGATGCGGTACGGGCTCCTCGAGGCGCACGAGACGGCCACCGCCATCATCGACGCCGTTCCCGACACAAACGGCCCCGACGACATCCTCATCGCCGCCGATCCGCAGAGCTGAGCCAGTCGGTCGAAAGCGGCGTCCACCAGACCCCGCGTCATTTCGCTGGCGAAGCCCTGATGCAGCCGGTCGACGTGCACCCAGTAGCCGATCTCGAGCACCGCCCCACCCGTCGAGCACCGCCCCACCCGCTCGGGTCATCAGCCCGCAACCGCCGACCACGACCTCGCCCAGGAAGGCCCCGAAGACAACTTCCACTCCCGATGCCCAGCTTTCCTCGAATCCGCGGATCAGCTCGACCCGGGCCTCGGCCGAGAGCGGTTCGTCGCCGGCCCAGGACATCCACGGCCGCAGATGATCGAGGCCCTCCTCGACGGCGGCCGACAGGGCGGCGGCATCGTCCGGGGTCCATCGCCGTAGTCGCAGTCTCCCAGTCGTCACCGCCGCCGGCAGCGCCGGAGCCGGCGTCCCCTCAACCACCCTCGGCCACCATCCGGGCCAGCCCCTGCCGGTCGATCTTCTCCATGGCCGTCCGGGGCAGCTCGTCGGTGAGCAGGAGGGCCTCGGGAAGCTTGTGGGCGGCCAGTCGGCTCCGGCCGTGGGCCCGGAGCCCGTCGAGACTGGGGGCGGTGGCTCCGGCCCGGACGACGACGACGGCCACCCCGATCTCTCCCATCACGGGATCGCTCCGGGGGGCGATGGCCACGTGGGCCACGTCGGGATGGTCCGAGAGGACGTCCTCGACCTCAAGGGGGAAGACGTTGTACCCGCCTCGGACGTACATCTCCTTGCTCCGTCCGACCAGATGCAACCGGCCGAGCTCGTCGACGTAGCCGAGGTCCCCTGTCCGGACGGCGCCGTCGGCGGTGAGGACGGCGGCGGTGGCGTCGGGGTCGCGGTGGTAGCGGGCCATCACGGCGGCCGAGGCCAGGCAGACCTGGCCCGTCTCACTGACGGGCACAAGGGCGTCGGCGTCGTCGCGGATCGTCAGCGTCACGCCGGCCCGGGCCCGACCCACCGACACCTCGGCGTCTTCGGGCGCGTCGTCGACGGTGGTTCCCACCCCGACCCCCGCCTCCGTGCAGGTGTAGCGGACGACGACGGGCACGCCGAACCGTTCCCGGGCGCTGCGGACCAGTGATCCCGTCGCCGGACCGCCGCCCAGGGCGATGATCCGCACCGAGGAGACGTCGGTGGTGGCGAAACTCTCGTGGGCCAGCATCAGCGCCACCTGGGTGGGGATGCCGCCCAGCGTGGTGATCCGATGCCGGGCCACCATGGCCAGGGCGTCCCCGGCCGACCAGCGCGTCATCAGAAAGCTGGTCCCGCCGCCGCGCAGGGCTTGGAAGAGCTTGGTCATGTAGCCCAGATGAGCGAACGACGTGGACGACAGCCCCCGCCCCCCGCTGCCCCAGCGCCGCCCCCCGTCGGCCTCGCTGATGGCGTCGAGCTGTCGTTCGCCGAAGACGGCGCCCTTGGGTTCGCCCGTCGTCCCCGAGGTGAAGACCACGGCCACGGCCCGGTCGGGATCGTCGGGTGGTCCGGCCACCGCCGCTCCGGATGTCCGCAATCCGGCCAGCACGTCCCCGGCGGCGCCCTCGGGGTCGACCTCGATCACGTCGCCCACCTCCTCCACGGTGCCCACCTCGGTGCTGCCGGCCAGGGCGCTCGATCCGATCACGAGCGCCGGCCGGGCGATGGCCAGGCAGCGCCGACGTTCGGGAGGTGACAGCTTGTCGTTCACCCCGGCGGCCACGGCGCCGATCTTGGCCGCCGCCGCATAGGCCACGGCGTAGGCGGCACCGGACGGCAGCAACAGCCCGACCACGTCGCCGGGCCGGACACCGCGCGCCGACAGGCCGGCCGCCACCTCGTCCGACAACCGGTGGAGCTCGGCGTAGGACAGGGTTCCCCCCTCCGGTGCCACGTAGAGAGCCGTCTCGCCATACCGGCGGGCGGCCTCGGCCACGATCCCGCCCAGCATCGTCCCTTCAGGCACGCCGCGTCCCGTCCGACATACCGTCGATCACGCCCGCCAGTCGTGGGCCGGAGGGAGCGGGTGCCGGAACAGGCCGGCGGCGTTCCCCCAGGCGATCCTCCGCAGTTCGTCGGCCGGAAGATGTCCGAGTGTCTTCTGCAACAGGGCCTGCGTGTCGGGCCACGTCGAGTCGGCGTGCGGATAGTCGGACTCCACCATGATGTGGTCGATCCCGATCCGATGCCGCACGTCGATGACGGAAGGGTCGTCGATCGTGCAGAACCAGAAGTTCCGTCGCAGCACTTCACTGGGCAGAAGCTCGGACGGCCAGGCGGAGGACCCCGATCCCGAGGCCGAGTGGCTGAGCACATAGTCGACCCGGTCGAGCAGCATCGGCACCCAACCGATACCCCCCTCGGACATGGCCACAGCCAGATCAGGGAAACGCAGCGGCACTCCCGACCACAGCCACTCGGCGGCGGCGATCAGCGCGTTCACGGGGAAGAGGGTGGGCAGCAATTCGAAGGGCGGTGCGGGGCTCGGAAGCGGGGCCCACGACGAGGCCCCGGTGTGCAGGCAGACGACGGTCCGGGTCTCTTGGCAGGCGGCGAAGAAGGAGTCCCACTCCCCGGAGAAGATCGACGGGAATCCGAGGGCGGCGGGGAACTCGGGGAAGCTCACCGCCTTGAATCCCCGCTCGGCATTTCTGCGGATCTCGGTGCTGGCCACGGCCACGTCGGCCAGCCAGGGCAGTTGCAGCGGGATGATCCGCTCGGGGTAGGACCCGGCCCAGACGTCCATATGCCAGTCGTTCCACGCCCGCATGCAGGCCAGCCCCAACTCGGGATCGTCGGCCCGGGAGAACACTGCACCGCAGAATCCGGCCACCAGGGAGGGAAAGCAGAGCGACGCCCAGATCCCGTTGATGTCCATATCGGAGATCCGGGCGTGGATGTCGAAACAGCCCGGTCGCATCTCATCGAACCGTGACGGGTCCATGCTCCAGGTCTGCCGGGCCCGACCGGCCACGGCGTTCAGCCCGATATTCGGATAGGTCCGGTCCTCGAAGTGCCAGTACTGCATGCCGTCGTCGTTCTCGATCACCCGGGGGGCCCGATCGGCCACCATCTTCGGCACCCGACCCACGAAGAGATCGGCCGGCTCGATCAGGTGGTCGTCCACCGAGATCACGGGGATCACGATCGGCCGCGGCTCGGGGTCGGGCAACAGCACCCCCTGTCCGCTCATGGACGGAGGGCGGCGGCGCAGAACGACCAGAGATCGTCGGCCACCTCGGCGGGGGACTCCTCGATCTGGTGGCAGATCAGCGCGTGCAGGTGGGAGACGACGAGATGGAACAACGTCCTCGCCGTCCGTGCCGGATCGTCCACGGCGATCACGCCGTGGAGCCGTCCTTTGTCGAGCTCGACGGCGAGGATTGCGACGAACGGCTGGAGCACGGCGCGCAACTCGTCGGGTCGCGATTCGGACAGCCGCAGGTGTTCACGTACCAGGGCCGCGGCGTAGGGCAGCCGACCGTCGAGGGTGATGAATCCGAAGAGCCCCTGGACGGCGCAGCGGACCCGATCGAGCGGCTCGTCGCAGCGGGCCACAGCCTCGGCCAACGCCTGGGCTCCCCTCCGGGCGTCGTCCTCGAACAGCGCCACCAGCAGTTCGTCTTTCGACTCGAAGCACCGGTAGAAGCTCTTGAGCGACGTTCCGGCGGCGGCCACTACCTGGGTCACGGTGAAGCCGGGGGCGCCCGTGTCCCACATCAGCACCCGGGCCGCTTCCACGAGGTCGCGGGTCACCGTCGGCCGCGGACCGAGAGTGGCCGTGGCGGTGAGAGTTCGACCGTCCCCCGCCCCTGCCGCCATCGAAAAGGGAAACTATCATCCCGGAGAACGACGTTCTCCGGACGGAGGACCCGGCCGACCAGGGGGTGGGGACGTGGGCGACAACCCGGGAGAAAGCTCGGTGGGCGACGGCATCGGGCTCGTCATCGACGGGGAGGTGGTGGCCGGCGAAGCGGGGAGCTACCCCGTGACCAATCCGGTCCGACCGGCCGAAGTCGTTCTCGACGCCCCCTCAGCCTCGTTGGCCCAGTTGGACAAGGCGATGGCGGCGGCTCGCCGTGCCTCGCCGGCCTGGGCGGCGCTGGCTCCGGCCGAGCGGGCCGAATTGGTGGCCAAGGCGGCCGCCGCCGCCGGTGCCGTGGTCGGCTCGTCCGACCTGGCCCGACTGCTCACCCGCGAGCACGGCAAAGTCTTGTGGGAGGCGCAGTTCGACGCCGGCACCATCGGGGGGATGGCCGGGGCCTTCGCCCCGCTCGTGGCCGAGGCTCTGGAGACCCGGTCGCTCAAAGGTGGTGGTGGACGCCACACGTCCGTCGAGTACGTCCCCTTCGGTGTGGTTGCCTGTGTCCTGCCCTTCAACTGGCCCGTCTCCGTCCTGGGCAACAAGATCCTGCCGGCGCTGCTCACCGGCAACACCGTGGTGGTGAAGGCCCCACCCACCTGCCCGGGAGCGGTCCTGGCCGTGACGGCGGCCATGGCCGAGGCCCTCCCGCCCGGAGTGGTGAACGCCGTCAACGGGCCGGGCCCCGAATTGGGCGCGGCCCTGGTGGCCCACCCGCACGTGGACATGGTCTCGTTCACCGGGGGAGTGCCCACCGGCCGGGCCGTCATGGCCGGTGCCTCGGCCGGGCTCACCCCCGTGGTGCTCGAACTCGGGGGTAACGACCCCGCTCTCATCGCCCCCGACGTGGAGATCGACGAGGCCCTGGCGGCCAAGATCGTGGAGGCCGCCTTCATCACCTCGGGCCAGGTCTGCATGGCCATCAAACGTCTCTACGTTCCCGAGGAAAAGGTCGCTCTCATGGTGGACGCCCTGGTGGCGCGCCTGAGCCAGGAGGTGGTCGGTGACGGTCTGGCCGACGAGGTCACCATGGGTCCCGTCCACCGGCCAGCGGCGCGCGACCGCGTTGAGGCCATGCTGGCCCAGGCTCAGGCCGCCGGTGCGCGCGTCCACCGCCCGGGCCGCCTGCGCGACGATGACGCCGGCGCCGGCGGCTATCTCGTCTCGCCCGCCATCGTGGAGGGGGCGTCTGACCACGACTCCATCGTCTGCGATGAGCAGTTCGCTCCCGCCCTGCCCGTCCTCGGCTACCGGCGTCTCGAGGAGGCCCTCGAGCGGGCCAATCACACCGTCTTCGGCCTCTGCGCCTCGATCTGGACGGCCGACGACGCCGTCGCCGACGACATGGCCGGCCGCCTCCAGGCGGGAACGGTCTTCGTGAACGCCCACGGGACCTCGGCCATGGACCACCGCGCTCCGTTCGGTGGCTGGAAGCAGTCGGGCTACGGCGTGGAGCTCGGCCCCGAGGGCATGCGGGCCTTCACCCGACCGCGTACTGTCCTGCGTTTCCCGGCCCCGTCGTGACCCGTCCCGATCTTCTGATCCGCGGCGCAACGGTGGTCGACGGCACCGGTGCACCGGGCCGTCGCACCGACGTCTCGATCGACGGCGGCCGGGTGGTCGCCGTGGGAGACACCGACGGCACGGCCACCCGCGTCATCGAAGCCGACGGGCTCGTCGTAGCCCCCGGCTTCATCGATCTCCATACCCATTACGACGCCCAGCTGTCATGGGATCCGGCCGCCAGTCCGTCACCGCTGCACGGTGTGACCACCGTGATCGGAGGCAACTGTGGTTTCTCTCTGGCCCCGTCGGGTCCCGCCCACTCGGACTACCTGGCCCGGATGATGGCCCGCGTGGAGGGCATGCCGCTGTCGTCGCTCGAGAAGCTGGACTGGAGCTGGACGTCGTTCGGTGACTGGCTGGGTCGCCTCGACGGGAAGATCGGTGTCAACGCCGGCTTCCTCGTGGGCCACTCGGCGGTGCGCCGCGTCGTGATGGGTGAGGCGGCGGTGGGATCGTCGGCCAACGAGGAGCAGGTGGCGGCCATGCTGTCCATGCTCCACCGGTCCCTCGAGGAGGGAGCGCTCGGGCTGTCGACCTCCCAGGCGCACACCCACAATGACGGCGACGGCTCGCCCGTGCCCTCGCGTTCGGCCACCCGGGCCGAGATCGAGACCCTCTGCGCCGCCGTCGGCGATCATGACGGCACCACACTCGAGATCATCGTCCCGGGCTGCCTGAACGGTTTCAGCGACGACGAGGTCGATCTGATGGCCACGTTGTCTCTTCTGGCCAACCGGCCGGTGAACTGGAACGTGCTCGGCGTCTCGGCCATGAACCGCGCCGGCCTCGAGCACCAGCTGGCAGCGTCGTCCACCGCGGCCGAACGCGGCGCCACGGTGGTGGCCCTGACGTTGCCGCACGCCATGAAGATCCGCCTCTCGTTCTCTCACGGGGCCATCATCGACGGCCTGCCCGGTTGGCGGGAGCTGTTCGCCGTGCCCGCCGACGAGCGGATCCGGCGGCTGTCCGATCCGGCGCAACGGCGCAGGCTCCAGGAAGGGGCGACGTCCAAGGAGGCGGGCATCATCGGAGCCTTGGCCAACTGGCAGATGCTGCTGATCGACGAGACCTTCGCCCCGTCCAACGCCGGCTGCGAAGGCCGATCGGTGGGTGAGGTGGCCAAGGAGCGCGGACAGGAGCCCTTCGACGCGCTGTGTGACATCGTCATCGCCGACGAGCTGCGGACGGGTCTGCGTCCGCCCATCCCCGAGTCCGAAGCGGACTGGGAACTGAAGGCCGACGTCTGGCGTGACCCGAGGACCATCGTCGGCGGCTCCGACGCCGGTGCCCACCTCGACGTCATGTGCGGCGCCATCTACTCCACGTCACTTCTGGGAGAAGGGGTCCGCAGGCGCGGCCTTCTCTCGTGGGAGGAGGCGGTCCATCAACTCACCGATGTCCCGGCCCGGCTCTACGGTCTGCGGGGCCGGGGCCGGCTCGCCCCCGGCTACGCCGCCGACGTCGTGCTCTTCGATCCCGACCGGGTGGGTCAGCTGCCCGAGAGGACACGCGCCGACCTGCCCGGAGGGGCCAGCCGTCTGTACGCCGAGGCCGAAGGCATCGAGCGGGTTCTCGTGAACGGCACCGAGATCGCCGTTGACGGCGCCTTCACCGGAGCCCTCCCCGGCACCGTGTTGCGGTCCGGGCGCGACACCGACACCGTGACGGTCCCGGGAACGAAGGAGTAGCCATGACGACGAACGACGGTGGCCAGGTGGTGCGTGCCGCGGTCCTGCGCGAGGTGGGCAGGCCTTTCGAGGTCGAGGAGATCACCCTCGAGCCCGTGGGTCCCCACTATGTCAGGGTGCAGATGACGGCTAGTGGTGTCTGCCACTCCGATCTGTCGGTGCAGAACGGCACCATCCCCTTCATGTTCCCCACCGTCCTCGGTCACGAGGGTTCCGGAGTCATCGCCGAGGTCGGCTCGGCCGTCACCCGGGTGGCGGTGGGCGATCACGTGGTCCTGACCTGGATGCCGCCGTGCCGCCGCTGCTTCTGGTGCCTGGCCGGGCAGCCCATGCTGTGCAACGTCGGCCTGGGGGAGTCGATCGGTGGACCCTACGGCTCGGTGGGCGGTACCAAGCTGATCCGCGGGCTCGGCACGGCCACCTTCGCCGAGCAGACCCTCGTCCCCGAGGCCCAGGTCGTCCGCGTCGACCGTGCCGCGCCCCTGGAACTCGCCGCCCTGGTTGGCTGTGCGCTGTCCACCGGGATCGGCGCCGTCTGGCACACCGCCGGCGTGGAACCGGGATCGACGGTGGCCGTCATCGGATGCGGTGGGGTGGGGCTGTCGGTGATCCAAGGGGCCCGGATGGCCGGGGCCAAGACCATCGTGGCCGTCGACCACATGGCGGCCAAGCTGGCGGCGGCGCGCGCCATGGGGGCGACCGACGTCATCGACTCGTCGGCCACCGACGCCCTGGCCGCCATCCAGGCCCTGACCGGTGGTCTGGGCGTGGACTACGCCTTCGAGGTGGTGGGCAGGGCCCCGACGATCCGTCTCGCCTTCGAGGCGGCCCGGCGCGGCGGCACGGCCGTGCTGGTGGGGGCGGGCTCGCCCTCGGAGGACGTCACCTTCTCGGCCTTCGAGCTCTTCGTCGGGGCCAAGACCCTGGTGGGCTGTGTCTACGGCTCGACCGACCCCGACCGCGACTTCCCCGCCATGGTCGACCTGGTGAGCAACGGGACCATCGACGCCGAAGGCATGGTCAGTCGCCGGATCGGTCTCGACGACATCAACGACGCCTTCCGGGCCATGGAGGCCGGCGAGGTCGTCCGCAGCGTCATCGTCTTCGACGGTGCGAGAAAGGGGACGTGATGGCCGCCCGCGTCGAGGTGGTGGACGCCGACGCCCACATGATCGAGCCGGCGTCTCTTTTCGCCGAGCTCATGACCCGGTTCCCCGATCAGATCGGTCTGCGCACCGACACCCACCTCGGGGTCCTGGTCGAGGGCCGGCCCTATCCGCAGTACCAGGGACCGGGGGCGGGCTGTCCGCCGGAGAGCGGGATGACCGACGCCGCCGGCGTCGAGCCCGGATCCCCCGACGGCGTGCTGCGCAACGCCGACACCGACGGCATCGACGCCATGGTGCTCTTCCCGAGCTTCGGTCTCTGTGTCCCCACCATCGAGGACCCCGCCCTCGGCTCGGCCGTGGCCCGGATCTACAACCGCTGGGCGGCTGCCTTCTGTGACCGCAGCGGCGGCCGCCTGTTCGGCGCCGCGGTTGCTCCCATCGAGCACGGCGACGACGCCATCGCCGTCATGGGCGAAGCCAAGGAGCTGGGTCTCGTCTGCACGGTCGTGCCGCCGGCCCTCAAGACCCGCAACCTCGACCACCCGGACCTCGACCGCTTCTACGCCGCCGCCGTCGAGATGGACATGGCCCTCGGTGTCCACGGGGCACCGGGGATCCACCTGCCCAAGTTGGGGGTCGACCGCTTCACCAACTACATCCAGGTCCACTGCATCAGCTTCCCCTTCGACCAGATGACGGCCATGACGGCGCTGGTGAGCGGCGGCGTCTTCGACCGGCACCCGAGCCTGCGGGTGGCTTTTCTCGAGGCCGGCGTGGGTTGGCTGCCGTGGTTCATGGAGCGGCTGGGCGAACACTACGAATCGCGGGGCCACTGGATCGAGAACGGCTGGTGCAAACCGCCGTCCGAATACGTGGCCGCCGGCAATGTGGTGGTCACCTGCGAGCCCGACGAGAGTGGTGTTCCCCACGTGATCGAGACTCTCGGAGACGAGTGCATCATGTTCGCCAGTGACTATCCGCACTGGGACGGCGCCTGGCCCCGCGCCACCAGTGAACTGCTCGAACACAACGAGGGACGACTATCTGACGCATCGTTGGCCCGGGTGGCGGGCGAAAACGCCCGCCGCTTCTACGGTCTGAGGTAGCCGGGGACCGGACCGCCGGCTCAGGTGGTCACGTCGGGCGGGGGAAGGGCCGCTGTCGTCTCGATCTCCACGATCTTCGTGCGCGAGGAGGCCCCGGAGACCAGGCGAACATGGCGAGGCGCGAGGCCGAGCCAACGGGCAACGGCGACGACCACCGCCGCGTTGGCGGCACCGTCGACCGGTGGTTGCCGGATCCACAGTTCGAGGCGCGACCCGTCCCACATCCGGCGTTCCCGGGAGGACCGGGGATGGACACGAACGGTGATACGGGTCGTGCCCTGAGACCCTATGTCAGAGACCTATCTCAAGGAGAAGGTTCCCGCCTTGGCCACCGCGTGGCGCGGCGATCCGGCTCCGCTGTCGGCGCAGTTGGTGACGTTGTCCGTCGCCGCTGCGGCCACCGGGGCCGGAAGAAGCGCAACCAAGACGGTGGCCAGTCCGGCGACAACAGTGGCGTCCCCCAGTGGCGGCGCCGCCCTCATCCCCAGGTCCTTGGCCGTCCGGAGGAGAGTGGCGGGCGGTTTTGGTGGTGTACACGGCGATGGGTGGTCGGATCGACAGGACGTCAGATGGTAGGTACCGGGGCGGCAATGGCGTAGGTCGTGACGTAGGTGGAGTGCACGCCGGCCAGGACGTCGGCGATCACGGCCGATGGTCCGGCGGCACAGGACTCACCGGAGAAGGCGAAGACGGCGTTGCCGTCGTTGTCCAGGGTGGCGGTGGCCGTGGCCCCGTTGAACGATCCCCCGTTGGAGATCCAGGTGATACCCCGGATGCAGCGGTTGAGCAGTTGGGGGGAGTCGATCTCGACGCTCTGCTCGGCGTAGACGGGGTCGGTCTCCACGTAGAAGACGGCATAGACGAGAGAGTCACCGCTCTTCTGGCTGTTGCCGCTTTCCACCTCGTTGGCCGGAGAACCCGAGACTCCGGCCGGAGTGACGACGGGAGGAAGGGCGTTCAGGGTGGTGAGGGCGGTCAGGAACGGCGCCACCGTGAGATCGGCCTCGATGAGGCTCGGACCGGGAGCACAGTCGATGGCGTAGAGAGAGACGGTGGCGTTGCCGTCGGCGTCCAGGGCCACCTGAACGGAGTCGGCCGAGAAGTTGACATTGGGCTGGAGCGAACCGAAGAGGATGGCCCCGCCACACACGGCGGCCAGCTGCGAGGAGGCGATGTTCACGGTGTCGTCGGCGAAAGACGGTGAGGTCTTCACCTCGACCACGGCGTGGATCTCTGACATGCCGGTCTCCACCAGAGGATCAGCGGTCGTGTTGGGAGACACCTTCACGGTGATCGTGGGGGATGAGCCGCCGCTGCCGCCCCCGCCCCCGGTCGTCTTGTGGCAGGCGGCCAGGGTGGATTTCGGGTGGTTCTTGCACCAGGCCGGGGAGCCTTTGGCGTGCGTGGCCTTGGCCGAGGCAGTGGCGGCCGAGGCACCGGCGGCCGAGGACAGGCCGACGAGCAAGAGGGGGCCCGTCACGGCGAGCACCACCGTCCTGGTCAGTGCACGCATACCGCCGTCCTCTCCGTGTCGCGACTCCGCCACTCACGGTACGAGGGTCGTCGCCCTCCTCACATCGTCGCGATTGAGGAATCCGTAGACCTCTGCGCACACGACGAGTGGTTAACTGACCTCAGTAGGTGCGTTCGGGTGGCTGCGGCAGAGATAGCGTCGGCGTCGACCGAGACAGGCGGTGCCGAGCGCGAGGAGCGCGAGGAGCAGGAGCCCGACCAGGGCCGACGCCCTCATTCCCTATCCGGTGCCCGTGAAGGCCAAGGCGCCGCGAGCGGCGGAGCTCGTGCCAAAGGACGAGGACCGCAGGGGCGAGGTCGACGCGGCCCACCCGGAGGCTGTGGCGGCCGGGGCCGCCGGGGTTCCGGCGGACTGTGCGCTCGACGCCGGGGGCGCCGGAGCGCCGGGTGCGGCCGCCACCGTGGTGGTGTTCGTGGTCAGACTCGCCGTCACCACGAAGTAGCCGGTGACGTTGTTGCCCGTGACCTGGCCGGGGGCCGAGTCTGCGACGAACGCGTCCAGCGGAGAACCGTTGCGGGTCACCTGCGTCGTTCCGTCCGACTGCTTGGCGGTTCCGACCGTCCCCGTCACTCCGGGTCCGGCGGTGGGAACAGTGCCGGCAGCCACATTCAGAGACGGCCATGCCGTGGCGCAGCTGCCGTGGCACGTACTCTGCCCGTTGTGGACGGTGTCGAGGGTGTAGAGCGCTTAGCCGGTGCCGGTGGCCAAGATGGCACCGACGGTCGGGTTGGTCTACACCTCCACCGTTGGCGTTGCCGCCCGGGCCAGGCCCCCGGAGGCGCCGGCCAGCAGGGCGACGAGGCCGGCAATCACAGTACGACGAAGCAAACGCCATCGTCTCCGGTCCCGTCGCCCCCCGCCTCGCGGCGCCACCTTCTGGCGGCCCGTTCGCCCGGTCGTTCGCCCGGTCGTTCGCCCGGCCGTTCGCCCGGCCGTCGTGGTCATGGTCGTCGCCCTCCGTCGCTGGCCGGCAGCGGGGATTACTGCCTAACCGGTCTCGACGTTCACCAGAAATCCGCACTCATCGACCCGAATTGCTTGCACCTCCGAGGCCAGCGTTGAGGCGCCATCGGGTGCCGGCCCGGCGTCTGGTCGCCGGGCTGGCGACGACGACGCTGGTCATCGGTCTCGTCAGCGTCGGCCTGGGTGTCGACCCGTTGCCGCTGGCCGGTTCCGCCGCCGGCACGACGGCGGGCGGTGTCCTGAATTTCGGTGGGGCGGGGAGCTTCGGTTCCCTCCAGGGCACCGATCTGGCCGCCCCGGTGGTGGGCATGGCCCCGACCCCCGACGGCGGTGGCTACTGGTTGGTGGCCAGTGACGGTGGCGTCTTCACCTTCGGTGACGCCGTCTTCGGGGGTTCGGCGGCCGGGAGCCCATTGGCGCAACCGGTCGTCGGTATCACGCCGGTTCCCCATGGAGCGGGGTACTGGTTGGTGGAGGGTCGGCGCGCTCCTCTGACCGGCAAGGTCGTCGTGATCGACCCCGGTCATAACGGTGGCAACGGGGCCGATCCCGCCTTCATCAACGCGCCGGTCTTCAATGGACGGACGGCCGAGGCGTGTGACACCACCGGCGCGGCTACCGACAGCGGCTACAGCGAGGCCCTGTTCAACTTCAACGTGGCCACCGACCTCGCCGCCGACCTGCGGGCCCAGGGGGCCACCGTGATCCTGACCCGGACCACCAACACCGGTGTGGGCCCGTGCATCACCCAGCGGGCCGCCATCGG
Source organism: Acidimicrobiales bacterium (assembly GCA_035535015.1). Taxonomy (GTDB): domain Bacteria; phylum Actinomycetota; class Acidimicrobiia; order Acidimicrobiales; family UBA8190; genus Palsa-661. The sequence continues at coordinate 75,269 of DATLQU010000037.1, read as the reverse complement.
CAACGATGCCCATGCCGACGTCGCCCTCTCCATCCATGCCGACGGTGGCCCACCCGGGGGACGGGGCTTCGCCATCTTGGAACCGGTGGCCGACGGGCCCAACGACGCCGTCATCGGGTCGTCGGCCGCTTTCGGAACCGATCTTCGCGACAGCTTCCTGGCTGGGACTGGTGAACCGGTGAGCAACTATGACGGAGTGGACGGAATCCAACCGCGCGGTGACCTCGGTGGCATCAACCTGACGACGGTGCCCAAGGTCTTCATCGAATGCGCCAACATGCGCAACGCCTCCGACGCCGCTCTCATCGTCAGTCCGGGCTGGCAGGGTCGGGCGGCGGCGGCTATCGACGCAGGAATTTCGGCCTTCCTCCTGGCCCGCTGAACGCTGCCACCCGTCGCTGAGATCGGCGGCATCGGGACGGGATCAGAGCAGTGGCGGCGGTGGGGGCTGCGTCATCCCCAGGTCGACACGGGTGACGCCGAGCCGATTCCATCCTCGGCCCGATACGAAACGGGCGTGAAAGGCGACCACGGCGGCGGATGAGAAGGCGAGATAGAGAGCGGCGACGAGAACGCGGGCGGCACCGACCCTGCTCCCTGACAATTCGAAGACACCGGGTGCGAGGATGCGGAACACCTCGTAGACGAAAATGACGAGGGAGACGGCGCCGATCAGGACGGAGGCGAACGACACGCTGGCCGCGTAACTCTGCGCCACGCGCGTCACCGGCCCCGGCGGTTCTTGCGCCAATTCCGGAAGGCGAAGTCCACGGCGCAGCATGGTGACGAGAAGAACAGCGGCGACGGCGACGATGATCCCGCCGAGAACGACAACCCGGGTGACGGCGTCACCCACAGGGTGGAGAGATCCGTTGGCCACCCCCTGATGACTGCCGATGAGTTGGACGAGGCCGAGCACGATGGCGAAGGTGCCGAACAGAACGACGAACATCGAGAAGAAGGACACTCCGAACAGATAGACGGCCAGGGGCCTTCGGCCGGTGGGGTCGGGGTCGGCCCGGTTGGCCACGACGACGACGACGAATATCGCCACAAGAGCGAGAAGGCCGAAGAACACGCCGGCGGCGATGGCCGCGGCGACGGGAATGATCGAAAGCCCTCCTCCTGAGATGATGTTCATCGTTCGATTGTCGAGGTTCGACCCTGGGAAGTCAACGACTGCCATCGGTCCGGAGACCTGTTGCGAAGCATCGGCCACAGGAGCATCGACCACAGACGTGTCCGTAGGCACAATCATGGGGAGGGCATCGGGCAGGAGGTACCCGTGAGCGAAATGTCGCAGGGACCTGGTTGGTGGATCGCTTCCGACGGGAAGTGGTACCCGCCGCAAGAACACCCCGACCGGACCGGCACGTCCGCGCCTCCGGGTGACACGTCGACCATGGTCCCCACCCCCCCGACGGTGGGTGAACATTCTCTGATCACAGGCGTCGGCGAGGTGTTCGATCCGTCCATCCACGTGACCGAGGCCCGGTCGATCCGATTCTGGATCCTCGGCGCGGTGGTTCTGGTCGCTCTGGCCGTCGCCGCCCTCGTGGTCGCTCTCGAGTCCCCGACCCCGACGGGATCGGCGCTCTCGACGGGTCCGACGACGGCGAGCATGGTGGTTACCCTGCCCCGGACGGGGCAGCCGTCATTTTCAGGAACGCTCGCCGGCCGCCCGCTCAGCGGTGTCATCACCGGTAAGGGGGAGTCGAACTCGACCAACGGCGCACCGATCGCCGAGTACAAAGGGAAGCTCGGGAACGTGCCGTTCGATCTCCACGTCTCGATCAAGCCCTTCCAGAACGGCCAGATCTCCTTCGAAGTCACCGGTACGTACGGGTCGGAACCGGTGACGGCCACGGCGCGGTTCGATCTCGGGTCGACCGCGGCACGATCGCTGACGGTCCCGTTCAACGGCCATGTCGGGGCGCAGGCCGTCAACGGCGTGGCCACGGCCACCCCCACTGCGGGAAACGGTATTCAGATCAGGGCCACCCTCTCGGTGTTGACGTCGTCGATCTGACGTTGTCGGCGTCTCTCCGAGCCGACACCACTTAGGACGCTGGTGCCGACTGGGCTTGCGCCTGCTCGGCCTGCAGGACCTGCTCGTAACTCGCCACCTGGTCCGCTGTCGGGGCGCTCACGCTCACGGCCGTGCCGTATTTCGAGAAGCCCAGTGTCTCATTGATGTCGATCGGTCCTGTCGACACCTTCGATTCGGTCGTCTGGAATTCGAAGGAGCGCAGAAGATCGGAGTTGTCGACATAGACCTTCAAGTTGATGTTCTGCGATTTGAGCCCGATCAGAGACCGGCGCATCCACGAGGGGAGGCTCGCCTTCCTCAGCTCCTGAGAGACGGTCGAGGCGTCCACGGTGACGGCGTAGCCGTTGACGGCTACTCCATCACGTGTCGACGGTCCCAGAGCGACGACCTTGTTCCCCTGCTGTGCCAACATCCGCAGCATCACGGTGGGATTCTCTCCGACGCTTTGCGCACTCGGATCTTGTGGCGTCGATGAGCTCTGGAGCGAAGACACGTCGATGGAGAGCCAGGACTTGCCGGGAACGAGTTGGTCGAGTCCGGGAACCTTCTCGTAGATCACGCCGCCGACATATTCGACTTCGACCGGGATCTGTTGCCCGTCGACGGTGGCGTTCAACTCGATCTGTACGGCCTCGTGGGTGAAGTCCATGCCCCCCGTGCCCTTCGCCGTCAAGGTCTTTCCCGCAGTGGTGATCGTCTCGTTCATGGTGATCTGCGCCGTCTTGTCGCCCAGGCTGCTGTTGACGGCATCGATAACTTCAGCGCTGGCGCTCTTGGAACCGCCGAAGACGACCAGGGCACCGGCGACGAGCAGGATCACGACGAGGACGCTCAAAGCGGCGGCCAATGGTCCACGCGAGTGCCTCTTGGTGCTGAGAGCGGTAGGTGTCAGATCCGACGCTTGATCGACTCCGATTGCAGGCCCGGTGCCCGGTGAGCCGACGAAGCGCCCCCGGATCTCCGACGCCGGGATCTCCGACGCTTGGACCGACGTCGTGCCCAGCGTTTCCTCTGACGTCGCCGCCGGCGTGTGGTCCTCCGACATCGGAGGGTCGACGCGCACCGAAGGGTGCAGGTGGGGCGGGTACCACTTACCGTCTGATGCGATCCACCAGCCGGGGCCCTGCGACATGTCGCTCATGGCCTCTCCTCGCTCCTCGGGGTGCTGAGGGGTAGAGACAAGCCTACGTCTCTGTGACGTCGTATCGGCCGTCGTCGGCGGCCGCTGAAGCGGCAGCGGCCCCTGGGGAGGGGCCCGCAACGCAGGAGCGGGGCCTCGACGACCGTATGCTCAGAGCCCTGATGGCCGACGGACCCGCAGCCCGCGCCGCCGCGGCGCTGGCAGCGGAGGATCCGGTGCTCTCGCGCTTGGTGGCGCACTACGGACCACCACGGCTCGGGGGCCGGACGCCGGCCAGGGCGCGCTTCGGTGTCCTCGCCAGTGCCATCTGTTACCAGCAGTTGGCCGGGAAGGCGGCGGCGGCCATCCACGGCCGGTTCGTGACGGCCATCGGAGGCGAGGTGACGCCGGCGAACGTGCTGGCCACGCCGACCGATGCGCTGCGCAAGTCCGGGCTCAGTGGGGCGAAGGCGGCGGCCGTGCGGGACCTGGCCGAGAAGGTGGCCTCCGGCCAGGTCGCCCTCGAACGGATCGGTCGGCTGAGCGACGACGACGTCGTGGACCATCTGGTCCAGGTCCGGGGCATCGGCCGGTGGACAGCTGAGATGTTCCTCCTGGGCACCCTCGGCCGCCTCGACGTCTGGCCCGTCGGTGACTACGGGGTGCGCGCCGGCTTCGCGTCGGCCTGGGGCCTGCCCGAGATCCCGACCCCGGCGGCATTGACCGGACACGGGGAGAGCTACCGCCCCTACCGCAGCGTCGTCGCCTGGTACTGCTGGCAGGTCGTGGACAACCCGACGGTGTTGCCTGCAGGTGTCAGCGGCGGGGCATCTTGATGGCGCGGTCGGCGATGATGTTCTTCTGCACCTCGGTGGTACCGGCGCCGATCGACGTGTAACGCTGCCACACGTAATTGTGTCCCCAGTGTCCCTTGTCCACGGCGTCGGGCCCCCCGCGCGACAGCACGCCCATCGGCCCGAGGATGTCGACGCCGAGCTCGGCGATGGTCTGCGACAACGAGCTCCACTGGAGCTTGGCCAGAGGGACCTCGGGCCAGTTCGGCTGGCCCTTCAGGATCTTCGACAGGGCGCGGGCGTTCAGCAGGCGAGTGAGCTCGAGTTGTGTCCACAGGCGGGCGATCCGGTCACGGATGCCCGGATCGAGAAGAGCGTCGGGATTGTGGATACGGGCCGTGGCAATGAGGTTGTCGAGTTCGATGCGCATCGAGACGGACAAGCCCGCCGTCCCCACCCGTTCGTGGCCGAGGGTACCCATGGCCACTTTCCAGCCCTCGTTCTCCTCGCCCAGGCGGTAAGCGGCGGGAACGCGGGCCCCGTCGAATGCCACCTCGCAGAACAATTCGCCGCCGGTGATGTCGCGGATGATGGTGACCTCGATTCCCGGCAACTCCATGTCGACGATGAGGGCGGTGATCCCTTCGTGCTTGGCCCCGCGCTCGATGGCCGTGGGGTCGGTGCGCACCAGGAACAGACCCCATTTGGCCAGATGGGCGGTGGAGATCCAGATCTTGCGTCCGTTCACCACGTAGTCGTCGCCGTCGAGTACGGCCTGGGTCCGCAGATTGGCCAGGTCCGAACCGGCTCCAGGCTCGGTGAATCCCTGGCACCAATGCTCCTCGGCGTTCAAGATGCCCGGTAGCCACTGCTGTTGTTGGGCTTCGGTTCCCCAGCGCAGGATCATGGGGCCGATCTGCCACAGACCGTTGGCATTGTAGATGCCGGGGGTCTTGGCCCGCGCCATCACCTCGGAGTAAATGGTGTTCTGCGAGACGGTGGCCTCCCGCCCACCCCATTCCTTGGGCCAGTTGATGGCGGCCCAGCGACCTTCGTGCAGCCGACGCTGCCAGGCTTGACGGCGCAGCATGATCCGTCGGTCGGCATTGTTCTCGTCACCGATCTCACCCTCGGCCGCGAACTCGGGAAGGTTGGTGTCGAGCCACGTCTGCAATTCGTGACGGAACTCTTCGTCCTCCGCAGTGGCGGCGAAATCCATGGCGTGGCCTAACCCTTCGCTGTCGGGGCCGACGATGTCGGGTGCTTCAGGACTTCGGGATTGACGATATGACGGGGGGTGACGCCGGCGCGGAGCCGGACGAGATCGTCGGCGATCGTCTGGGTGCCGTTGGCCTCGGTGTTGTAGGTGGCACCACCGATGTGAGGGGCGAGCACCACGTTCGGAAACGTCGTAAGCGGGTGGTCGGTGGCGATGTGCTCGCCTACGAAGTGGTCGAGACCGGCGCCGCCCACCTTGCCCGACGCCAGTCCGGCCACCAGGGCGTCGCCGTCGTGAAGCTGGGCCCGGGCCGTATTCAGGAAGATGACGCCGTCGCGCATGGCGGCGAATTGGTCGGCGCCGATCATGCCCTCGGTTTCCGGCGTAACCGGGGCATGGAGGGAGACGACATCGGATATCTCGAGCAGTTGCTCCAAGGTGTGGGTGGCATCGGGCGCGTAGGGGTCGCTCGACACGACGCGCATGCCCAGGCCTTCGAGCCGCCACGCCAGAGCGCGCCCCACCGCACCGAGGCCGACGATGCCGGCCGTGCGGCCGGCGAGCTGCCAGGCCCGGAACCTCTGATAGGGAATGGTGCCGTCGCGGTAGGTCTCGCCGGCGCGCACGTCGGCGTCGGCCCTGACGACGCCACGGTTGACGGCCAGGAGCAGCGCCACAGCCAATTCGGCCACGGCGTCGGCGTTGCGGGCCGGCGCCCGGAGCACGGGCACACCGGCGGCGGTGGCGGCGGCGACGTCGACGTTGGTGGGGTCACCCCGTGTGCTGGCGACCGCTACGAGAGGTTGTTCGAACACAACGCCCTTGCACGAGTCGGCCTCGACGATCAGGATCGTGGCGCCGACGGCGGCCACACGTTCGGCCAGCTGTTCGGAGTTGTAGATACGGATGGGTTGCTGGTCGATCCAGGGATCGATGACCAGATCGGCCAATTCGTACAACAGCTCGAGCCCGGGCCCGCGTACGGGGGCGGTAACGAGCGCCCTCGGGCGGCTGTCCACCTTCCATCCTCCCTCTGCCGTGGAAGTCCTCCATAATGTCGGATCATGACGGTTGTGTCAGGTTCGGTGACAGTAGGCATCGACATCGGGACGACGGCCGTCAAGGCGGTGGCCGTGGACGAATCCGGCACGGTGCTGGCCCGGTCCCGCATTCCCCACCGCTTGCTCTCGCCGGAACCCGACCTGCTCGAGCACGACGCCGGCCGGGCCTGGCGCCGGGGCCCCCTTCAGGCCCTGGCCGCCGTCAGGTCCCCGGGCGATGCCCTCGACGGTGTCTGCGTGTGCGCCATGGTGCCGTCTCTCACGGCGGTGGACCGTCGGGGCCGCCCCCAGTCGCCCGGCCTGCTCTACGGCGACGGCCGCGGCCGCCGGGCACTCGAGTCCGATTCCGAGACGGCCGGCGGCGCGTCGAGCAGATCGACGGTGGGCGACACCATGCCCGACGCCGAAGGCTTTCTGCGTTGGGCGGCCGCCGGCACTCCCGACGCGTTCGGCTACTGGCCGGCTCAGGCCGTCGCCAATTTCGCCCTGAGCGGGGTGGCGGCTATCGACTCCGGCGTAGCCATGATGTCGGGATCATTGCTGAGCGCGGGGCAGTGGGATGTCGACAAGTTGCGCGGCGTCGGTGTCGACGCCGCGCAGATGCCGCTGATCGTCCCGATGGGAGCGCGTGCCGGCACGGTGACGGGAACCGATGCGGCGCTGGCCGGCGGCACAGTGGACGCCTTGTGCGACCAGATCGTCTCGGGTGCCGACAATGCCGGCGACGTGCTCGTGATCTGCGGGGCGACCTTGATCGTCTGGGCCGTCGTTGACGAACACATGGAAGCGCCGGGGGTGTGGACCATCCCCCACACGGTGCCGGGCAAGATGCTCGTCGGAGGACCGAGCAACGCCGGCGCGCTCTTCGTCGACTGGGCCCGCTCGTTGCTGCACGGCTCCCGGCGCCCTCCTCTGTCGCGACGACCAGGCGGCACGGGCGGCGATCTGGAGCCCGGGGAGTTGCCGCCCCGGCGGGGGAACCCCGACCGGGTGCCGGTATGGACGCCGTACCTGCGGGGGGAGCGGGTGCCGTACAACGACACCACGTTGCGGTCGACGCTCCAGGGCCTCGACATCACCCACGACGCCGCCGCTCTCGAACGGGCGGCCTACGAAGCCACCGGCTTCGTCGTCCGCCACATGCTTGAACTCGGTCAGATCAAAGCGCGTCGCATCGTGGCCAGCGGAGGCGGGACCCGCGTGACCCCGTGGATGCAGGCCATGGCCGATGCCGCCGGCCTGCCCGTGGACGTCGTGGCCGTGCACGAAGGTTCGGCCCTCGGAGCGGCGTACCTGGCCCGTATGGCCGCCGGCCTGGAGCAGTCGTTCGACGGCGCCCGTCGGTGGGCGCGGGTGGGCTACCGGGTCGACCCCGATGCCGTGTGGCAAGAGGCGGCCGACAAGCGGTACGAGAAGTTTCGTGCTCTGGGACCGACCCGGTAGGCATCATCGAGGCCTTCTTGGCCCCATCGAGGCTCTCTGCCATGCTGGGGTCAGGAGGTGTCGCGGTGGGTCCCAAGGAGAGCAACCGTCCAGACGATCAGGGCGGCGACTGGAATTTCCCCTTCGAGGCGGAGTTGCACGCCGTCGCTCCGGGACTCCACGAAGCCCAGAACGGCTGGTTGGCGCAGATCGACTCGCTGCGTGCTCCCGATCGCAAGACCCACGAGCTGATCCGGATGGTGTGCACGGTGATCCTGCGCAATCCGCCGGGGGTGATGCGTCATGCCCGGTTGGCGGCCGAGGTGGGCGCCAGCTGGGACGAGATCGCTGGCAGCATCGTCCTGACCCAGCCCGCCTTCGGTCTGTTGGCGACGGTCGAGGCTCTGCCCTGGGCCCGGCGTGGGTGGGAGCGGGGACGGGCGGCGGACGGCGGGACGCCGTCGGCCGGAACTCTCTGAACCCGAACGCTCGGTCGGCGTCAGGACTTCTTCTTCGTCCCCGTCGCCGACCGCGCCTTCTTCGGTGACACCGGGGGCGAGCCCGCTGCGGCCAGAGATTCGGGCGGCGGGGACCCACCGGCGAAAAGAGCACGGTGGACCATGGTGGTGAGGGTGTCAAGGGCACTGGCGTCGACCGGCTCGCCGGTAAACTGACGGAGGTAGTGGAAGCGGTCGACCATGGCGACCACCGCCTCGGCCGCCGCGTTGGGGTCGATCCCCGGTTGTGGTCCCGTCTCGGCAATGCGACCGGCCAGGGTGCGGGCCACACCGCCCGCCGCCGCGTGACCCTGGGCCGACAACTCGGCGTCACTCATGGCCAGATCGGTCCACGCCCGCAGCACGGGGGCGTAGCGCTGCCAAGCCTCGGAAAAGCCCTCCATCCACCGGCGTAGTTCACGCCACCCCTGATGATCCGGACCGACCGGGCCGAGAGCGTTGTCAAGAGCGGCCACCACTTCGCCGGCTTCACCGGCCAGAGCTCGCAGAAGGTCTTCTTTGTTGGAGAAGTAGAGGTAGAAGGTCCCGTGCGACGTCTTGGCCAGCTTGACGATGTCGTCGACGCGCGCCGCGTGGTAGCCCCTTCGGGCGAAGACGACCATGGCGGCGTCGAGGAGCTTGCGCATGGTCTTGCGGCCTTGCGAGCGCAGGGCCCTGCGGCTGGCCGGTTCGCCGGCGATGTCGTCGGCCTTGGCTCGCCGGGTCGACTTGGGCGAAGAGGCGTTCTTCGGGGTCGCCGGCCGGGCGCTCGTGATATCGGCGCGTCCTTTCTCGGCGCCGAACGTTCCGGCTGGTCCCATGGTGCTGCGAATCGTAGTCAGGCCACCGGTGCCCGGCTCAGGTGACCGGCTCAGGCGCCCGGCTCAGGTGACCGGGCTCCGGTCACCTGAGCGTTCCGACGGCGCTGCCTACGGGTGGCCGGCCGGCTGCGGCTCGAAGGCCACCTTTATGGCGCCGCTGTGGTCCTGCCGGGCGAGGACCCCGAGAGCGTCCCACCAACGTTCGAGTGGGAACCGGTGGGTGAGCATGCCGGTCAGGTCGACACGTCCGGATGTGGCCAGATCGAGGTAGTGGGCGATGGCGTGCTGTCGGACCCCCTCCACCTCCTCGATGCCGAAGGCGTTCGAACCGGCGATGGTGAGCTCCTTGAAATAGACCGGTGTCCATTCCCAACGCCCCGGTGTGGCCACCCCGGTCTGGACGAGGGTGCCGTGCTCGGCCAGAACGCGGACGGCCACCTCGAACGTCTCGGGCTTGGCGATCGTGTCGTAGACCACGTCGATGCCGCCCGGATGGGCGACGGGCAGGCCGTCGAACGGAGCGTGGAGGACCCCGCCCGACCAGGCGGCCAGTTCCTCCACCACGGCCAGTCGTGGTTCGTGGGCGACCACCTTGGCCGCGCCCAGACGGGTGGCGAGCTCGCCCTGGGCGGCGAAGCGGGCCACCACAGCGACCTCCACATCGGGGAAGAGGCAACGCAGGGCGGCCACGCTCGTGGCCCCGAGGGCGCCGGCGCCGTAGACGAGGGCCCGCCCTCCGGGCGGTGGGGGATTGCGGAGGATGGCGTGCATCGACACGGCGAAGGGATCGGCCAAAACGGCGAGCTCGTCGGAGAGAGCGTCGGGCACCGGAATCAGCATGGAATCGTGGGCGGCCAGCAGTTCGGCCCAGGCCCCCGGGGCGTCGGTGGTCACCCCTACGTGGACTCCTGGACCGAGTCTGCCCGAGGTGAAGCTCCAACAGAGGCTCAGGTTCCCTGCCGCACAGGCGGCGCAGACGGGGCTGATGCCACGGGGCGCGCAGGTGAGCCAGGGGTTCAGGACCACCCGGTCGCCGATCTGAACGCCCTGCGCCTGTGGGCCCATCTCCACCACCTCGGCCACCACCTCGTGGCCGGGGACGTGGGGGAGCGAGGAGAAAGCCGACATCGGGTTGTCGATGTCCCCGGCGCCGAAGTCGCCCATGACGAGCTTGGCGTCGGACCCGCAGATTCCGGCCAGGATAGGTCTCGTCACCACCCAGTCCGGACCGAGCATGCGGGCGTCGTCCACCGTGTGCAGGCCGAAGGGCAACGAGACGAGGGCGCGTTCGAGGTCGTCGACCGGTTGGGGCCGGGTCTCGTCGGCCGCCGGCGGCGCGCCGAAAACGAGCGCTCTCAACGCGACGCCCCTTTTCCGGCTGCGTCCTGTTCCGCGGCCTTCTTCTCGGCCGCCGCTTGCTGGGATCGGTGGAAGGTGACCATGCCGGCCATGAACTTGTCGATGTCGGCCACCTTGGCCTCGACCACCGCCTTCATGTCGGGGAGGAAGTGCTCGAAATGGTCGTCATCGATGGCGTCGGCGATACCGACCGCCGTCTCCTCGGCCGGGACGAGATCACCCTGGTAGAGCGGAGGGTCGTTGTCGGGTTGGTCCCAGAGTTCGGTGTCGATGGTGCCGGGCAGGATGAGCCTTACCTTCACTCCCGTCCCGTCCATGTCGGCGGCGATTCCTTCGCTCCAGCCGCACATGGCGAACTTCGAGGCCGAATAGGCGGCTTCGGTGGTGACGCCGAAACGGCCGGCGATGCTGGCGACGTTCACGATGGTGCCCGAGGACCGGGCCAACATCCGGGGGATGAGGGCCAGGGTCATGGCCGTGGACGAGAGGAAATTGATCCGCATGACGCGCTCAATGTCGACCGCCGAGATGTGGGGGATGGTCTTGCGCATGGGAACGCCGGCGTTGTTGACCAGGATGTCGATGTGACCGAAGGCGTCCCATGCTTCGAGGGCCAGAGTGGCGGCGGCGTCAGGGTCCGAGAGGTCGACAGCCCACATTCGCGAGGCCGGCGCATAGGAGCGGCAGTCCTCGAGGACCTCGGCCAGGCGGTCGTGGCGACGGGCCACGATTCCGACCGTCATGCCCCGGCGGGCCAACTCACGTGCCAGCGCGGCGCCGATGCCGGAGGATGCGCCGGTGATCAGCGCGATCCGGGATTCGGCCCCATCGGTGTCCTCGACCATGTCGTCCCCCTGCTTGCTCGTGTCGGTTCTAGACGATGCCCTGGGCTTGCAGATCGTCGAGCTCCCCCGCCGTCAGGCCCACCATCTCGCACCAGACCTCTTCGTTGTCGGCGCCGAGCGTAGGGGCGCCGGCCGGGGTGGCGCCCGTCTCGCCCACCAGGCGGGGATAGGGCGCCTGCTGCCGGATGGCGCCGAGGACGGGGTCGTCGACGGTGACGAGGTCGTGGCGCGCGGCGAAGTGGGCGTCGGCGGCGATCTCCACCGCCGTATAGGCGGTGGCCACGGGGACGTCGAAGCGGACACAGGCCTCTTCGACCTCCGCCGCCGAGTGTTGCGCCGTCCAGGCCGCCACCACGCCGTTGATCTCATCGCCGTGGCGGGCCCTGTCGGCCAGCGTGGCGTACCGGGGGTCCGACACCAGGTCAGGTTGTCCCATGGCGCGGCAGAGGCGGCCGAAGTTGGCGTCCGATCCGGCCACCACGCAGACGAAGCGGCCGTCGGCGGTGGGGTAATTGTCGAGAGGCGCCGAGTTCGACAGGCGGTTACCCTCGCGCTTGCGGACGGTGCCGAGGCGGTCGTAGGCGGCGATCGTCCATTCGAGAATGCGCAGCACCGAGCCGTAGAGCGAGGCGTCGATGACGGCGCCGGTTCCGGTCGGGATCTGCCCATCGCTCCCGTCGGCGGCACCACGGTCTCGGGCTGGGCCGTTGCGACGACGGGGCGTGGCGTCGCGCCGGTAAAGGGCGGCCAGCGCCGCCTCGGCGGCGAAGACGCCGGTGAGGTAGTCGGCCACGGTCACCCCGGGTCGGACGGGTGGTCGGTCGGCCTCCCCGGTCAGATGGAGCAGGCCACCGTAGGCCACGCCCAGCCGGTCGAGTCCGGGCCGGTCGGCGTACGGGCCGTCCTGGCCGAAGGCACTGATGCGGACGACGACGAGATGCGGAGCCAGCGCGGTGGGCCCGAGGCCCCAGTCCTCCAGGGTGCCGGGCCGGAAGTTCTCGCAGACGACGTCGGCCGTGGCCACCAGCCGCCGGAAGAGGTCCTGGCCCCGTTGGGTGCGGAGGTCACAGGTGGCGCTCTTTCGGCCTCGTCCCTCGACCGCCCAGAAGAGCGAGTAGCCGTCGGCGAAGGGCCCGATGGTGCGCATGAAGTCGCCGGCGCCCGGCTGTTCGATCTTCACCACCTCGGCTCCCCACTCTCCGAGGAGCCCGGCGCAGAAGGGGGCCCCGATGCGGGTGCCGACGTCGATGACCCGGAGCCCGTCGAGGGGACCTGGCATAACCGGCGCCGATCAGTCCTGCCGAGCCGGTGAGGGGTCGTCGCCCCGGTCCCGGGCGGCGAAGACCTCTTTCATCGATCCCATCTGCTTGCGTTCGTCGAGGGCGTGGAGTGAGGTGGCGGTGTTGTGGGCCCAGTGATGGGCCATGAAGTGGTACTTCCACGACGCCGACTGCCCCATCAGCTCGGCCACATGGTTGAGCGAGTCCTTCACCACCTGGGCCGTGATCGGGGGGACGAGAGCCACGCGTTCGGCCAGTGCGTGCGTGCGCTCGGCGAGCTCGGCACGCGGGACCACCTTGTTGACCAGACCGAGTCGCCAGGCCTCCTGGGCATCGAGCTCCTCGGCGGCGAGCAGGAACTCCTTCGCCTGACGGATGCCCATCTCCCACGGTTCCACGAGCAGCTCCACCGCGGCTCCCGACATGCGGAGCACGGGATTGGAGAAAACGGCGTCGTCGGCGGCCACGATGAGGTCGCACATGCAGGCCAGCATGAGACCGGCGGCCACGCACTTGCCCTGAACGGCGGCGATGGTGGGCTTGCGGAAGTCGTGGATCTTGCGGCATTTGTCGACGTACATGACCTGTTCGTGGCGGAACTTGCCCTCGGGTGTGTCGCGCATCCGGGCCCAGGCGTCGGCCTCGGGCCCGAGAATGGCCTTCAGATCGTGGCCGGAGCTGAAGTGCCGGCCCGCCCCGGCCAGGACGACCACGCGGACGTCGTCGTCGGCATCGGCCCGGTCGAAGGCGGCCTCGACGGCGTCGATCAGGGCGGTGTTCTGGGCGTTGGCCACCTGGGGTCGGTTCATGGTGATGGTGGCGACGGCTCCGGTGACCTCGTAGAGGACGACGGGCTGATCGGTTCCCACGGGTTCATCGGTTCCCACGGGCGGCCTCCTTCATCGGTGGCTCGGGTTCACGCGGAAGGCCGAGAACACGTTCGCCGATCACGTTGTGCTGGATCTCGTTCGTTCCGGCGAAAATCGACGCCGCCTGATAATAGAGCCAGGCCCGTTGCCACGATCCGTCGCCGGGATTGTCGGTGGCGTCGCGCCAGAGAGGTGCGGCGGGTCCGAGGATGTCGAGGGCCAGCTCATGGAGGCGCTTGCTCATTTCGCTCCAGTAGAGCTTCAAGATGCTGCCCTCCGGCCCGGGCTCGAGGCCGCGTTCCAACTTCGACAGCGATCGCCAGTTGTGGAGCTGGAAGAGACGGACCTCCACATAGGCCTGGGCCAGCCGGGACCGGAGGCGCTCGTCGTCGAAGGCGGAAGCGGCGGCCGCGGCGCGCAGCAGCTCTTCCAGGTGCTGCATGTGGATGACGAGCTGCCGGGGATTGACGCCGCGTTCGTTGGACAGAGTCGATCCCGCCACCCGCCAGCCAGCACCTTCGGTTCCCACCAGTTGGTCGTCGGGGACGAAGACGTCATGGAGGAAGACCTCGTTGAACTCGGCCTCGCCGGTGAGTTGGACGAGCGGTCGGACCCCCACGCCCTCGGCGTGCATGTCCACGATGTAGAAGGAGAGGCCCCTGTGCTTGGGCGCGGCCGCATCGCTGCGGGCCAGACAGACGGCCCAGTCGGCGAACTGGGCGTAGGAGGTCCAGACCTTCTGGCCGTTCAGCACCCAGCCCCCCGGGACGCGGGCGGCCGCCGTGCGGACGGCGGCGAGGTCCGAACCGGCGTCGGGTTCGGAGAAGAGCTGGCACCAAAGCTCGGCGGCGGACAGGACGGCCGGTAAGAAGCGCTCCTTCTGGGCGTCGGATCCGTGGGCCAGCAGGGTGGGTCCGGCCAGGTTCACGCCGATGCGACCCACGAGCTCGGGGGCCCGGGCCCGGGCCAGTTCCTCTTGGACGACGAAGTTCTCACCGGGACCGAGGCCGCGGCCGCCGTAGGCGACGGGCCAGGTGACGCCCACCCAACCGGCGGCCGCCAGGTCGGCCTGCCAGCGGCGACCGAAGTGGACCTCCTCGGCCAGGTCTTCGAAGCGCGGGGGGAGGCCCACGCCGTAGTCCCAGGGGAGATGCCGTCGGAGCCACGTCCGGAGCTCGGTGCGGAGGTGCTCCTGGTCAGGTGTGGTCGTCAGGTCCATGGCGCCGCACGAGCATGACACAACCGTCAGGCCGGCCGACCGGGCGGTCTGTAATCTCCGAGGGTGGATTTCGAGTTGTCCGACGACCAGCGGGCGTTGCAGAGCGCGGCCTCCGAACTGCTCGCCGACCGGTGCCCGATGTCACGGGTCCGGCAGGTGGCCGACGGCGATGACGCCTTCGACGCCGGCCTGTGGTCGGCCATGGCCGAGCAGGGATGGTTGGCGGTGGAGGCGGCCGAAAGCGCCGGGGGGCTCGGCCTCGGATTGGTGGAGACGGTGGTGTTGTGCGAGCAACTCGGTCGTCACGTCGCCCCCGTGCCCTTCTTGGGGACGATCCTGGCCGGCGGTGCTCTCGGGTGGGCGGTGACCGACGGGGAGACCGATGGCACCCACCTGCTCGGTGATCGGGCGATCGAGCGGTGGGCCGGGCAACTGGCCACCGGTGAGGCCGTGGGTGCCGTGGCCTGGTCGCGCCGGCCCGGGGCCGTGGCCGCCGATTCCGACGGCCGGGGTGCCTGGACGTTGCGGGGCCGGTCCGATCTCGTGGTGTATGGCCCGGCGGCCGACGTGGTGGTGGTGGTGGCCACCGTCGACGGGGCACCGGCTCTGTTCGCCATCGCGCCCGGACAGGCGGAGCGGCCGGCGGCCGAGCCAGCCATGGACCGGACGAGACGAATGGGTTGGCTGACGCTGACGAGCCGACCGGCACTGCGCCTGGCAGGACCGGGCCGGGCCGACGACCTGCTCGACCGGGCGGCCACGGCCATGGCCGCCGAGATGCTCGGGGCGGCGGACCGGGTCCTCGAGATGACGGTGGCCTACGCCAAGGACCGGGTGCAGTTCGGCCGGCCCATCGGGGGGTTCCAGGCGGTGAAGCACCGGTGCGCCGACATGTTGGTGGACGTGGAGGGGATGCGGTCGTCCACCTACTACGCCGGCTGGGCCGTGGGCGCGGGCGATCCCGACGCGTCGGCCGCCGCCTCGGTGGCCAAGGTGTGGTGCTCCGACGCCGCTCGACGGGTGATGGCGTCGGGACTCCAGGTCCACGGCGGGATCGGGTTCACATGGGAGCACGACATGCACCTCTTTCTGAAGCGGTCGCAGCTCGACCAGATGAGCTTCGGTGACGCCGGATTCCACCGGCAGCGCCTAGCGCAGATCCTGCGCCCGCGGGCGGAGTCCGGCCTGCCCGTGCTCTAAAGGCGTCGTCGTGCGATTCGTGATCTACGGTGCCGGCGCCATCGGCGGCGTGCTGGGGGGCCGTCTCTTCGAGTACGGCCGGGACGTCGTGCTGATCGCCCGGGGTGTGCATTTTGAAGCACTACGTACCGAGGGTCTGCGGGTCGAGACACCGGTCGGGGCCGACCTGTTCGCCGTGCCTGTGGTCGACCACCCGACCGCCGTCGACTGGCGGGAGGGCGATGTCGTGGTGCTGGCCATGAAGACCCAGGACACGGCGGCGGCCCTCGGGGCCCTGGCAGCGGCCGGGGCCGCCGATGCCCCCGTGGTCTGCGCCCAGAACGGGGTCGAGAGCGAGAGGATGGCGGCGCGGAGCCACGAACGTGTCTACGGCGTCTGCGTGATGTGCCCGGCCGCCCATCTGCGGCCCGGCGTGGTCCAGGCGTATTCGGCCCCCGTGCCCGGCATGTTCGACGTGGGCCGGTATCCCGTCGGAACCGACGCCATAGCGGTAGCGGTGGCGGAAGCGTTCCGGGCGGCGACGTTCCACGCCGAGGCGCAACCCGACATCATGCGGTGGAAGTACACCAAGCTGCTCATGAACCTGGGCAACGCCGCCGAGGCGCTATGCGGTCCGTCGGCCCGGGTGAGCGAGGTGGCGAGTTTGGCGCGACGCGAAGGGATCGCCGCCCTGGAAGCCGCCGGAATCGCATTCGCCTCCGACGAGGAATTCTCCGCCCGGCGCGGCGATCACATCCGGCCGCAGGCCATCGGCGACGGGCCGCGGCCCGGTGGTTCGTCGTGGCAGAGCCTCGAGCGCCGGAGCGGTCGGATCGAGGCGGACTATCTGAACGGGGAGATCGCGCTGTTGGGCCGGCTGCATGGTGTGCCGACCCCGGCCAACAACCTGCTGCAGCGCGCCGCCAACGAGGCAGCCCGACTCGGGCGGGCGCCGGGGGCGACGTCGGCCGACGATCTGCTGGCCGCGCTCAGGAGTTGAGCTTCGCCGCCAGGGCGCGCAGGGCGGCACGGTCGGGCTTCCCGGCGGCCAGGACGGGCAGGGCGTCGAGGGTGGTGACGAATTCCGGTGTCTTGAAGCGGGTGACACCGCGTTCGGCGAACCAGGCCCGGCAGGTATCGAGATCGAAGGGGCCGCTCGTCTCGACGAAGGCGGCCACCCGCTCACCCACGACGTCGTCGGCGACGGCCACAGCGACGGCGTGACGGACCGAGGGGTGGGCCTCGAGGACGGCCTCCACTTCGGAGGCCGAGATGTTCTCGCCGGCGCGGATGATGATGTCCGACAGCCGGCCGGTGACCCGGAGCCAGCCGTCGACGTCGAGGACGCCGAGGTCGCCGGTGCGGAACCACCGGCCCCGGCTGGTGACGACGCGCGCCGTGGCGTCGGGGTCGGCGTAGCCGACGAAGAGCTCCGGTCCCCGAAGCCAGAGTTCCCCGGCCTGACCGGGGGCCAGTCGGGTGCCGGTTCCGGGATCGTGAACGGTGATCTCCACCTCGCCGGTGGCGTGCCCGTCGGTGTCCCGGGCCCGCTCCGGGCTGTCGGCCGGGCCCGAGGTGGTGACGGTCGGGGCTTCGGTGGACCCGTAGGTTCGCTTCACGCGGCAGGCGAAGGCCTCGGCCGTGGCGTCGACGAAGGCGGGGCTGACCGAAGCACCGCCGGTGGAGACGAGGCGCAGACTGGCCACCGCTTCGGGGCGAAACCGGGACGAGGCCGTCATCTGGGAGAAGAAGATGGGCGGCGCCCCCATGAACGAGACGCGCTGCTCTTCGATGAGACGAAGGCCCTGGTCGGGGTCCCAAGCCGCCATGATGACGCTCGGGATGCCAGCCGTGGCCGGCAGGAGGACGCCGTTCAGGAGGCCCGAGACATGGGCCAGGGGTGCGGGCATGAGGACGGCGTCGCCGGCGTGCAGCCCATGGACGGCCACCATCGAGCCGGCTTTGTAGCCAAGGCCGCGGTGGGTATGGAGCGCCGCCTTCGGAGTACCGGTCGAACCCGACGTGAAGAGGGCCACGGCCAGGTCGCTCGCCCGTGCCGGGGAGGCCGACCGGTCGACCGGGGACGCCGGGATGAAAAGGTCGAGCAGGGTGTCGAGCCCGCCGCCCTCGAGGCGGCGTGCTCCGGCGAGACCGGAGGCGGGAAGGTCGGGAGCCGAGAGGACGAGGACGGGGGAGACCTGGTCGAGAGCCCCCCTGACCTCGGCCGCGCCCAGCCGGTGGTGAAGCGGCGCAGCCACCGCGCCGAGACGCCAACAGGCCCGGTAGAGCAGGACCGCCGGGGTGCCGTTGGGCAGCTGCCAGGCCACGACGTCGCCGCGACGGACGCCGGTGGCGCGTAGGCGACCGGTCAGTTGGGCCACGGCCGCTTCGACGGCGTTTCCGTCGAGGTGGCCCTTGTCGTCGACGATGGCCCCTCCCGGCCCGGTCGGAAAGGTGGACTCGAGCGTCCCCCTGTCCCAAGGACCTCCTGGCCGGCGGTACTGCCCGGCCCGGGTGTGCCACAGAGTGGGGCGCAGACGGGGTCCCCGTCGCTCCCGTATCGCCGGCATGGGCCCAAAGCTACCCGTCGACACGATGACATAACCTGACGCCGTGGTCAGAGAACGCGGCGCCTCCCGCACGCATGTCGTGGCCCCGGCGGACGTGTCCGAGCGGGTGGCGTTGGCGCCCGCTCCCGGTGAGGCGCCGCTACCCGCTCCGCACGCGGCGGCGCTGCTGCGCCGGCACGGCACCGATCCGGACATCGCCCCCCGACCGGCGGTACGTTTCGGAGACCGGGTGTGGACGCACGGGCAGTTGCTGGAGGAGGCCGGGCGGTTCGCCGCCCTCTTCCGCTCACGCCTCGATCCGGCGCGGCCTCCCCATGTCGCCGTCCTGCTCGACAACACGCCGGATTACGTCTTCGCCTTGTGTGGTGCCGGGCTGGTCGGTGCGGCGCTGGTCGGGTTGAACCACACCCGGCGCGACGAGCACCTGGCCCGAGACATCTCCTACACCGACGTCCAGCTGGTGATCACCGAGCCCCGCCACCAGGATCTGCTCTCCCCCGTGGCCGGCGGGCTCGACCTGCCTGGCGGGGTGCTCATGTCCAGCCGGTTCGCCGACGACGACGATCCCCGGCCCACCCTGGGCGAATCCCTGGCCGATGCCCTGGATCAGCTGCCCGAAGGCGCGGGTGATCCCGGCGACGAACCCGATATCGGCGCGCTGTGGGCCCTGCTGTTCACATCGGGGACCTCGGCGGCGCCGAAGGCGGTGTGCTGCAGCCAGCGCCGGCTCCTCACCACCGGCAATCGCATGACGATGGTTCTCGGCGTGGGACCCGACGACGTCGGCTACGTGGCCATGCCCCTGTTCCACTCCAACTCGCTGATGGTGGGGCTGGCCCCGGCGCTGGTGGCCGGCGCCTCGGTGGGTCTCGCCCGGAAGTTCAGCGCCTCGCGCTTCTTGGACGACGTCCGCCGCTACGGGGCCACCTGGTTCAACTACACCGGGAAGCCGCTCGCCTATCTGCTGGCCACCCCCGAGCGGCCCGACGACGCCGACAATCCCCTGCGCCTGGCCTATGGGAATGAAGGATCTCCGCAGGTGGTCGAAGCGGTGGCCGACCGGTTCGGCGTGGCCATCGTGGATGTCTTCGGCTCGACCGAAGGGGCCATCGCCCTCGATCGGTCAGGAGGCCCGCCACGCGCTTCGGTGGGCCGGCTCCGGCAGGGGATCAAGATCGTGGACCCCGACGGAAACGAATTGCCGGCGGCCCGCTTCGACGCCGTCGGCCGGCTGGAGAACGCCGAAGAGTGCGTGGGCGAGATGGTGAACGTCGAGGGACAGGGCCCGTTCGAGGGGTACTACCGCAATGAAGAGGCGATGGCCAAGACCACCCGCAACGGCTGGTACTGGAGTGGTGATCTCGGCTACGTGGACGAGAACGGGTGGGTCTACTTTGCCGGACGCACGTCGGACTGGCTGCGGGTGGACGGGGAGAACTTCCCGGCGGCGCCCATCGAGGCCATTGTGGCCCGCCACCCCGACGTGATGCTGACCTCGGTCTACGGCGTGCCCGACGTTGACGCCGGGGACCAGATCATGGTGGCCCTGGTGCTGCGCGACGGCGCCTACTTCGATCCTTCGGCGTTCGCCTCCTGGATCGACGCCCAACCCGACCTGAGCCCCAAGTGGCGACCCCGGTACGTGCGGCTGGCCGGGGTCCTCCCCACCACACCGACCAACAAAGTGCTCACCCGCACTCTCGTCCATCAGAAGTTCCGGTCGGACCGGGTCGGGGAGGACGTCGTCCTCGTGCGCGGCCGCGGCGAGGACGCCTTCCGGGTGTTCGGCGCCGATGACGAAAAGGCGCTGAACGAGGCCTTCACGGCCGCCGGGCG
The DNA here is from genome assembly GCA_035535015.1 of Acidimicrobiales bacterium. Taxonomy (GTDB): domain Bacteria; phylum Actinomycetota; class Acidimicrobiia; order Acidimicrobiales; family UBA8190; genus Palsa-661. Next base: position 55,128 of record DATLQU010000037.1, on the reverse strand, counting down.
CGCCCAGGCCTGGGAACTCTGACGCGCCCGTGGACCTGTCGCTGACCGACGCCGAGGAGCGCTTCGCCGCCGAGGTCAGGAGCTGGTTCGCCGCCCACGCCGAAGCGGCACCCGACACCGAGGACCTGGCCGAAGCCGTCTCCTGGGGACGCTTTTGGCAGGCCAAGCTGGCTGCCGCCGGTTGGGTGGGCATCGACTGGCCTGTGGCCTACGGAGGCCGAGGTGCGTCGGCCGTGGAGGTGGCGCTGTTCAATTCCGAGTACGCCCGCAGTGGCGCCGCCCAACTGGTCAACCGCGTCGGGATCAATCTGGCCGGCCCCACCCTGCTGGCCCATGGCACACCGGAGCAGTGTCTACGGTGGCTGCCGCAGATCACCACGGCCGAGGAGATCTGGTGCCAGCTGTTCAGTGAGCCCGGGGCCGGTTCGGATCTGAGCGGGCTATCCACCGCAGCGCGGGCGGTCGAGGGAGGCTGGGAGATCACCGGGCAGAAGGTGTGGACCTCCTACGCCCAATTCGCCCGGTGGGGCATGTGCCTGGCCCGCAGTGGCGCCGGCACCGCCGGGGCGCGGGGGCTATCGCTGTTCGTGGTCGACATGTGCGCCCCCGGCGTCGACATCCGGCCGCTCGTCCAGATCACCGGAGAGGCCGAGTTCAACGAGGTCTTCCTCGACGGCGTCTTCGTGCCCGCCGACCAGATGGTCGGCCCCGAGGGTCAGGGTTGGGCGGTGGCGTCGACCACGCTGGCCCATGAACGGGGGACGACTTTTCCTTTCAAGGAAGAGGTGGTGCACGAGGGCTACCTGTCGCGACTGTTCGCCGAGGCCGTGGCCAATGGCAGCTTCGACGATCCCGCCGTGGCCGATGCCCTGGTCGACGCCTACGTGGCCCTCGTGGTGCTGCGGACGCACAACTGGCGCACGCTGTCGCATCTGGGACGCGGTGGGGAGCCGGGCGCCGAGTCGAGCTGGGTCAAGCTCACCTGGTCGGACATGACCCAGCAGCTGTCGCAGACCGCCCTGGCCGTGATGGGTCCCGAGGCCCCCCTGCTCGGGCCCTGGCAGCGGCAGTGGTTGTGGAGCAGAGCCGCCAGCGTCGCCGGGGGTACGTCCGAAGTCCAGCGCAACGTGATCGGGGAGCGCCTGCTCGGGCTTCCCCGCGAGCAGAGGAGATAGCGTGCCCGTCCACTACGAGACCGGTGACGACCACATCGTGTGGATCACTATCGACCGCCTCGAACACATGAACAGCCTCGACATGGACCATTTCGCCCAGCTGCGCAAAGCCTGGGACCGGTTCGGCGAGGACGACGATTCCTGGGTGGCCATCATCACCGGCGTGGGCAACGCCTTCTGCGTGGGAGCGGACCTGAAGACCTACATCCCCCAGATCACCAAGCTGCAGAGGGACATCGCCAGCGGCGAGCTCCAGGAGCTCGACGGCTACCGCATTGACGACGGTGTCCGCGCCGTTTTGCGGGGCGTGAAGCTGTACAAGCCGATCATCGCCGCCGTGAACGGCGCCTGCGTGGCCGGTGGCATGGAGATGCTGGGGGGTTGCGACGTCCGGGTGGCTGTGCCCGAGGCGTACTTCGGCGTCATGGAGCCCAAACGGGGATTGTTCGCCGGCGGGGGGACGACGGTGCGGCTGCCGCGGCAGGTGCCGTTCCCGGCGGCCATGGAGTTTCTCCTGTGTGCCGACCGGGTTCCGGCCGAACAGGCCATGGCCATGGGGTTGTTGAACGCCGTCGTCCCCGCCGACCAACTGCGATCGAAGGCCGAGGAGTACGCCCGCCGCATCACGGCCAACGGGCCTCTGGCCGTGCGCAAGACGAAGGAGAGCGTGATCCGCGGTCTGGCCGTCGACATGCACGAGGCGTACAAGATCGAATCGGAGATCTCGAAGGAGGTGTTCTCGAGCGACGACGCCAAGGAGGGTCCGGCCGCCTTCACCGAGAAGCGGCCGCCGCGCTGGACCAACCGGTAGCCGGGTCCGCCGAACCGACACCGGAGGACGAGCCATGCCGCAGATGTCCCTGCCCGAGGCCGTCGAGCTGCACGTCCGCCCGGGCGACGCCGTGCAGATCCTGTGCGGACACAGCCGCTGGACGGCGGCGGCGCGCGAGATGGCCCGACAGTTCTGGGGAACCGACGCCGGCTTCACCCTGATCATGATCAGCCTCAGCTCCCTGGGGGCGCTGTTCTTCCGGGGGGGCATGGTGCGCAAGGTCGTCACCACCTACTCGGGCGACACCTTCCCCACCTACACGCCGAACCCTGTGTTCCAGAAGGCCTACGCGTCGGGAGCGGTGGAGGTCGAGCACTGGTCGATCCTGACCTTCAGCCAACGGCTCGAAGCCGCCGCCCGGGGTCTGCCGGCCATGGTGACCGGATCACTCGTGGGATCGTCCATGGCCGACAACGACGCCTTCGTCACCGCCGACTCGCCTTTCGGACCTATCGGACTGCTCGCTCCCCTCGTTCCCGACATCACCCTGGTGCACGGCGCCGTGGCCGACGTGGCCGGCAACGTGGCGTTGTCCGAACCGCTGCTCGAAGGACCGTGGGGTGCGTGGGCGGCGCGCCGAGGCGTGATCGCCACCGTGGAGCACGTGGTGGAGAGCCTCGACCGGATCGGGCATCGGACGAAGATCCCGGCCCACCGGGTGCTGGCCGTGGTGGAGGCGCCCTTCGGCGCCCACCCCGGCGGGCTGTACGCCCCCGGGCTGCCGGCGCGTTCCTACGGCGAGGACATCGCCTTCTGGACCGAGGCGCGTGCCGCTACCAGGGGAGACTTCGACGCCTGGGCCCGTCGCTGGGTGCTCGAGCCCGCCACCCACGAGGAGTATCTCGACCGCGTCGGGAATGACAGGCTGGCGTGGTTGGGGGGTCGGACGGATCCTCAGTCCTGGCGGGCGGATGCCGCCGCCCACCCCGTCGACGAGGACGAACCGGTGAGCGCCTGGGAGCAGGCGGCGGCGATCGGAGCCCGCGAATTGCTGAGCGAGGTCTACACCGTCGATGCCGACGCCGTGCTCGCCGGTGCCGGTGTGGCCAACCTGGCCGCCTGGGTGGCCGTGGCCCGCGCCGCCGACGCCGGCCACCGGGTGAGACTGACCGCCGAGCTGGGCATGTGGGGCTATACCCCGACACCGGCCGACCCTTACATCTTCAATCACCGGGTGTTCCCCGCCACGCCGATGTTGTCTGACGCCTCCACCGTCCTGGGCATGGTCGTGGGGGGGCCCGGCACCCGGACGGTGGCCTGTCTCGGCGCGGCCCAGGTCGACCAGGAGGGCAATCTCAATTCGACCACCATTCCCGGGGGTCCGTTCCTGGTGGGGTCGGGCGGCGCCAACGACGTGGCCAGCCGGGCCGCCGCCTGTGTCGTGGTCTCGTTGGCCCGTCCCGAGCGGCTCGTCGGACGTGTGGGTTACGTGACCAGTCCTGGACGGCAGGTGACGCGGATCGTCACCGACCGGGGAGTACTACGGCGCGACGACGGGGTGTTGCGCATCGCCGCCGTACCGAGCGGGACGGGTTCGGTGGCCGATCGCGTCCGGGCGCTCAGCGATGTCTGCGGGTGGGACGTGGAAGCAACGCGGCAGGTCGAAGTACTGGCCGAGGTGACCCACGACGAGGTGATGGCGCTTCGTCGTTACGACCCCGAACGTCTCTTCTTGTCCTGACGGCACGGCGCCCCCCGACCGCTTCGGTCAACGTCCGACAAGGCCGTCGCCGGTTCCTTCGGCGCCACCACGGCCGTGACGTGCGGCGAGCTGGCCGGAGACGACGTCGACCCCGGGTCCGAACCGTGTCGACCTCGATGACGCGCGTGCACGGCAGAGGTCTTCTCTTTCTCCGGGCGATGTCCCGGAGCGCCCCTCTTCCGGTAAATGCCCCGGCCTGCTCGGGCGCATCCGGCGGGGTAGGACTACAGTGACCGGCACTAGAACTGACATGGGCGTCAGAAACGCTGCCGTGTGCCTCGGGCAAAGGGGAACGGCACAACCGGCATCCGGCAGGAAGAGGGGGACACAACGTGAGACAGCGCCGCGGGAGGCTTGTGACGGCAACGACGGCATTGGCCGTCGGGCTGCTGGCCGCCGCCTGTTCGAACACCACGCCGACGACCACGCCGACGACCGCCGGAGGATCGGGGAGCCCCGTCGCGTCCTCGGCGCCCGGGGTGACGAACAATTCGATCACTGTCGGTAGCCTGACCACGGCGTCGGGGGCGCTCGCCGCCCAATTCGCGCAGGTCACCAACGGTGTGCAGGCCTACTTCGACGCTATCAACGCCAAGGGCGGCGTGGCCGGCCGCCAGCTGTTACTCAAGTACCAGGCCGACGACACCGCCAGCCCGACCAACAACACCACCCAGGCCCGGAACCTGGTTGAGCAGGACCACGTCTTCGCCGTGGTCGGCGTGGGCACCCCCTTCTTCACCGGCGCCACGTTCTTCGCCGCCACCGGCACGCCCGCCTTCGGGTACATGGTGACCCAGGACTGGAACAACCACTCGAACCTGTTCGGCGCCTACGGCTCATACCTCCAGTTCACGACGGCCCAGCCGGACGAGGTGTACGTGGCCAAACAGCTGCACGCCAAGTCGGTGGGCGTGCTCGCCTACAGCATCGCCGCCTCCTCGGAGGACGCCTGCAAGTCGGTGGTGGCGGGCCTCAAGCACGCCGGCATCCACGTGGGGTATGAGAACGTCGCCTTCGGACTCGGAGCCAATCCCACGGCCGACGTCCTGGCCATGAAGGCGGCCCATGTCGACCTCACTATCTCGTGCATGGAGGGATCGGACAACCTGGCGGTCATCCAGTCCATGCGCCAGAACGGAATGACCGGATTCCATGCCATCTGGCTCAACGGCTACGACCGGGACTACCTGACTCAGGACCCGGCTGACATGGTCAACGTCATCTACTTCGAACAGCATGTGCCCTTCGAGGCGGCGGTCCAGTTCCCCGGGAAATATCCCGCCATGGAGCAGTACCTGGCCACCATGAAGAAGTACGAACCCAAGTGGATCTACAACGACCTGGCGTTCCAGGGATATTTGAACGCCGCGCAATTCGTACAGGGTCTCAAGGAGCAGGCGGCCACGGGCAAACCTTTGACCCAAGCCGATCTGATCGCCACCATCAACAAGGAGACGGCATTCACCGGGGGCCTGACCACGCCGGTGAACTGGACGAACGCCCACGTCTCGGCCCTGCCGCCGTACTGTGCGGCGTTCGTCGAGGTGGAACCGGGTGCCGGACTCAAGGTCGTCTACGACAACAGCGGCGAGGTCTTCGTGTGCGGCAACAGCCAGGACAAGATCGTTCCCCCGCCGCCAGGTACGCCGGGCCTCTGACCGTAGAGCGTGCCCGGTGAGCAACTTCCTCAACTATGCGATCCCCGGTATTCCCGAGGGCTGTGAATATGCGCTGATCGCCGTTGGGCTGGTGCTCACGTTCCGGGCCACCGGCGTGTTCAATCTGGCCTTCGGTGCGCAGGCCTTTGTCGGTGCCTTCGCCTACGATCTACTCAATCAGTACCAGAACTGGCCACAGTGGCTGGCGTTCGTGGTCGCCGTGCTCATCATTTCACCTGCCATCGGGCTGGCGCTCGACCGGTTTCTCTTCCGTCACATCCCGACAGCGTCGACCACGGCCAAGTTGGTGTCGACCGTCGGTCTGCTCATCGCCATCCCGCTGACGATCCCCATTCTCTTCGGCACCGCACCACGCCAGAAGATCGCCTTCCTATGGCTCAGCCCCCGAATCGTCTACGCCCACTTCTTCTCCACGCCGTTGAACGGCACGGCCATCGCCACCACTGTGATCACCCTCGGCGTGGTCGCCGCGCTGGTCGCCGTCTTCCGCTGGAGCGCCATCGGTCTGCAGATGCGGGCCGTGGTCGAGAGCCGCCGCCTGGCCCAGCTGGAAGGGGTGAACGCGGCCGGCGTAGCCGCCGCCGCCTGGGCCCTGTCGAGCACGCTGGCCGGCCTGGCCGGCGTCCTCATGCTCCCCCAGTCGCAGACACTCGACCCGACCACGACCCTGAGCTTCACTACCTTGCTGGTAGCCGGACTGACCGCCGCCTCGCTGGCCAGCTTTCGCAGTCTGCCCCTGGCGCTCATGTGGTCCATCGTGTTCGGCATTGTGCAGAACCTCCTCGTCTGGCTGTTGCCGTCGGGCAGTGTGCTGCAAGAGAATGTGCCCCAGGCGCTCCCGTTCGTCGTCCTCGTCGGTGTTCTGCTGTTCAATCCTCGGATCAGGAACCTGGAACAGTCGACCGACCCGATGGCGTCGGTCGACCCCCCACCCCCGCCACCCTCGGTCCAGATCCGCGACCGGCGCCTGGACATCCCGGTGAAGTGGGGCTGGCGGCTCCTGCTGGCCGGTTTCGTCGTGTCCTCGTTGACTTGGATCCCTAACAACTGGGTCTATCCGTTCGCCCTGGGTGTGGTGTTCTCCATCATCTTCCTGTCAGTCACGTTGATGACGGGCATGGCCGGTCAGTTGTCGCTGTGCCAGGCCACCTTCGCCGGGGTGGGCGGCTTCACGGCCGGACAGTTGGCCACCCATTTCGGATTGCCGATCCTGGTGGGAGCCCTGCTCGGTGGCATCGTGGCCGCCGGCGTCGGCGTCCTGGTGGCGCTGCCGGCGCTGCGATTGTCGGGTCTCCCGCTCACCCTCGTCACCCTGGCCTTCGCCATCTTCGCCGATCAGGTTCTCTTCCAGTACAACTGGTCGGGCGGGGGCCAGACGGGGCTCACCTTCTCCCGGCCCGGTTCCTTCTTTGCCATCGGCTCGCCCGGGGACAGCCATTTCCTGATCCTTCTCATGGTCGTCCTGGCTCTGGTCATGCTGGTCGTCACCCTCGTTCAGCGGGGAACGGTCGGTCGATACCTGGCCGCCATTCGGGGGAGCGAAGTCGGGGCCGCCAGCCTCGGCATCAGCTTGACGCGGGCGAAGGTGACCGTCTTCGCCCTGTCAGCCGGCATCGCCGGCCTGGGCGGCGCCCTCTATGCGTCAACCCAGGAGGCCGCCGGCACCGGCGACTTCAATTTCGCCATCTCGCTGGTGTGGGTGGTGGCCGTGATCACCACCGGTGCGATGACCATTGAAGGTGCCATCCAGGCGGGTATCGGGTTCGCCGTCTTCCAGCAGGTGCTGAACCTCTACGTGCCTTCCCGCTTCATCGGGATCGAGGCCATCCTGTTCGCCGTCGGAACCCTGACCTACGCGCAGCATCCCGAAGGGATCGTCGAATTCCAGAAGACCAGATGGATGAACCGCATCGCCAAGCTCTTCCAGCGCTACGACGAACGGCACGGTCGGGTCACGCCCGGCACCGCCGAGGCGACGTCAGGAACCAATCCGGCCACCCACCTCGTCACCCCCGGTGCTCCCCGTGTCTGACGTCAAGACGACTCCCGATGGGACCGGCCCCACTGCCCTGCTCGACGCTCGCGCCATCTCCAAGCGGTTCGGTGGTGTCCAGGCCCTCCATGACGTCACCATGTCGGTGCAGCCCGGCGAGATCTTCGGATTGGTGGGGCCCAATGGCGCTGGGAAGACGACCCTGTTCAATTGTCTCTGCGGTCAGTTGCGCCCCGACGGGGGGAGCGTGCGTTTCAATGGTGAGATCATCGACAAATTGCCGACCTACCGGCGGGCCAGGCTCGGCATCGGCCGGACGTTCCAACGTATCGAGGTCTTTCCCGAACTCAGCGTCCGTGATCACCTCTTTGTGGCGGCGCGGGCGCACAGCGGGGACGGGGCGCTGTGGAAAGACCTGCTGAACCTCAGTCAGCCCAGACCCGAGGAAGTCGACACCGTCGACCGCATCCTCGACTTGGTGGGGCTGCGCGACGTGGCCGACGTTCCGGTCGCTGCACTCAGCCTGGGCCACTGCCGTCTGGTGGAGTTGGGCCGGGCCCTGGCCGGACAGCCCCGGATCCTCATGGCCGATGAGCCGTCATCGGGACTCGACGTACATGAGACGAGAGCGCTGGCCGAGACCCTGCGCCATGTGCGGGAAGAGCACGGGACTGCGGTGCTCCTGGTGGAGCACGACCTCGACATGGTGGCCCGGGTGGTCGACCGCGTTATCGTCCTCGACTCCGGCCAGCCGATTGCCGCCGGCGCCCTGGACGAGGTCTTGGCCGACCCCGTCGTGCGCAGGGCCTACCTGGGGAAGACGGCATGACCGACGTGAGCGCAGCACCTTCCCCGACCCCGCCGCCGGTGGCACATGCGCCGGAACCGGGTGCCGCCGTCGGCCCCCCGATTCTGCAATTCGAGGCAGTGAGCGCGTCTTACAGCACCTACCGGGCTCTGTTCGACGTCTCGTTCACGGTGCCCGAGCGCGGCATCGTGGCCCTCCTCGGCTCCAACGGCTCCGGGAAGTCCACCGTGGCCCGGGTCGCCTCGGGGCTGGTGCCCGTCACCGCCGGCGTCATCCGCTTCAACGGCAACGACATCACCGGGATGGCGGCCCACAAGATCGCCCACGAGGGAGTGGCCCATGTACCCGAAGGCCGAGGTGTCTTTTCCAGCCTGACGGTGGACGAGAACCTGACGTTGGCTTTCCGCCAGAAAGTCGGGCGTCGCGGCGTGGCCGATGCATTCGAGCGAGCCTTCGCGGCATTCCCAGCCCTGATGGCCTGTCGGCGCCAGCTGGGCGGAACCCTGTCGGGGGGTCAACAGAGGATGCTGTCACTGGCCCGTGTCCTGGCCGCCCCCCCCCGACTGTTGATCGTCGACGAGCTCTCCCTCGGTCTGGCGCCGGTGGTCATCGACACCGTCTACGACGGGCTGCTGGCCGTGCGCGACAGCGGCTGCGCCATCCTGGTCGTCGAGCAGCAGGTGGACAGGGCGCTGGCCATCGCCGAAACGGCGGTTCTTCTCGCGCATGGATCCGTATCTTGGTCGGGACCGGCGGCCAGCGCATCGGACGCCATGGAGGCGCTGCTCTCGAGCCGATCGTTAGCCACGGCTGAAGACAAGGAGGGATGATGGGACTGCTCGACGGCCGCGTAGCCATTGTGACCGGGGCGGGCGGAGGAATCGGACGCGAAATCGCTCTGTGCTTGGCGGCAGAGGGCGCCAGTGTTGTGGTGAACGACCTTGGGACCTCGCTCGACGGTCAGGGTCAGGGTCAGGACCCGGCAGCCGAAACCTGCCGGATGATCGAGGAGGCCGGCGGCACGGCGGTACCGAACCCGGAGTCGGTCAGCGACTTCGACGGGGCCGGGCGCATCGTGACCCAGGCGGTGGAGACGTTCGGGTCCGTGGACATCGTGGTGAACAACGCCGGGATCGTCCGTGACCGTACCCTTCTCAAGATGACGGCCGACGACTACGAAGCGGTCATCGCCGTCCACCAGAAGGGGACCTTCAATTGCACGCGCCACGCTGCCCCGCACATGCGCGAAGCGGGCTACGGGCGGATCGTGAACATCACCTCGTCGGCCGGGCTCCGCGGCAACTTCGGCCAGACCAATTACGGCGCCGCCAAGGCCGCCATCATGGGCATGACCTTCGTCTGGGCGCTGGAGCTCGGCCGCTACGGCATCACCGTCAACGCCGTGGCCCCGGCCGGGCTCACCCGCATGACCGAGAATCTCTTCGGCGGCGCAGACGCCCCTCCCGACCAGAATCCGGCGCTCAACGCCCCGCTGGTGGCCTTCCTGGCCTCGGAACAGGCCAGCTATGTGAACGGCCAGGTTCTCGGCCGCACCGGCTTTGCCTACACCATCTTCCAGACGCCCCGGCAGGTGGCCGAGATGTGGAACGGGGACGGATGGACACCGTCCCAGGTGGCCGAACACTTCCACGAGGTGCTCGGCCAGCACCTCCAGCCCGTCGGTATGCCCGCCCATCCCCTGTTGGGCAAGAAGGGCGATGACGCACCCGGATCCTGACCGCATGTCAGCGGACACATCGAATGTCGGATAGTCACGCTCGGCGATCCTCAGTCGGTCGGGAACAGGTGACCCCGGAAAGGAACGAAGATGACGGATCTGCTCTTGGCCGTTGAACGAGAAGCCGTGGCCAGCGCCAGCCGCCACCTGGCCGAGAAAGGGCTCGTCATCGGCACGGCGGGCAATATCTCCGCCCGGCAAGGCGACCTGATCGCCGTGACCCCGACAGGTGCCGACCTGGGGACGGTGACGGCGGAGATGGTCACCGTCATCGACCTGACCGGGCAGGTGGTGGATGGCGACCTCGCCCCCACATCGGAGGTGCCGCTCCACACCGGTATCTACGCCGCCACCAATGCGCTGGCCATCACCCACGCCCATGCCATGGCGTCCACCGCGCTCTCGTGCTGCCACGACGTACTGCCGGCACTCCACTACAGCTGCCTGGGGTTGGGAGGCGCTCCGCGCACGGCGCCCTATGCCACGTTCGGCTCGCAGGAGCTGGCCGAGAATGTCATCGAAGCACTCCAGGGGCGCAACGCCGCCATGATGCAGAATCACGGCTCCATCGCCTACGGCTCCACCATGGACCAGGCCGTCGAACGCCTCGAGCTCCTCGAATGGCTGGCCGAGCTGTACTGGCGAGCGTCTTCCATGGGAACCCCCCGGGTCCTCACCGACAAGGACTTCGAGGCCATCATCACCGCGGCCATCGAGCGTGGATACGGGGCCATGAAGAAGGTCGACAAGGGTTAGGAGTAGGGAATTCGGACCTGTCCACTCCACCTGCGAGAGTGGTGTCGTGGATGAAGCCGATGTGATCACACGCTCCACCCGGGGACCCGTCACGGTGGCCATGCTGGTGGCCGACCTCGAGGGGTTGGGCGTCAAGGCCGGGATGACCCTGCTGCTCCATTCGTCGCTGTCGTCGTTGGGATGGGTATGCGGCGGGCCCCAGACCGTCATCGCAGCGATGCGGACGGTGCTCGGTCCGACCGGCACTCTCGTCGTCCCCGCTCACACTGGCAACAGCGATCCATCGGCGTGGGTGAGCCCACCGGTGCCGGAGTCGTGGTGGCCCGTCATCCGGGCGTCCACGCCCGCCTTCGATCCTCGACTCACCCCGACCCGCGCGATGGGGGCGATCGCCGACTTTCTGATCCGTCATCCCGATACACGGCGCAGCGAGCATCCGCAGGTTTCCTTCGCCGCCAACGGGCGTCACGCGCAGGAGATCACGGCCGGCCACCGGCTCGATGAGATGTTTGGGATCAGCTCCCCTCTCGGCCGGATCTACGACCTCGAGGGTTCGGTCCTTCTCCTCGGTGTCGGGCACAACAGCAACACGTCACTGCATCTGGCTGAGTACCTGGCCACGTGGCCGTCCAAGCGGACCCACGAGGACGGGGCCGCCGTCTGTGTCGACGGCGAGCGGACATGGGTCACCTTTACCGACCTGGCCATCGATGAAAGCGATTTCCCAGTCATCGGCGGGGCCTTCGAGGCCGCCGGGTCGACCCGTCGGTGCCGTGTCGGTCATGCCACGGCCGCTCTCATGCCGCAGCGCCCGCTGGTCGACTTCGCCACGGGGTGGATGACCGAGCACCGCACCTAGTGCCGAGATCGCGGTGACGGCCAAGGAACAGTCGGCGGCCGGGGGATTCGGCTGTTCGTGCAGCCCGGGCGGGATCCAGTATGTGAGCGACATCGCCTCGACCACCGATGGCGCGAGGAATGTACAAAGAATGGTGGCTCATGGTGAAGCGGCCCAGCGTTCAGCGACAGCTCCGGCCGCCGGCCGCCTCTCGGCACCGCAGACATGAGTCTTGGGGGCGTCAACCGGCGAAGGAGATGGGCGCGATCACCGTGGCCGAGGGATCGAGCGATCCCCCCTGGTTCACCACGACGACGCATCCCGGGTAGGTGGCGTCACAGACTCCGGACCCGACCACCCCGGTGGTCACGGCGAACGACAGGCTCCCGGCGCCGGTTGGATCGGGGTGGAGCAGAGCGGCGTTGGTCAGGTCACAGTCGGTGGGCTGGGTGGGTGGGCTCTTCGAGCATTCGAGGACGTTGATCGACATCCCCGGGGCGTAGCCCTGCCATGACACGGTCACGGCCTGGCCGTCGGTCAGGCCCTGCGAGGGCGTGACCGACGCCTGCAGGTGGCCGATCACCGTCTTCGGGACCGGCAGCTTCACCTGTCGACCCCGCTGGGCCACGAAGGTCAAGGTGGTGTGCCGGCGACGGGCATCGTGCTCGAGACGGCCGAGAGCGGGGCCATCACCGCGCAGATAGCGATCGAAGAAGTCGGTCGTGGCCCCTACGACGCCCGGGAAGGCCGCCCCGGAAGGGTCCACAGGGGAGTCGTGGTTCCCCCCTCTGATGGCCAGCAGACCCTTCGGAGCGCGCGCCGCGTTGAAGACGTCGACGCTCGAGACGTAGGGAACGGTCGGGTCGGCGTCTCCATGCACCAACAGCAGGGGTGGCGCCAGAGCGTCTTCGACCTTGCCCGTGGGGAACGTGATGGGGTCCCCCGACATGACCACGGCCGCCTTGATCCGGCCGTCCCGGCAACAGCTGTTGGCCACCAGTCCGAGCGTGGTCACCCCACCGAGCGAATGTCCGGCGGCGCCCACTTCGGTGGGGTCGATCAGTCCCGACAGCACGCCACTCAGGAGCGACGACTGGTGCAGCATCTGCGTCACCACGAAACTCATATCCCCTGGCTGATGCACGTAGTCCGACAGATCGGCACCACCGGGGGTATTCGCACTGGTGAGCGGGAAGACCAGGGCCGCCACCACGAATCCGGCGCTGGCCCATTTCTCGAGCAAGGGCAGGTAATTCGTCACATCGGAACCGAAGCCCGGGGCGAAGACGATCAGTGGGTAGGGGCCGGCCGCCCTGTCGGCCGGGGCGCCGGACACCGGCTGGCCCGCCCCCCGCCCCTTGGCCGGGTACAGAACGGTGGTGATCAATGTCCGACCGGGGTGTCCGGCCACGGTCCCGTTGGCCGGCGTGACCCGCGACCCGTCGACGAGATTCTCGATCTGTAATCCGATGGCGTGATCACCTGTCCGGCCCGAACCCGAGTTCGGTGCCGGGCCCGACGAACAGGCGGTCAGACCGCCGGCCATGACGGCGACGATGCCGACCCGGCGGGCGATGCGCCCCGGAGCTGGCCGGCGGGTGGCGTGGCGACGGGGAAGGGAGAAACGAAAAGGGGATTCGTCCACGGGCCGCGCCTATGCCGATGCGGCGAGAGCATTCTCCATGGCCTCGAGCCCGGCCACCAGACTGTGGCGTCCGGCTTCGTCGATCACCGAATAGCCGGGCCGGACGATGCTGTCGGTCAGGGCCTCCGCCTCTTTCCACAGGGCGCGGTCCTCGTCGGAAATGGTCGGCGCCTCATCCCCGCTCCAGCCGAAGAGCGCCCCGTCGTTGGGCCGGTAGATGTGGTGGGCCACCTTGGGTTCGAGCCCCTTGGCCCGCAGGGCGACGATGTGGGCACTTCCCCGGAATTCGCGCAGCACCGTGACGAGCTGCATGGCCCGGCCGGGGAGGTCGTCGACCAGAGGTTCGGCCACGATCCCCGAGTAGAGGGCGAGACCAAAGGGGTCGGCGGCGTCGTTCACGGCATCGGCTGCCTCACAGAAGGCATCGAGCCCCTTCAGCGCTCCGAAGCGGCTCCGACCGAAGTCGGCACAGCACTCCATGTAGGCGTGTCCGGCGTCGCGTGGGGCCACGATCTTGCGTCCGGCGTCCCACATGCTCTGCACCAGGGTCGGGTTGAAGAAACCGAAGGCGCTGGCGATCACCGTCGATTCGACATCGCCCAGCACGCCACCTCGGCCCATGATGTAGAAGCTGATGCCGTCGAGACCGAGCTCCTCGCCGCGGGCGAAGGTTTCGGGGACGAAGTAGAACGCCCATCCCATGGCGGAAATCTTCGGGCAGGCGGTGCTGACCAACTCTTGGCTGTCCATGGGCGAAGCGTAGGCGCTCAGGCCGCGCTGTTCAGTAGAGCACCGGGGACGACGCAACCACCGGCGAACGGTGCCGCTCGGTCAAGAACGATTTCGGGTCAGGATGTTCACCACGGACACGCCTGAGCCCCGGCCGCCCACGTTGTGCTGCAGGGCGAAGCCCGAGTTGATGGCCACCTGGCGCTCACCCGCCTCCTCGCGCAGTTGCCACCAGCATTCGGTCAATTGCGCCACCCCGGTGGCTCCGATGGGGTGACCCTTGGCCAGCAGCCCGCCGGACGGGTTGATCGGGATCCGGCCGTCGAGGGCGGTCTCACCGGCCAGCGAGGCCGGCCCGCCTTTCCCCTTCTCCACGAATCCGAGATCCTCGATGTCGAGGATCTCGGTGATGGTGAAGCAGTCGTGGACCTCGGCCATGTCGATGTCCCCGGGGCCCACCCCGGCCATGGCATACGCACGCTCGGCCGCCACTGTGGTGGCCGGCAGGCTGACGAAGGTGGACTTCTCGTGCAGGTACGGGTGGTCGGTGGCCACCCCGAATCCGGCCACATAGACAGGCTTGTCGGTGAACTCGTGGGCCCGTTCGGCCGTGGTCAGGATGATGGCGGCGGCCCCGTCGGTCTGCGGGCAGCAGTCGAGAAGCCGCAGCGGGCTGCACACGGAGACCGAACCGAGAACCTGCTCGATGGTGATCTCGTTCTGGAAGTGGGCGTAGGGATCGAGGCAGCCGTTGTGGTGGTTCTTGACCGCCACCGAGGCCAGCATCTCGGGCGTGGTGCCGAATTCGTGCATGTGCCGGGTGGCGAAGGGGGCGAACAGCACGGGTGCGGTCTCGCCCCGGGTGTAGAGCGGGTGTCCCGACGCGGCGCGGGCCAGCAGGCCTTCCTGGGCCGACTTGTCGCGCATCTTTTCCACGCCGATCACGAGCACCACGTCGTGCACGCCGCTGGCCACCACCATGGCCCCGATCCGGAAGGCGTCGGAGCCCGTCGGGCAGGCGTTCTCCACCCGGGTACAGGGGATGCCGGAGATACCGAGCGCACTGGGCACCGTGTTGCCGCCGATGCCCTCCTGGCCCCACAGCGTTCCCCGCTGCGTGGCCACGATGGCGGCATCGATGGCGTTGCGCTCGAGGCCCTTGTCCACGTTGGCCAGAGCGGCGTCGAACGCCCCCGCCGCCATCTGTTCGTAGCTCTGTTCGAAGAGCTCGCCGAACTTGATCAGCCCGGCGCCGACGACGGCCACCTTGTTCCAGCTCACCGCCCACCTCCCGTGCTGCCGGCGGCTGTTCCCCGGGCCCCGGCGCCCGCAACCTTCTCGTCTGCCTGACCGGACCCCGTGGCCCTGTCGGTCACCCGGAACGCCTTATAACCGTAGACGGGGATGCCCCGTTCGATGGCGTAGAGCCGCAGCGCCAGGGCCACCTCGTCGTCGATGGCGAGAACATCGCTGTCGACCGACGCCCCCTGGACCATGATCCGCGCCCCGTCATCGAGGTCGACCACCACCATGGGCAGCGGCGCCTGGAACGGCGGCGGCATCGTCTGGTTCACCACGAACGTCTGCACCCGGCCCCGGCGCGCCAGCCCCACGATCTCCAGGTCGCCGCCACCGCAGCCGTTGCACCGGGGATGGATGGAGGGGGGCGTGGAGATGGTCCCGCAGTCCCGGCAGCGCGCTCCCTGGAAACCGAGCATCTCGACGTTGCCCCGGACGAAGGCGGCCCCGGCCGGCGGCAAGCCCATCTGGATGGGATCGCTCATGGGCTCGAGCTGGCCACGGGCCCGGATGGCCTGGATATAGGAGACGGCCCGACCGCCGTGCAGTCGCTCGCCGGCGATGTCGGCTCCGGGGACGGCCCGCGTGACCTCGACCACCACGGCCGTGGCCCGTCCTCCGCCGTAACCGATGGTGCCGAGCGCTCCCGGGGTGGCCGTCGATCCGCAACCCTGGACCACACCGAGCAGGGCGGCCGCCGCTCCCGTGTCGCCCAGGACGGCCCGGACAGCAGCGGACACCAATGGCCCGCCCAGCCGCTTGGCCACGGCCGGCGCCAGCTTCCCGTCGGGGTCGGTCATGGCCCAGGCGGTGGGCGCCGGAGTCACGGCCTCCAGGTCACGCCCGACCGCCGTCATCAAAGGCAGAAAGACCTCTTCGCGGAACAACCGGCCGTCATAGACGTCGCCGGTGGCCGACTCACCGTCGCCCCGGTACCGATCGACCACGGCCATGACCCGGCTTCTGCGCCCGACCAGGCGCGCCGCCGGTCCGGATCCGTTGCCGCCAGCGCCCGATCCTTCGGCGGGACCGAGGACGAAGGCGGCGGCGCCGGCGCCGGTGCTGAACTCTCCGGCCGTCCCCACTCCGGGAACGAGCGCATCCGACGCCACCACGAGAGCGATCTCGGCGTGCCCGGCGGCCACGGCGTCCCAGGCGGCCAGCAACGCCTCCATCCCGGCATGGGGAGATCCACTGCACAACAGCCCGGCGGCGGTCGGTGCCAGGCCGAGGGCGGTGGAAAGAAAAGCGTGACTCGGACCCTCGGCGAACGGGGGTCGGGCGGTGCCCCACCACAGCCCCGACAGCGCTCCGGCCGAGACGCCGGCGGCGGCCAGGGCGTCGACGGCCGCCTGCCAGGCCAGGGTCAGACTGTCCTCGTCGGCGTCGCAGACGGCTACCGCCCCACGACCCCCGCCGCCCCAGGCCCCGGCCACCTCGGAGGCAGCCAGCCGCAGGGTGGGTGCGGCGGCGCCGACACCGAGGAGGGCGACGGGCGTCACCGTGTTCGGGTCACCGGTCACCGGCGCGGTGCCTTCCACCAGGGCCCGGCGGGGACCTTCCCACCGAGAAGGGAGGTTCCCACGAAGTTGCGCTGGATCTCGACGGTCCCCGCCCCGATGGAGAGGCCCCGGATGTCGCGGTAGGCCCGCTCGACCGGGTACTCCCGGCTGTAGCCGTAGCCGCCGAGCAGCTGGATGGCCTCGTCGCACACCTTCTTGGCCGCCAGGTTGCAGGCGATCTTGGCCATGGCCGACTCGAGCGGTGGCGGGGTGCCGCCGGGACCGGCCAGCGCGAGGGCCCGGTCGAGCAGCAGCCGCGCCCCTTCGAGCTCGACAGCCATGTCGGCGATCTTCCACTGCAGCCCCTGCAACTCAGCCAGCTTCTTCGTTCCCACCGTCCGTTCCTGCATGTAGCCGATGGCGTACTCGAGGGCGCCCTGGGCGGCCCCCAGACACATGGCCGCATTGCCGCACCGTTCGTGGTTGATGTGGGCCAGAAGGGTCTTGAGGCCGCTGTTGTCCGCCGGATCGCCGGGGACCAGGACGTCTCCGGGCTCGATCCGCACGCCGTCGAAGGCGAGCTCGGCCTCGGTACAGCCCCGTAGACCCATCTTCCGGTGTGTCCCGGCCACGCTCACCCCGTCGGCCGCCAGGTCGACGAGCACCGCCCCGATCCCCTTGCCCGTTCCCACCTCGCTTCCCGGGAAGCGGCACCAGACCAGGCAGGCGACGGCCCGGTGACCTCCGGTCACGTAGTTCTTGTAGGCCTCCAGGCGCCAGCCGTCGCCGTCGGGCACCAGGTGGGCCCGCATGGTGGTGGCGGCCGACCCGGCATCGGGTTCGGTGATCCCGATGCAGAACAGCTCACCGGCCGCGGCCAGGGGCAACCACCTCCGGCGCATGCTTTCGTTACCCAGGTGTTCGATGGCCCGCGGCGGACCGTTGAAGACCAACTGGCACAGGATGGCGCTCGACACGTCGGCCCGGGCGATCTCCTCGAGCACGATGGCCGCTTCGACGTCGCCCATCCCCATGCCGCCGAACTCCTCGGCCACCGTCACCGTGAAGAGGTCGGCTCGACGCAGCGCCTCGAGTGACGCCTCGGCGAACTCCTCGGTCTCGTCCCACCCCGCGGCGTGGGGTGCGATGTCACGTTCGGCCACGTCCCGAGCCAGTTTGCGCAGAGCGGCACGGTCCTCGCTCTCGGACAACCAGGACGCGGTCACTGCCGGTCTCCCCCCACTGCGTCTCCACTCTCCCGGCCCGCGGCGGCGCGGCTGTGGCGGGCGGTCGCCGGACCTGACACCATCGTCATCGAACTTACTACACTGTGACGCCGGCTCCTCGGGGAGCTCGACACCGTCGGTGGCGGGGAAAGGGCGGGACGATGAGCGAGACAAGGGAGTTCAAAGACATCCGCCGCTCGGGCAGCGCGGTGGTGGCCAAACCGGTGGACGAGTTCATGAACGAGCTCGGCACGCTGCAGACGGAGATCGCCACGGCCAAGAACATGGTCTGGGAGGCGGTGGCCGACGGCAGCCTGTCCGAGGAGTACCTGAAGCGCTTTGCCAAGGAGTACTACTTCCTCGGTCGCTACTACACCACCGAATTCGGCTCCATCGTCTCCAACGCTCCGGACGCCGACGACCTGTCGCTGGCCAGCTCCGAACACTTCGCTCATTGGCTGCAGAACCTGGCCGACGAGACCGGCTATACCGGTGACGCCAATCACGTCGACATGAAGATCGCCTGGGCCCATCAGCTCGGCATCACCGACGACGAGCTCGTCAACTACGTGGCCATGCCCGAGACCATCGGGACCGTCTTTACCACCCTCTATTACATGCGTCGCTCCTACGAGGAAGGTCTGGCCGCCTTCGGGTGGGCGGGCGAGCGCTTCGCCGCCTCCACCGGCTACGCCAAGAAGATGTACGAAGGCATGCGCGAGCACTACGGCATCGAGGTGGAGAACTTCCGCGTCCACGCCTACGCCGAAGAGGACCACGGCGAGCAGGCCGACTATCTCCTGCGGCAGGTGGCGGTCTCGGCCGACCAGCAACGCCGCATCCGCCGGGCCATCCAGCACACCTTCTCCGTCCGCAACCAGCGCACCGTCGCTCTGAACCGCTGGCTCGACGAGCCCGGGGCGCTGCGCCGGCGTCGGGCCTAGGGGTGGCCGCTCCACGCGAAGCGGTCATCGTCGACACCTGCCGGACCTTCTTCGGCAAGCGTGGCGGCGCCCTGGCCACCTGGCATCCCGTCGACCTCCTGGCCTTCACCCTCCAGCACCTGGTCACCCGCTCGCGCATCGACCCCGGACGGATCGACGACGTCATCGGGGGATGCGTGACCCAGGTGGGCGAGCAGTCCACCAACGTGGCCCGAAACGCCTGGGTGGCGGCGGGCCTGCCCCAGTCGGTCCCCGCCACCACCGTGGACCGCCAGTGTGGATCGTCCCAACAAGCCGTCCACTTCGCCGCCGCCGGTGTGGTGGCCGGCCACTACGACCTGGCCATCGCCTGCGGCACGGAGTCGATGTCGCGTGTTCCCCTGGCCTCGAACGCCCGTGGCGGCACCGGCCCGTTCCCGCCGTCGTTCCTCGAACAGGTCCACGGCCGGCTCTGGATGCAATTCCGGGTGGCCCAGGTCCTGGCCGACGAATTCAAGATCTCGCGCGAGGACATGGACGCCTACGCGCTCGAGAGTCACCGACGCGCCGCCCAGGCGACGGATTCCGGCCACTTCGCCAGAGAAGCCATCCCCGTCCCCCTCCGTGACGACGAGGGCAGCTTCACCGGCGAATTCCTCACCGAGGACGAGGGCATCCGCAGGACCACCACCCTGGAGGCCCTCGCCGCACTGCCCCCGGCGCAGTCGTTCGAACCGCAGACGGCTCTCGACATCACGGCGGGCAACTCCTCCCAGATGACCGACGGGGCGGCGGCCATGCTCATCGCCGAGCGCTCGGTGGCCGAGAAGCTGGGGCTCCCCATCCTGGCCCGATTTCACGCCTTCGCCGTGGCCGCCGAGGATGCCGCCATCGTCTTGTCGGCCCCCGTCCCCGTCACCCGCAAGCTCCTCGAGCGCACGGGCATGATCGTCGAGGACTTCGACGCCATCGAGTGCAACGAGGCCTTCGCCGCCATCGCCCTCATGTGGGCCCGGGCCTTTTCGCCCGATCCCGACCTCTTCAACCCGCGCGGAGGGGCCATCGCCATCGGCCACCCTCTGGGTGCCTCCGGTGTCCGTCTCATGACGACGATGCTCAACCAGTTGCAGGCCACCGGCGGCCGCTACGGGTTCCAAACCATGTGCGAGGGCGGCGGTCAGGCCAACGCCACCGTCATCGAGCGCCTCGGCTAGCCGGGACCCGGGGATCCACAGATGGACTTCGCCTTCTCGGCCGAACAGGACGACTTCCGCCAGGCCGTCCGCGCCACCCTGGCGGCCGAAGCGCCGCCGTCCTATGTCCGGGCCATGATCGAGGACCCGGTCGGCGTGACCCCTTCGTTGTGGCAGACGATGGTGGACCTCGGCTGGTTGGGCGTCCTCGTCCCCGAGTCCGCCGGAGGCCTCGGTCTGGGCCTGGTCGACCTGGTCGTGCTCCAAGAAGAACTGGGCGCCCTTCCCTTCCCCGGCCCCTTTCTCTCCTCCGCCGTCCTCGCCACCCTGGCCGCCGTCCGCCTGGGCGCCGACGACCTCCTGGCCGATCTGGTCTCCGGTCGCCGGCGGGGAACCGTCGCCCTGGAGGAGCCGGGCCACGGCGCCCCTCTCTCCACCGTCCGCGCCCGGGCCACGGCCGACAGCGCGGGCGAGTTCGTCCTCGAGGGCCACAAGCCCGTGGTCCTCGACGGCGCCTCGGCCGACTGGGCTCTGGTCGTCGCCCGAGACGACACCGGTCTGGCCACCTTCCTCCTCGAGGCCCCCGCTGCTGAGGTCGTCCCCGCCCTCGACGTCACCCGCAAAGTGGCTCGGCTGGCCCTCGACGGGCGGCGGGCCCGAAGAATCGGTCCGGCCGGGGACCAGTCGGCGCAGTGGGCCCGGGTCCTCGACGATCTGGCCGTGGCCGTCTGCGCCGAATTGGTGGGAACCTCGGAGAGGGCACTGCACCTGGCCGTCGAATACGCCAAGGTCCGTGTCCAGTTCGACCGGCCCATCGCCACCTTCCAGGTCATCAAGCACAAGGCGGCCGACATGCTCCACCGCCTGGAGCTCGCCCGGGTGGGCACCCACTACGCGGCCTGGGCCTCGGACGCCGACGACCCCGAGCGCGAACGCGCCGCCGCCATGTGCAAAGGCTTCGTGGCCGAGGCGGCCGATTTCGTCACGGCCGAGTGCATCCAGGTCCACGGCGGTGTGGGCTTCACCTGGGACATCGACGCCCACCTGCTCTACCGCCGGGCCAAGCAGGACGATCTTCTCTTCGGCGCCCAGGGCTACCAGCGGGCCCGGCTGGCCGATCTCATCCTAGGCCCGGCGTAACCCCGAGCGTGTCCTTCAGCTTCTCCTTCAGCTTCTCCTTCAGGATCTTGCCCGTCGCGTTCCTGGGCAGCTTCTCAGAGAACTCGATCCGTCGGGGCACTTTGTAGTCGGCCAGCCTTTCGGCGCAGTGGGCCCGCAATTCGTCGGCCGTCACCGTGGACGTCTTCTCCAGAACGACCACGGCGGCCACGTCCTCACCCAACACCTCGTGCGGGATCCCCACCACCCCGGCCTCGATCACGGCGGGATGGTCGAGCAGCACGGATTCGATGTCCACGGCGTGCACGTTGTTGCCGCCTCGGATGATCACGTCCTTCTTCCGGCCCACGATGTACAGGTACCCGTCCTCATCGATCCGGGCCAGATCGCCGCTGTAGAGCCAGCCGTCCTTCCAGGCCCCGGCCGTGGCCTCGGGATCCCGGTAGTACTCGCGTTGCCGTCCCTCCATACGCAGCACCGCCTCACCGATCTCGCCTGTCTTCACGTCCCGGCCGGCGTCGTCGACGATCCGCACCTCGAGCGGCGGCATCGGTTGCCCCACCGATCCGATCCTCCTCAGCGCTTCGCCCTTGGGCATGGAGCAGAAGGCCGGTCCGGCCTCGGTCATCCCGTAGGAATTGGAGACCGACGCTTCGGGCATCCGCTCCTGCAGCGCCCGCAGTGTGGAGGGCGCCAACGGTGAGCTGCCCACGGCGCACACCTGGATGGAGTCGAGCCGGGCGGCGGCGAAACCCGCGTGGCTCACGATCAGCTGGGCCATGGCCGGCACCAGGAAGACGAACTGAGGCCGCAGTTCGTCCACGATCTCGATCCACCGGCCGGCGTCGAACTTGGGCAGGAATACGCCGAACAACCCGAGTTGCATCGGGTTGTAGATGAAGCCGATCCCGGCGAAGGTGAACAGCGGGCTCGAGTGCAACCAGCTCTGGCCCGAGTAACTCGGGTTGGGCGCCCCTGGGATCAGCGCCACGTTTCGGTGCCGGATGGCCACGCCCTTCGGCAGTCCCGTCGTCCCTGAGGTGTAGAGGATGTCGGCCAGGTCCTCACCGGTCACCGGCACCTGGAACTCGCTGTCGTCGTCGCCTCCGGCCGCGCCCCACGACCAGGGGTCTGCACCCGCCTCGGGTGCCGTCACCAGATGGCGCACGGTCGGCAGCGACTCCACCACCCGCGCCGCCGCCGCCGCCAGTTCGCCATCGGTCAGCAGCACCGTCACCTCGGCGTGACCGAGCAGCCGTTCGAGCTCGGGCTCGGTCAGCCGGATGTTGGTGGGTACGGCCACGGCGCCCGCCTTGTGTACCGCCGAGTAGGCGACCATGAAGCGCAGGGCCTCATCGGCCCCGAGGTATAGAGCCACCCGGTCGCCCTTGCCCACTCCCAACTCGACCAGTCCCCGGGCCAGCCGGTTCGATTCGGCCTCCCACTGGCCGAACGTCATCTCCCCCACGTCGATCACCCGGTAGCCGACCCTGTCGCCGAAGGCTCCGGCCATGGCCCGCAGGTGGTCGGTCAGCAGAGTGATCACGACGGTCCCCGACCGGTCACATGCCACCGTCGAGGACGGCCGTCCGGTGGGCGAAGCGCCAGCCTTCGGCCGTCCGCACCAATTCATCGTGGTAGCGACCGCTGTTGGTCAGCTTGGATTTCGACCCGGCGGCGGTGTCGGGCCCGGGCCGGGCCAACACCAGCAGCTTCACGTCCTGGACGGCCCGGTCACCGTCGACTTCCACGGTGGCATCGACCGTCACGTGCACCACCCCGTAGGGGGTGTGCCGGACCATCTCGGCCAACCCGGCCCGGCCCTCCACCCGGAAGGTGCCCTCGACCTCCATCACCCCGTCCTCGGTGAAGGTGGCGGCGAAGCCGTCAGGGTCGCCGTCGTCGAAGCAGCGGTTGTAGCGGGCGGTCAACTCGCGGATCTGGGTCCGGTCGATCAGCCAGCGCACCTCGGCGTCCACCCACGTCCCCCTCTTGTCGGCCGGTCGGCCGCGACGATAGCGCGGTCGTCGCGTTCACCGACATGGCCGTCAGGTTCGGATGCCCGGCGCGACAGGGGGCGACGGGCGCCTGATCAGGCCGAACCGGGCCGGCTCTCGAGTTCGCCCAGGACCTGGCCCGGCCGCCAGTGCCAGACCCTGTGCATCTGGCTCTCCACCCGGAAGTAGCCGACCTCGTCGATGTCGACGGCGAAGAGGTGGAAGT
Source organism: Acidimicrobiales bacterium (assembly GCA_035535015.1). GTDB lineage: Bacteria > Actinomycetota > Acidimicrobiia > Acidimicrobiales > UBA8190 > Palsa-661. Next base: position 31,748 of record DATLQU010000037.1, on the reverse strand, counting down.
CCCCCGAAGGCCGCCAGCCGATCCGGTCGTAGAGCGCCGCGCCGTACCGGTCGCGCTCCTCGCTGTTGCTGATCTCGACGGCCCGGCCGTAGACCTTCACGTCGCCATCGGCCCCGTCCTTGTCGGTCACCAGGCTGTGGACCACACAGCGTGGATCACGTTGCAGGTCGAGGGCTTTCACCGACCGCCACATCATCCCCAGGTAGAGCCGACCGTCGACGATCAGCGGCTCCACCGGGCTGATCCGCGGCCCACCCCGCCGACGCAAGGTCCCCACCAGGACGAGACCCGCCCCCTCGAAGCGTTCCCGGCTGATGGCGGCCAGAGGGCCGGCCGTGCTCTCGAATTCCCCCCAGGTCACCACGACGACGCCCCTGCGGTAGCGCCGAGCGTGCGGACGTACCGCTTCATCGGATAGGGCTCGTAGCCGACCGCGGTCCAGAACTCGACCGCGTGGGGATCGGCGTCCACCACCAGCGCCGTCACCCGACGGCACCCGAGGCTCCGGAACCGTCGTTCGGCTTCGGCCACCAGGGCGGCGGCGATGCCGCGCCGACGAACGTCGGGTACCACGGCCAGCCGGTACAGGTTGCCCCGCCACCCGTCCCAACCGGCGATCAACGTCCCCACCATCCGCCCGTCGATCTCGGCGATCAGCAGTGCCTCGTGGTCGCGTGCCACCAGACCTTTGACGGCGTCGGTGTCGTCCGTCGAGGTTCGATGAGTGCCGGCATCGACCCACAGTGCCAGGACGGCGGGAACGTCGGCGGTGTTCCCTCGGCGCAGCCGGGCGGGGGAAGAATCGTCGGGAGAAGTCTCGTCACCAGCCATCCGTCCATGATGCCCACCACGGACCGACCGTGCTCTCACTCAGTTGCTCTGGTCGCGCTCCAGCTGTGTCTGCCGGAAGGCCAACAGGCCCGTCGCTGCGGCCAGCAGGACCAGAAGAAGATCGAACGCCCAGGCACCGTGCATGTCCACTTCTTCGACGGCTTCACCGCCGGAGTTGAGTCCACGCCCACCACCGCCCACGCTCTGTGCCCGGTCGGGCCCGCTGGGCACGGAGCGCGCGATGGGCAGCGGAAGCGCGCGATGGGGAGCGGAGTGGGTCCCGCAGGTCGGTCCGGCGCTCAACGCGGCGTCGTAGTCTGCACCGGTGGCCGCCATGTCGTTTGACCGGGCAGCGGATTTCTATGACGCCACCCGTGCCCTTCCCGACACCGTCTACCGCAGACTGACGGCCATGCTCACGGGGGAATTGGCGCGGCGACGTCTGTCCCTCGAGATCGGTGCCGGTACCGGTCGCATCGCCCTGCCGCTCTCGGCCGGAGGTGTCCGTCTCATCGGGGTCGACATCTCCCCCCGAATGCTGCACCGTCTGGTGGCCAACGCCGGCGGCTACCAGCCCTTCCCGATCTCCGTGGCCGACGTCACCGCCCTCCCTTTCTCTTCCGGCTGCTTCGATGCCGTCCTGGCCAGTCATCTCCTGCACCTCATCCCCGACTGGCGCCAGACCGTCGACGAGGTTGTCCGGGTCCTGCGGCCCGGCGGCGTCTTTCTGGTCGACTTCGGTGGCGGTCCGCTGACGCCGTGGGGCGAATCGAAGGATCTCATTCTGAAACAGCACGGCGTCGTCCGGCACCGACCGGGCATGTCCGATCCGGGTCCGGTGACGCAGTACCTCGAAGGCCGGGCCCGGTCGCGCCGGCTCGCGCCGCTCTCCATGACCGTCGAGCGCACACTCGCCCAGGACCTGGCCGACACCCGGGACCAGATCCACTCGTGGACCTGGTCGGCCACCGCCGAGCAGATAACGGCGGCCTGTGACGCTCTGCGGCAGTGGGCTTCGGCCAACGCCTGGCCGCTCGACCGCCGGGTCGAACTGCGCCGCACCATCCAGTGGTGGGCCTTCGATCTCGACGCATCGCCTTGAACGAAACACGACTTCGGCCCTTGGCCCTGACGGGCGGTGCGACAGGCGACCATCGGCCAGATCGCCGACCACTACGGCGACCTCATCGGCACCCTGTCAAAGAAGCCGGCGATCATCGGCCACTCCTTCGGCGGGCTCCTCACCCAGATCCTCACCGGCGGTGAGTTCGTCGATATCGACGCCGTCGGGGATCGGCAGCAGGTCTTTGTCGGCGAAGCTGCGGATCACCGTCGCCCACGAAGGGCGGTCGGCTATCAGCCCACGGAGCTCGTCGAGACCGGCGTCCGCCCGCCCGCCGGTGATCAGGGCCCCGGCCCGCAGGAAGCGGGCGTTCTCGTCACCGGGTAGACGGCCGAGAGCGGACTCCACCTCGCGCAGCGCACCGGCGGGATCGCCGGCGAAGAGAGCGTCCTCGCTACGCTCGATCCGCTCGAAGGCATCGGCCACGACGAGAAGGCGTGTGAGTTCGTCGAGGGCTGATCGTGGTGGTCGACGCGGATGTCGACCACCCTTCCCTCCCAGGGGTGGTCCTGCCGGTCGGCCTTCACGATCAGTATGGCGGCCGACATCCGCCCCCGGGCGTCGCCTCCGGCCCGTTCCCCGGCGCGCAGAACGCCGAGCAGTCGTTCGGGAAAGGGTCCCTTCCCCGTCTCGAAGGCGTCGGCCATGGCCGGCCACACGTCGGCGCTGGCCATCATGTTGGCCTGCACGCTGTAGCCGTCGCCCGTCTGGTGCCCGGCGAAGTCGATGCACAGGTCGCCGGTGAAGGCGCTCACTCCACCACCGCCGTCGACCACGGCGACCTGGCGCAAACCCGACGCCTCGTCGCCGGCGCGTACCGCGTCGAGGCTGCGTCGGGCGTCGGCACCGGTCACGAGCTTGTCCAGGCACCGCGGCCCGTAGGCCAGCTCGACCATGGCCTGGGTGGCCACGGCGCCGACCCCGGCGATGGCCCAGGGCACGATGGCTCCGACGGAGAACCAGCACGTCTGGACGGCTACCCCGAACTGACCACTCTCGGGATCACGGGCCACGATGGAATAGGTCATGGTTCAGAGCTACCACACATGCTCGTGATCCGGCTCCGTCGTCAGGCCCGGGGCAGCGCGTAGACCATCACGACCACGAAGTGCAGGGTGGCGCCCACCACGGTGCAGGCGTGGAAGACCTCGTGGTACCCGAACACTCCGGGCACCGGATCGGGTTTGCGCGCCGAGTACACGATCGCCCCCACCGTGTAGAAGGCGCCGCCGGCGGCCAGAAGCCCGAAGCCCGCCCCACCCAGGGCGTGCAGCAACTGCGGCAGCACCACCAGGGCACACCATCCCACCACCACATAGGGGATGGCCACGGCCCACTTGGGCGCGTCGAGCCACGTCTGGCGCACGGTGATCCCGATCGCCGCGCCCCCCCACACCAGGGAGAGGATGAGGACCTGGGCCCATCCCTTGAGCGCCAACCCGGCCACGGCGGTATTGGTCCCGGCGATGGCGACGAAGATGGTGGCGTGGTCGGCCCGACGCATCCGCCGGCGCGCCACCGCAGACCAGCGCACCCGGTGGAACGCCGCGCTCACACCGAACAGCGCGGCGATGGTGGTCATGTAGATGGCCAGGGCGGCGGCCGCTGCCGCCGTGGGGGCCTGGGCGATCACGAAAGGGGCGCCGATCACCGTCACCACGAAGGCCACCAGATGGATCCATCCCCGCAGCAGCGGCCGGGCGGCGGCCACCTGGGGGGCGAGGGGAATCTCAGGTTCGGCGGTCACCGGGGGAGCCATGGCTTTGCGAATTGGATCTCACAACGCCGGTGGCGTCCAATGCGGGTCCAGGGGACCGATCGCCTCAGCTGACGGCCGCGTCAGGCGCGTCGGCGTCCTGGTGTTCGAACTGTGTCCGGTAGAGCTCGGCGTAGACTCCGTCGGCGGCCAGCAGTGCGCCGTGCTCACCCTGTTCCACGATCCGACCCTCGTCGACCACCAGGATCAGATCGGCTTCACGCACGGTGGACAGCCGGTGGGCGATGACCAGCGACGTCCGACCGGCCAGCGCCGTCTTGAGCGCCAGTTGGACGGCCAGCTCCGACTCGGAGTCGAGGTGGGCGGTGGCCTCGTCGAGGACGACGATGTCGGGTGCCTTGAGCAGCAGCCGGGCGATGGCGATGCGTTGCTTCTCACCCCCCGACAGCCGGTAGCCCCGGTCGCCCACCAAGGTGTCGAGGCCGTCGGGCAGGGATTCGATGAGGGGCAGGATCTGGGCGGCGCGCAGGACCTCCATGAGCTCCACCTCGGTGGCGCCGGGCTTGGCGTAGGTCAGGTTGGACCTGATCGTCTCGTGGAAGAGATGCGCGTCCTGGGTGACCACCCCCACGATGTCGTGGATCGACCGCAGCGTGGCATCACGTACGTCGACGCCGTTGAGCCGTACCGCCCCGGCGCTCACGTCGTAGAGCCGGGGTACCAGATGGCTGATGGTGGTCTTGCCGGCGCCCGACGGGCCGACCAGGGCGATGAGCTGGCCGGGCCGGGCGGTGAACGACACGTCGAACAGGATCTGGTTGGACGGGCTCTGATCGAGCACGGCTACCGACTCGAGCGAGGCCAGCGACACCTCCTCGGCCGTGGGGTACGTGAAGTCGACGTGGTCGAATTCGATGGTGGCCGGCCCACGCGCGATGGTCGTGGCCCCGGGCTTCTCGTCGATCATGGGGGCCAGGTCGAGCACTTCGAAGACACGGTCGAACGAGACGAGGGCGGTCATGATGTCGACCTGCACGTTCGACAGCGCTGTCAGGGGTCCGTACAGCCGGTTCAAGTAGGCCACCAGAGCGGTCAACGTCCCGATGGTCAAGGTCCCGCGGACGGTGAGCACCCCGCCCCAGCCGTAGGCGATGGCCGTCGCCAGTGACGCCGTGAGCAACAGGGCGGCCATGAAGACGCGGCTGTACATGGCCGAGGTGACACCGATGTCGCGCACCCGACCGGCTCGCTGTTCAAAGACCCCGACCTCGTCGTCGGCCCGGCCGAACAACTTCACCAGCAGGGCGCCTGAGACATTGAAGCGTTCGGTCATGGTGTTGGTCATCTGGGCATTGAGGGTGTAACTCTCCCGGGTAATCGAGGCCAGGCGTCGGCCCACCCACCGGGCGGGGAGCAGGAACACAGGGGTGAGGGCCAGGGCCACAATGGTGATGGGCCACGAGAGGTAGAACATCAACCCCAGGGTGATGGCTACCCCGATCACGTTGCTCACCACCGACGAGAACGTGTCGGTGAAGGCCTGTTGAGCCCCGAGCACGTCGTTGTTCAGCCGGGACACGAGCGCCCCGGTCTGGGTCCGGGTGAAGAAGGCCAACGGCATCCGCTGGATGTGGGCGAACACCTTGGCCCGCATGTCGAAGATCAGACCCTCACCGATCCGGGCCGACACCCAGCGCTGCCATAACGAGAGTCCGGCGTCGGCTACGGCCAGCAGTCCGATCACGAGAGCCAATCCCACGATCAAGCTGGCGTTGTGGTGCTTGATAATCCCGTTGTCGATGATGTCGCGGTAAATCAGAGGGTTGGCGGCGCCGATGACGGCGTCGATCACGATGAGCACCAGGAAGACCCCGAGCATCCGCCGGTAGGGGGCGGCAAATCGGGCGATCCGCCGCACGATGCCCGGTGGCAGCTTCTGGTGGATCACCGATTCGTCGCGGCGGAACGACCGCATCAGGCCGAACCCGGCCCCGCTGTGCCCCCGGCCCATTCCCATACCCATTCCCATGATCAACCCTCGTCTTCGTGTCGTCGGGACCGCGGCATCCCGGTTCCTGGGTCTCCCCGGTGCCCGTGTCCGCCATGCTCGTGTCCGTGTTCCGTGGGCCCGTGTTCGAGGTCCCCAAGCTGGGCGTGCTGGTGCTGGTGCTGGTGCGGGTGCCCGTATCCGCTTCCGCCGTGCGCCGCACCGGAGCATCGGCAGTCGCCGTGCTGACACAGGGCCTCGAGGAGCCGTGCCAGTTCGACGCGATCGCCGTCGGTCAGCCCGCCGAAGATCTCTTCGGCCGTGACCCGCCCGGCGCGCTCGAGACGTTCGAGCAGAGCGTGACCGCGCGACGTCAGGCTCACCAGGACCGATCGCCGATCGTCGGGATCGGTCGACCTCACGATGAAGCCGGCCGCTTCGACCCCGTCGACCATGGTGGTCACCGAGCGAGGCACCACCTCGAGTTGAGAGGCGATATCGGTCATCTTGAGCGGTTGTCCTGCTCCGGCCACGATCCGTAACACCCGGGCCTGGGCGTTTGTGAGCCCGAGAGGGGCGAGCTGAGCCGTCGATCCCAACCGCAGCCGTCGGGCGCAGTGGGTCAGCCGTTCAGCCAGCTCCAGCGTGGTGTCGGGGGTTCGCTGCCGCTTCCCGTTGCTCTCGCCGCCCCTGCGTGCTCTGGCCATACGCCCGGGTGTCCCTTCGGTGAGCGGGTGGAATTACTGAGTATAGCTCTCTATGAGAAATACTCAGCACTTGCGCCCACCGAGGCGGCCCGAAGGGCGGGTGATCACGGCGTCGACCAAGGTCGAGGACTATTGACAAGGAACTTCTTGTGAAAGTATATTCTTGTGAAAGGGCCGAGAACCCGGGCCTAGGCAAAAGCCAGAGAGAGACCAGAGAGAGAGGTATATGCGCCATGACCGTCGAGATGACCCACCCCGATTCGCATCCCACGACCGCCCCCGAGGGCGACGGGGCCTCCGTCTTCGAGATCACGAAGTCCCTCACCAAGCCGGTGAGTGACGTGTTCGATGCACTGACGACGACGACCGGTTTGAGCAACTGGTGGACCACGGCCAGCGGATCGGGCCTGACCGGTGGCGAACTGACCTTCCACTTCACCTCCCCGGTCGTCATGCGGGTGGACAGGGCACAACGCCCGTCGTTGGTGACGTGGACCGTGCTCGTGTCCGAGCCGCTGCCGGACTGGGAGGGAACCACGATCACCTTCGAGGTGAGTCCTCAGGGCACCGAAGGATCGCTCGTGCGTTTCCGACACACAGGTTTGGCACAACTCGAGTGCTTCGGCGAGTGCAGCAACGCATGGGGGCACTTCCTGGGCAGCTTGGTGGCGTATGTGGAAACGGGCCACGGTGCTCCCTTCGTGGCCATGGGCTCAGAGAGTGCCTGACAGGGGATCTCCCCCTGTCAGGTCCGGCGGTTGACAGTACGATCTGCGCGCCATGACGAGTGCTCACGCGGACCGGTCAGGAGTCCCGGAGGCTGACGTCAATCCCGACGCTGTGCTCCGGGCGCTGGCCGACCCCCACCGGCGTCACATGCTCCGGTTGGTGCGCAGCAGTGAGCTCGCCGCCGGTCAGATCGCATCGCATTTCGACATGACCCAGCAGGCCGTGAGCCAGCATCTGCGACTGCTCAAGAACGCCGGCCTGCTGAGTGAACGCCGGGAGGGAACCCGACGCCTCTACCTCCTGCGCCCAGAATCCCTCGAGCACCTGAGCGCCGTCCTCACCGATCTGTGGCCCGACGCCCTCACCCGTTTGAAGCACGCCGTCGAGCAGGGAAAGAGCCGACAGTGAGACGCAGGGGAGCCCGGAGCAACGGGCCGGAACCGTCGGCGCCCGCCGTGGCGGTGGGCGACGTCTGGCCCGGTGCGCTCATCCGCCTGAAATGCGCCGTCGAACGAGGGAGCAACGAATGTCAGCACGAGCGGGTGTCGAGGTGCCAGGGCCGGACGTCCTGCGAGCGACGATCGCCATCGCCGCTACGCCCGAAGAGGTCTTTGCCTATCTCATCGATCCGTCGCTGCTCGTCCAGTGGATAGGCACCTGGGCCGATCTCGACCCGGTCCCCGGTGGGCTCTTCGCTCTCGACATCGAGGGCACGGCCGTCCGCGGGCGTTACGTGTCGGTGGAGCCTCCCGACCGGGTGGTCTTCACCTGGGGCGTTCCCGGCGACGCGGCGCTTCCCGCCGGCTCGACCACCGTCGAGATCCTCCTGCGGGCCCACGGTGACGAGACGATCGTCGAGTTGCTCCACCACGACCTGCCATCCGATCAGCGGGCGAAGCACGAGGCCGGGTGGGCGTCGATGCTTCCCCGGTTGGCGCAGACGGCGGACGCGACAGGGTCCAGGGAGCGCGATCTCTGAGCCGAGCCGAGCCCTCTGACGGCCGGGATCAACCCGAGGTCGTCGTGGTGGAGGACGTCGACGACGGTGCCGTGATCAATTCCACCGGGCTCACGTAGACCGTCGTCCCCGTCACCGTGCAGGCCGGTCCCTGGTAGCCGGCCGTCGACCCGGCCGGCACCGAGCTGGACCAACCCGGGAATGTCACGGCCAACGAATACGAACCGGCAAGGCAGGTTAGAGACGACCAGGTGATGCTCGAGGCGGCGGGCTTCCCCCCCGGAGTGAGGACGGCGGTGCCGTCATGGGCCGGTGAGCTCGGGGCCGGGAAGCTCGGAATCACCTGTCCGTCAGCGCCCACCAGCTCGATGGTGGGAATGCCGCGGAGCGAACACGAGTTGCCCGACGTGTTGTCGAACACCACGGCTCCGGCCGGTGAGGTGGAGGAACCTCCGAAGGTGGTGAAGTCGACGGAAGCCGACACTGACGAGGCCGAACAGGCGGCCACCGTGGCTGTCGTCGTGCTGGACGACGGGGAACCGCTCTTCCCGACCTTGGGCGATGCACCCGAGCACGACGCCAGCAGAACGATCGAGACGGCACCGAGCACGGTGGCCACCACCACCAGGGGCTGTCTGCGGGTGCCGGCCGCCCCCCATGACAGGGGCCGAGACGGTGACGGTGCTGAATGCGCAGACGGCGACGAAGACGGTGTCATGCCGGGCTCACCGCCGACGACGGGGGGATCTGGCCGGGGCCGGTGGCCAGGCAGGTGTAGGAGCCGGCCGGGTTGGCCGGATCGGGAAGCGTGGGCGGCTTGAGGAAGGCGGGAGTGGCCTTCAGGTCGATCATGTCGAAGACGTGACGGGCGTTGGCGTCGCGCCGGGTGAGAGCGGGCAGGTTCCATTTCGTCTCCACCGTCTTCAGCACCGAGGTGTGGTCGTAGATGGTGTGCGAGACGAAGTCGCGTTTGGCGTAGGGGGAGATCACCCCGGCGGGCACACGGAAGCCGTACTGGTCGAAACCGCCGGGCAGAAATCCGGCCGGCAGGTTGGGGGGCACGTCGTCGGGGGCGACGGCCGCCGGCGGCGGCACGTGGTCGTACCAACCGCCCCACTCGTCGTAGGTCCAGATCATCAACATCTTGGACCACTGGGGTCCGTGCAGGACGGCCTGGACGATGTCGGACAGGAACTGGTCCCCGAACTGGATGTCCTGAGGATTCTCCTGCGACTGGTTGCCGTAGTTGGGTTCGACCAGGGAGAACTGGGGCAGAGTTCCGGCCGCCGCGTCCTTGTAGAACTCCTCCATCTTGACGAGCTTGTCGGGGTAACCGGGCTTGGTGAGCAGGGGAAGGTAGGTGCCGACCGAGGGAAGGTCGGAGTAGTAGTCCTTCCAGGTGATCTTGTACCGGTTGAGGCTGTCGAAGATGGTCCCGTTCGGGGGCAAAGCCGTGGGGAAGGTGTCGTTGATGAGCCCGAGCGACGTCCCCGAGATGAGGTAGCGGCGGTTCGGGTCGGTCTGGCACATGGTCGAGCAGAACCACCGGTCGGCGATGGGGAAGGTGCTGGCCAGACCCCAGATGAAAGGGATGTCCTCACCGGTGAAGTAGCCCATCGACTCTCCGCTCGATGCGGTCACGAATCCCCGGTTGGTCCCGTTGTCGTAGGAGCCGTGGGCGGTGTTCCAGTTGTTGCCCACGCCGTCGGTCATGCACTCGCTCGGCATGTGGAAGGCGTGGACCAGGTTGCCCTTGCCGTCGGGGAGCGCCACCGTCGGCTTCCCGTCACGAGCCTTCGTGAAGGTGTCGCCCCGCCCCAGCATGCCCAACAGGTTGTCGAAGGAGTGGTTCTCCATCATCACGACGACGATGTGCTCGATTTCGGGCAGAGACGCCGTCCCCGGTGGTAGCGACGGATTGGGCAGCGACCCCGGTTGCCGGACGGCGGCGGCCGCCAGTTGCGTCCCCGGGTGCAGGTCGCGTGCACGTCGGCCGGAGGTCGAGAGACCCCATCCACCGAGGACGAGTCCACCGGTACCGGCCGCCGCACCGAGCAGGGTGCGCCGACTGACCACAGGGGAGACCGGGTGGGAACCCGGGGCGTCCCCGGGGATGTTCGAAGTGTGGGCCATGTCCGGTCTCCGTCACGGTCGGGGCGCCGTCCCGGATCGCCCTGCGCCGGGGGAAGCCGAGATGACAACGCAGCGACCGTAGCTCAGCCTCCCCGTCACCTTCAGGGTGGAGTCGCTCCTGGCCCCCTGCGCCCGAACACTTCTCTCTCAGCGCCGCGCGCCGGACACGATCAGCGTTCGGTTAGCGTTTCTAGGCGTGACCATCGACCGCCGTCGCTTTCTGAAGCGATCCGGCCTAGGCGCCGTCGGCACGGTCGCCGCCCTCACCGGTGCCGGTGGCTGCGTGGCCGATGCCGTCGCCAGGCAGCCGGGGGCCGAGCGCGACGCCACCCTGGCCGCCGTTGCCTTCGAGGGCGTGCACCAGGCCGGGATCCTGACCCCGGCACCGCCCGCCGCCTCTTTCGCCGCTCTCGACGTCCTGGCCGGGGACCGCGCCGGCCTGGCCGAGCTGCTCCGGACGATCACGGCCCGGGCGAGGTTCCTCACGGCCGGCGGGCTACCGGCCCGGCGGGGTTCGCAGAGTCCTCCCTCGGACAGCGGGACGCTCGGACCAGACGTCCCGCCCGACGCCCTGACCGTCACCCTCGGCGTGTCGTCCACCCTTTTCGACGACCGCTTCGGGCTGGCCGCCCGGCGACCGCTCCGGCTCACCGATATGCGGGCCTTCCCCAACGACGCCCTTGTGCCGCAGTGGCTCGGGGGCGACATGATGCTCCAGCTCTGCGCCGGATCCGGTGACACCGTCCTTCATGCCCTGCGCGACATCACGAGACACACACACGGGGTCATGCGGGTGCGATGGAGGATGGACGGCAGCCTGTCGCCGCCCAGACCGTCCGGGGTCCCCCGCAACCATCTCGGCTTCATGGACGGCATCGCCAACCCGGCCGTGCAAGACCTCAAGGTGGCCGACCGTCTCTTGTGGGTGGTGGAGGGCCAGGGCGAACCGGCGTGGGCGGTGGGCGGGAGCTACCACGTGGTCCGGCTCATCCGCATGGACATCGAGGCCTGGGACGCCCTGCCGCTGCACAGCCAGGAGACGACGATCGGACGCTACCGGGCCGACGGGGCACCGCTCGGCATGGCCCGGTACACCGACGTCCCCGACTATGCCAAGGACCCGCACGGCTACAAGGTTCCCCTCGGTGCCCATATCCGGCTGGCCAATCCGCGCACCACGACGACCGAGCCGAGCCGGATCTACCGGCGTGGCTACAACTACGACCTCGGGACCGACGCCAACGGCAACCTGGACATGGGCCTGATCTTCAATTGCTTCCAACAGGATCTGCTCCGCCAGTTCGAAGCCACCCAGAAGCGGTTGAAGAACGAGAACCTGGCCAACTACATCAGCCCCTTCGGCGGCGGGTTCTTCTTCGTCCTTCCCGGCGTCCGACATGCCCGGGACTGGTTGGGCCGGGGTCTCGTCCAGGCGTGACTGGCGAGACGGCCGCGCCGGCCGGAGGCGGCGCCGCGGTGGTGGTGCTGACTGGACCCCCGGGTTCGGGAAAGTCCACCACCGGCCCTCTGGTCGCCGAACGCTTCGCCCGGGCCGCCTGTCTGGAGGCCGACTGGCTCTTCACAACCATCGCCGGCGGTTTCGTGGAACCCTGGCTCCCCGCCGCCGACGACCAGAACCACACCCTGCTGCGAGCCGCCGCCGCGGCCGCCGGCGCGCTGTCACGGGGCGGGTACGCGGTCGTGCTGGAAGGTGTGTTCGGACCCTGGAACCTCCCGCTACTCATCGACGGGCTGGAACGCTCGGCTGCCGAGGTCCACTACGTCGTGCTGCGCCCGTCCGTCGAGGTGGTGTTGGAACGGGCGACGTCGCGCCTTGAGAAGACTCCGGGGATCGCTCCTCTGCGCGAGGTCGGACCGCTCCGTCAGTTGTGGGAGCAGTTCCAGGACCTCGGCGCGCTGGAGAGCCACGTCATCGACAACGGAGCTCTCGACGCCGACGAAACGGCGGGCCTCGTCTGGCGGTGCGTCACCGAAGGGACCCATCGACTCTGAAGGCCCGCCGACCTTGAGCTGCCATGCTCCGACGGGAGTGTGTTCAGCCGGCGATGAGATCGGCCAGAAGGGTGACGGTGGGATTGCCGGCGGTGAGCCAACTGTCGTCGATGCCGAGCCGGGCGAGCAGGCGGGCGGCGCGGACCATGATGGCGCCGCTGCGCAGGGCGGCGAACACCTCGAACCAACGGAGGTCGGCCACGGCGCGGCCGAGGCGGGCTTCGTAGGCGACGACCGTGGCGTCGCGATCGGGAAAGCCGGGAAGGTCGCCGCCGCAGCGGTCCACCGTCATCTGATGCAGGACCAGATGCCAGGCCAGATCGAGCTCGGCCGGGCCCACGGACGCCATCTCGAAATCGAGGACGGCGGCCACGGACATGTCGTCGGCCACCAGGATGTTGCCCAGTTGGACGTCACCCCACAAGAGCGAGGCCGGCGGCTCGGGGTCGGGCAGCCGGTCGGCACACCAGCGGACCGCGTCGGTGAACACCGCCGGCGCGTCGCCTGCGGCCGCCCACTGGAGATAGCCGGTCCAGCGCTCCAGTTCGCCGGCCAGGGTGTGGTGGGAGCGGACGAGGTCTGCCCCGGGGAGGAAGTCAAGGGTCGTGTCCACCTCGATGCGGTGGATCCCGGCCAGGAGGTCGAGGAACCCGGCATGCAGACGGGCCTGGTCGTCGGAGGAGGACTCGGCCAACCAGCCCGTGCGGAGGAAGGGCTTGTCGTTGCGGATGACGCGACCGGCGACACGGGGCATGAGGAGAAACGGTGCGCCCAACCAGCTCTCGTCGAGCTCGACGGCCAGCGCAACGACCGCCGGGAGCCCGGCGGCGGAAACGATCTGCTGCACCCGGGCCTGGCCGGCGAGGTCGTAGACGGGGAACAGGCCGTCGCCGTTCGGTGGCAGACGGGCCACCAGGGACTCGTGGCGAGCCTGGCCGTCGACCGGTCCACCGTTGGACCATTCGACGTCGACCAGCAGGGTCTCGCTCGACAATCCGGTCGACGGTTGACCGATGGGCTCGACGCGGAAGTCGGGGGCACCGGGCCGGCGGGCGCGCAGCCAGCGTGTGAACCCGGCGCGCAGCAGCTCGAGGTCGCGTGCTTCGGAGATCCCCATGGATGGCGGCGACACTATCGTCGCCACCATGACGACGGTCGCCGAGTTGCTGCTGGCGCGCGCCGAGGATGACGCCACCGGACTGCGTTACGGCGACGGGTGGTGGACGTGGCGTCAGGTGGTGGAGGAGTCGGTGAGGCGGGCGTCGTGGTTGGAGGGCCAACGGCGGTCCGGTCCCTTCCATGTCGGGGTCCTGCTCGAGAACGAGCCCGAGTACCTCTTTCTCCTGGGGGGCGCCGCCCTGGCCGGAGCCACCGTGGTGGGGATCAATCCGACGCGCCGTGGCACCGAATTGGCCGGTGACATCCACCACACCGACTGTCAGCTCCTCGTCACCGACACCGGCCAACTGCCGCTGATCGAGGGACTCGACACCGGTGTGGCCGTCGACCGGATCTTCGTGGTCGACGATCCCGCCCGGGCGCCGGTCCTTCCCGCGGCCGGCGCCCCGCCCGCGGCCGGCGAACTCCCCGGCGCCGACTCGCTCTTCCTTCTCCTCTTCACTTCGGGATCGACGGGGGCGCCCAAAGCGGTCCGGGTGAGCCAGGGCCGTCTGGCCGACGCCGGTCTGACGATGGCCACTGGCTCGGGATTCGGCGCCGGAGACGTCCTCTACTGCGCCATGCCCATGTTCCACGGCAACGCCCTCAACACCTGCATCATGCCCGCCATGGCCGCCGGGGCCTGCCTCGTACTCCGGCGGCGGTTCTCGGCGTCGGGCTTCCTTCCCGACGTCCGTTATTACGGGGTCACCTATTTCAACTACGTCGGCCGCGCCCTGGCCTACATCCTGGCCACGCCACCGGCGGCCGACGACGCTGAGAACACCCTGCGGTTCGGCTTCGGCACCGACGCGTCGCCCTCGGACATCTCGTCGTTCAAGAAGCGCTTCCGATGCCCGATCATCGAAGGTTACGGTTCGAGCGAGGGCGCCATCGCCATGAGCCGTGTCCCGGGCACGCCGCGCCAGGCCGTCGGCCTGCCCCTGCCGGGCACCGACGTGGCCATCGTCGATCCGGTCACCGGCACCGAGTGTCCGCCGGCCCGTATCGACGACGCCGGTCTGTTGCTCAATGCCGCCGAGGCCATCGGGGAGATCGTCAGCCGTAACGGGGCCAGCCGTTTCGAGGGCTATTACGCCAACGAGGAAGCCAACGCCGAACGGACCCGGGACGGTTGGTACTGGTCCGGCGATCTCGGTTACCGCGACGAGGCCGGATTCTTCTACTTCGCCGGCCGGCCCGCCGATTGGCTGCGCGTGGACGGGGAGAACTTCGCCGCCGCACCGGTGGAGCGGATCCTGGCGCGCTACGACGGGGTGGTCACCGCCTGCGTCTACCCCGTCCCCGACCCGCGGACGGGAGACCAGGTGATGGCCACCCTGGAGCTCGTTCCCGGCACGGTCTTCGATCCGCTGCTCTTTACCGCATTCCTGGCCGATCAGCAGGACCTCGGGAGCAAGTGGGCGCCGCGCTTCGTCCGGATCACCCGGAACGTTCCTCTCACGGGAACCAACAAGATCGACAAGCGCCCCCTGCGTTCTGAGCGTTGGGTGACCGACGACCCCGTCTGGTGGCGGCCGTTCGGGGGCCGTCACGCCGATGGGGCCTACCGTGTCCTCGGGTCAGACGACGTCGAAAGCATCCACGGCGAGTTCGAAACCCACGGCCGGACGGCATTGCTCGGATTCTGAGCGAAAAGGAGCAACGTTGACCGAAGGAGACGAATCCCCCATCGACGCCGACGCACCCGACTGGGCCCAGGAGCCCGACGACGCCCAGGAGCCCGACGAGCCCGACGAGCCCGACGAGCCCGACGACGCCATTCCTGCGCTCATGCTGGTGGCACTGCTCGACCGGATGCACGCCCGTCGGCGCAGTGCCGAGGATGATCCCGGTCACATTCACACCGTCCTGGGCGACGGCGCGCTGGCCATCGCCGTCGTCGACGACGGGCCCGACCACTGCATGATCGGCCGGCCGGTGGGATGGTCGTCCGACGGCTGCCTCTACTTCCTGGTGGCCCGGATCTCGATCTACGGCTACGAGCAGCTCTGGGACGAGGAGATCGCACTGGTCGACGCCTTCGCCGACGCCCGTGACATCTCGCTGTGCGGAATCTTCGAGGTGGACGGGGTGGTGGAGAACGTCCTGGTGGCCCAGCACTACCGCCGGGCCGACCAGGTGCCGGTCGGCTACCTGCCGCCGGGCCCCATTCTCGAGTTCGACGACGCCCCGTCCGACGAAGACTGACGCGGAGGGGCCTCAGGGAGCGGTGACGGGTTCCCAGCCCGAACCGGCTGCCGATCGACGGGCGGCATCGAGGACGGCCATGGCCGCCATGCCGTCGGCGAAGGTGGGCAGGGCGGGCTCGTCGGCCACGTCGAGACCGAGGATCCGCAGGCGGAAGGCGGTGGCCAGCGCCGTGTAGGGCGCCAGGTCGATGCCGGTGGAGTGAAGCAGGTCGTAGGCGGTGACGAGAAGGTCGGAGGGTGGGGCCACGGGAGGGTCGCTGTCCATGTCGGCGGGGACCTCGAGGGCGTTGTCCCCGTGGCGGTCGGCCAACCGGACGGTGTCGCCGGCGATCGACAGCGTGCCCCCGGTTCCGGCGATCCGGGTGTGGATGAGCATGGGGCCCCAGGAGGCGGCGCTCGACTGGAGGACTCCGTCCACTCCCGAGCGGAGCCGGAAGTGCAAGGTGTAGGCGTCCTCCCCGCTCCAGTCCCGGTCCGACACGTGAACGAGGCCGGCGCTCACAGCCTCGAACTCTCCGAGCGAGGAGCGGACCTGGTCGATCAGGTGGGTGGCGTGGGCCCCCAGCCAACCGCCACCCTGCGAGGCGTCGGACCACCACGACGGGACCTCGGCCGAGGGATCAGCCAGCAGCGGGATGTGGAGCAGGAAGGTGGCCAACCGGGGCTGTCCGATGGCGCCGTCGGCGATGGCCCGGGCGGCCAGCCGCTGACCCGTGGCCCAGCGGAACTCGGCCCCCACCAGGTGGACGAGGCCTGCGCTCTCGGCCGCCGACAGCATGGTGGCCGCCTCGGCCGCGTCCCGGGCCAACGGCTTCTCGCACAGGACGTGCTTACCGGCGGCCAGGGCCGCCAGGGTGAGTGGCGCATGGCTGTGGGGCGGGGTGGCGATGGTGACGGCCGACACCCCGGGCAGGGACAGGGCGTCGTCCAACGAGGTCAGGGCCCACGGGATGGCGAAGCGCTCCGCCCGCCGGGCCGTCCGGTCCGGGTCGAGGCCGACCAGGCCGAGGACCTCGAAACCCGCCGCCCGCAGGGCCGGGACATGGGTGAGGCAACCGAAGCCGGTTCCCACCACCACGACCCCCACCCTCTCTGTACGGTCCGCCGCCATCGCCCTTCCCCCGGAGCCTCGGTGGAGACGGCGGGTGGCCGTCACTCTGACCGGCACCGTATCGGGGGCCGGACAACGCAGGGGCGGGCCACCGGCGTAGTCTCGGGATCCGACGCGCAGAAGGAGATCGTCATGGGATTGATGGACAAGGTGAAGGCGCAGGCCACACAGCTGGCCGACAAGGCGCAGCAGGCCGGTCAGGCCGGTCAGGCGAAACTGGCCGACATCCAGGCCAAGCGCAAGGGTGACGCGCTTCTGCTCGAGCTGGGCGGTGAGCTCTACAACCAGAAGGTGGGCCGGGCCGACGGCCAGGCCGAGAGCCGGATCGCCGGCCTGGTGGCCCGGCTCCAGGCCTTCGAGGCCGAGCACGGCTCGGTGACCGTCACCTCGGCCGACGCCCCCGACACCGGCGCCGCCCCCACCGGCGGCGTGCCCAGCTCGTCGGTGGCCGGATCCCCGGCGCCGGCGGCGGCCCCCGCCCCACCCCCGGCGGCCTCGGCCGGACCGCTCCCCCAGGCCCAGTACGGTTCGGAGAGCTGAGGCTGGCGGCAGCGTCACCGCACCGAGTCTCGTAAGAGAAGGCCGCGTCATCGAAGAAGGCGGCGGCGCCGAGGGGGGATAGTCCGATGGGGTGGGACTTCAGCACCGATCCGGAGTTCCAGGAGAAGCTCGACTGGATGAACGGCTTCGTCCGCGACGAGATCGAGCCCCTCGACCTCGTCTGGGGCGGCCGGGCCTTCCATCCGCTCTCCGAGACGTTGCGCAAGGTCATCGATCCCCTGAAACAACAGGTCCGGGACCGCAAGCTCTGGGCCTGTCATCTCGGACCCGAGCTCGGTGGTGAGGGCTACGGACAGCTGAATCTGTCGTTGATGAACGAGATCCTGGGCCGTTCGCAGTGGGCGCCCATCATCTTCGGCACCCAGGCACCCGATACCGGCAACGCCGAGATCATTGCCCACTACGGCACGGAGGAGCAGAAGGAGCGCTACCTGCTGCCCCTGCTCAACGGGGAGGTCTTCTCGTCGTACTCCATGACCGAGCCGCAGGGCGGCTCCGATCCCACTCTCTTCACCACCCGGGCCCGACGCGACGGCGACGAGTGGGTGCTCGAAGGATGGAAGTTCTTCTCCTCCAACGCCCGGACCGCCTCCTTCCTGATCGTGATGGCGGTGAGTAATCCCGATGTCTCGGCCTACAAGGGCATGTCCATGTTCCTGGTGCCGACCGACACCCCGGGGGTGGAGATCGTCAGAAACGTCGGGCTGATGGGGGAGTCGCTGCACGACGAGGACGCCGGCATGCACGCCCTGATCCACTACAACGAGGTCCGGTTGCCGGCCGACAGCCTGCTCGGCGGTGAGGGCCAGGCCTTCGCCATCGCCCAGACCCGGTTGGGCGGGGGCCGGATCCACCACGCCATGCGGACGGTGGGGATCTGCCAGAAGGCGCTCGACATGATGTGCGAGCGGGCGCTCTCCCGGGAGACCCAGGGCAGCCTCTTGGCCGACAAGCAGTCCGTCCAGAACTACGTGGCCGACTCCTACGCCCAGTTGATGCAGTTCCGGTTGTTCGTCCTCTACGTGGCCTGGGAGATCGACGAATACCAGGACTACCGCAAGGTCCGCCACGACATCGCCGCCATCAAGGTGCTCACCCCGCAGGTGCTGCACGACATCGTGCAGCGCTCGATCCAGGTCCACGGCGCACTCGGGGTCTCGAACGAGATGCCGCTGGGCCGGATGTGGATGATGGCGCCCATCATGGGACTGGTCGACGGGCCGAGCGAGGTGCACCGGGTAACCGTCGCCCGGCAGGTGCTGAAGCGTTACCAGGCGGCCCCGGGGCTGTGGCCGACGGAGCACCTGCCCGAGAAGATCGCCGCGGCGCGCCAGAAGTTCGCCGAGTACCTCGAGCTCGAAGTGGCGAACCTCTGATGGCCGGCTCGGGCGAAGCCCTCGAGACCGGCTTCATCAGTGGCGTCCTCTCCCCGGCCGAGAAGGCGCGCCTCGCCGGCAGCTCGACTCTCCGGTGACGGTGCCAGCGTCGGTGGACGAGGGGGCGTGGAGCGGCCCGGCCGAACGGTTCGACCTGACCGGGAAGGTGGCCCTCGTCACCGGGGGCAGCCGTGGTCTCGGCCGCTCAATGGTGCAGGCCTTCGCCGCCGCCGGCGCCGACGTCATCGTGACCAGCCGGAAGCTCGACGCCTGCGAGGCGCTGTCCCGGGAGGTGACGGCCCGGACCGGCCGCCGCGCCCTGGCCCTGGCCGCCAACGTGGGCCGCTGGGACGAGCTCGACGGACTGGTCGACGGCGCCTACGAGGCCTTCGGCCGGCTCGACATCCTGGTCAACAACGCCGGGATGTCCCTGCTCTACTCGGACCCGACCGAGGTGACCGAGGCCATGTGGGACAAGACGGTCGACCTGAACATGAAAGGGGTCTTCCGGCTGACCGCCCTGGTGGGCCGCCGGATGGTGGCCGACGGGGGCGGATCCATCGTGAACATCAGCTCGGTGGGATCGATCCGGCCCAACGCCACCATCCTCCCCTACGCCGCGGCCAAGGCCGGGATGAACAGCCTGACCGACGGCTTCGCCCGCACCTACGGACCGAGCGTCCGGGTCAACTGCATCATGGCCGGCCCCTTCTTCACCGATATCTCGAAGGCCTGGGACATGGAGGCCATCAACGTCAGCCTGCAGCGCCACGCCCTGCGCCGCGGCGGCCAGCCCGACGAAGTGGTGGGAGCGGCGCTCTACTTCGCCAGCGACGCCTCGTCGTTCACCACCGGCGCCCTGCTCCGCGTCGACGGCGGGATTCCCTGAACCCGTCGGCTGCCGACGGCGGTCAGGAGCTGAGCCGATGAAAGGGTTCTCCCGGCCGAGACGCAGAGCCAGCAGATCGGCCAGGTCCGAGGCCCGCCACCGGCCGGCGCTGATGGCGTCGCCGGTGGCCTGACGGTTGTCCTCGTAGACGGCCGCCTCGTCGTCGGCCCGGGGGTCGACCCAGACGGCGGTGACCAGTAGGAGCTCGGCGACGTTGCCGGGGCCGATGATCCCCTCGGCCACGGCCACCATCGCCCCCCGCCACCTCCGCCACCTCCGCCACCTCCGCCACCTCCACCACCTCCACCACCCCGGCCTGGGTCGCCCCCGGTCAGGCGCTTGGGCTCGGCCCCGGCCGGGGCCGCTTGGTTGACGAAGAGGCTGGCGGGCTTCACAGCCGGGCCCGGCGCAGCACACCGAGAGTGAGCATCGTGGTGCGTGAAGTGGTCAATTTTGATGAGAACTCTGGGTGGTCTGAGAGTCGCTCTACGTATTTATTCATCATCATTGACGATGTCACGGGGGGTGCCCAAACACGAAGATGCGGTGGGGATCCCACGACAAGGAGAGAGCAAGTGAACGTTCGACGTAGTTTTGTGAGAGTTACAGCGCTCACAGTGGTCGCTGCCATGCCGCTTCTGGGCATGTCGGGCATCGCCTCGGCGAAGTCCGCCAAGGCGTCCAAGGCGTTGGCTGCGAAGTGCGCCGCGCACCCGAACAAGAAGAAGTGCCGGGCGGCCGGTGGCGGGACGGGGACCGGTGGATCGGGTGGCGCCGCAGCCCTGATCACCGTACAGGTGTCCCCGAACCCGTTGGTGGAGACGGGCCAGTCCGAGGTCCACGCCGTTGTCGAGGTGGAGACCAACCCGTCGTTCGCCGGTGACATGGTCAACATCGACTCGTCCCAGCTCATGGCGTCCTGCCTGGGCGGCATCACCTTCGAGAACCTTCAGTCCGGTGGCACCGTCTTCGGTCCGAACGTCCAGGTCAACCGGATCGACGCCATCCTCGACGACGATGGCAACGCCACCGTGGTCATGGAGGGAACGGACTGTGCCCCAGGGACGAGCGTCATCGAGGCCGACCTCGAGGTAGCGCCCTTCTACACCGCTCTCACCACCCTGGTGGCCCTGCCGCCGGGCGTGACCCCCGAGGGTCTGACGGGCTCCCCGCAGACCGCCGGTGTGGCCCAAGAGGTGGAGACCGGTGACACGAGCACGAGCGGTGACTCGAACGTCTACGCCGTCTTCTACGTCGAGACCAACCCGGTCTACGCCGAGCAGACGGTCGAGATCGCCTCGTCCCAGCTCGAAGGCCGCTGCATCCGCGGCTGGCGCTGGGAGGTCGGTAACCCGAACGGCCGGGGCATCGGACCAGGCGTTGTCGGTCCCATCTCCGGCACCGGGGTCAACCTCGGACCCAAGGCGTCGACCATCCTCGATGACGACGGCAACGCCGTCTTCATCTTCAAGGGCACCTCGTGTGCCGCCGGGCCTTCCCAGGTGATCGCCGACGTGCTGGCTGGTACCCACCAGACCTACACGACCACCTTCACGGTGAACCCGCCGGTGCCGACCATCTAGGTCCCGATTGGCAAGACCCGTACGACCCAGAGAGGGGGCCTCCGGGCCCCCTCTCTGCGCGCCTAGGCCTGGCCCTCGGACGACCAAGTTCTTTCTGCCCGGCAGAGCGCTTCGGGGCTGAACGTGGGGAATATCCCGCAAGAAGAGATCAATTTTGACGACGCCCTGCGTAGTGAGTCCACGCCTTAGTGCGTCATTAGTCATCTATGACGATTGTCGCCAGCAAGTACAGACATGAAGATGCGGGGATCCAACAACAAGGAGAGAGATAGTGAACGTTCGACGTAGTTTTGTGAGGCTCACCGCGCTCACAGTCGTCGTTGCTCTGCCCCTCATGGGCATGGCGGGAGTCGCTTCGGCGAAGTCCGCCAAGGCGACGGCGGCCAAGTGTGCGGCGCACCCGAACAAGAAGAAGTGCCAGAAGGCAGGCGGAGGCGGATCTTCGACCGGCAAGGGCGGCCCGCCGCCGTTGATCACGGTCACCGTTGACCCGAACCCGCTGGTGGAGACCGGCCAGTCCGAGGTCCACGCCGTCATCCAGGTGGAGACGAACCCGTCCTTCGCCGGCGACAAGGTGAATATCGACTCGTCGCAGCTCGAGGCCTCGTGCCAGGACCTCGACTTCGAGAACCTGCAGGCAGGCTCCGACACGACTGCACCGAACCGTACGGACAACCGGATCGACGCTGTCCTCGACAACGACGGCAACGCCACCGTGGTCGTGGACGGTACTGACTGTGCTCCGGGGACGAGCGTGGTCGAGGCCGACCTCGAGGTCGCTCCCTTCTACACCGCTCTGACCACACTGGTGGCTCTGCCGCCGGCCGTGACGCCGACTGGTCTGACGGGCTACCCGCAGATCTCGGGCGTGGCGCAAGAGGTCGAGACCGGGGACACGAGCGCGAGCGGTGACTCGAACGTCTACGCCGTGTTCTACGTGGAGGACAACCCGGTGTACGCCGAGCAGCGTGTGGAGATCAGCTCCTCCCAGCTCGAGGGTCGTTGCATCCTCGGCTGGCGCTGGGAAGCGGCGAACAACCATGGAGTCGGTGTCGGCATGGCAAACTTCGAGGTTGACGGTGTCGGAGTCAACACCGGCCCCCGGGTCTCGACGTTCCTGGACGACGACGGCAACGCCGCCTTCGTCTTCAAGGGCACGTCGTGCGCCGCCGGGACCTCTGAGGTCATCGCCGATGTTCTGGCTGGAACGGGTGACACGTTCGTGACGGAGTTCACGGTCGACCCGCCTGCTCCGACCATCTAGTTCCCGACTGACAACACCCCAGCAGTAGCCAGGAAGGGGGCCTCCGGGCCCCCTTCCTGCGCGTCCGGGGCCGGGCTGGATAACCACCCCATCGCCGGCCTCACGACCTGCCTGGTCTCAGTTCGTGCAGGACGGCGTTGCTCCGGGCAGCCGGTACCGGTTACGCGCCACCACCCGGTAGCCCACCCCGGCCAGGCTGCGCACCGGGGGCACGAGAAGCACCCGACCGACGAGCCCCCATCCCCCGCCGGCCGCCATCAGGGCCCGGGCCACGGCGAGGTGCCCGCCCGATGTCCGACCGTCCTTCACCCACCACGCGGCCCGGGAGACGTCGTCGACGGTGAGACCGAGCCGTTCGAGGCCAACCTCGCCAAGCTGTTGCCAGGGGCGCACCTCGATTGTGGTGGGATCCTTCCATCGGGCCGCCATCCAGGCGGCCGAGGTGGTGCAGAATCCGCAGTCGCCGTCGTAGACGAGGACAGCCGGTGTATCGGCGGGCACGCCTCAAGCCTACGGGTCGCCGTCGCCCACTCCGCGCCCCCTGACGTACCGTGCCAGGAATTCGAGATACCGGGCAGTGGTGCGTGGTTGCACCTGCCGGGCCGCGGGGCCCGCCGAGGCGGACCAGGAACGGATCCGGTCGGGAGAAGGCGCAGAGCCCGAAGACGCACCGGTCGTCCTTCCGCTCGACCAGGAAGCGTTGCTCCCCCCGTTCCGGGTGTCCGGGAAGGGTTCCATAGGCGCAACCGAACCGGTCCGGTTCGTCGATGAAGTAGAGGGTCTGACAGGGGGCGACGACCACCAGGGGACCGAAGTCGAGAAGGACGAGCACGGTGGCGTCTTCTCGGACGGGGTCGGGAGGAAAGACCCGAGCCCCCGCACCGAGATGCGGTTCCCACCGGCCGAGGCCGGTCCTGGCCCGATCGAAGCTGTCGGCTCCGCCCACCTCCCGCTCGTGGAGGTCGTGACGGATGCCACTGAGAACGCTCGAACTCCGGGTGCCGCTGATGGCGTCGTAGGTCAGTTGCTGGGAACGGCGCGCTCGAGGAGTTCGTCAAGACTCCTCGTCGAAACGCCGCCACCGTGACCTCCAGCGCCACCACGGCGGAGACGGCGGTCGTCCTCACCATCTTGAAGACGACCGACGCCCCGAGCGTCTCGGCCGGCACCAACATCGACTTCACCGTCACCGTCAGCAACAACTCCTCGGGCACGGCCACCGGCGTGGTCATGTCCGACCCGCTGCCGGCGGGCCCGGCCGGCTCGGGCGTGGTGTGGTCCATCGCCACCGCCGTCCCGGGCTGCTCCATCTCCGGGGCACCGGGGTCCCAGACCCTCACCTGCACCACCGGCACCATGGCCCCGGGGCCCTCGCTCTCGGTCCACGTCACGAGCGCCACCACCGCCACGTGTGCCACCGCATTGACCCTCGGCCACGGCCAGCGCCTCGAACGCCGCCAGCGTGAGTGCCACCGCCACCATCGTGGTGGGGAAGGGGGCGTCGCCCAAATTGCCCATCACGAAGACGGCCGACGCCAGCCCGGTGTCGGCGGGCACGGCCATTGGCCTCACCGTCACGGTGGCCGCCGCCGCCGCCGCCGCCGGCACGGGCACGGCCACCGCCGTGACGCTCAATGACCCGCTGCCAGCGGGCACCGGCGTCAACTGGTCCATCTCTCCCGCCTACTCGGGTCCCGGTACCCGCTCCATCACCGGCGCCGTCGGTTCCCAGGTCCTCACCTGCAGCTTCGGCGACCTGGGCCCGGGGGCGTCGGTCAGCGTCCACATCTCGAGCGGGACTGGTTCAACATGCAACGTCACTCTGAAGAACACAGCCACGGCGTCGGCCACGAACTCCTCGAGTGTGAGAGTGAGTGCCTCGGCCACCATCGTGGTGCAGCCTGCGTCGCCTCGAAAGACGTCTCTGAGCGAGACGGCCAGCACCCACACCCAGGGTTACAACACGACGATCACGTTCACATACAAGGAGAAGAACACCGGGACCGTCGACATCACCGGCGTCCACGTGTCCGGTTCGTTCTGCGGAACGGCCACCTTCGTGAGCAGCAGTGACGGCAACTCGAGCACCCTGGATCCCGGTGCCACCTGGACTTACACGTGCAGCAAGACCATCAGTCGCAAGGGGTCAGGATCGATCTCGATCACCGACAATGCTACCGTCACGGGAAACAGCGCTGTCACCGGTCAACCGGCGGCGCCGGAAACGGCATACGTCACGGTGAAGATCCGCGGCCACAGCTGAGTTGTGGCACCTGAGCGGCATTCCACCGACATTTACGGTCGGACGATGACCTTTCCGGCGTCCGGATCGCGTTCGAGCCGGGCGAAACGGTCGGGGAGCTCTTCCAGACTGATGGTTTCGGTCACCATCGACCGGGCATCGATCCGATGGGCGTCGAGAGCGTCGAGGGTGTCGGTGAAATCCTCGCGGCCGTAGTAGATGGCGAAGCGGAAGTCGAGTTCTTTGGACAACGCCCAGAAGGGGAAGATCTCGTCGTTCTGGGGACAGATCCCGACGACCACGATGCGGGCATCCACAGCCGCCATTTCCATGGCCTGCTCGATGAGCCCGGGGCGTCCGCTGCACTCGAAGATGACGCTCGGTCCGCCGGCGGTGGCCTCGGCGATGCCAGAAGCCACCGGGACGCTGGTCGGGTCAAAGGTGGCGGTGGCGCCGAGCCCGAGTGCCAGTTCCCGCCGGAGCAATGAGGGTTCACTCACCGCCACCGATTCCACGCCGACGGCCACGGCCCAGGCAACGGCGGCCAGACCGATGGGCCCGGCCCCGAGGATGGCCACCCGGTCGGCCGCTGTGACCTGACCGCGCCGAAAAGCGTGGCGGACCACGGCCAGGGGTTCGACCAACGGTTGCTCATCGGCGGCGATGGTGGTGGGAAGCCTGAACAGCTCGTCGCCCCGGACGACCACGAATTCGGCGAATCCGCCCGGTCGCTCGAGCCCGATGAGCTGGAACTGACCACAGTGGTCGGCCCGGCCGCCCCGGCAGTAGGCGCACGAGCCGCAGCCTCCGAACGGTCGGGCGACAACGGCGACGCCGTCGGGCCAGAGCGCCGAATCGATTCCCGGCCCCAGGCCGGCCACGACCCCGGCGATCTCGTGACCCAACACTGCGCCTGGCGCCGCCAATTGGCTGGCCAGATGCAGGTCGCTGCCGCAGATGCCGCAGCCGGTGATCCGGAGCAGTGCCTCCCCGGGTCCGGGGACGGGAGAAGGCAAGTCGGCCATCTCGAGCTGAGGCCGCTCGTCGGTGAGGACTGCGGCGCGCATGGCGTCAGTTCCCGATGACGACGACGGGCGGATCGGTGACGCCGTGCTGCTCCGCGCACATGGCCCGGTAGAAGGGCAGGATCCCGTGCGCGTCGATCACCAGCTCGACGTTTCCGTTGGCATCGAGGTTCAGATTGGCGCCGTGGATGGCGAACCAGACGTCTGTTACGCCCTCGTTGGTGGCCGGCACGTGGAGGGTGTGGACGGATCCCGCCGGCTCGTACAGATACGACCCAGCCGTGTTCACGACGTCCGGGTACTCCTTGTAGAACCACGACCCCGTCTGGGTAAAGGCCAGAACGTGGCCCGTGTGCTTATGGGTCTGGACCGTCGTATCGGGTGGGAAGTGGTTGCGAACGATCCACACCCCGTTGGCCAGGTCGACCTGGAGCAACTGAAGAGTGCCGCCGTCGCCGATGTCGACGAAGGGCAGTTCGTTCTCGCCCCGATGGATGGCGGTGGGCGGGAGATCGGTGATGGTCATGGTGAATCCTCCAAAGTGACGAGGGCGACAAGTGCCTCCCCACAACATTACCGACAGCGCTGACATCGGACCTGGGGCCGACGGGAGATGTAGTCGGAGGGAGGCGAGCCAACAACGGTAGCGTTGTCGGATGTCCACCGGGCACGTGCTGGCGTTCGGCGGTGGCAGCCATGGTGATCATCGCCATTCCCGGTCCGAGCGGATGTCCGTCGTGGGACGGGCCCTGGCCCACGGGCGCCAAGCCGCCGTTCTCACCGTCCTTGGGAACTCCATGGGCGCCTACGTCCCGGTGAGAGCCTTCTGTGATCGTGGATCACTCGAATCGGCCATCACGGCCGTCGCTGGTCCACCCGGGAGAGGATCGCGTCTTGTCCTCCAGGGGTTCGTGGTCGGCGCCACCCATCCCAAGTCGATCGTCGTTCTCACCGCCATCCTTCCGCAGTTCGTCTCTCAGGGCGCAGGTGATGTCTCCGCTGAGATATTGCTACTGGGACTCGTGTATTCGGCTATCGCCCTTGTCTCTGACAGCCTCTGGGGAGTGGCTGCCGGCGCCTTGCGCTCCTGGTTTGCCCGGTCACCGCGCCGGTTGGAGCTGGTGGTCGGGGTCGGCGGTCTGGCCATCGTGGCCGTCGGGGTCCGCTTCGCCTTCACCGTCCGTCGAGACTGAGGGTCAACGACGTCGGTGGATCGACACAGCGTATTCCGCGGCGGTGACAAACGGTGTCCGGGCCCAGTCGGCCCATCGTTCGGCCAGATCCAACCCTGTCGCTTCGGCTAATTCGTCGTACGCATCGAGGGCAAGGCGGTCCCGTCCCAGGGAGAAGCCAGCGACCAGAAGGCCACCGACCTCGAGATGACGGGCCATATTGGCCAACACGGCCCCCTCGGTTCCCGGCGTCACGAAAATCATGACATTGCCTGCCATGACGACTCCGTCGAAGCAGCGACCAAGGTCGACGTCCACGAGATCGGCGTGGGTCCATTCGATGTGCGGCGCCTTGTCCCGGGCCACGCCGAGCATGGCGGTATCGAGGTCGACGCCGGCCACCTCCAATCCCCGCCGAGACATCTCGATGGCCACGCGGCCAGTTCCACACCCGGCGTCGAGTACCGATCGCAGCCCGAGCGACGCCATCAGATCAGCCTCACCATGGACGTCGTGGCCCTGGGCGGCCAGCCGAGCGAAGCGTTCGTCGTACTCGGCGCCCCTCGGGCCCTCCGCGTTGAGCCACGGGTTCCCGCCCGCCTCACGGTCCATGACTCCCGAGCTTACGGATGCCCCGGCTCCTGCACACCCAGTGGCGGCAACCGACCGCGGAAAGCGCCAGTTTGGGCGCGTGGCGGAGTACTTCACAGTGATCTTTCAGGTTCGATTCGTACCATCCTCCCTGGGCCGGGGGGAGATGATCGTGAGCGAAAGCGGTGAGAGGGTTCGAGGACTGGCGGCTCACGGCCGCCGCGTCTGGCGGTGGGCGGCATTCGACCCGCCGCTGCGAAATCCGGGTCAGAGTGGTTGCTGTACCCGACATGTGCTGTGCCTCGCCTGCGGTGGACCTCTGGGGACCACGAACGACCCCGTGGACGCCCTTCTCATTGCCTGGCGACACCGTCGGACCATGCGGGGCCAACGCCGGTAAGGGCATCCGCCGGCAGATCATTGCGACCCTGGCCGGCGAGGACGTGTCTTCTCGGGGACGACAACTGTGAGGGGAAACGCGGCCCACCGACGGCCGCCCACGCCAGGGCTCTTCTGGACCGTCAGCTCGGTTGTCCTCGTCGTCCAGCTGGCCGCCCTCGTCACCTACAGCTGGTATCTCTTCCGCCGCTTCGATCTTCTCGAGGACTTCGCGCACAACGCCCAAGCCTGGTACCTGATCGCGCACGGCAATCTCTTGCCGAACGACACCATTCGGATCCCCACCACCCCATTTCTGCGCGACCACCTCGATCTGGTGATGTGGCCGCTTAGCCTGCTCCATTACTTCTCCAGCTCCCCGTTCTCGCTGTTGATCGTCCAGGATGTCGCCGTCGTCCTGGCTGAACTCATCACCCTGCGATGGGTGTGGGACCTTCTCGGTATCCACCTCGAACGGCATCGAACGGCGGCTGGATTGCTGGCCCTCACCGTGCTGGTAGCCAACGCGTGGTGGTACGAGACCGTGTCCTTCGACATTCATCTGACCCCCCTTGGCCTACCTTTGCTGGTCGCCGTGGGCTACTTGTTTTGGCGCGGCCGGTGGATCGCCGCCGCCGTGGCCGCCGCCGCCTGCCTCTTGTTCGGCGCTGTGGTGGCCGAACTCTTGCTGTTCGTCGGAATCGGCAGTCTCGGTATGCTCGTTCTCCAGCGACCGCGTCCTCGATTTGGAATCGTGACGGCGTCCGCCGTCAGCGTGGCCGCGGGGGCGTGGGTCCTTATCGTCAGCGGAGTCGGTGCCAATCAGGCAAGCAACCTCTCCAGTCAGTACGCGTATCTCGTGTCGGACAACGGACACGCCGGCACGTTCGCCTTGATGAGCGGTCTTGCTCGACACCCATTGCGTGCCTTGCACATGATCGGACACCGATTGCACGCCGTCGCCCGCCCCCTCGTCACCTCCGGGTCCGTGGGGATCTTGTCGCCCGTGGGACTTTTCGTCGCCGTGGGGACGCTGGTGCCTGCCGCCCTGGCCATGAGCCCGTCCTTCAGTAGCCTCAACGACTCTTTCCAAACCCTTCCGGTGGTGCCCTTTCTTCTCGTTGGCGACGTCTTCGTCTTGGTGCACCTCGGCCGGTGGGCCGACAAGAAGATCGCACGAGCCCCCGCTGACGATGTCGTAGGACCGAGGCGACCGTTGCAAGGTGGGGTTCTCGTCTGGGGGTTGGCCTGTCTCCTGGCCCTGACGGCGGTCGTCCAGGATCAACGGCTGCTCGTCCATCTTCGCCAGACCTGGTGGACGGTGTCTCCGTGGGCGTCGGCGGCTCTCCTCACTGCCTTGGACCACGCACCTTCCTCGACCGAGGTCATCGCGTCCAACGGTGTCATCGGACGCTTCTCGCAGCGTCGCTACGTCTATCCTCTTCAATTTTCGCCTCAGACCGTCCCCGTAAAGGCGTCCTCGGTGATCCTCGTCGTCGCCACCGCCGGCAACGAGGCGCTCACGCGATCGCAGGTGGAAACCGATATTCGCTTTGTCAGCCATGACCTCCACGCTCGACGAGTGTCACAAGGGGAGGGAGTGAGCGCCTTTGAGTGGCATGCCCGTCCGGGTCAGCGCATTGTCACGTTTCCGTAAGGTTGGCCGAGTGTTCTTCTTGTCCCCGCAATCAGCGCGAGAAGGAGAAGTCTCGACAATCTATGAAAGGTCGACCATAAATCGTCGTCGCGGAATGTATAATTGGTGTACACGTTGAGCGATCAAAGGCATCGAGTCCTGTGGGGGGGAACGCTTACACTATTAGTGCGCCTAGAAACGCGCTCCCGGAGAGACGGTGCCCACCGATCAGTTAACCCATCCCCGCCCCCTCGCTGTCGTCGACCCCAACCCCATGTCGGGTACGGAGCCGGCGTCCGTTGAGCCGAGTCAGAAGTTCATCACCGTCGCCATCGTGGCCGGACCGCTCGTCGCCCTTGGTGTTGCTGTTCCCTTGTTGTGGGGTCACGCCGTCAATCTGACCGACGTCCTCATGGGTATCGTCTTCTACGTGGTGACCGGATTCGGACTCACCGTCGGGTTCCACCGGCTGTTCACCCACAACAGTTTCAAAGCAGGCCGCTTCATGAAGATCCTCCTGGCCGTGGTGGGATCGATGGGGGTCGAAGGGTCGGTCACGAGTTGGGTGGCCACCCATCGCCGGCACCACATGTACAGCGACCACGCCGGCGATCCCCATTCGCCCCACCGTTATGGCAGTAGCGGTCTTCCCCTGCTCCGAGGGCTGGCCTTTTCCCATGTCGGCTGGCTCTTCGTCTCCGATGCGTCATGCGCCGAGCGCTATGCGCCGGACATGCTGCGCGACCGAGATCTGCAGAGAATCGGCCGACTCTTTCCTCTTCTTGCTCTGGCGTCGCTGGCCATCCCTTTTGGGATCGGTTATGCCCTGGCGGGAACGTGGGTCGGAGCTGTGACCGCCCTCGTCTGGGCCGGGCTCGTTCGCATGGCGATTCTCCACCATGTGACCTGGAGCGTGAACTCCCTCTGCCATGTCTTCGGTCGTCGGACCGATGACACCGCCGACCAGAGCACCAACTTGTGGCCCCTGGCCGTCATCTCTTTCGGGGAAAGTTGGCACAACATTCACCATGCCCATCCTTCGTGGGCCCGTCATGGCGCCCGACCAGGCATGGTCGACCCGTCAGCTTTTCTCATCCGGGTCTTCGAACGCTTCGGCTGGGCGACCAAAGTCCGCTGGCCCATCAAACCGGCTTCGGTCCCTGTCTGACGGATAGTGCTCGTGACAACGGGAGCACAACGAGTGGGGGCAGTGGCTCCGTCGCATCGCAGCTAATCAGCGAAGAGTTGATTCGTGGTTGGGCGGCCGGTGGGGATAGCCCGGCACAATCGGACGTGACCGCGGCAGCGTCTGTCGCGCACGTTCTCGGCAAGGTGCCGAGGCGATACCGCGGTCCGCTCTGGGGGGACCATGATTCGAAGTCGAGTGAGGAAAGTGGCCATCGTTGCTGGTGCGGGGGCAGTCGCCACGGCGTCCGTCCTTGCCCTGAGTACGTTCAGCGCCAGCGCAGCCCCGACGCCGACTGCTGTTACGGTGACGGCACCGGCCACCGTAACGACGGGTCATGCCGTGACATTTACGGCCTCCGTCTCTCCGTTCAAGACGACGTCGCCTCCTGTGGTCAAGGCGGGTGGGACAGTGTCCTTTACCATCACGGGAAGCGACGCCAGCACGGTGTCATGTACTGGCGGAAATGCCGATCTGTCTCTCAATGGTAAGGGCAAGGCAGTGTGCAAGGTGTCGGCCGGCGGTCTTCTCGCATCCGCCTCCCCCTACACCGTCTCCGCCACCTACACCGGTGACGCCAACTTCGGTGGTAACAGCGGCGTTCTCTCGCAGACAGTCAGCTCAGCCACAACCCACGTGAAGCTGACGTACGATGCCAAGCCTGTGAGCGGCGCGCCGACGACGTTCACGGCCACCGTCACCGGTGGTGGCTCCCTGCCGACAGGAACGGTGCTCTTCTCCGTGTCGTCACTCGGTGCCTCGTCGGGCAAGCTCAAGTGCAACCCGGGCGGAAACTCACAGCCACTCGCCCCGAGCAGTGACGCCGTTCCCGTTGCCCAGGCGACGTGCGCTCTGCCGGCCAATTGGTTCAAGGTTCCGGCCCCGACGAAGACATCGCCCCATCCGACAAGCACTTGGGGTGTGTCTGCGACGTACTCGGGTGACGGGAACCATGGCACCAGCATCGCCGTGAAGCAGGGGTCGTCCAAAGGCTGAGAGGATGTCTTGGTCGGTCATTAAATTTGGCGCTTCCGGGTTCTCTGTGGGTGAATTGGGCGAACGCCCGTTCGCTAGCGGCGTCCCGACGAGTGTCGCGACGATGGGGCGATGCAAGACACCGACCTCTACCGTCACCTGCTCGGGATCACCTCACCGTGGGAGGTGA
>DATLQU010000036.1:0-178536 GCA_035535015.1 Acidimicrobiales bacterium | reverse complement strand
GCGGCCCGGCGGTCGGCCCGCACCGCCACCCGTTCCTCGAACTGCATCCACTGGTAGAGGACGATCCCCATGGCGATCAGTGTCGTCAACTCCCCCACCACCCAGAGGATCGACCCCCCGACGTGCGTGTCACCCAGGCTGTGGAAGTGCGGGGCGATGGAGGCCGTGGCCCCGGTCAGCGAGACCCCGAGGATGGCGTTCACCGGAATGCCGGCGGCCAGGACGCCGAGCTTGGCCGGGAACGACGGCCGCCACCGCGACGGGTCACGGCCGATGACGATCCACCAGAACAGGGCCCCCGAGATCAGGAAGTGCAGATGGGTCAGATCGTGGACCCAGGGGTGTTCGAGCGAGAAGTTGTAGAAGGGGGTCAGGAAGTAGACGAGCATCGTCCCGTAGGCGCCCACCACGACGACGACCGGGTTGGTGATGAATTCGACCACCGGGTGATGCAGGACCCGGAGCAGGATTCCCTGGGTCCGGCGGCTCGATGCCTGAAGGGCCAGGGTCATGGGGGCACTCAGAGCGAACAGGATGGGGGCGAAGTTCATCAGCAGCAGGTGCTGGATGACATGGATCCAGAAGACCTGGTCGTCGTAAGAGGCGAGCCCCGACTGCACGGCGACGATCACGAGCACCGTCCCGCCCACGAAACAGGCCGTCCGCCGGCCCGACCAGCCGCGGCCCCGAGCCTCCAGCCGGCGCACCGACACCAGGTACCAGACGGCCAGGCCCACTTCGATGGCCAGGGCCAGGAGGTTGAGCCAGTCGGTCTGGAATCGGGTCAGCAGGGTGTGGAGCGAGACATGGGGTGAGATTGCATCAGCCAGAAGCACGGTCCCTGGCCCTCAATTCACCCGGGGGATGCTGCTCACCTGGGGGATGCGACGGCCGGCCACCCAGCCGATGGCCTGGAGTCCCTCGGGGATGGTCCACGATCCACGCCCAGGATGGGCCAGGTTGTGCAAACCCTGGGCGTCGAGCATTGCCTTGAGCGTCGTCGGGAGGCCGTCCTGCCCGAGGTTCGGCGCCGCCCCCGTCACGAACCGTTCGTGCATCTGCTGGTCGAACACGAGCAGACCGTCGGAGTGATCGACGTCATAGGTGTAGGGCTTCCCCGTCTGCCAGTCGACTCCCGGGGGGTTGGCCTCCGCCACCTTCTTGGAGTAGATCCCGAAGGAGCTCCACAGCGCCTGCATATTCGACGGCGTCCCCGTCAGCAGCGGCCAGTTCGCTCCGGTGGTCCGTCCGTAGGCGGCCAGGCGCCCGGGAAGGTCCCGACCCGGATCCACACTGGCCTCGATGAAGACCACCTTCGAAGCCATGCCGGCGGCGGCCAGGTCGCGGCCCATGTCCAGGAAGGCGCCGGTGGTGAGCGGACACGTCTCTTGGCACGAGGTCAGGAACGACGCCAGCACCACGATCTTGCCCCGGAAAGCGCCCAACGAGGTCGCCTGTCCGTGCTCGTCGACCAGGGGGATCCGCAACACCGACGCCGGCACGGGCCGGTTCTCGGCGATGCCCACGCTGCTCGATGGTGGACCCGGAGCGTCGGTGCCGAGAGTCGTGGCCAAGACGCCGGCGAGAACGGCCACTGCCGCCACGACCACGATCAGCCGGACGACCCGACCTCGGCGCCGGGGAGCTTCAGTCGCCTTTCCGAGCACAGGCGCCGGCGGCGAGACGACGGGGACCATCGCCCTGTGACGGTACCCCCCGCTTGTGCACGGCCGCACATCGGACGGACCGGATCCACCGGAAGCCGTCGAAGGAAACGGACCGGCTCAGGCGCGCAGTGTCGCCCCGTGCGCCTGCTCCACGGCCTCGATGAGGCGCCGGCGCAGTTCCCCCACTTCGCCGTCGGTCAGGGTGTGTTCGAGAGAGCAGAAACGCAAACGGTAGGCCAGGCTCCGGGCCCCGACGGGCACGCCGGAGCCCCGGTAGACGTCGAAGAGCGTCGACTCCTGCAGTAACCCGCCCCCCGCCCGGTGAAGCGTCTGGGACAGCTCGCCGGCGGCGACGGTGTCATCGACCACGAAGGCCAGGTCCACGTCGCTCGACGGGAAGCGGCTCACGGCGGCCACGACCTGCACCCGGCGATGCCCGTCGTGCAGCAACACGTCGAGATCGATCTCCAACCACCCCACCCGACGGCGTTCGGAGTCCACGCCGAAGGCGTCGAGCACCCCCGGGTCGACTTCCCCCACCACCCCGAGGACAGCTCCCGACCCCCGTATCACCAGCCGGCCGGCCCGCGTGGGATGAAGCCCGCCGGGGGTGCCCTCACCGGCATCGGTGCCCACCGACTGGATCAGGTCGATCTCGTCCACCCCGACCGCCTCGGCCAGGGCCATCCAGGCTCCGGAGGCCGTACCGGCATCGTCGCCGGAGCCGGCGAAAGCGATGCCCAACATCTCGCGTTCGTCGATCACCGTCTCCCCTGTCCGGGCGAAGGCACCGGCGACCCGCGCCGCGTCGGGGGGCGGGAAGACGTGTCCGATCTCGAACAGCCGCATGTCGTCCTGGCGCCGCGCCGCGTTAAAAGCGAGCGCCTTCACCATGCCGGGCAACAGACTGCGTCGCAGGACCGACTCGTCGGGAACCAGGGGGTTGGCCACGCAGACGCCCTCGTCACCGAGGCCCACCCGGCCGTGATCACCGGGAGCCAGCAGTGACGGTGTCCACGCCTCGTGGGCGCCGAACCCGGCCACCACGGCCCGGACCAGACGGCGCTCGTTCTGGTACGTCGTCAGACGACCGACCTGGGGTGCGGTCGGCCGGCGCCGGGGCAGGGCGGAGTAGCCATGATGCCGGGCCACCTCTTCGATGACGTCGATCTCCCGGCTCGTGTCGGGGCGGAACGTCGGTACGGTCACCTCGATCTGCCCCGGCCCGGCGGACCGGCAGCCGAACTCGATCCGCTCCAGATAGCCCGTCACCGCCTCGTCGTCGAGACCGGTTCCGAGGATGCCGTTCACCCGCGCCGTGCGCACCCGGACCTTGCTCGGTGTCGGTACGTCTCCCCGGACGTCGATGACCGAGCCGTCGACCCGGAACCGCTCTCCGGATGTCAGACCCAGGATCTCGCACAGTCGACGGGTGGCCCGGTCGATCCCTTCCGGGTCACATCCCCGTTCGAACCGGGCCGACGCCTCCGACCGCAGTCCCAGCCGCTTGGTCGTCCGGGCGATGGCCATGGGCGTGAAGTAGGCGGCCTCGAGAAGCACCCGCGACGTCGACTCCGAGATCTCGCTGCTGGCCCCGCCCATCACGCCGGCGATCCCGAGGACGTTGTCGTTGCCGTCGCAGATCACACAGTCCCGGCGGTCGTCCGATCCGCCGATGGCCCGTTCGCCCATCCGACGCTCCACGCCGTCGAGCGTCGTCACCGTCTCCCCCTGTCGGGCGGCCCGGATGCGCAGTCCATGGCCGCCCACCCGGTCGAGGTCATAGGGGTGGGTGGGCTGCCCGAGCTCGAGCATCACGTAGTTCGACGCGTCCACCACGTTGTTGATGGGCCTCATCCCGGCCAGGGTCAGCCGCCGAGCCACCCAGTCCGGTGACGCCTTCACCTCGATTCCCGTCAGCACCCGGGCGGTGAACCGGGGGCAGAGGTCGTCGTCCACCACCACGATCGACACCGCCTGTCCCGACGACGCCACCGGTGACTCCGGGGGATCGGGCACGGCGAAGGGCAGCCGCAGCCGGGCGGCCAGATCCCGCGCCACCCCGGCCATGCACCAGGCATCGGGCCGGTTGGCCTCCACGGCGATATCGAAGACGACGTCGGCCACGATCCCGAGGGCGTCCACCAGACGCTCCCCCGGCACGGGGCCGCCGTTCTCCCCGGCCCCCATCACCAGGATCCCGTCGTGGTCCTCGCTCAGCTCGAGCTCGCGCCCCGAACAGAGCATCCCGTTCGAGGTCACCCCTTTCATCTTCCGCTTGGCGATGGCGAAGTCACCGGGCAGCACCGCCCCTACCGGGGCGAGAGGCACCAGATCACCCACGGCGAAGTTCCACGCCCCGCACACCACCGACACCGGCTCGCCGGCTCCGGCGTCCACCAGCACCTGCCGGATCTTGTCGGCCCCGGCGATGCCGTTGATCTCGAGCACCCGGGCCACAACGATGTCTTCGAGACCCTTCCCCACCTGTTTCATACCCTCAACGACGAGGCCGAGGTCGTCGAGGCTCTCAGCCAGATCTTTGGGATCGCCCTCGAAGGGGGCGAAGTCTCGCAACCACGACAACGGAACGAGCACAGATCCTCAGATCTGCCGCAACAGGCGGACGTCGTTCTCCAGCAATACCCGCATGTCGGGGATCTCGTGCCGCATCTGCGCGCACCGGTCGATCCCGAAGCCGAAGGCGAAGCCCGACCACGTCTCGTCGTCGAGCCCCACGGCGCCCAGCACGGCCGGATCGACCATCCCGCAGCCGCCGAGCTCGATCCACCCCGTCTGCGAGCAGGTCCGACAGCCGTCACCCCCGCAGATGGTGCATGTGATCTCGTACTCGGCCGAGGGCTCGGTGAACGGGAAATACGAGGGCCGCAGCCGGGAGTGGATATCGGGGCCGAAATAGGCGGTCGTGAACGCCTCGATGGTCCCGGCCAGGTCGGCGAAGGAGATACCCCGGTCGACGACCAGGCCTTCGATCTGATTGAAGGTGGGGATATGCCGGGCGTCGGGCGTGTCGCGCCGGTAGCAGCGACCGGGCATCACGGCGTAGACGGGCGGGTACTGCGCCTGCATCAGCCGGATCTGCACCGGCGACGTGTGGGTCCGAAGCACCACCGTCTCCGGCTCGCCCAGCTCCAGATAGAGGGTGTCCCACATCCCCCGGGCCGGGTGGGCCGGCGGCATGTTCAGGGCTTCGAAGTTGTACCAGTCGGTCTCCACCTCGGGCCCCTCGGCCACCCAGAAGCCCATGCCCACGAAGACGTCCTCGAGTTCGTCGCGCGTCCGCTGCACCAGATGGAGATGCCCCCGCCAAGAAACGTCGCCGGGCAGCACTTCGGTCAGATCGCGCCGGTCGGCGGCCAACCGGTCGTGCCGGGCGCCCTTCTCGAGGGTCTCCCGCCGGCCGGCCACCAGGGCTTCGATTTCCTTCCGCACCGCCTGCAGCCGTTGCCCGGCCTCACGGCGTTGGTCCGGCTCCATCCCGGCCAGCGCCCTCTGCTCCCCGGCCAGGGCCGACCTCTTCCCGAGCAGCTCCGTCTCCAGCCCGGCCAGCTCCTCCAGCGAGGCGGCGGCGGCGACCCGGGACCCGGCCTCGGCCACCAGGGTCTCGTCGCTCACGGGGTCCCCTTCATCCGCAGCACGTTAGTCATCCCGGTCAGGGTCACGAACCCGGTGAGATGGTCAAACATGGCGGACGTCACCAGACCCGGACGACTCCCTCCGGTTCCACCGTTCGAGCGGACCGTGCCGTCGGGGTGAGAGGTCGTTCCGAGTGGGATCCCTCTCGGTGCCCAGCTGTCGGCCACCGCCTCGAACAGATCGGGCACGGCCGGCGTCCCGTCGCCGTTCACCAACCCCCGGCCGCCTTGCTCGGGCAACGGCTGAGACGCCCCCCCACCCCGACCTCGCTGTCCATCGGGAGATCTCCCGGACCCCCGCTCGTTGGTCCGGGTCGAGCAGGAGGGCGACGGCCACGTCCCGTCCGACGGTGCACGAACCGGTCTGCGCTCGGCGTACCACCTGGGGTAGCGAGACTGACATCGAACATCGCCAGGGAGGCGCCGTTGCTCGGCCAAAACCTCAATTTTGGTGATTGCACGGCGGAGATGTGCTTCAACACTGTGAGAATCAACGCAGTGCGAGGACAGGTCGACTCGA
Organism: Acidimicrobiales bacterium; assembly: GCA_035535015.1. Lineage (GTDB taxonomy): Bacteria > Actinomycetota > Acidimicrobiia > Acidimicrobiales > UBA8190 > Palsa-661. Next base: position 172,693 of record DATLQU010000036.1, on the reverse strand, counting down.
AGTCGGTTGTCGAGTTCTCTCTTGGTGATCGGAATCTCTATTGGTGATCGGACCATGACGATGCTGGGTGGAAGAATCGGGGGCGCCGTTCTCGTAGGAACGGTAGTTGTTCTCGTGGTCACGGTAGCTGCTGCGGACCGTGGGTCAGCCGTCCACGCACGCTCGAGCCATACCATCAATCCGACAACCATCCCACTCGGGGACGGTCACGTTTCGAGCACGCCGCGTCGGAAATATGTGGACTCCTGCATCTCCTTCCCACCGTCACAAAGCCAGAGCCTTCCCTGGATCAACTCGAAGAAGAAGACCTGGAATTCCGAGACCAAGCCGGAAGTCCAAGGCTCCGTGGCCTGGCCAGAGGCTCAATATTCGGTGACGTTGAGCGGCACGAGCCGAATCATCGAGACGAACGACCTTCCCGTGAACCACACCACCGGGATCTTTCCCATCTCGCCGTCTGATCCGGCTTACGCGTACGACCACAATCCCAACCACATCGCGGCCCATCCCACCACATGGACGCTGCCCGCCGATCCCGTTGCCGCCTCCACGCCGTCGTGTACGGGACTCGGGCCGATCGGTGTACTTAGCGATGGGATTCTTCTCTTCAACGCCTTGGATGCCCAGGGTCGAGATGCCGCCGCTCACGAGGTCCAAGACAGTTGCTGGGGACACCCCGATGGTGCCGACGAGTACCACCATCACGACGTCCCCTCATGCATCCTGGACCCAGCCACGGGTCAATCGACCCTCGTCGGATATGCGATCGACGGATACGGCATCTACGTCGAGAAGAACAAAGAAGGAGCCCTTCTCACCGATTCCAATCTCGATGCCTGTCATGGAAGGACGAGCAAGGTGATGTGGAACGGGACGATGACTCGCATCTATCACTACGACGCGACGCTGGAATACCCCTATACGGTCGGATGCTTCCACGGCACCCCCATCACCCATTGATCCTTCGTCTTGAGATTTGCCCTCGTCTACGAGAGCGACCCGGCTTCCTTCGACGACAAGAACCCTGTGCCATTTCCGAAGCCGAGAACACCGGCACCGACAGCAACACGCACCCGCTTCCTTAGCCTCCGGTCGTGGAACGGGCCCGGCGGACCTCGAAGCACAGCACGGTGGCCGCCATCGACACGTTGAGCGACTCGGCCCGACCGGCCATGGGGATGGTCACGGACATGTCGAGCCTCCCGCCCAGATCCTCGGGGAGCCCCGAGGCCTCGTTCCCGAACACGAGCGCCAGGGGCGCCACCAGGTCCACCTCGGTGTAGGGGGTCCCCCCGTGGGCCACGGCGCCCAGACACCGCAGGCCGTTGCCCTTCAGGGTCTCGAGGACCAGGCCCGGCTCCGGATCGGCCACCACGGGGAGGTGGAGCACCGAGCCGGCCGAGGCCCGCACCGTCTTCGGATTGAACGGATCGACCGTTCCGGCGCAGCAAACCACCCCGTCGGCGCCGGCGGCATCGGCGCTGCGGATCACGGCCCCGGCGTTCCCCGGATCACGGACGTCGACACAGACGACCACGAAGCTGGCCCCGGCCAGATCCCCCAGGCCGGCCCGCGGCATCCGCACCACGGCCAGCAGCGGCTGGGGGGTCACCGTGTCGGCCACCCGCTCCACCACACCGGGGGCCAGATCGAAAATCCGCACCCCCAGGCCCCGGGCCCGCTCGACGGCCTCCTGGACGGCCGGGGCGGTGCCCCCGTCGGCACCGACGAAGACGGCTTCCACCTCGGCTCCGGCGTCGAGGGCACCCAACAACACCTTCGCCCCCTCGACGACGAACGCGCCCTCCGCCTGCCTTACGCTTCGCCGCCGGACCAGCCGCCGCAGCCGCTGGACCCGTTGGTGCCGTATCCCGAGCTGCGTCAGGAGGCGTCCACCGTCTCGGCCTCGACAGCCGCTACCTCGGTCGGCGCAACCGTCTCGGCGGCCTCCGGGGTCGATGACCCGCCGCCCGGGGATCCGCCCGTCTCCGGCGGCAGGGCGGCCTTGGCCAGGCCGACCAGCTGGGCGAAGGAGTCGGGGTCGGTCACGGCCAGGTCGGCCAGTACCTTGCGGTCCACGGTGATCTCGGCATGCCGCAGACCGGCGATCAGCCGGCTGTAGCTCATGTCGTTGGCCCGCGCCGCGGCGTTGATCCGCTGGATCCACAGACGCCGGAAGTCACCTTTGCGGGCCCGCCGGTCGCGGTAGGCGTACCGCATCGAGTGCATGACCGCTTCGTTGGCGGAGCGGAAGCTCCGGCTGCGGTTGCCGTAGTACCCCTGCGCCTGCTCGAGCACGGCACTGCGGTGCTTCTTGCCGTTGATGGCGCGCTTCACCCTGGCCACGTCCAACTCCCTTCATGAGGTCGATCTCTCGTCTCGGTGGCCTCGGAAACCCGACCACCGCCACCGCCACCTTCGTGGGGGGCTGTTACTCCCGATACTCCGGACGACTCAGCTGCTCCCGACGACTCAGCTGCTCCCGACGACTCAGCGTCCAAGCAGTCGTCGGACCTCGCGCCGGTCGGCGGGGGCCACGTCGCCCTCGCGCCCTAAACGCCTCGTCCGGCGCGACGACTTCTTCTCGAGCAGGTGCGACCGGTTCGCCTTCAGTCGACGGATCTTCCCCGTCCCGGTGATCTTGAACCGCTTGGCGGCTCCCCGGTCGGTCTTCATCTTCGGCATCTCTCAGGTCCCCTCTTCGATCGGGACCGCGGGCCCGCCCGTAGGCACACCCTCCGCCCCGGCGGCACCACCCCCGTTGCTCGATGGCGCCGGGGTGGCGTTGATCGTCTTCGCTACCTCTGTCGCCGGCGCTTGTGTCGCCGGCGCTTGTGTCGCCCGAGCCGGCATCGCTCCGTTCTCCTCGTCCTTCGGACCCTTGGCCGCCGCCGACTGCTTGGCCCGCTTGTCCGGAGCGAGCACCATCACCATGTTCCGGCCGTCCAACCTCGGTTCCGCCTCCACCTTGGCCATGCCCTCGACCCGTTCCGCCAGCCGGTCGAGGATCTTCTTCCCCAACTCCGGATGGAAAACCTCACGGCCCCGGAACATGATCGTCACCTTGACCTTGTGACCCTCGTCCAGGAACCTGATCACCTGTCGGGTCTTGGTGTCGAAGTCCCCGATGCCGATCTTCGGCCGGTACTTCATCTCCTTGATCCCGACGCTCGTGGTCTTGCGCCGCGACTCCTTGGCCTTCTGGGCCGCGTCGAACTTGAACTTTCCGTAGTCCATGATGCGGCAGACGGGTGGATTGGCCTGAGGGGCAACCTCCACCAGATCCAGATCGAGCTGTCGAGCGAGGGTCAACGCTTCCGGCAACGGCCTGATCCCGAGTTGAAGCCCATCGGGGTCTACCAGCCGCACATCCCGAGCGCGGATGCGGTCGTTGATCCTTGGCTCACCGGTCGTCGTGGTGGTGGCGATGCGGCATCTCTCCCGTCATTGTGGACGCCGGGTCTCCCCGGAGCCCTCGTCGGAAGCGCGACCGCTGCCCGTGGTTCTCGTCCTCGACGACACCACCGTGACCCGACGCACCACTTCCGTGGCGGCCGGGTGGGGGTGCACGAACGTGCGACCCCGCTTCCCTGTTCACTTGAGCATCTACGCTACCAGGGGTGAGCAGCCTCTGGACACCTGACGGAGAGCACCGGGTCGGCCGCGAGTCACCCCCCGGGAACCCGGCCGCCGGCCCCCCGGCGGGCCCGGCCGGCGGTGCCGGGCCGGACGCCGACGCCTTCGACGCCTTCGACGACATGGACGACCTGAGCCCCGAGGACCGCGAGGCGTTGGCCGCCCGGCTCGACGAGTTGCGCAGCCAACTCATGGCCACCCCGGCCGAGGTCGTCATCGCCAACCACGCCTACGGCCTCTTCGAACTGGCCGCCATCCACCTCTCCCAGCAGCCACCCCTGCTCGAGCAGGCCCGCCTGGCTGTCGACGCCCTGGGAGCCGTCGTCGGGGCTCTCACCGGCCGTCTGGGCGAGGCCGAACCGTCACTCCACGACGCCCTGGCCCAGATCCGGCTCACCTTCGTCCAGATCGCCGAAATGGTGAAGACCCCGCCGGCCGACGGTGCGGCCGACGGTTCAGCAGGCGGCGGCGGGACATAGTCCTCGACCGACCCTTATAGTCCTCGACCGACCCTTACAGGTCCTCGACCGACCGTTACAACCGGATGCTTCCATGTCTTCGTGGATCTCGAAGTCCTGACCGAGGCGATTGATCGTCTCAGCGAATCCGGACCCTCGGCCTTTACCGACACGGAGTCGATCGAGACCCTGTTCCGCCAGCTTTCCCGCCTCGAGGCGTTCGTCACCGAGAAGGCTGCCGACTTCGACGCTGCCGGAAACTGGGTGCCCGACGGCGCCTTCAACGCCGCCATGTGGCTGGCCACCCGTTGCCATCTCCCCAAGGTTGAGGCCCGGCGCATGGTCCGACGGGGCCGAGAGCTCCGACATCTCCCGGACTGTGCTCAGGCCTGGGAGCAGGGCGACATCACGGCGGCCCAGGTGGACGCCATCATCCCCTTGCGTCATGGCTCGACCGAGGAGGCCCTGACTCGCGACGAGGAGATGCTCGTCATACAGGCCGCGACCCTGCGTTACGAGTCCTTCGTCAAGGCGGTCGACTACTGGAAACAGATGGCCGACCCCGACGGCGTCGAGGAGGACGAGCAACGGCGTCAGGCCCGGCGCGACGTCTATCTCGAGCGCAGCTTGGGAGGGATGTGGCTGGGCCAGATCACCCTCGACCCCATCTCCGGAACCATCGTGGGCGGAGAGCTCGAACGCCTCGAGCAGATCATGTTCAGAGCCGACTGGGCCGAGGCCCGGGCCGCACTCGGCCGAGACCCGACCGTCGCCGACCTGGCCCGGACCCCCGGTCAGCGCCGGGCCGACGCGTTGGTCGAGATGGCCACCCGGAGCCGGACGGTGCCGGCCGACGGGCGCCGACCGTTCCCCCTCTTCAGCGTCCTGATCGACTACGAATCGATGCGAGGACGGGTCTGCGAGCTGGCCGACGGCACCGTGATCGCTCCGGGCTCCCTCCTTCCCTGGCTGACCGAGGCCTATCTCGAGCGGGTCGTTTTTGCCCCCGACCGTCGCGTCGAGGTCTCGTCGACCGCCCGGCTTTTCACCGGGGCGACACGACGGGCCATCGAACTCCGAGACCGCGAGTGCACCCACCCCTACTGCGACGTGCCGGCGGACGCCTGTCAGGCGGACCACATCATCGAGTACACCGATGGCGGTCCCACCATCCAGAAGAACGGTCAGATGCACTGCGGCTTCCATAACCGCTGGAAGTCCACGGCCTGAGTCCCATCCGACGGATCCTTCCGTCCTGGTGATGAACAAAACGACATCCACTAATTACACAACTCCTAGCCTTACCTTTTGTGCTTTTTGTGTCTATATGATATATTCGTCTCCATGAGGTCAGGGACCTTCGATGCCGCCACTCCGTCCGATAGCGATGATTTGCTCACCACTGGGGAAGCGGCGGCACTGTTGAACACCTCTCGCCAGCACATCGTCGACCTTTGCAACGCCGGCGACATCCCGTTCTCCACCGTCGGTCGGCACCGCCGGGTTCGGCGAGGCGACATCGAGACTCTTCGGACGCGCACGGGACGCCTCACGAAGGACCAACTCCGCAGCCTGTGGCTCGGTCACGCCGTTGCCGGGAAGCTGGTTCTCGATCCAGAAGGGGTGCTGGCCAAAGCCCGGGAGAATCTCGAACTCCAGCGCACCCGTGCTCGGGGTCGGGCGTCACATTGGTTGGTCGAGTGGGACAAGCTGCTCGAGGGACCGATCGGCGACGTCTTGGTCGCTCTCACCTCCCCAGTGCCTCGATCACGTGAGCTCCGGCAGAACTCGCCATTCAGCGGTGTCCTGAGCGAAGACGAACGTCTCTGTGCCCTCGGAGCCTTCGGACGCGTGAACCGTTCCCCTCGGTCATGAACAGAGAGGACCTCGCCCACATCCTGCGCTCAGCGGCCCAGATTGCCGGCGACAACGACATCCTCATCATCGGAAGTCAGGCGATCCTTGGTTCATTCAGCGAGGACGAGCTCCCCGACGAGACGTACATGTCGATTGAAGCTGATGTGGCCTTTTTCGATGATCCGGGGGGCGACAAGTCCGACATGGTCGACGGAGCCATCGGCGAGGGGTCGTTGTTCCAGACAACTCACGGCATCTACGGCCAAGGAGTCAGCGTGGAGACGGCGGTGCTGCCCGCTGGTTGGCGTGCCCGTCTGGTGCCCTTCGTCCGACCTGATGCCCTGCCCAGTCGGGCCCTGTGCCTCGAACCCCACGATCTCGTGATCTCGAAACTGGTGGCTGGGCGCGAGAAGGACTTCATCTTCACCGGAGCCCTCTTGAGGGCGGGTCGTGTCTCGGCCGATCTCCTGCGGGAGCGTGCCGACGAACTCGAGGTTCTCGGAGCCATTCGACGTCGCGTCATCGACGATATCGGTCGCCTCCAGAGGTCGAGCTGACCTCGACCGTCACAGAGCCACGATGTCGCGGGCCTCGAGCCGCCCGAGATGGCCGGCGGCGAGCGTGAAGATGACCGGCCTTCCGATCTCGATATGACGGGTCCCGTCCGACACGGCCGTGCAGTGGAACGGGTAGCGGCGGCCGTCTTCATCGAGGACCGTCCCGAGACCCCGGAGATCGTCGAAGGCGGCGACGCTGCCCGTCCGGGTGGCGTTCATCCTGGCCGAGTGGGTCACGACTCCGACCTTGAGCCCGTCAGTGGACGATCTTGGACAGCGGGAGCTCGATGATGTCGGTCGCCCCCTTGTCCTTCAGAGCCGGGATCAGGATGTTCACCTGGTCCTTCGGCACCACTGTCTCGACGGCGAAGCCGCCCCCACCTGACAGCTCCGACACGGTCGGCGACTTGAGGGCGGGGAGCACGGCGATCACGTCGTCAAGTGCGCTGCGGGCCACGTTCAGCTTGAGCAGCACCTTGCCCCGGGCCTCGAGGGTCCCCTGCAGCAGAGTCAGGATCTGCGCCATGGCGTGCCGCTTGGTGGGATCGGCGGCCGCCGTCGGATTGGCGATCAATTCCGTACACGATTCCAACAGCGTGCCGATGATCCGCAGACCCGCGGCGTTGAGCGCCCGGCCGGTCTCGGTGATCTCCACCACGGCGTCGGCGATGTCGGGGATCTTCGCTTCGGTGGCACCATAGGACAACCGGATCTCGGCGTGGACACCCTGCTTCTCGAGCAGTCGCCGGGTCAGCTCGGGGTACTCGGTGGACACCCGGCACCCGGCCGGCAGATCGGCCACCGAGGTGACGGCGGAGTCGCGGGCCACGGCCACCACCACCCGGATGGGGTTGCTCGTCGCCTTCGAATAGGCCAGGGTCCCGAGCGACACGACGTCGGCGCCCGTCTCCTCGATCCAGTCGCGTCCGGTGATCCCCAGATCGAAGAGCCCGTCGGCCACATAGAGGGGGATCTCCTGCGGCCGCAGGATCCGCACGTCCTCGATGCGGGGATCGTCGATGCTGCCGCGGTACTCGACCTCGGACCCCCGCACGACGGCCAGGTCGGCATGAGTGAACAGCTCCATCGTCGCCTTCTCGAGCGAGCCCTTGGGCAGCACCAACCGCAACATCAGACAGCCCCGGTCCGTCGTCCCCCGGGAGCCGGGGCCGGCAGCATCTCGAGCAGCCGCACCATCTCCAGAGCGGTGACGGCCGCCTCGTAGCCCTTGTTGCCCTGTCCCGGCCCGGCCCTTTCGGTGGCCTGGGCCACCGTCTCGGTGGTGAGCACGCCGAAGATCACCGGCACGCCGCTGTCCAGCGCCACCCGCTGCAGGCCGGCGGCACACTCCCCGGCCACGAAGTCGAAATGGGCGGTGTCACCCCGGATGACGGCCCCCAGGGCGATGACCGTGTCGTAGTCACCGCAGCGCAGCAGGCGCGAGGCGGCCAAGGGAAGCTCCACGGCACCGGGCACCCAGGCCACAGCCACCGTGTCGAGCGCCACCCCGTGGTCCTTCAGACCGGCGAGCACACCGTCGAGCAGCCGTTGGGTGATCCCGCCGTTGAACTTGGCGCAGACGACCGCCACCCGGGCGGGACCGCCGGCGCCGGCCTCGTACGACACTCCCACCACTTGGGCCACGTCGGCGATAGCCCCGGGACGCAGCGCCGTCTCGTCAGAGCTCGTCATCGAGTCCCTCCATGATGTGGCCCAGTCGGGCCTGCTTCGTCCGCAGGTACTCGATGTTCTCGGGATTGGCATGATTGGCCAGCGGCACCCGGTCGGTGATGTCGAGACCGAATCCCTCCAGACCGCCGTACTTCATCGGGTTGTTCGTCATCAGCCGCATGGTGGTCACGCCGAGGTCGACCAGGATCTGCGCCCCGATCCCGTATTCACGGTTGTCCACGGGCAGTCCCAGCTCCAGATTGGCGTCGACGGTGTCATGGCCCTGTTCCTGCAAGTGATAGGCCCGCAGCTTGTGGGCGAGTCCAATCCCGCGCCCTTCGTGACCGCGCAGATAGACGACCACTCCGGTCCCGGCGCCGGCGATCAACCGCAAGGCCTCGTGCAACTGCGGCCCACAGTCACAGCGCAGCGATCCGAGCACGTCACCGGTCAGGCATTCGGAGTGCACCCGGACGAGCACGTCGCTCTGTCCCGCCAGATCGCCCTTCACGATGGCCAGGTGGTGCTCGCCGTCGATGACCGACTCGTAGACATAGCCGCTGAAGTCGCCGAACTCGGTGGGAATGCGCGCCGGACCGGCAATCCTCCGCACCAGCTTGTCCTTGCGCCGCCGGTAGCGCACCAGATCGGCGATGGAGATCAGCAGCAGGTCGTACTTCTTGGCGAAGGCTTCGAGTTCCGGCTGCCGGGCCATGCCCTGCTTGTCCTCGGAGACGATCTCGCACAGCACGCCGGCCGGATAGAGACCGGCGGCCTTCACCAGGTCGATGGTGGCCTCGGTGTGGCCGGCCCGCTTGAGCACCCCCCCGGCCCGGTAACGCAGCGGGAAGATGTGACCAGGTCGGTTCAGGTCGGTGGCCCGGGTGTGAGGATCGATCAGGGCCTGGATGGTGGCCGCACGGTCTTCGGCCGAGATTCCCGACGACGTCCCGTGCCGGTAGTCCACGCTCACCGTGAACGCCGTCCGCTGCGATTCCGTGTTGGCGGTCACCATGAGGGGCAGTTCCAACTGGTCGGCCCGGTCGGCGGTGAGCGGCGTACAGATCACACCCGAGGTGTGAGCCAGGAAGAAAGCGATCTTCTCGGGCGTGGCCGCCTGGGCCGCCATCACCAGGTCCCCCTCGTTCTCGCGGTCCTCGTCGTCGACCACGATCACGATCTCGCCCCGGCCGACGGCGGCGATGGCGTCTTCGACCCGGGCTATCTCCATGTCGTCGCGTCCTGGGTCGTCGCGTCCTGGGTCGTCGCGTCCTGGGCTCTTCGCACCAGCACCGTCATGCCGCCTCCAACTCCACCCGGAGATCGTCTCCGAGCCTGGTGACCGAGACCAACCGGCCCCGCCACAGGCCTTCCATACTCGAGGCGCCCGCTCCGCCGAACATGGGCACGGCATCGTTCCCGCCGAACAACACCGGAGCCAGGTAGACCACGTACCGGTCCACCACCCGGTGGTGGTGAAAGGCGTGGGCCACCGTGGCGCCCCCTTCCACCAACACCTGCAGGATCCCCTGTCCGCCGAGCTCGTCGAGCACGGCGCCCGGTTCGCCGTTCATCTCCATGGCCGGCAGCACCCGGGCACCGGCCGGGGCCTTGCCCAGCACCACCCGTACCGGTTGCCGTTCGGACCCGGGTTCCAACCGGACGGTCAGCTGGGGGTCGTCGCTGCGCACCGTCCCCGCCCCCACGAGCACGGCGTCGGAGCAGGCCCGCAGCCGGTGGGCGTCGGCCCGGGCCTCGGCGCCGGTCAGCCACTTCGAAGACCCGTCCGGCGCGGCGATCCGACCGTCGAGGCTGGCGGCCAACTTGAGAACGACCCAGGGCCGGCCGGTCCGCCGGTGCTTCAGGTACGGGGCGAGCAGCTCGGCGCCTTCCTCGGCGGCCACGCCCACCGTCACCTCGACGCCGGCCTGGCGCAGTTCGTCCACGCCACGTCCCGACACCCGCGGGTCGGGATCGAGCAGCCCCACCACCACCCGGGAGACACCCGAAGCCAGGATCGTGCCCGTGCACGGCGGTGTCAGGCCGTGGTGGCCGCAGGGCTCGAGCGTCGTATAGAGAGTGCCGCCGTGGGCCTGGTCACCGGCGGCGGCCAGGGCCACCACCTCGGCGTGGGACCCCCCCGGGGGCTGGGTGGCCCCCTCGAAGCTCCGTCCGCCGGCCACCACCACACATCCCACCCAGGGATTGGGCGCCGTCCGGGTCCGCACCGAGGCGGCCAGGCCCAGGGCGCGTCGCATGGCATAGAGGTCTTCACCCTGGTCACCCGGACCGGGTGACCGGTTCGGAGCCGGCGTCATGGGACCACGAGTCTACCGGTGACCCGCCAGCGCCTTCTCCCCCGCCTCCCGGATACGGCGCGCCGCCTCCCAGGGTCGATCGGCACCGAAGACGGCCGAGCCGGCCACCAGAACCCGGGCCCCGGCGGCCACCACCAGGGGAGCCGTCTCCTCGTCGATCCCGCCGTCCACCTCGAGCTCGGCGCCGAGCCCGCGCCGGTCGAGCTCCTGGCGGGTCCGGGCGATCTTGGGCAGCACCTCGGCCATGAAGCTCTGGCCCCCGAAGCCCGGGTGCACCGTCATGCACAGGATCAGGTCGGCCTCGTCGAGAAACGGGTCGATGGCCTCGTACGGGGTCTCGGGATTGACGGCCAGCCCCGCCCGCAGCCCCAGGCTCTTGGCCTCGGCCAGCAGGGCCGAGGTCTGCCCCACCTCGACATGCACCGTGCAGCCGTCGGCCCCGGCCCGCCGGAAGGCCTCCAGGTAGGCGCCCGGATCGGTCATCATCAGATGGCAGTCGAAGAAGAGCCCCGAGTGCTTGCGCAACGATTGCACCACGGGCGGCCCGATGGTCAGGTTGGGAACGAAGTGGCCGTCCATCACGTCGATATGCAGCCAGTCGGCCTCGGCCGTCACCTCGCCCACCGCCTCGGCCAGCCCCCCGAAGTCGGCCGACAGCACCGAGGGGGCGATCTTGAGCATCAGATCGTCGAGCCTACGACCGAATCATCCGGCCGCGGGGCCCTCATCCCCGAGCCTCTCGCCTGGTTCCGGCCGCACCCCGCGACGCCAGTCGGCGGCCCCCATGGGCTTCTTCCCGGCCGGCTGCACCGACACCAGCTCGAGCCATCCCGACCCGCAGCCGACCACCGGACCCTTCGTCGGGCCGGTCCCCTCACCGATGCCCGTGCCCTCGCCGCCCACGGCGTCGAACATCCGGCCCGGCGCCGGAGGCGATACGGGGTCGCCGGCCGCGGCCGTCGCCTCCCCCACCCGGGAGTCGAGCACCCGGAGCCGTTCGCCCCGGAACGTCGTCCAGGCCCGGTCGAGCCGGACCACCCGCTGCACCGACCCTGCCGGCTGCTCCCAGTCGAGCCGGAACTCCCCGGGATCGAGCTTGGCCGCATAGGTCGGTTCGCCCTCCTGGGCCTCGCCCGGCCCGAGGCCCTCCACCCCGCCGGCCAGCACCTCGGTCACCAGGGCGGCCCCGGCGGCCGACAGCCGCTCGACCAGGGCGCCGGCGTGCTCGTCGGCTCCGATGGCCAGTTCGTCCCGGGCCAGCACCGGGCCGGTGTCGAGCCCGGCTTCGAGCCGCATCACGCAGACCCCGGTCACCGCGTCCCCGGCCAGGATGGCCCGTTCCACCGGCGCCGCCCCCCGCCACCGGGGCAGCAGGGAGAAGTGCACGTTGATCATGTCCAGGGCGTCGAGGACCCGGGGGGGCACGATCTTCCCGTAGGCCACCACCACGGCCAGCTCGGCGCCCACCTCGAGAACGTCGTCCAGACGGTCGCTCACGGCCAGACCGAGACCCTGGGCGGCCGCCTTCACGGCGCTCGGCTGAAGCGTGCTCCCCCGCCCGCGCCGGGTGTCGGCCCGGCTCACCACCAGCGCCACCTCGTGACCGGCGGCCACCAGGGATTCGAGGGGGGCCACGGCGGCCGGGGGCGATCCCAGATAGGCAAGCCGGGCCACTGAAGTCAGTCTTGGCTCGGGGAGCGGATCAGAGACCGTCGTGGTCGACGCCGGCGCCGGCCCCGGTGCCGGCCAGCCGGGCCAGCCCGTCGGGATCGCTCCCGGCCAGCGCCCATGACCGCAGGATCCGCAGCGCCTCTTTGCGCTGTTCGTCGTCGAGCCGTTCGACCAGCAGCACCCCGTCGAGGTGGTCGACCTCGTGCTGGAAGACCCGGGCCTCGAACTCGTCCGCCTCGATCGAGATCTCGTTGCCGTCGAGGTCCCGGCCGGTCAAGTGGATCTCCTTGGGCCGCACGATGGGCCAGGACAGTCCCGGGATGGACAGGCATCCCTCCATGTACGTCCACTCGCCCCTGGCCTCGGAGATCACCGGGTTCACGATCGTCTTCGGCCCCTCGTCGTCGTGCAGGTCGTAGACGAAGATCCTCTTCTGCACGCCCACCTGGGGTGCGGCCAACCCCACCCCGGGGGCCTCGTACATGGTCACCACCATGTCGTCGGCCAGCACCTTCAGCCGTCCGTCGATCTCGGCCACCGCCGGGGCGCGCTGCTTCAGCACGGGATCGCCGAACAGCCGGATGGCGTACCTGGTCACCCTCTCATGGTACCGGCGCCGCTTCCGGTGCCGGTCTCCGGGGATGTCCGTCAGGGGATCACCATCGCCGACACCGGCGACAGCCCGCTCGTGCCCTTGGCCCGGTACATGGTCTGGATGTCGGTGAACTCGGCCAGGCCCCAGGGGCCGTTCTCCACCCCGATCCCGCTCCACTTGAAACCGCCGAAGGGGAACTGCGGGCCCATGGCCAGGTGCACGTTCACCCACGCGGTGCCCGCCTCCAGCCGGCCCGCCACCTCGGCCGCCCGGTCGGTGTCGGTCCCCCAGACCGAGCCCGACAGGCCGAAGGGCGTGGCGTTGGCCCGCTCCACGGCGTCGTCGATGTCCCGGTAGGAGATCACCGGCAGCGCCGGCCCGAACTGCTCCTCGTCCACGATCCGCACCCCGTCGGACAGCCCCGACAGCACGGTGGGCTCGAAGAAGTAACCCGGCCTGTCCATGGCCCGGCCGCCGGCGGCGGCCACCGCCCCGTGGGCCAGCGCATCGGCCACCAGCTCACCCACCCGGGCGTACTGGGGCGCGTTGTTGATCGGCCCGAGCTTGTTGGCGGCGTCGGTCCCGTCGCCCACGGTCACCGCCTTGGCCCGACTGGCCAGCAGGTCCACCACCTCGTCGTACATCGCCTCGGGCACGTAGACCCGCTTGATGGCCGAGCAGATCTGCCCGTTGTTGGCGAAGGCCCCGCCGAAGATCCCGTCGGCCACGGCGGCCGGGTCGGCGTCGTCCAGGATGATGGCGGGGTCGTTCCCGCCCAGCTCGAGTGTCACCCGCTTGAGGTCCGGGGCGGCGGAGGCGGCCACCAACTTCCCGGTCTCGATGGAGCCGGTGAAACTGATCTTGCGCGGCACCGGGTGCGACGTCATCTGTGCCCCCAGCTCGTCGCCGCCGCTCACCACGTTCAGCACCCCCGGCGGCAGCACCGACCGCAGCAATTCCCCCATCTTCAGCGTCGACAGCGGCGTGTAGGGCGAGGGCTTCATCACGATGGTGTTCCCGGCCAACAGTGCCGGGGCGATCTTCCAGAAGGCCAGGTTCACCGGGAAATTCCACGGTGTGATGGCGGCCACCACCCCGAGCGGCCGGTGCACGACCTCGACGGTGGCCTCGTCGTCGTCCTGCAGGATCTGCCGGGGCAACTCCAGGTCGGCGAAGTAGGTACACCACATGGCCGAGCCGAAGATCTCGAGGTTGGCGTCGTTCAGGGGCTTCCCCTGCTCGGCCGTGAGCAGGGGCGCGACCTCCTCGAGCGAGGCCATCAGCACCCCGGTGATCTCGCGCAGGCACTGCCGCCGGACGCTCTCGTCGGCCTTCCAGTCCCGGTAGGCCTTGGCCGCCGAGTCCATGGCCGCCTCGAGCTGGGCGGCCGAGCATTCCGGCGCCTGGGCGAAGACCTCACCCGTCGCCGGGTTGATCACCCCGAAGGTCTTCTCGGTGGCCACGGCCTCGCCGCCGATGGTCATGGTGAAGTCGGCCATCTGCTCCTCCTGCTCAGGGTCCCCCGATGGGTCCGCCACAAACCCTACGCCTCACCCCTCGCCATCAGGCCCGCACGGGGTCGACCTCCACCCGGAGCCGTCCCGGTGGTCGGGGCACGGCCGCCAGCAGGTCGGCCAGCGCCCGGTGGTCGGCGGCCCGCACCGACCACACCCCGTCGACCGGTCCCCGGACCTCGAGTCCCGCTGGGGCGGCGTCGCGCAGGGCGGAACCGTAGGCGTCGGCCGACGCCCCCGAGACGACGGCCATGGCGCTCACCGGAGGTAGGGCCAGAGCCCGACGGACCTCGAGTTCGGCGGCGGCCAGCCGACCGGGGTCGGCCAGGGCGGCCGAGCTGAGCACCTCGTGCTGGGGCAGCCGGGTCTGCACGAGGACCCGGCCATGGCCCCGCCCGCTCGATTCCGCTCTCGACGATCCCGCTCCCGCGCCCCCGCTCACCAGCCGGGCGGCCCGGGCCAGGAGGCCGAGTGCTTCCTCGGCGCCCCGCAGCCGGGGGGCGAGCAGCTCGGCGTCGAAATCCAAGAAGGCCACCCCGTCGGCCCGGTCGGTCCGGTGCAGCACCGCTTCGGTCCCCACCACCACCGCCGCCTCCCCGTCGCCCTCGACAGCGACCTCGCCCTCGACGACGCCGGCGCCTTCTCCCCGGCCTCCCTTCGCCTCCTTGGCCGCCGGACCCCAGACGGCGGCGACGGGCGCACCGGCCAGTGCCTCGAGCTCTTCGCGCACCCGGGTGACGCCGGGACGCAACGCCTTCATCCGGGTGGTGGCGCAGTGGGCGCAGATCACCGGACGCTGCTCCGCGCAGCGCCGGCAGCGCAGGAACGGCTGGCCGGCCCGGCCGCCGTCTTTCTCCGGGTCGACCAACTCGACGGCCGCCCGGCAGTGCTCGCAGCGGGCGATCTCGTGGCAGCCGGCACACGCCAGCAGCCGGACCCGGCCGGTCCGGTTCACCACGCAGACGATCCGCCGGCCCGGTTCGGCCACCCCCCACCGGACGAGCTCCACCAGTCGTTCGGAGAACAATCCGGTCCGGGGGTCGTCCCCCCGTCGGTCCACGATCTCGAGCGCCGGCCAGCCGGCGCGCTCGGACCGCCTCGACGTCGTCACCAGCCGGCCCGCCTCCAGCACGTCGAGGGTGGGGCACGGGGACAGAAGCACGCACGGTGCCCCGTCGCGCCGGGCCCGTTCCGCCACCACCTGCCAGGCGCACCAGGTGGGCGCCCGCTCCTCGTGGTACACCTCGTCGTGGGCGTCGAGCACCACGGCGCCGGCCAGCCGGGGCAAGGGTGCGAAGGCGCCGGCCCGGGCCCCGATCACCACGCAGCCCCCGGCCCGGGCGAGGGCCCAGTCCTGGGGCAGCAAGGCCACCCTCCGCCCTGTCCGCCGCAATCGGCCCGCCATCTGGACGGCAGTCGAATGACTGGGGGCGAGCACGAGCACCCCGGCCTCCTCGGGGGCTCCGGACAGCAGTTCGGCGGCCGCGGTCAGCAGGGCGAAGGGGTCCTCGGCCGGCGGGAGCCGCACCACCACCGTTCCGCCCGACAGCGCGTCGTGGATCAGCGGCGAGTCACTCCCCGACGTCGCCGTCCCGGGCGCCGGCCCGTCGGCGCCGGCCAGACGCCGATCGGAAGGCAGCCCCCGCACCGCCGTCGGCGCCGAGGCCGTCCCGAGCATCGCCGACAGGGGCCCGGCCCAGCGCCACGCCGCCCACCGGGCCACGGAGACCACCTCGGCCGGCGGTCCCCACCCCCGCACCCCGGCCAGGGGTTTGAGCGTCACCCCCACCGGGGCCTCGGTGCCATCGGCCACCACCCAGCCGGCCACCCGGCGACCCCCCAACGGGATCCGCACCTGGGTGCCCACCCGGACCCGGTCGTCGAGGGCCTCGGGAACGCAGTAGTCGAATTCCTTGTGCACGGCGGCCACGTCCGGCACCACCCGCACCACCCGCCGGCCCGCCATGGCCCGCCCCCGCTGGCCCCCGGTCGGCACCAGGGGTCTGACTACAGCCCGAGTGCGCGCTTCAGCTCGTCGAGTCTCGGCGTCGCCTCCCACGTGAATTCCTTGTCCGTCCGCCCGAAGTGCCCGTAGGCAGCGGTCCGGCGGTAGATGGGTCGCAACAGGTCGAGATCACGGACGATGGCGGCGGGCCGGAGGTCGAACACCTCGCGCACGGCCTTCTCGATGGCGGCCGGGTCGACGGTCGAGGTCCCGAAGGTCTCCACCATCAGCGACACCGGGTGGGCCACCCCGATGGCGTAGGCCACCTGTACCTCGCACCGGCTCGCCGCTCCCGCCGCCACCAGGTGCTTGGCCACCCAGCGCGCCGCGTAGGCGGCCGACCGGTCGACCTTGGAGGGGTCCTTGCCCGAGAAGGCGCCCCCGCCGTGCCGGGCCATCCCCCCGTAGGTGTCGACGATGATCTTCCGCCCGGTCAGCCCGGTGTCGGCGTGGGGCCCGCCCAGTTCGAACTTCCCCGTCGGGTTGGCCAGGACCCGGAGCTTCTCGGTGTCGAGGTCGGACGGCAGCAGCGGATGGATCACGTGCTCGCGCAGGTCCGGCAGCAGCAGGGTCTCGATGTCGACGCCCGGGGCGTGCTGGGTGGAGATCAGGATGGTGTCGATGGCCACGGGCCGGGCGTCCTCGTAGATCACGCTCACCTGGGTCTTCCCGTCGGGCCGCAGGTAGGGCAGCACCCCGACCCGCCGGACCTGGGCCAGCCGCTGGGCCAACCGGTGGGCCAGCCAGATGGGCAGGGGCATCAGGTCGGGCGTTTCGTCGCAGGCGTAGCCGAACATCATCCCCTGGTCGCCCGCCCCCTGGGCGTTCAACTGGTCCTCGCCCCCCGACCCCGTCCGCAGCTCCTGGGCGGCCGTCACCCCCTGGGCGATGTCGGGAGACTGCGCGTCGAGGGCCACCATCACCCCGCAGGTCCGGCCGTTGAAGCCGTGGGCGTCGGTGTCGTACCCGATGTCGCAGACCACCTCGCGCACCAGGGTGGGGATGTCGACGTAGCAGTCGGTGGAGATCTCCCCCGCCACCACCACCAGCCCCGTGGTCAGCAGGGTCTCGCAGGCCACCCGGGCCCTCGTGTCCTCGGTGATGACGGCGTCGAGGACGGCGTCGGAGATCTGGTCCGCCATCTTGTCGGGGTGACCCTCGGTCACCGACTCCGATGTGAAGGTGTGCCGCGTACTCACGTCTCGCTCCTCGGGGGCTCGAACTAGCGGGAGATGGGGACGACGCCGGGGGCACCCGGGCCGCTGATCACCCTAGTCAAGGCACCCGGCCACACTGTCCAACACGGCGTCGGCCACCTGCCGCTTCGACGACAGCTCCACCTCCCGGCGGCTGCCGTCCCGGCCCACGATGGTCACCGCATTGGTGTCGTGGTCGAAACCGACCCCGGCGGCCGAGACGTCGTTGGCCACCATCAGGTCGACCCCCTTGGCCGCCAATTTGGCCGCGGCGCGGTCCGCCGCCTCGCCCGTCTCGGCGGCGAAGCCCACCAGCACCTGGCCCGGCCGTCGTCGTCGGCCCAGCTCGAGCAGGATGTCGGGCGTGGGCTCGAGCAGGATGTCGGGCAGCCCGTCGGCCTTGGACAGCTTGGTCTCGGCCGGCCGCTTGGGCCGGAAGTCGGCCACGGCGGCGGCCATGATCACGATGTCGGCCCCGGCCGCATGCTCGAGCATGGCCGCCTCCATGGACGCGGCGGTGTCCACCCGGACCACCGTGGCCCCGGCCGGAGCCGGCCGGTTGGTGGTGGTGACGAGCACGACCTCGGCGCCTCTGTCGGCGGCCGCCCGGGCCAGGGCGTGGCCCTGTTTTCCCGAGGACCGGTTGGAGATGAAGCGGACGGGGTCGATGGGCTCCCGGGTGCCACCGGCACTCACCACCAGCCGCCGGCCCTCCAGATCGCGGAGCCTCGGCAGCGACGTCTGGGGTCTCCGCCCCTCGAGCACGGCCGTGGCCACGGCCACGATCTCCCCGGGCTCGGCCAGCCGTCCCGGGCCGGCGTCGCCCCCGGCCAGCGGGCCGTCACCGGGCGGCACGACGACCACGCCCCGTCGGGCCAGGGTGGCCAGGTTCTCCTGGACGGCGGGGTGCTCCCACATCTCGCTGTGCATGGCCGGGCACACGATCACCGGCGCCCGGCTGGCGAGGACGGTGGCCAAGAGCAGGCCGTCGGAGATCCCGGCCGCGTAGCACCCGAGGAACCGGGCGGTGGCCGGGGCCACCAGGATCAGCTCGGCCGTCTGCCCCAGACGCGTGTGCGGGATGGGGTCGGCCTCGCTCCAGAGGCTCCGCTTCACCGGCTCCGAGGCCAGGGCCGAGAACGTCACCTCACCCACGAAGCGGGTGGCGTCGTCGGTCATCACCGGCACCACGTGGGCACCGGCGTCCACCAACTGCCGGCAGACCTCGACGGCCTTGTAGGCGGCGATCCCCCCGGTGATCCCCAGAACGATCCGCCGACCCTCGATCGAGGTGCTCATGGCGCTCCCTGGCTCACCGACACCGTTCGCCGACACTGTTCGCCGAACCCGGTCCCCGGGCCCGGTCCTCCGCCCGTCCTACCCGGCCGGGGACTACGCCTCGGTGCTGTCGTCGGTGGCGCTGCTGTCGTCGGTGGCGGTGCTGTCGTCGGTGGCGCTGCTCTCGTCGGCGCTGTCGTCGGCGCTGGCGTCCACGGCCGGCGTGATGTCGAGGATCCCCAGGTCCACCGGCTCGGTCGACGCCGTCCCCAGAACGGCGGCGGCCTCGGCGGCGGCGGCCTCGGCGGCGGTGACCACGAGCGTCCCGTCGAGCCCTTCGACCTCTTCGCCCGGCTCCAACCGGTGGTACGTGGCCTTGCCGGCCGAGATCTCCTCGAAGGCGATGGTCAGCGGCTTGCCCGAGACCGAGGTCACCTGCGGCGGTACCACCATGCCGAGACCCTCGCCCAGCTGGTTGTAGTACGAGTTGATCTGCCGGGCCCGCTTGGCCGACAGAGCCACCAGAGTGAACTTCGAGTCGACCTTGTCGAGAAGGTCCTCGATCGGCGGATCCATGAGGGTATTGCGGCGTTGGGCCATCAGGCTCCTCCACGGGGGGCGCGGCCCGGAGACTCCGGGCCAGCTCGGCGGTGGCTCTGCAGTATACCGGCCACCTCGGCCACGGCCTGATCGACGTCCTCGTTCACCACCACATGGTCGGTGAGCGCCCGGCCGATCTTCTCCTCCCGAGCTCCCGTCTCCAGCCGGCGGGTCACCTCGGCCTCGTTGTCGCCACGCTTGCGCAGCCGCTCGGCCTGGATCTCCGGCGAGGGGGGCAGCAACAGCACGATCAGCGCCTCGGGATCCCGGGCCCGGACCTGGGCCGCCCCCTGCAGGTCGATCTCGAGCAGCACGTCACGTCCCGGAGGGGGCACCGGATGGGGGGTGCCGTAGAGGTTCCCGAGGAACTCGGCCCATTCGAGAAATCCTCCGTCGGCGGCGTGCTTCTCGAACCGGGAGCGGTCGACGAATTCGTAGGCCTGGTCGGATTCCCCCGGTCGCCGGGCCCGCGTCGTCCATGACCGGCTCAACCACAACCTGCGGTCGCGTTCGATGAGCCGCGCGGCGACGGTGCCCTTCCCCGCCCCGCCCGGCCCCGAAAGGACGAGGATCAGGAGTTCCCTATGTGGGCGATCAGAGCCTCGCGCTGGTTGACACCCAGACCCTGGAGCCGGCGGCTCTCGCTGATCCCCACCGTCTCCATCAGCCGGCGGGCCTTGACCTTGCCCAAGCCGGGGAGGGACTCGAGCACCGAGAGCACTTTCATCTTGCCCACGGTCTCGTCCTCTTCCGCCCGCTTGAGAAGCTCGGGCAGGCTGATGCTTTTCATCTTCAGCTTCTCTTTCACCTCGGCCCGCTCGCGGCGGACCCGGGCGGCCTTGTCGAGCGCCGCCTGGCGCTGCTCCGGGGTGAGTGCAGGAGGTTGAGGCATGTCGGCCACCATAGCGCCGTCGTGCGCAGGCTTCACCCTCGTGCCTGGACAGCCGTCCCCACTTCCTCTGCTATCGCGCCGGCCACCCCTTCGGGATCGGAGGCCCCCGACACCGCCCGACCGATCACCAGAATGTCGGCCCCCGCCCCGATGGCGGCACCCGGGGAGGCGGCCCGGGCCTGGTCGTCGGCGGCCACCCCCGCCGGTCGGATGCCGGGCACCACCGTGATGAGCGCCGAGGAGGCCCGGCGGATCTCGGCCAGATCGGTGGCGGCGCAGACCACTCCCG
Organism: Acidimicrobiales bacterium; assembly: GCA_035535015.1. Taxonomy (GTDB): domain Bacteria; phylum Actinomycetota; class Acidimicrobiia; order Acidimicrobiales; family UBA8190; genus Palsa-661. The sequence goes on along the minus strand of DATLQU010000036.1, from coordinate 152,156 downwards.
CGCATCCGGCGGCGGCGGCCAGCGCCGCTCGGTCGCGAAGCACGTGGGCCGGCGCGTCGACCTCACTCGTCAGAACCGTCACCCCGAGCACGCTCGGCGCGGCCACCCCGGCGGCACTGGCGCCCGCGGCCATGCCTTCGACGGCGGCGCTCACCATGGCCGCACCCCCGGCCGTGTGCACCGTGGTGTAGGCCACGCCCATTCCCCCGATCACCCGCGCCGCCCGGTTCACGGTGGTGGGGATGTCGTGCAGCTTCAGATCGAGAAAGACCCGGTAGCCCTCGGCCTTCAGGGCCACGACGGCCTCGGGACCTTCGGCGCTGAAGAGTTCGAGGCCGACCTTGGCCACGCCGAACCACGGCCGTACGCGCCGCGCCAGCCGCAACGCGGCGACCAGGTCGTCCATGTCGAGCGCCAGGGCCAGACGCTCGCCCACGTCAGCCATGGTCCTCGACCGTGGTCGACGGCGCGCTGTCGGGTGACGTGCGGTCACGGTGAGGCTCGGCCGGACGTCGGTGGACGACGCCGACGATGCTGCGGACGCGTGCGACCTCGTTCCATCGGCACCAGCGCTGAAGGCCGGTCAGAACCTGGATGGGGGCGCGCGGCTCGCGGAACGTCGCCGTGCCCACCTCGACGGCGTCGGCACCGGCCATGAGCATCTCCACGGCGTCGACACCGCGGGTCACACCGCCGACCCCGACGATGCCCACGGCCGGAAAAGCGGCCCGGCAGTCGTGGACGGCACGGACGGCGACCGGTCGGATGGCGGGGCCGGAAAGGCCCCCGCCGCCGGCGCCCGAACCGAGCCGATAGGTGCCGCGGCGGGGATCGATAGCCATCCCGAGCAGGGTGTTTATGAGCACCAGCGTCTCCGCCCCGCCGGTCATGGCCGCCCCGGCGATGTCGACCAGGTCGGCCACGTTGGCACTGAGCTTGACCCAACGCGGCAGACCGCAGACCGCCGTGGCGGCCACGGCGTCGGCCGTGGCCACCGCCGAATGGGCGAACATCCGGCTGCGGTCGTCGAGGTTCGGACAGCTCACATTGACCTCGACGGCCACCACACCCGGCGCCCCGGTGAGAAGCGCGGCGGCCCGGGCGAAGTCCTCCACCCGCCGGCCCCAGATGCTGGCCACCACCCGTGCCCCGCGGTTGACGAGCGCCGGCAGCTCCTGTTCCACCCAACGACTGACGCCGGGACCCTGGAGGCCGACGGAGTTGAGCATGCCGGCCGGTGTCTCGTGCACACGCGGTGCCGGATTCCCGGCCCAGGGCTCGGCGGCCAAAGACTTCACCACCACCGCGCCCAGAGAGGCGAGATCGATGTAGGCGCCCAGCTCGGCGCCGTGACCGGCCGTACCCGACGCCGTGAGCACCGGATTCGGCAGCGCCACCGAGCCCACGTGCGTCCGCAGGTCGACGTGACGCAGCGGCAGGAGTTTCACTGATGCATTTCCTGCAGCGAGACGACGGACATCCCGTGATCGCGCCAGTCGGCCATACCGGCGGCGGCGGCGCGCGCCGCGGCCACGGTGGTGAGACAGGGGACGAGATGGGCGAGCGCAGCAGAACGGATGTGCAGACCGTCGGCCCGCGGCCCGCGACCGCGCGGCGTGTTCACCACCAACTGCACCCGACCGGTGGCGATCAGGTCGACGGCGTCGGCCGCTCCCGATTCGCCCACCTTGGCCACCACCGTGGCCACCGGTACACCGTTGGACTCGAGGAACGCCGCCGTACCCGAGGTGGCCACCAGGGTGAGACCGAGTGCGGCGAAGCGCCGGGCCGCTTCCAGTCCCACCGCCTTGTCGCGGTCGGCCAACGACAGAAAGACCGTGCCCTCGGCCGGCAACGGCGTGCCCACCGCGATCTGGCTCTTGGCGAAAGCCAGTCCGAAGGTGGTACCCACGCCCATCACCTCACCCGTCGACCGCATCTCGGGGCCGAGGAGGGTGTCCACACCGGGAAAGCGGCCGAAGGGTAAGACGGCTTCTTTGACACTGACCCAGCCTCCGCCCGTGGGGGGACGCAGGAGCCCTTCGGTGCGAAGCGCGGCCAGGGTCGAGCCGGTCATGACCCGCGCCGCGATCATGGCTACGGGCACGCCGGTGGCCTTGGCCACGAAGGGCACCGTCCGCGAGGCACGAGGATTGGCTTCGATCACGAAGACCTGTCCCTCCTTCACCGCGTACTGGACGTTCAACAGTCCCACCACCGACAGCGCGTCGGCGATGGCCCGGGTGTGGCCTTCGAGGACGGCGACGACATCGTCGCCCAGCGTCTGCGGCGGAAGGGCACAGGCCGAGTCGCCCGAATGCACGCCGGCCTCCTCTACGTGCTCCATGACGCCGGCGATGAGGACCTCGCCGGTGTGGTCGCGGACCGAGTCCACGTCGACCTCGACGGCGTCTTCCAAGAACCGGTCCACCAGGACGGGCCGCTCGGCCGAGACACCGCCCTCGCGCGCCAGCGACACGCCGAGCTCCCCCACCACCCGCTCGAGCCGCTCGTCGTCGTAGACGATCTCCATGGCCCGGCCCCCGAGCACGTAACTGGGGCGGACGAGAACCGGGTAGCCCACTTTGCGGGCCACCGTCAGTGCGTCCTCCACCGTCACCGCCGTCCCCCCGGGCGGCTGCGGGATGCCGAGCTGTTCGCACAAGCCGTTCCACTGCTCGCGATCCTCGGCCAGGTCGATCGACCGCGGGCTCGTCCCGAGGACGAGGGCGGGATCGATGGCGTGGGCCAGCTTGAGAGGAGTCTGGCCGCCGAGGGAGACGATCACACCGACGACGGGGGCGCCGCCCGGGCCGGAACCGGCGGCGATCTCGGCCTCGAGGACGTTGGTGACGTCTTCGGCGGTGAGCGGTTCGAAGTAGAGCCGGTCCGAGGTGTCGTAGTCGGTGGAAACGGTCTCGGGGTTGCAGTTGACCATGACCGTCTCGAATCCCGCCTGCCGCAGCGCCATGGAGGCGTGGACGCAGCAGTAGTCGAACTCGATCCCCTGGCCGATGCGGTTCGGACCCGAACCGAGGATGACCACCCGGGGACGGGTGGCCGGACGCACTTCGTCCTCGTCTTCGTAGGTGGCGTAGTGATACGGGGTGTGGGCTTCGAACTCGGCCCCGCAGGTGTCGACGGTCTTGAACGTGGCCCGCACGCCGGCGGCCAGCCGGCCGGCGCGCACGGCGCTCTCGGTCACCGGTTCTCCACGGTCGTCGGGGGCTGTCTCCTCGGGGCGCCGGCTGTTCAGAAGGTAGGCGATCTGGGCGTCGGAGAAGCCCAGGCGCTTGACGGCGCGCCACGTTCGGCGATCGAGATCGGCGGGCGTCCGCCGCCTTTCGAGGTGACCGCGGGCGGCCGTGATCATGGCCAGTTGATCGAGGAACCAGGGATCGACTCCGGTGGCGGCGGCCAGGGTGTCGGCCGTGATGCCCCGGCGCAGCGCCGTCTCCAGCTGGAAGACCCGTTCGGGGGTCGGCTCACACGACCGCGCCACCAGCTCGTCGTCGTCGATCAGGTCGTAGGCGGCCTCCGCCGGGTCGGCGTTCAGCCCGCTCCGACCCTGCTCGAGCGAGCGGATGGCCTTCTGTAGCGATTCCGGGAAGGTCCGACCGATGGCCATCACCTCCCCGACCGACTGCATCCGCGTTCCCAGACGGTCGGTGACGCCGGGCAGTTTCTCGAAGGCCCAACGCGGGATCTTCGTCACCACGTAATCGATGGTCGGCTCGAAGCTGACCGGGGTGGCACCGGTGATGTCGTTGGTGATCTCGTCGAGGGTGTACCCCACGGCCAGGCGCGCCGCGATCTTGGCGATGGGAAAGCCGGTGGCCTTCGAGGCCAGCGCCGAGGAGCGCGACACCCGGGGGTTCATCTCGATGACGAGACGCCGGCCGCTCGTGGGATCCACCGCGAACTGGATGTTCGAGCCACCGGTCTCGACTCCCACCCGGCGGATGCAGGCGAAGGCGTCGTCGCGCATGGCCTGGTACTCCACGTCGGACAGTGTCTGGGCCGGGGCCACGGTGATCGAGTCCCCGGTGTGCACACCCATGGGGTCGAGATTCTCGATGGAGCAGACGACGACGCAGTTGTCCACCCGGTCGCGCATGACCTCGAGCTCGTACTCCTTCCACCCGGCGATGGACCGTTCGATGAGGATCTGCGAGATGGGACTGGCGGCCAGTCCTTCGGCGGCCACCCGGGCCAGCTGCAGCCGGTCCTCGGCCGTGCCGGTGCCGGCACCGCCGAGGATGAAGCTCGGGCGGATCATGAGGGGAAAGCCGATCCGCTCCCCCACGGCCATCGCCTCGTCGAGGGACAGGGCGAAGCCCGAGGACGGCACCTCGAGCCCGATGCCCTCCATGGCCGACTTGAACATGTCCCGGTCCTCGGCCGTGCGGATGGCCTCGGCATTGGCACCGATCAGTTCCACCCCGTAGCGGTCGAGCACACCGCGTTCGACGAGGGCCATGGCCAGGTTGAGCCCCGTCTGTCCCCCCAGTGTGGGCAGCAACGCGTCGGGCCGCTCGCGCTCCACGATGGCCGTCAGCGTGTCGGCGTCCAGAGGCTCGACATAGGTGCGGTCGGCCAGTTCGGGATCGGTCATGATGGTGGCCGGATTCGAGTTGGCCAACACCACCCGGTAACCCTCGGCCCGCAGGACACGGCACGCCTGCGTCCCCGAGTAGTCGAATTCACACGCCTGGCCGATCACGATGGGGCCCGAGCCGATCACCAGGATCGTCTCGATGTCGGTCCGCCGGGGCATCAGGGACACGTCCCGTTCATGAGGGCCCGCCGTTCATGAGGGCCCGCCGTTCATGAGGGCCCGGAAGTCGGCGAAGAGATAGCGGGCGTCGTGTGGTCCCGGCCCCGCCTCGGGGTGGTACTGGACGCTGAAGGCGGCCACCGAGGTGCAGCGGAAGCCCTCGACGACCCCGTCATTCAGATTGACGTGGGTCAGCTCGGTGGCATCGGGGCCCGATGTGGGCAGTGAGGCGGCGTCCACGGCGTAGCTGTGGTTCTGGCTGGTGATCTCCACGTGGCCACTGGCCATGTGCTTCACCGGATGGTTGCCGCCGTGGTGACCGAAGGGCAGCTTGAAGGTCCGCGCCCCCAGGGCGGAGCCGAGGAGTTGGTGGCCCAGACAGATGCCGAAGACCGGGACCCGACCGAGCAGGTCGGCGATGATGGCCACCTGTCCGCCCAGGGCGGCGGGGTCGCCGGGACCGTTGGACAGAAAGACGCCGTCGGGTTCGAGGGCCAGGGCGTCGTCGGCCGGGAAGGTGGCCGGGACCACGGTGACCTGTGCATCGGAGGCCAGTTGACGGAGCATGGTCTCCTTCACGCCGAAGTCGTAGGCGACGATGCGCCGGGGTCCTGATCCCCTCGTGTAGGGCACCGGTGTGGTCACCTGGGAGACGAGATCACACCCCGTCGTCCCCGGCTCGGCCCGGGCCGCGGTGCGCAAGGTCCCCTCGGCGGCGGTGCCGAAGGCGCAGCCCATGGCCCCGTCGTCGCGGATGTGTCGGGTGAGGCGCCGGGTGTCGATGCCGGTGATGCCAGCGACGCCGTGACGGACGAGCATGTCCTCCAATGACCCCGTGGCCCGCCAGTTGGACGGGCGGTCGACCAGGTCACGGAGAACGACACCGCGGCACCAGGGCCGGGCCGCCTCGTCGTCGTCGGCCGTGACGCCGTAGTTGCCGATGTGCGGGTAGGTGAAGGCGATCACCTGGCCGGCGTAGCTGGGATCGGTGATCACCTCCTGGTAGCCCGAGAGCACGGTGTTGAAGACCAGCTCACCGGTGGCCACGCCGTCGGTCGGGATCGCACCGACGGCCTCGCCTTCGAAGACTTCACCGTCGGCCAGCACGAGCAGAGCCGGCGTCCGGCCGGTGGGGAAGCTCACCGTTGCGCCTCGGCGTCGATCACGACGGCTTCGCCGCGGAAGACGGTATGGCGGACCTTGCCGGTGAGCATCCGGCCCCCCCAGGGCGTGTTGCGGCTGCGACTGGCCAGTTTGTCGGGATCGACCTCCCAGCGTTCGGAGGGATCGACGACGCAGATGTTGGCCGGCCCGTCGACGGCGATCGGTCCCCCCTGGTCGCCACCCTGGTCGACGCCGAGGTGGGCGATGCGCGCCGGGCGCCAGGACAAGAGGGCGATGACCTCGGCGAACGACATCGGCGCCTTGCTCTTCCTCGACTCCCCGGCGGCGCCGGCTGACAGCGCCGCCAGGGTCACGGCCAGTGCCGTCTCCAGGCCGAGCATGCCGGGGGCGGCCACGTCGAGCGGTCCCTCCTTCGCCTCCGGCGGATGGGGAGCGTGATCGGTGGCCACGGCGTCGATGGTGCCCGCCGCGCAACCGGCGCGGACGGCGGCCAGGTCGACCTCGGTGCGCAGGGGTGGATTCACCTTGAAAACGGCGTCGTATCCGGCCAGCTCACCGTCGGTGAGCGCCAGATGGTGCGGCGCCACCTCGGCTGTGACGTCCAGTCCCTCGGCTTTGGCCCGGGCCACCAGGGCCACCGAGCCGGCCGTCGACAGGTGCAGAAAGTGGACACGGCCTGCGGTCAGGCGGGCCAGCATGATGTCGCGCGCCACCATGAGCTCCTCGGCCGCGGCGGGAACACCGGGGACGCCCAGCCGGCTCGACCAGGCTCCCTCGTGCATGTGGCCGCCGGCGGCCAGGGTGGCGTCCTCACAGTGCTGGCCGAGGGTCACCCCGAGGCCCCGGGCGTATTCGAGGGCGCGGCGCATGACACCGGCGTCCTGCACCCCGGTGCCATCGTCGGTGAACATGGTGACCCCGAGGGCGGCGAGCTCCCCCATCGGAGCCAGACACTCCCCGGCCCGGCCCACCGTGATGGCCCCGGCCACGGCCACGTGGCAGAGGGCGGACTCCCCGAGGGCGAGCACCTCCCGGGCGACGGCGGCCGAATCGATGGGCGGGTCGGTGTTGGGCATGGCCAGCACGGCCGTGTAGCCACCGAGCGCCGCGGCGCGCGAGGCCGTCTCCACCGTCTCCGCCTCCTCCCCACCCGGCTGGCGCAGATGGGTGTGGATATCGACCAGGCCCGGGGTGACGAGGCAACCTCCGGCATCGAGGACGGTCGCCTTGGCCGGGACCTCGAGATCGGGACCGACGGCCGTGACCTGGCCGTCGCTGATGAGCACGTCGGCCCGGCGCTCTCCCGTTTCGTCGACGACGGTGCCGCCACGGACGAACACTGCGCCGGTGCCGGCCCCGGCGATGAGGCGGCGCTCAGCCATCGGCGGCGGCCAGTGGTTGACCCAGATCGCCGGGACCCAGATCGGCGACGACGCCGGCGGCGTCGGCGGCCACCACCTGACCGAGGAGGAGGAAGAGGACGGCCATGCGGACGGCCACGCCGTTGGCCACCTGGCGCAGGACGAGCGAGCGCGGCAGATCGGCCACCTCGTCGGCGATCTCGACGCCGCGGTTCATCGGCCCCGGGTGCATGACCAGCGCGCCCTCGGCCAGGAGGCCGGCCCGGCGGACGGTGAGGCCGTAGCCGGCGGTGTATTCACGGACCGAAGGGAGGAACCGGCCGGCGCCGCGCTCGGTCTGGAGGCGCAGGAGGTAGCAGACGTCCATGTGGGGCAGGACGGCGTCGAGGTCGTGGGAGACCCCGGTCACCGGCCATCCCTCGAGCGAGGGCGGGACGAGGCTGCCCGGCGCCACCAGGGTGACCTCGGCGCCCAGGGCGGCCAGGGCGAGTACTCCGGACCGGGCCACCCGGCTGTGGGCGATGTCGCCCACGATGGCCACCCGGAGGCCGGCGAAGTCCTTCAGCCCGGACTCGCCCACCGGTCGGCCGGCCCGTTCGGCCAGGACCTGGCGGATCGTGTAGCAGTCGAGAAGCGCCTGGGTGGGGTGCTCGTGCCAGCCGTCGCCGGCGTTGATGACCGCCGCATCCACCCAGCGGGCCACCTGGGCCGGGGCCCCGGCCGCGCCATGGCGGACGATGAAGGCGTCCACGCCCATGGCGGCCACCGTCTCCACCGTGTCGCGCAGGGACTCGCCCTTCTTGACCGATGACGAGGCCACGGCGAAGGAGAGGACATCGGCCGACAACCGCTTGGCCGCCGTCTCGAACGACAACCGCGTCCGAGTCGACTCCTCGGCGAACAAGGTGACCACCGTCCGGCCCCGGAGGGCCGGAACCTTGGGAATGGGCCGGCTGGCCACCTCCACGAAGGCGTCGGAGACACGGAGGACCTCTTCGATGCCCTCGGCGCCCAGATCGCTGATCGACAGGAGATGGCGGCCGGCGTGGGACGGCGGCGGCGGTTTCAACTCGTCGACCGCCGGGGGCGCGGAGGGAGGGGTCATCGGGCGACGACGTCGCCGAGGACGACACCATCGAGGCTGACATCGACCTGTTCGTCGAGCCGGGTGGGCATGTTCTTGCCCACGTAGTCGGGCCGGACGGGAAGCTCCCGGTGGCCGCGGTCGACCATGACGGCCAGCTGGACGGCCCGGGCCCGGCCGTAGTCGGCCAGGGCGTTCAGGGCGGCGCGGACCGTCCGGCCGGTGAACAGGACGTCGTCCACCAGGATCACCAACTGGCCGGCCAGGTCGCAGGGGATGGCGGTGATGGCTTCGGCCAGAACGGGGCGGATGCCGATGTCGTCGCGGTAGAAGGCGACGTCGAGCATGCCCACCGCCACGGTGGTGGCCTCCATCTCCTCCAGGACCTGGGCCAGGCGGAAGGCCAGGGGGACGCCGCCGGTCTGCAGGCCGATCACCACGACGTCGTCGAGGCCCCGGTTGCGTTCGACGATCTCGTGGGCGATCCGGGTGATGGCCCGCTGGACGTCCTCCGGAGCCAGGACCTGTACCCGAGGAACAAAGACCCCACCGCGCGGTGGGGTCAGCCTGCGTTCTCTTTCGGCCACGAAGGGCTCCTTCACATTCCGTCTGGGCCTCTCAGGACCCGCTTCACGGTTCGGGAAAGACTAGCACCGGCGATGGTCATGTCGATCGACGCCGGCACGTCTGGTGATGGCAACGGCGACGGCTGGTTCAGAGCTCGAGCCCGGGCCCTTCCCGATCCCGATGGCGCGACCGCTCGAGGACCTGACGGAGGATGGGGAGTACGGCACGGTCCTTCTCGCGACCGGCGGCCTCTTTGGAGCGGATAACGTCGGCGAGTGAGGCGACAGGCACCTCGAGGCGGTCCGTGATGCGCTCCCGCGTGGCGCCACGGCGGAGATCGTCGTAGCCCTGGGTTCCGTCGGGCAGGAGCGCGACATCGAAGTTTCCATGTTTCGTGACGTAGGTCCAAGTGGTGCCCTGATCGAAAGAGCGCTCGTCGAGAGGCACCTCGAGCGGCTCGTTCAGGTCAGGAATTCGAAGCTTCGCCTCGAGTTCCCTGAGCGCGGCGGCCAGGTTCACGAAGTTCTCACGGTTTCGAGCCGGTGTGACGTCCACATCACGGGTGAAATAGGGAGATCCACGAATCTCGGCGGCAAAGCCGCCGATGACGACGTAACGAACGCCGTGACGCTCGAGGACTTCGAGGATGTCGTCGGGCCGGTAGGGAATGGGTTCAGCCACGAGCGGCGTCTCTTCGAACCTCGAGTTGTTCGTGGAAGCGGACACGCGCCAGGAGATCGGTGAAACGCTGTGCCGGCGTCATGGCGAGATGCTGATCGATGATGGTGGTGTTCGAGTCGTCGAACGTCGACAGGTGAAAGGTGAGGTCGAGCCCGCAAGCTCGCACCACCTCGCGCAACGTTTCGAGGCTCGGCTGGACCTGACCTCGCTCCCATCGGGCGATGGCTGACTGCGGCTTGCCGAGGCGTTCCCCGAGATCTGCCTGGGTGAGGTTCGCTCGGAGTCGAGCTTCACGAATCAGGTCGCCGCTTATCATGGGTGAAAGCATAGAACATATATGTTATGTCGAGGGTCGGGTATTTCGGGAATTTGGGTATTTCGGGAATTTAGGGACGGACCTGGCCGGCGATGGTGGAGAGGACGCCGTTCACGAACTTGCCCGACTGTTCGGTGGAGTACTGCTTGGCCAGCTCGACGGCCTCGTCGATGACCACCGCGGTGGGGACGTCGGGGCCGGCCAGGAGCTCGGCGGTGGCCAGGCGGAGGATGGTCCGGTCCACCACCGGCATGCGCTCGAGCTGCCAGCCCACGGCGGCCGACGAGACCAGGGCGTCGATCCGCGAGGCGTCGTCGGCGACGGCGGCGACGAGGGCGGCGGTGTAGGGATCGGGGGTGACGGCCAGGGCGGCCATGACGTCGGGCAGCGACGACTGCTTCATCTCCGCCTCGTAGAGCAGCGCCAGGGCATGCTCGCGGGCCTCGTGACGCGGCCCCTCCTCGGGCACGGCGGCCGGTGCCCTAGGCCCGGGTGATGTATTCGCCTGTCCGGGTGTCCACCTTGATGCGCTCGCCCGGATTGACGAAGAGGGGCACCTGGAGAACGAGGCCGGTCTCCAAGGTGGCCGGCTTACGGGCCCCCGAGACCCGGTCGCCCTGGACCCCGGGCTCGGTCTCGGCCACCGTCAGTTCGACGGCGGCCGGCAACTCCACACCCACGATCTCCTCGTTGTACATCTGGAGGACGGCGGAGTCGCCCTCCTTCACGTACTGGGTGGCGTCACCGAGGTTCTCGGGACTGACCTGGACCTGGTCGTAGGAGACGTTGTCCATGAAGACGTAGTCGTTGCCGTCGCGGTAGAGGTACTGCATCTCGCGCTTGTCCACCATGGCCTGCTCCACGTGCTCGCCGGCGCGGAAGGTCCGTTCGATGACCGCCCCGGTACGGACGTTCTTGAGCTTGGTCCGGACGAAGGCGCCGCCCTTGCCCGGCTTCACATGTTGGAACTCGACGACGGAGAAGAGACCTTCGGGGATGACGATGCTCATGCCGTTGCGCAGATCGGAGGTGGTGACAGCCATCAGGCAGCGATGTCCTTTGGAAAGCCCGTGAGGGGGTGACAACCCTGGTCGGTCACCACGACAGTGTCCTCGATACGGACACCGCCCAGGCCGGCGAGGTAGATGCCCGGCTCGACGGTGACGACGACGCCGGGCGTGAGGATAGCAGTCGACCCCTGGCCGACGGCCGGAGCCTCGTGGATGTCGAGACCGACGCCGTGACCGGTGCCGTGCTCGAAGGCCGAGGCGTATCCCGACGCGGCGATGTGGTCGCGACAGGCCTTGTCGATGTCGCCGGTGACCACACCGGCGGCCACGGCGGCGACACCGGCCGCCTGGGCCTCGGCCACCACGGTGAAGAGACGGGCGAGCTCCGGTGAGGGCTCTCCTCCCACGCAGAAGGTGCGGGTCATGTCCGAGCGGTAGCCGTCGAAGGTGGCGCCGAAGTCGATGACGACCGGGTCCCCGGTCTCGATGGGTCGGTCCGACGGCCGGGCGTGGGGCTTGGCCGCGTTCGGTCCCGAGGCCACGATGGTCTCGAAGGCCCGGTCTTCGGACCCGAGCCGGCGCATGGCCGTGTCGAGGGCGAGGGCCACCTGTTGCTCCGTCCGGCCGTCGGCCAGGAGGCCCAGGACCTCGGCCAGCGCCGCGTCGGCGATGGCCGCGGCGCGGGCCATACGGGCCAGCTCGCCGGCGTCTTTCACCTGGCGGAGGGTTTCGACGACGCCGGCCAGGGGAACCAGCTCGGTGTCGGCGAGGACGTCCGACCAGCGACGCTGGGCAGCCCAGGTGATGTTCTCGGCCTCGAGGCCGAGGCGGCTGCCGGTGGTACCGGTGGTGCGGGTGCGGGGGTCGGTGGCCAGGGCGACGATGGCGTCGCGTTGGAGCTGGGCGCCGCCGATGGCCAGGCTGACCGATTCGGCTAGGCCGGCGGCCTGCAGTTGCTCGGCCGCCTGGGTCCGGTAGCGGCCGTCGGTGGCGAGCAGGGTCTCGTCGGCGGTGACGAGCAGGAGCCCGGCCGAACCGGTGAAGCCGGTCAGGTAGCGGAGGTTCCGCAGGGTGGTGACGAGGAGGGCGTCGGCGCCGGCGTCGGAGAGGCAGCGGCGGAGCCGGGCCAGACGGCCGGTGACGTCCATGGCCGGCAGGTCCGTCGGTGTCCCCCCCCCGCTGCCGGCGCCTGTCTCGTGGGTGGTCACCTGGTGGGTGGTCACGGGGTGGCCGGGCCGGGGGCGGCCAGGAGCCGGGCCACCGCCTGGACGGCCAGGACGTAGCCGAGACCCCCGAATCCGGCGATGGAACCGTCGGCCACGGCAGCGACCACCGACGTGTGGCGAAAGGGTTCACGGGCCGCCGGGTTCGAGAGATGGAGTTCGACGACCGGTCCTTCGAAACTGGCCAGGGCGTCATGGAGGGCCCAGGAGTAGTGGGTGAGCGCCCCGGCGTTCACCACCAGAGCGGCGGCGCGGCCGCGGGCCCCGTGGACGAGCTCGATCAGCTCTCCCTCGTGATTGGTCTGGCGGTGTTCGAGGGCGAGGCCGGCGGCCAGGGCCGCCGAGGTGGCGGCGGCGACATGATCGGCCAGGGTGTCGGTGCCGTAGATGGCGGGCTCCCGTTCCCCGAGGAGATCGAGGTTCGGTCCCGACAGCAGAAGCAGCAGCGGCGGGCTCACGGGGCCGATCCCATCTCGGTGAGGACGGCGGAGACATCCGTCGGCGAGACACCGTGGACGGGCTCCACCCCGTCGGGGCCGTCGAGGACGAAGGTCAGATCGTGGCGGGCCTTCTTGTCCCGGGCCATGAAGCCGAGGAGCTCGCCGGCCGAGGCTCCGGTGGGCAGGTCGGCCGAGAGATCGAAGCCGGCCACCACCTTGCGATGCAGAGCCACCCGGGCCTCGTCGATCCGGCCCAGGCGGTGGGCCAGCTGGGCGGCGAAGACGAGGCCGACGGCCACCGCCTCCCCGTGGCGGAGGTCCCAGCGGGCGTCGGGACCGAAGGCGGCGGCCTCCAGGGCGTGGGCCAGGGTGTGGCCGTAGTTGAGGATCATGCGGCGGTCCGACTCCCGCTCGTCGGCCGAGACGATGGCCGCCTTGATGGCCACACAGCGGGCCACCTGTTCCTCGAGGGTCAGATCGAGCAGCGGTGTGGCGGGGGCGTCGGGGAGGGCGGTGGAGAGGAAGGCGTACTTGGCCATCTCGCCGCGGCCCGAGGCCCACTCCCGGGCGGGCAGGGTGGAGAGGGCTTCGACGTCGCAGAGGACGGCCGACGGCTGCCAGAAGGCGCCGACCAGGTTCTTGCCCTCCGGCAGGTTGACGCCCGTCTTTCCCCCGATGGCCGCGTCCACCTGGGCCAGGAGGGTGGTGGCCACGGTGACGTAGGCGACGCCGCGGAGGAAGACGGCGGCGGCGAAACCGGCGAGGTCGCAGACCACACCGCCGCCCACGGCGACGACGGCATCGGACCGGGCCAGTCCGGCCCGGGAGAAGGCCCGACAGAGTTCCTCCACCTGGGAGAGGGTTTTCGCCCCCTCGCCGGCGGGGACGAAGAAGACGTCGTAGGCGACGCCGGGATCGACGTCGACGTCGATGGCCTCCTGGGTGACGATGGCGACCCGTTCGACCCCGCGGGGCAGGAGCTCGGCCAGCTGCGACCGGACGCCGCGACCGACGACGACGTCGTAGGCGCGGTCGCCGAGGGCGACGGAGATGGTGGTCACGGATGGACTCCTCTTCCCGGGGCGTCGAGGCCGACGGCGTCAAGGAGGCGGTCGGTGACGGTGGGGGCGTCGAGGCCGTCGACGTCGATGATCTGGTCGGCCACTTCGGCGTAGAGAGGCCGGCGCTGGCGGTCGAGGGCGCGCAGGGTGTGCGCCCGGTCCTCGGGTCGGCGACCGGCGAGAAGGGGACGACCGGCGCCGTCGCTGACCCTGTCCAACAGGGTGTCGGGCCGGGCCCGGAGCCAGACCACGGTGCCGGCCGCCCCGATGGCGGCGCGGTTGGCCTGGTCGAGGACGGCACCACCGCCGACGGAGACGACCAGGGGCCCGTCGCGGCCGAGGACCTTCTGAAGGGCCCGGGACTCCTGGTGGCGGAATCGGGACTCACCCTCCTGGGCGAAGAGGTCGGCGACCGAGGAGCGGGCGGTGCGGGACAGCTCGGTGTCGGTGTCGAGCCAGGTCCAGCCCAGGCGGGCCGCCAGGAGGCGGGCCACCGTCGACTTGCCCGCTCCCATCATGCCGACGAGGAGGATGCGGTCAGCCACCGCCGGCCACCGCGGCCGACGGGGAGCCCCCGGCGAGCGAGGCCAGGTAGCTGTCATGGTTGCGGACGATCTCGGCCAGGGAGTCCCCGCCGAACTTGCGGAGGATCTCGGAGGCTAAGACGAGCGCCGCCATGGTCTCGGCCACGACGCCCATGGCGGGGACGGCGGTGACGTCGGTGCGTTCTTTGAACGAGACGGTCGCCTCCTTGGTGACCACGTCGACGGTGCCGAGGACGGGTCGGTTGAGGGTGGCCAGGGGCTTCATGCCCAGCCGGGCCACGATGAGGCCGCCGGTCGACATGCCGCCCTCGATGCCGCCGGCCCTGGTGGTGGCCCGCTCGTAGGTGCCGGCATCGGCGTCCCAGGAGATGGCGTCGTGGGCGTCCGAGCCGCGGCGGGTGGCCACCGACGCTCCCTCTCCGATCTCCACGTACTTGATGGCCTGGATCGACATGAGGGCCTGGGCCAGCAGACCGTCGAGCCGGCGGTCCCAGTGGACGTGGCTGCCCAGGCCGACGGGGGCGCCGTAGGCGAGGACTTCGACGACTCCTCCGAGGGAGTCGCCCTCCTTGGCGGCCGCCTTGATGACAGTCACCATGCGGGCTTCCGCGTCGGGGTCGAAGCAGCGGACGTCGGAACCGTCGATCCGGTCGAGGTCGGCCGGAAGGGGGCGGGCCCCGCTGGCGACCTGTTCGGAGCCGATGGCCACCACGTGGCTGAGGACGGCGGTACCGAGGTGGGCCAGGAGGGCCTTGGCCAGACAGCCAGCGGCCACCCGGGCCGCCGTCTCGCGGGCCGAGGCGCGTTCGAGGACGTCGCGGGCGTCGTCGAATCCGTATTTCTGCATGCCGGCCAGATCGGCATGGCCGGGACGCGGTTTGGTGAGGAGCTTGGAGGGAAGGCCCGGATGCGGCGACATCTCCTGCTCCCATTTGGGCCATTCGGTGTTGGCGATCTCGATGGCGACGGGCGAGCCCAGGGTGCGGCCGTGGCGGATGCCGGCCAGGAGGGTGACTTCGTCGGCCTCGAAACGCATACGGGGACCCCGGCCGAATCCCAGACGGCGGCGGGCCAGTTCGCCCTGGATCTCCCCCACGGTGATGGGGAGGCCGGCCGGGAGGCCCTCCATGATGACGACGAGGGCTTTGCCGTGAGACTCGCCCGCGGTCAGGTACCGAAGCACGCCATGCAATCTACCGCCGGTGTTCCGGGGTCCCGAGCCTGCCGACGCCGGGGGCGACCGGGTTGGACTCAGACCGTGCGATGGAAGAGGGCGTGGGCCACCGGGTTGCCCCAGATGATGGAGAAGATGGCGCCGGCAGCCAGGAAGGGACCGAAGGGGATCCGGGATTTGCGGTTGCCGCCGGTGACCACGATGACCACGATGCCGACGACGGAGCCGAGGACGAAACCGGCGAAGAAGGCGACGAAGGCGTGGCCGTAGCCGAGCCAGCCGGTGGCCAGGCCGATGACAGCCGAGAGGCGGACGTCGCCGAAGCCCATGCCCCGGGGGACGGCCACATGGAGGAGGTAGAAGCCGGCGAAGGCGGCGGCGGCCGAGGCGGCGGCCCGACCGAGCGAGCCCCAGCGGTCGTCGACGGCCGAGGCCAGGACGAAGAGGGGGACGAGCAGGGCCAGGGTGGGATAGATGATGCGGTTGGGGATGATCCAGCGCTCGAGGTCGACGGCCGAGATGGCCAGCATGGAGAGCCCGAAGACGGCGTAGGCGGCCAGGACGACGTCGGCGCCGAAGCGGGCGGCGAAGCCGCCGAGGACGAGGGCGCTGACCACGGCCAGGGCGGCGGGACGGAACCACTGTTTGACCGGCGCCGCGCAGGAGAGGCAGCCCCGGCGACGGGAGAGGACCCGGACGACGGGCAGCCGGCCGATCCCCGTCGGGGGCGCTTCACAGACCTCGCACCGCCACCACGGTCGGTCGAGCGGGCGGCGCTCCCCCAGGCGGTGGACGAGGATCTCGATCCCGTCGCCGAGGACGAGCCCGCCGGCAGCACTCACCCCCGTGACGAGGGCGTTCATATCGGGCGCACGCTAACCGACGGCCTTCTGGGCGTCGCGGACCCGCGCCGGGGCGCTCAGGCGGACGAAGGGGGGCGCCCGGAGGCGGCGGTTACTTCTTCGAGGGTTCGTAGAAGGGGTTGGCCCCGCTGGCGTGATCGGTCACGTCCACCACCGAGACGATCTCGGGCAGAGCGTCGCGCAGGGCCACTTCGATTCCCTGCGAGAGGGTGACGGTGGCGAGTCCGCATCCCTGACAGCCTCCGCTCAGCCGCAGGTAGACGATGTCCTCCTCGACGGCCACCAGATCGGCCCGGCCGCCGTGCATGGCGATCGAGGGGTTGACCTGCTCTTCGAGAACGGCCAGGACCCTCTGAGCCATGTCGCCGGTGAGGTCACCGGCCGGACGGCTGGTGAAGAGGTCGGCCCGGGGCGGGGTGTTGGGGTTCAAGATGACAAGGCCGCCCTCGCCCTCGTCGGACCAGTCCAGGCGGGCGCCGGTGAGGCGGGCCACCGAGGACTGGGGGACGACCACCTTGAGCTCGTCGTCGCCCCCGAGAGAGTCGGCCTCCGAGGCGTCGGCGGCGACCTGGAAATAGATGTCATAGGTGTAGGCCGTGTCCCGTGATCCGGTGACCTCGACCCAGAGGGCCAGCTTGTCGGCGTCGGCTTCCTGGGCACGCGCTTCGAGGACGACGCCACGCGCCCCAGGCGTGACCGCCAGCACCGGTGGGCTCGTGTGGCCATTACCGGCCAGTCCAACATCCTCGGCCATGGCCGCCACCTCCGGGGTCCATCATAGAGGCATGGCCCGGGTTCTCCTCCTCGTTCCGTCGTCCACGTACCGGGTGGCGGACTTTCTCGAGGGGGCACGGACACTCGGGGTGGAGGTGGTGATCGGGGCCGACGAGGTCCACGTGCTCGGCGAGCAGATGGGAGACCGGGCCCTGCAGGTGGCGCTCGACGACCCTGAGGGGGGTGCCGCCGCCATCGTGGGCCACGACGCCGTGGCCCCCCTCGACGCCGTGCTGGCCGTGGACGACCGGGGCGCCGTGGTGGCCGCCCGGGCGTCTGAGCGCCTGGGGCTGCGCCACAACTCCCCCGAGGCCGTGGCCGGCACCCGGGACAAGCTGTTGATGCGCTCCCGGCTGGGAGCCGCCGAAGTGTGCCAACCGGCCTTCGCCCCCGTGGCCGCCGGCGCCGGGCCCGACGAGATCGCCGGGCTCGCCCGGTCCGTCGGGCTTCCGTGCGTGGTCAAACCGCTGACGTTGTCGGCCAGTCAGGGAGTGCTGCGAGCCGACACCGCGGCCGAGGCGGTGGCGGTGGTCGAGCGGGTGCGGCGGATCACCGCCTGCGCCACCGGTGACGAGGACGCCGTGTTGCTGCTCGAACGTTTCGTCTCCGGACCGGAGGTGGCGGTGGAAGGAATGCTCAGCGACGGGGAGCTGACCGTGCTGGCCGTCTTCGACAAACCCGACCCGCTCGACGGTCCCGCCTTCGAAGAGTCGATCTACGTGACCCCGTCGCGGCTCGGATCGGCTGACCTCGAGGCGGTCACGGCCGTCACCGCCGCCGCCTGCCGCGCCCTGGGGCTCCACCAGGGACCGGTGCACGCCGAGGTACGGGTGAGCGGAGGGCGGGCGGTGGTGATCGAGGTGGCGGCCCGGACCATCGGCGGCCTGTGCGCGCGGACCTTGACATTCGCCACCGGGCGGACACTGGAGCAGTTGGTGATCGCCC
Organism: Acidimicrobiales bacterium; assembly: GCA_035535015.1. Taxonomy (GTDB): domain Bacteria; phylum Actinomycetota; class Acidimicrobiia; order Acidimicrobiales; family UBA8190; genus Palsa-661. Next base: position 134,210 of record DATLQU010000036.1, on the reverse strand, counting down.
AGGCCCTCGGGTGGGAGCTCGGCTCGATGCGACGTCGCCACGGGGCCTCCGGTGTGTTCATGCTGCCCATCCCCCGGGCCGGGATCCTGGAGGGCGTCGACGGTGGCCGGCGCGCCGGGCGCGTCCCCGGCATCACCGACGTGCAGATCACCATCCCCGTCGGCCGAGCCGTCGAGCCGGTGCCCGAGGGGAGCCGTTACCTCGGCTTCGTCTTTGCCCGGGGCGAAACACCCGTTGGGGTCGAGGCCGCCCTCCGGCAGGCGCGCGCGCTACTCGACATCCGGATCAGCGCGCCGACGTGAGTTCTCCGAAGGAGACGTGAGTTCTCCGACCTGAGAGGTGAGGGCCACTACGGTGGCCTGGTGCACGTTCTGTTGCTGTCCACCTACGAGCTCGGTCACCAGCCGCTGCATGTGGCCTCCCCGGCCGGTGCTCTGCGGCGCGCCGGACACGACGTGCGTTGCGTGGACCTGGCCATGGACCCCCTCGGCTCCGATGTCGTGGCCTGGGCCGACGCCGTGGCCTGCTCGGTGCCCATGCACACGGCTATGCGGCTGGCCCTGGCCGTGTGCGGCGAGATGCGCACCCGACGACCCGATGTTCCGCTGTGTCTCTACGGTCTGTACGCCGGGCTCGACGCCGGGCGTGCCGAGACGTCCACCGGATTCCTGGTCGACCGGACCATCGCCGGTGAGTACGAACCCGAGCTCGTGGCCTGGGTGGGCGAGATCGCCACCGGTGCGGCCGGTCGGCGGCGGGCCGGCGCTCAGGCTGTGGTCTCGCTCGGCCGGGGCCGCTTCGACCTGCCCGCCCGCGACCTTCTGCCGCCGCTCGACCGTTACGCCCGGCTGGCGGTCGCCGGCGAGTTGCGGTTGGCCGGGTACGTGGAGGCCAGCCACGGCTGTGCCCACCGGTGCCGGCACTGCCCGGTGCCCGTGGTCTACGACGGGCGCACCCGGCTGGTGGGCCAGGACGCCGTGGTGGCCGACGTGGCCCAGCTGGTGGAGCTCGGCGCCCGGCACATCACCTTCGGCGACCCCGACTTCTTGAACGGCCCCCATCACGCTGTCCGGGTGGTGGCCGCCGTGCACGACGCCTTTCCCGAGCTGACTTTCGACATCACGGTGAAGGTGGAGCACATCCTGCGGCACGCCGATATCTGGCCCGCTCTGGCCCGAGCCGGATGCCTGTTCGTGGTGTCGGCCTTCGAATCGGCCAGCGACCGGGTGCTCAGCCGATTGGACAAGGGCCACACGGTGGCCGATGAGATCGACGCCGTTGCCGTCGTGCGCCGGGTCGGCATCGAGCCCCGACCGTCGCTCATGCCCTTCACACCGTGGACCACGGCCGAGGACATCACGGCCCTGTTCGATCTGATCGACTACTGCGATCTGGTGGGCAATGTCGATCCCGTCCACTACTGCATCCGCCTTCTCGTCCCCCCCGGGTCGCTGCTGCTCGGCTCCGGGACCCTGGAGGGCGCTCTCGGGCCCTATGACACCGAGGGCCTGGGCTGGACGTGGGAGTCGCCCGACCCGAGGCTCGACGCCGTCCAGCGAGAATTCGCCGCCATCGCCGTGCAGGCCGCCGCCGAGCAGTGGTCGGCGGCAACCGCCCACCAGACCCTGCGCGCCGCCGCCGATGCCGGGCTCGGACGTTCGGACCGTCCGGCACCGGTCGTCCCCGAGCAGATGCGGGCCACCCTGGCGCCCGACGACCGGCCCCGGCTGACCGAAGCCTGGTTCTGCTGCGCCGAACCGACCGAAGCACAGTTCCGTACCTTTATCGTCGAAGCGGCGACAACCGCCGGCGGGAGTTGACCGATGGCTGAGAAGAGAGTCCGAGCACCGCGTAGTGCGGCCGACGAGACCTGGCGAGAGGCGCCCGACGGGGCTCACGAGTGGATGAGCTTCCCCGACCCCGACGACGAGCGGACCTGGCTCTTCGACGTGACCTTTCTGGAGAGCAACTGGACCTGCATCTTCGGACGGGGCTGCCAGGGCGTCATGACCGGCCCGGCGCCCGAGCTCGAACAAGGATGCTGCTCCTACGGGGCCCACTTCACCGGGGCCAAAGACGCCCGTCGGGTCGAGGCGGCGGCGGCCACCCTCACGGCCGAGCAATGGCAATTCCGCAAGCAGGGACACGGGCGCGACGGGGCCAAGCCCCGCGTGGTGAAACGCAGCAGCGGCGGCGACCTCTCGACGCGACTGGTGAAGGACGCCTGCATCTTCTTGAACCGGCCCGGATTCCCCGGCGGGCCGGGTTGTGCTCTTCACCGGGCCGCCATCGAACGCGGTGTGCCCCACCTCGAGCTCAAGCCCGACGTCTGCTGGCAGCTTCCGTTGCGCCGGGAGGACGAGGTGGCCGACGACGGCTACGTGACGTCAGTGGTCCGGCAGTGGGACCGCCGCGACTGGGGTGCGGGCGGTGCCGAGTTCCACTGGTGGTGCACCGAGTCGCCCGATGCCTTCGTGGGGAGCCGACCCGTCTACGAGGAACTCGCCCCCGAGTTGATCGCCCTGAGCGGCCGGAAGATCTACAAGCGTCTCGTCCGTTACCTGCAGGCGCGCGCCGGCCGGTCGACCTCGGCGGCCAACGGGGCGCGGCGGGCGGCGGATGCAGCGGCGGCGTCCGGGCCCGTGAAGGCCGTCGTACCCGTTCCCGTCCCTCTTCCGCACCCCGCCGTCCGCCGGCGCTGAAAGCTCCGGCTCAGAGGACAGCTGCAGCTCAGGGAAGCGGTGAAGGACGACCCTTACTCGGTGAGGGGGTCGTCCTCGGCCGGAGAACCTTCGTCACCGATGGCATCGTCGAGTTCGTCCGTTTCGGCCATGCACCACGATGCATGTTCGTCCTCGGGATCGGCGCCACACTCCGCGCACGGTTCGGGCACGGTGGCGACTGAGCGCTTCAGGCTGCGGGCCTCTTCGAAGCGGCGATGTCGTCCCTTTTTCACGAGCGACTCCTCCGTCGGCCGGGGCGCGTCTCCGGCGAGCGACACGCCGAGTGTACCCGTCGATCCACGGCCTCCGACACCGGCCCCCGTCCCGGGAGCCGGTCCAGGTACAGTCACTTTCGTGCCCGACGATTTCGACCCGACCGCCATGATCGAGCGCTTCCGGGCGCGGGCCACCGCCGTCCGCAACCGGGGCATCCCGCCCATCGAGGGGCCGGAGCGGCAGCGATTCATCGATCAGGCCCAGGTCGACTTCATGGACTACGCCATGCTGGGTGACGCTCAGGCCACCCTGGCTGAGGGCATCCTCACCCTCCGTATCGACCTCAGACCGGACGGGGACGGGGGCGGCGGCTCCTAGCCGCCGTAGTTCATCCGGGTGTCCTCCATGCGGAGGATCCCGTCGGCGTCGGGATCGAGGGCTCCCTGCGTCGTCGTCTCGGCCACCGCGACATCGGTCACCTCGCCCACGAACCAGGTATGGCTCCCGAGCGGGAGGCGGTGGCGGATCTCGCAGTCGATCCAGGCCGCGGCGGCGGCCAGGACCGGTGCCCCCGTCGGCGCGCCGGCCACGGCGACGCCGTTCATCGTCCCCTGACCGCTGTCCTCGTCGACGGAGATGTCGTGGACCGGCTTCACGAAGTGACGCACGAGGGTACGGTCCCGGCGCGACAGCAGACTGAGGGCGAAGACTCCACCGTCGACGAGAAGTCCATGGGTCACGGCCGTCTGCTCGACGCCCACACCGATCAACTTCGGTGACTGGGCCACCTGGGTGACCCAGCTCACGGTCATCAGGTTGCGACGGGATCCGGCGCGGGCACCGAGAACGTAGAGACCGACGGGTAGAGACCACAGCACACGGCGGCGCAACCGGTCGTAGGCGGCGGGATCGCGGCCGTCGGGGACGGGACCGACGATGTCGCCGGACGACCGGGTCACGACAGGCCCTGCGCCACTGCGACCGTCACGGCGTCATAGCGGGCCAAGGCCTTGATCAGATCGTGGCGGGCCGTGGTCCGGGCGGCAAGGGAGCGGGTCAGAAGCGCGCGCGAGCCACCGGCACCCGAGAAGCAGTCGCGACCGGCCGTGCCGGACGCCGTGTAGGCGTCGGAGAGAACGGTGGTGAGAGTCGGATCGGGAGTGGGCAGGTTCTGGTTGGCGGCCAGGGTGTCGGTGACAAGGACATCGCAATCCGCCCGCAGCGCTCCGGGGTCCTGGCGCTGTGCCGAGGGCCCGATGCGCCTGAGGTCGGCCTGGAGGGTGTCCACCTGAGCGGCGAATCCCGTGGTCTTGGCCCAGCCCGCGACCTGTTCGGCCAAGGTGTTCCCGGTCAGCGTGCTGCCGCAGGCGGCGGCCAAACCCAAGCCAGGAATGGCCACCGACAGAGCCAGGACCACCCGCCGGCTCCGGGCCGTGGCCGGCCGTCGTTGACGGGGACGGGGACGTGGACGTCGGCGGCCGACCGTCACCGCACCGTTCCGGGCGCCGCCGCCAGGTCGGGCGGTGGCCAGTTCGGATCGAGTTGGTGGAGAAACACCTCGCAACGTTGCTCCTCGGCCGGCTCACCGATCACGGCCGCCGTGGCGCGCAGTCCGTCCAGACAGCGCAGGAACCCCCGGTTGGAGGGGTGGGACCAGCGGACATAGCCGCTTCCTCGCCAGCCCGATTTTCGCAGGGCGTCCAGGCCGCGGTGGTAGCCCACGCGGTAACAGGCATACGCCTCGATGTCGTCGCGGGCCAGGCCGCCCAGAGCGGCCCACGCGTCACACCAGTCGGGAAAGGCGGCCACGACGTCGGAGACGGCGTCGCGTCGACCTTCGGCCGGCGCGTCGAGTGCGGCCTGGAGCCGTTGGGCGGCGACCGCGTGGGCCGGATCGAGCACGGTGTCGGCTGGTCCGACGGTCAGGTTGACGGGGTCGCTCATGACGGTGGCGTTCCTTCCACGACTTCGGGGATGTAGTGGCGGCCGCCGGTCCGGTCGGACCAGACGCGCATGACCCGGTCGGTTCCCGGATCGCGGAAGACCTCGTCGGTGGCAATCCAACTCGGTTTCGGTGCATCGCTCTCACCGTGACGGCGGAGAAAAAGGCTCATGGCCGCGGCCACCAGGACGGCGGCGATGACGACGATGCCCAGGAGGGCATAGAAGATCACGCCCGGGGGCGCGGTCCGATGAGAAAGCCGGCCAGGTCGGCGGCCGCCTCGGTGGCCTCGTATTGCGTCATGGTGCCTCCCGGCGGGTGGCGGACTCGGTGACCGCTACTCGAACCGCAGGAGATGGTAGTCCCGCCGCCCTCGGCGCAGGATGAGGTAGCGACCAAAGAGCAGGTCGTCGGGGCGCAGACCCGCGTCACTGTCGTGGAGCCGCCGGTTGTTCACGTACACCCCACCCTGGCTGATCGTGGTCCGGGCCTGGTTCTTGGATTTGGCCAGACCGCTCGTGACCAGCGCGTCGACCAGCGAGGTGGTGTCCAGGGCGGTTCGGGCCAGAACGGTCGTGGGCGCGTCGGCGCACACCTCGAGCAGGGTGCTTTCGTCCAGACCGGTGATCTCCTCGGAGTACAAGGCCTTGGCTGCCGCCGCCGCCCGCCGGGCCTCGGACTCGCCGTGCACCAGGGTGCACACCTCGTGGGCCAGGGCCCGTTGCCCCTCGCGGCGGTCGGGATGGGCCTGGGTCTCGGCATCGAGCAACCGGATGGTGTCGTGGTCCAGAAAGGTGAGAAACCGCAAGACCGTGCCCACCATGGCGTCTTCGGTGCGGAGGAAGAATTGGTACAGCTGATAGGGACTGGTGCGTCGGGCGTCCAACCACACGGTGCCGGACTCCGTCTTGCCGAACTTCGTGCCGTCGGCCTGGACCAGCAGCGGTGACGTCAGGCCGAACACCTCGGTCCGGCGCATCTTGCGGACGAGCTCGATGCCCATGATGATGTTCCCCCACTGATCACTCCCCCCCAGCTGGAGACGGCAGTCGTGGGCGTCGAAGAGCTGGAAGAAGTCATAGGCCTGCAGCAGCATGTAGCTGAACTCGGTGTACGAGATGCCTTGATCGGGTCGGTCCAGTCGGGCCCGGACCGATTCCTTCGAGACCATCTGGTTGACGGTGAAGTGCTTGCCGACATCGCGCAGGAAGTCGATGAGGCCGAGTCCGCCGAGCCAGTCCCCGTTGTCGAGCATGAGGGCTCGGGAAGGTCCCGCATCTTTGCCGAAGTCGAGGAAGCGCTCGAGCTGGGTCCGGATACCGTCCAGATTGGCCTCCATGTCCGGCTTCGACAACAGCGGCCGTTCCTCGCTCTTGCCACCGGGGTCCCCGATCAGTCCGGTCCCACCCCCGGCCAGCGCGATGGGCCGATGCCCGGCGATCTGCAGGCGCCGGAGATTGCACAGTTGCAGCAGGCTGCCCACGTGAAGGCTGTCGGCCGTGGGGTCGAACCCGATGTACGCCGTCAGCGACGCAGTGTCGAGCGTCTCGAGAAGCAATGGATCGGTGACCTGATGTATCAGGCCCCGAAACTCGAGGTCGGCCGCCAGGGAAGACATCCGTCCAGCCTGCCACGGGCACCGCGGACCCCGAGCCATGGCCGGCAGCGGCGACGTCGATGGCGTCAGACGCCGCCCGAGGGGATGACGAGAGCACCCCCGTCGACCACGAGGACGTGACCGGTGAGCCACGACGCCGCGTCCGAGGCCAGGAAGAGAGCGGCCTTGGCCACGTCATCGGGCTCGCCCAGCCGGCGCAGCGGCAGCCGCGCCGCCACCTGCTCGCCGGCCCGCTCCCACAAGGCCCGGGCGAAATCGGTCTTCACCAGTCCCGGCGCCAGTGCGTTCACCCGGACGGTCGGGCCCAGCTCACCGGCCAGCTGACGGGTCAGGTGGGCGACGGCCGCCTTGGTCACGTTGTACCAACCGATACCGGGCTCGACGCTGAGGGCGCCGACGGACGACACGTTGATCACCGTGCCCCCGGACTCCCGCATGGAGCCGTGCCACGCGCATTGGGTCCAGGTGAGCACCGCCTGTTGATTCACCTGGACCGTCTTCTGCGCCCGGGCCAGGTCGATGTCGACGAGCCGACCGAAGTAGGGATTGGTGGCCGCGTTGTTCACCAGGATGTCGAGCGAGCCGAAACGCTCGAGGGTGGCGGCCACGCAGGCCTCGGCCGCCCCGGGGTCACCGGCGTTGGCGGCCTGCCACGACACCTGCCCGTCGAGACCGTCCATGGAGGCGGCGGCGTCGGCCAGGTCGTCGGCCTTGCGCGAGACCAGCATGACCTGGGCCCCGGCCTCGGCGAAACGGGCGGCGATGGCCCGGCCGATCCCTCGTGATCCCCCGGTGACCAGCGCCACCTTTCCGTCCAGTCGCAGTTCCATGGGCCGCCACCCTAGATGCGGATCAGGTGTCCCCACCGGAGCCGTAACATCGGCTCTCGTGACTCGAAGAACCATCAAGCCGTGGTGAACCGACTGGCGGCGGAGACGAGTCCGTACCTCCGGCAGCACGCCGACAATCCCGTGGACTGGTATCCCTGGGGCGACGAGGCCTTCGCCCGGGCCCGGAGCGCCGACATGCCCGTCCTTCTCTCCGTGGGGTATTCGTCGTGCCACTGGTGCCACGTCATGGCCCACGAGTCGTTCGAGGACGATGCCATCGCCGCCGTGGTGAACGCCGGTTTCGTGGCCGTCAAGGTGGACCGGGAGGAGCGTCCCGACGTCGACGCCGTCTACATGGACGCCGTCCAGGCCATGACCGGGCGCGGCGGCTGGCCCATGACGCTCTTTCTCACCCCCGACGGCCGGCCCTTCTTCGCCGGCACCTACTTCCCTCGGCGCGACGCCCACGGAACGCCGGGTTTCGCTCGCGTACTCGAGGCCATCGACGAGGCGTGGCGCCACCGTCGCGCCGAGGTCGAAGGCCAGGCCGATTCCCTGCTGGCCGCCATCTCCCGGAGAGCGATACTGCCCGGCGACATGGTGGCCGAGACCAGCGGGAGCACCGACCCCGGCGCCCGCTACCCCGGCCTGCTGGCATCGGCCACGGCCGAGTTGGCCAGCCGTTTCGACTCCACCTGGGGAGGGTTCGGTCCCGGTCCCAAGTTCCCCCAACCGGCGTTGTTGGAGCTGTGCCTCGACCATGCCCGGCTCACCGGTGACACGGGCTCGGTGGCCATGGTCGAGCGAACTCTGGCGGCCATGGCGGCCGGCGGGATCTACGACCATGTGGGCGGGGGATTCGCCCGCTATTCGGTCGACTCCACCTGGACGGTCCCGCACTTCGAGAAGATGCTCTACGACCAGGCCGGACTGGTCCGGATCTACCAGAGGGCGGCGCTGTTCACCGGTGACGAGCGCTGGCAGCAGGTGGTGGACGAGACCATCGCCTACGTGCAGCGCGACCTGGCCGCTGCCGACGGCGGGCTCTATTGCGCCGAGGACGCCGACTCCGAGGGCGAGGAGGGCCGTTTCTACGTCTGGACGCCGGCCCAGCTGACCGAGGCCGTCGGTGCCGACCTCGGGCCCGTCGCCGCCGAGTGGTACGGCGTGACGGCGGCCGGCAACTTCGAAGGTCGGTCCATACTGCGCCGGCCCGTGGACGCGCCCCTGCGCCGGCCCGCCGAGGTGGAGCAGGCGCGTCGTCGTCTCTTCGCCTCCCGAGCGAGCCGTGTCCGACCCGGACTCGACGACAAGGTCCTCACCGAATGGAACGCCATGTTCGGCTCGGCGCTGACCGAAGCGGCCGCCGCCACCGGTCGCGCCGACTGGTCCGATGCCGCCGTGGCCATCGCCGATTTCCTCGTCGGACACCTCCGACGGCCGGCCGACGGACGCTGGCTCCGCTCCTGGCAGGGTGGCGAGGCCCGGCACCTGGCCTACGCCGGCGACTACGCCTGGCTGGTCGACCTCTTCACCCGCGTGGCCGAACTGACCGGCCAGGCCCGTTGGCTCGAGACGGCCGGTGAGACGGCCCGGTCGATGCTGGCGCTGTTCGCCGACGACGAGGGGCCTCTGTTCACGACAGGCACCGACGCCGAGAAGCTCGTCGTCCGGCCCACCGAGCTCCTCGACGGGGCCACCCCGTCGGCCAGTTCGGTTGCCGCCGGAGCGCTGCTGCGCCTGGGAGCGCTCACCGGGGACGACGTCTTCACGAGCGCCGGCGAAGCCCTTCTGCGGACCTTGCTGCCCCTGGCCGACGCTCATCCCCTGGCGGCGGCCCACGCCATCTCCACCTGCCGACTGGCCGGAGGGGGCATCACCGAAGTGGTCGTGAGCGGTGACCGACCCGACCTGCTCAGCGCCCTGCGTCACCGCTACGAACCGACCGCCGTCGTGGCCTGGGGCGATCGGACGGACTCCCCCTTGTGGGAAGGACGCGGCGACGGTCTCGCCTATGTCTGCCGCCATTACGCCTGCCGGGAACCGGCGTCCGATCCGGTGGCGTTCATCGCGGCGTTGAACGGGGAACTCGACGCCGAGCGGACCCGTCACCTCGTCGAGCCGACCCCGGTCCCCGAAAGCGCATCATGAGCAGGACCGACGTCCCCGCCCACGCCGGGCCGCGCAAAGCCAAGCACACGTCATCGGGTGGCCGCTCCCGCACGCCGGTCCACCGGGCCCCGGGCACCCATCGCTGCCTGGTCCTCGCCTGCGGGGTGGACGACACCTCCGGCATCGACCTGGACAGCGGCGCCCTCGTCCGGTTGCGTATCGGCTGGACGGAGGCCGGCGCCGAGGCCGACCTCTCCCCGTTCGACCTGATCGACGCCGCCTGGGCCGACGATCCCGAGCGCGACGACCTGGCTCAACCGGAGGCGGTCACGGTGGCCGGTCTCCCCGAACGGGTGGGGACGCTGCGCGGCCGCCGGGCCCGGCGGTTCCTGCGCCACCTGGTTGCCCCCGACGAACCCGAGCTGCTCGGCTTCCCGGGCACCTCGGCGCCCTACTGGGAGTTCCGGGGCATGCGGCCCTCGGTGGCCCTGGTGGTGCCCCGGCGCGGGCCGGTCCTGTTCCGCCGACGAGAGGACGGGACCGTCTGGGCCCGCTTCAGCGCGGCGCGCAGCGACAACTGGCTCCCAGTGGAGGATCGACGGGCCATGGCCACCCTGTGGGCGTCGCGGCGTGACCGGCTGTCGGGAAAAGACCTGGCCACGGCCCTCGGCTTCCGGCCCCACTACGTCTTGGTGGCCGTCAGCCGCCCGCGTGACGGCCACTGCTACAAGACGGTCGTCTCCATCCTTCCCCGCCCGTAGGCAGGGGGCTCAGCGGGCTTTGCCGGAGGCCAGCGAGCCCGAAGCCAGATCTTCGGCCATGGCCCAGCCGAAGGTCACCAGGCGGTCACCTCTCTTCGCCGACAGACCCTTGAACAGCAGGGCCACGCCCGGCTCGGGCTCCTTGACCTTGGGCCCACCGAGGTCGAGCGCCCCGGCCGTCCCGTTGTCGCCCTTCAGGACGAACGTCCGATCATCGATCCGACCTTCGGCGCCGAAACGCTTGGCCAGCCGGCGGCCCCAGGCCCGCTCCTCGCCGCTCGCCTTGTGCTCGGGCCGCGGCACCACGTCCACCAGCCCGGCGAACGCCTGGTACGCCTCGGCCACCCCCAGACGGGTCCCCACCAGGACGTCCTCGTCGGGGAAGGCCAGCAGAGCCCGCCGGTACTGGTCGCCGAGCAGCAGCTTCAAGGCCTGCTCGGCCTTGACCGTCCGGTCCACGGTGGACAAACCAATCAGCAACGACGGGGTGCCGCCGATGCGCTCCAGGGTGGAGAACGAGTAGCCCCGCAGCTTCTGTCCTTCACGGACCAGGGTGATCAGAACCCATTCCTCGCACTGCTTGGACAGGAACCCGATGTCGAACCCGGGTTCCCGATCGACGCACAAATCGGCCATCTCGGCCAACTCGGCATCACTGAGTGATGTGCAGTCCTTGGTCCCGACCTCAAACGGCATGCCCTACTCCGTGCTCGTCTCGCTGACCCGGTGTCCCGGAACCGGCGGCAGGCGATGGTGCTGCCCACTGGTGGGACCGGGGTTGTCCCTACAGGATACGGGATGCGAACGGGGGGAGCCCAACCGGCACGCCGACCTCGGCCTTCGTCCCCGTCGACCCGTGCCCGGGGAGCGCAAGCACCACGGGCCCGGGAGGCTCGGCCACGCCTCAGCAGATGGCGTTCGGGCCCAGCAGGACCCGCAGCTCGGCGGCGAGCCCCCGTCGGCTGTTCACGTTGAATTCCCCCGACAGCCGCAGGACCGTCTCCCCCACATGGAGGAAAACGGGTTCGTCGCCGGGATTGTCGCCCAGCACCTGCTTGAGCCGATCGACCGTGTCCCCGCTGAAGATGCCCACCGGCACGCGGACGTGGAGCTCCGAGGCCCCGTCCACGGCCAGCTCGGGCCGGCTGACCTCCATGCAGACGAGCTTGACCTGCTCGTCACGGGTGTCGACCCGCCCTCTCAGAACGACGATGGCGTCGTCGGCCAGCAGCGCCCCCACCTGTGCCATCACCGTGGGGAAGACGAACACCTCGATCGACGCCCGCAGGTCCTCCAAAGTGAAGGTGGCCATCAAGTCCCCCCGCTTGGTGTAGCGACGGACGAGGGCGGTCACCACCCCGCCGACGGTCCGGACCTGCCCGTCACGTCCCGGATCGACGCCGGTGTCCTCCTCCTTCAGGTCGAAGATGGGGCACTCGACCAGGCGCGACAACGCCCCCTCCACGCCCCGCAGGGGATGGTCGCTGACGTAGAGCCCGAGCATCTCCTTCTCGAAGGCCAGACGCTGCGTCTTGGCGAACTCCGTGTCGGGGATGGGCACCCGGACATCGGCGAATCCGGCCGGGCCGCCGGGGACGGTGTCGCCGTCGGCCGAGAAACCTTCGACCGAGGAGAAGAGCGTCGAGATCCCCGCCTGCTCTTCTCGTCGACGTTCGAGCGTCCGGTCGACGATGTCCTCGAAGACGAGGCACAACCCCTGACGCACATGGCCGAGGGAGTCGAAGGCACCGGCCTTCACCAGTGATTCCACGGTCCGCTTGTTCAGCACCATGGGATCGACACGGCGACAGAAGTCGTAGAAGTCGAGGAACGGCCCGTTCTCCTGGCGTTCGGCCACGATCCGTTCGACCAGACTCTCACCGACATTGCGCACGGCGGCCAAGCCGAAGACGATCCGCCGCGCTCCGTCCTCACCCACCAGCGGTGTGAACTCGGCGGCCGAGCGGTTGACGTCGGGCACCAGGACCTCGATACCGATCGACCGGCACTCGCCGAGGTACACCGCCGTCTTGTCCTTGTCGTCCTTCACCGATGTGAGCAGCGCGGCCAGGTACTCCACCGGGTAATGGGCCTTCAGCCATGCCGTCTGGTACGCCACCAGCCCGTAGCCGTAGGAGTGGGACTTGTTGAAGGCGTAGTCGGCGAACGGCTCGATGATGTCGAACAGCTGCGTCCCCAACCTCTCCTCGTAGCCTTCAGTCACGCAACCGGCCACGAACTTCTCGCGCTCGGCCTGGATCATCGCCCTGATCTTCTTCCCGCACGCCTTGCGGAGATTGTCGGCCTCGGCCAGCGTGTATCCGGCGAACTTCTGAGCCACCCGCATGACCGACTCCTGGTAGATCATCAGCCCGTACGTATCGGCCAGGATCGGTTCCAGGTCGGGATGCAGGTAGGTCACCGGCTTCCGACCGTTCTTCCGGTCGGCGTAGTCCTTGTGCATGTTGGCTGCCATGGGGCCCGGCCGGTACAGAGCGACGAGAGCGGCCACGTCGTCGAACGAGGTCGGCGCCAGAGAGCGCATCAGAGAGCGCATGGGACCACCCTCGAGCTGGAACACGCCGATCGAATCACCCCGGCACAGAGCGGCGAACGTCTCGGGGTCGGCCAGGTCGACACCGTCGATGTCGGGTCGGGCTCCTTCGGTCAGCGCCACCAGATCAAGGGCACGCTCGATGACCGACAGGTTCCGCAGCCCCAGGAAGTCCATCTTGAGCAGGCCCAGTTCCTCGACGCCGTGCATCTCGTACTGCGTGACGACGGGCGCCTCGGTCAGGGCCTGCCCGCTCTCGGGCTTGCGCTGGACGGGGAGGTACTCGGTCAGAGGATCTTTGGTGATCACCACGGCGGCGGCATGGATGCCGTCCTGCCGTCGCAGACCTTCGAGGCCCTTGGCCACATCGATCACCCGGCGCGCCTCGGGGTCCTGAGCGTACATCTCGCGCAATTCACCGGCGGCGGCGAAACCGTCGTCCTGTCCTTCGATCCGGTCGAGACAGGCCCGCAGAGGGGTGTCGCGTCCCATGATCAACGGCGGCATGGCCTTGGCGATCCGGTCCCCCACGATGTAGGGCAACCCGAGCACCCGTGCCGCGTCGCGCACCGCGGCCCGGGCCTTGATGGTGGAGAAGGTGACGATCTGCGCCACCCGGTCGTCGCCGTAGCGCTTGGCTGCGTACTTGATCATCTCGCCGCGGTAGCGCTCGTCGAAGTCCATGTCGATGTCGGGCATCTGCTTGCGGCCCGGGTTCAGGAAGCGCTCGAACAGCAGGTCGTAGCGGATGGGGTCGAGGTCGACGATCTCGAGGCAGTAGGCCACACAGCACCCGGCGGCCGACCCCCGCCCGGGCCCGACCCGGATCCCACTCGTCCGGGCGAAGCGGATCAGGTCCCAGACCACGAGGAAATACGCGGCGAAGCCCATGTTGGAGATGACGCCGAGCTCGAAGTCGAGCCTCTGTTCGACGTGAGGGCCGAATCCGCTGCCGTAACGCTGGCGCGCCCCCTCGTAGGCCAGGTGCCGGAGATAGGCGTCGGCGCGCTCCTCGTAGCGCTCCCCCTTGAACTCGGCCGGCACCGGGAATTCGGGCAGCGCATTCAACCCGAACTCGATCTCGACGTTGGCCCGCTCGGCGATCAGCAGAGTGCTGTCGCAGGCCTCGGGAACTTCGGAGAACAGCGACCGCATCTCGGCCGCCGACTTCAGGTAGTGCTCTTCACCTTCGAACTTGAATCGCTTCGGGTCGTCGATCAACGCACCCGTCTGCACACAGAGCAGTGCGTCATGGGCCACCGCGTCCTGACGGTGCGTGTAGTGGCTGTCGTTGGTGGCGATCAGGGGGGCGTCGAGTTGCCGGGCGATACGGATCAGGCCGGGATTGGTCCGGCTCTGGGCGGCCAGGCCGTGATCCTGGAGTTCGACGAACAGGTTCTCGCGCCCGAAGATGTCCTGCAGCCGTCCGGCCAACTTGAGGGCTCGCTCCTCGTCGTCGGCCAGCAAGGCCTGCAGGACCACGCCCCCCAGACATCCGGTGGTGGCGATCAGGCCGGGGCTGTGCCGCTCGAGCAACTCCCAGTCGACCCGGGGCTTGTAGTAGTAGCCCTCGAGGTAGGCGGCCGACGACAGCTTCATCAGGTTGCCGTACCCCTGATTGGTCTCGGCCAGAAGGGTCAGGTGGTAGTAGAGCTTCTCTCCACCCTCGACATCGCCCCCGGTGTCGTCCACCTTGCCCCGGCGCACCGGACGTTCGTGACGGGAGTCCCCCGCCATGTACGCCTCCGTGCCGATCACCGGCGTGATGCCCTTCTCCCGACACTGGGCGTAGAAGTCGAGGACCCCATACATGTTGCCGTGATCGGTGATGCCCAATGCCGGTTGCCCGTCGGCCAGGGCCGCGTCGACCAACTCGCCGATCCGGGCGGCGCCGTCGAGCATCGAGTACTCGGTGTGGGTGTGCAGGTGGGCGAACGATTTCTCGCCGGCCATGCGCCGTCGCCTCTCTATGACGGGCGCCGCGGGGTCAGCACCGGTGAACTACAACTTTGGGATTCGACCCTATCAAGCGGGAATGACAGACGTCAGAGGTAGGCACCGGGCCGGGGCGACCCGTCGTCGCCCGGACCCCGCCCGGGAGGGAGGCCGGGCTGCCGCATCTCCGAGAGCTGGGCCCGCGCCGCCATCTGCTGGGCCATCAGGGTGGCCTGAATTCCGTGGAAGAGCCCCTCGAGCCAGCCCACCAGCTGGGCCTGGGCGATCCGCAGCTCCGCCTCCGACGGCACCGTGGCCTCGTCGAAGGGCAGCGCCATCCGGTCGAGCTCGGCCGCCAGGTCGGGGCTGAGAGCACTGGCCAGTTCGCGGATCGACTGTTGATGGATCTCCCGGAGCCGGGTCCGGCTGGCCTCGTCGAGGGGGGCGTTGCGCACCTCGTCGAGCAGCTGCTTCACCATCGAGCCGATCCGCATCACCTTGGCCGGCTGTTCCACCAATTCGACCGTCTGCTCCGGCCGGTCCTCGGCTTCGTCTCCGTTCAGAGCCTCGGTGAAGCTCCCCCGCTCCCCGGGCTCGAGCAGGACCGCCTCGGTGGTCTCTTCGGTGCCGGGTCCACTCTTGTCGGTCACGCCCACGATCCTCCCAAACTGCGCCGTCGGTTGCTCATCAATTGGCCCAGGCCACCAGGGGCACGTACATCTCGGCCGCCGTCAGCGAACCGTGCCGGGCCAGCAGCCGAGTCTCGCCGGTGTCGGCCGGATCGAGAAAGGCCACCGGCGCCCGGGCCACCAGCGCCACGTCGCCCAGCCGGTGGGCGACCTCGGTGGAGAGGGTTCCACCGAACCATCCGTCGTCGACCATCTGCTGGCGCGTCCGGACCCAGGCCTCGTCGCCATGGGCCTCCTGCGCCGCCGCCAGCAGATCGGCCGCTGCCCCCTCCCGGGCGTGCAGCCACCGGAACCGCCCCTCCCCCGACAGCAGAACGGCTGCGGCCAGGAGCTCGGGGCCGGGCAACCGGGCCGAGGGTCCCACTTCCACCTGCCCGTGGTCGGAGGTCACCACCAGGCCTGCTCCACCGGGCAGCACGTCGATCAGGTCGCCCACCAGGCGGTCGACGGTCCGCAACTCCTGGGCGAAGTGCTCGCCCAGCCCCCGTTCGTGGGCCACCTTGTCCAGACCGTCGTAGTAGGCATAGATGAAAGGTTCGCCCTCGCCGAGAAGCCGGCGCACCTCCACCACCATGGTGGACGGCACCGACCATCCCACCAGCCGCGCCCCGGCCAGATGGGCGGCCGTGAACCCCGTCGACGAGAATTCGGACCGGGTGACGGCGGGTACGACGACGCCCCCGAAAGGGGCCATCTTCTGGAATTCCTCGGCCGGTCGGCTCTGCCGCATGTCGCCGCTTTCGCTGCGCCAGCGAAGCACGTTCATGATCTCGTCGCCGGCCCCCTTGCCGCCGCTCACCCGCACCCGGTAGCCCACGACCCCGTGCTCGGCCGGCGGCCGCCCCGTCGTGATGGAGGTGAGGGCGGTGGCGGTGGTGGTGGGAACGACGGAGGTGATGGCCCCGCCCTCGCCCGAGGCCACCGTCGGCGCCGCCGCCCGGCTCGCCTCCAGTTGCCGCCACCCGAGCCCGTCGAGCACCAGAAGCACCACCTGCCGCGCCTCACGGGCCGGACCGGGTAGCCACGAGGGGCTCTCGGGGTCGGACCGGCCGAGAAGAGCGGGCACCACCGACGCCAGACAGGCCCCGCCGTAGTCGGGGAGAACGGGCTCGTCGGCCACGGTATCGGTCACAGCGGCGGTGTCGGTCGCAGCGGCGGTGTCGGTCGCAGCGGCGGTGTCGGTCACAGCGGCACTGTACCCACCCTCCGCTGGCCGTCTCCCCCACCTTCCAGCAGGGACACCGGGGGCGCCGGGTAGGATCGGACCGTGAAAGTCTCGACCCGGGGGGACTACGCCAGTCGCGCCCTTCTCTCCCTGGCCCTTCATGGAGACGCCCTCGGGCCGACGTCCGTGCGGGACATCGCGGAGCGCACCGGCTTGCCCCAGCCCTACCTCGAGCAGATCCTCCTGGCCCTGAAGGGTGCCGGCCTGGTCCGGTCCAAGAGGGGCGTGGGCGGCGGCTACGTCCTCGCCCGGACCCCCGAGGAGATCACCCTCTCCGAGATCGTGAACGCCGTCGACGGCCCCATCGTGGCCGGCGATTTCGGCCGGCCCCACGAGAACGGCGCCTGCGAACACGAAGGTCAGTGCATCCTCCTGGCCGTCTGGTCGGAGGTCGGTGAGCACATGCGCGAGCACCTCGACTCCTTCACCCTGGCCGACATGGTCCTCCGGTCACGCGGCGTCGCCCCGGCCCGGTCGCTGCACTGAGCACTCGTCTTTGACCGCCATGAAGTGGCTGGTGGGGGCGATCGGCATCGCCCTCGTCTTCGCCGATCTGTACGACCTCGTCCGCGCCCTGGTCGTTCCCCGACCCCATACCACGGGCCCCGTGGCCCTCGGCGCCCGCCTCACCCGCAGGCTCATCCACACCACCGTGGCCCGCATCACATCGTTCGAGAGGCGCGACCACCTCCTCACCACCGTCGAGCCCATGGTGATGTTGCTCCGGCTCGGCATCTGGCTGTCCACCGGCCTGATCGGCTTCGCCCTCATCATATGGAGTACGGGGAACGCCCCGTTCGGTCACTGCTTCATCGAGTCGGGCTCATCCATCTTCACCCTGGGCTTCGCCATCGAGAGCCATTCGGCCCCCGAAGTGGTGGCCTTCCTGGCCGCCGCCTTCGGTCTCCTCGTGGTGGCGCTCCAGATCGCCTACCTCCCGGCTCTCTACGACGCCTTCAACCGGCGCGAGACACTCGTCACCATGCTCGAGAGCCGAGCCGGCACACCGGCCTGGGGGCCGGAGCTGCTGGCCCGCCACTACCTGGTGGGCATAGAGGGAAACCTGGCGTCGTTCTACGGCGACTGGGAACGCTGGTCGGCCGACGTGGCCGAGAGTCACACCACCTACCCGGCGCTGCTCTACATGCGTTCTCCCCACCCCACCAATTCCTGGCTCGTCGGTCTCATCGCCGTGCTCGACTCGGCCGCCCTCTACTTGGCCGTCTGCCCGTCGGCGGCGCCGGCCGAGGCGCGGCTCTGTGTCCGCATGGGCTTCACCTGTCTGCGCGACATCGCCCGGGCCATCCACCTCCCCTTCGATCCCGACCCCCGGCCTGACGCCGAGATCGCCCTGCCCTCCGAGGATTTCGTCGAGGCCGTGGCCCGTCTGGAACAGGCCACCGTCCCCCTCGAGCGCAGCGCCGAGGAGGCCTGGGCCCACTTCCGGGGATGGCGCGTCAACTACGAGGCCCTCGCCTACGCCCTGACCGACATCGTCTTCGCCCCACCGGCGGCCTGGACCGGCCCCCGCCGCTACCCGGAGCAAACCGTCGACGTCCCCCAATTCCCCCGACGCCCCGTGGACCGCCGACCCGAACAGCCCGAGGGTCGCACCGTCTGATCCCTCACCCGAACAGATCGTCCGGCGTCACGTTCCACCGTTCCACCACCGGGGTCTCGCGCTCCCAGCCGAGCACGCTGATGGTGGCCGGGTTGAGCACCAACCGGGCGCCCTCGCCCGGCGGGCGACCGATCCACCGAGCGGCCACCACCCGCAGGATGTGCGCGTGGGCGAAAACGAGGACGTCGCCGGCCGTCCGCCGCACGAGCGCCACCACGGCGTCGGCCCGCCGGCCCACCTCCTCGAGCGTCTCCCCGTCGGGCACCCCGTCACGCCACAGCGACCAGTCGGCGTCATCGACCCGGATCTCGGCCGTGGTCCGGCCCTCGTAGGCGCCGTAGTCCCACTCCCGCAGGTCGTCGCAAACCTCCGCCTCGGCGAACCCGGCCAGCAACGATGTCTCCCGGGCGCGGGCCAGCGGGCTGGTGAGCACCAGGGCGAACCGGTGCCCGGCCAGGCGCCGGCCCACGGCGCGGGCCTGATCCCGACCGAGAGGCTCGAGCGCGATGTCGCTTCTGCCGGTGTGCCGCAGGGACTCGCTCCACGTTGTGGCCCCGTGCCGGACGGCCACCAGCCGACCCCGGGGCCCACCCGGACCGCCGGCAGGCAGGCGGCCAGGCAGGGGCGAGCCGTTTTCGGTAAGCCTCCGGGCGGGGTTCTCAGGAATGGGGTTCTCAGGAATGGGGTTCTCCGGGGTGGGCACGGCAAGAGCGCATCACCAAGGCCCTCCGACCGCAACCCGGGCCCGATCCGAGTCCTCCCGGCCGCCCCCGTCCGGGCGGGAAGCTCCTGGGAAACGGATATTCCCGAGAAATGCTTGTGACGACAAAGGGAGTACGGGGTATCAGGAATGCGGAGGACGACACCCGTGTTGTTCCCGGTGTGAACACACACCTCCGATCACGAGGCTGACATGGCGAAATTTTCAAGCACCCCCGACAGCATTCGGTACTTCCTGGACGATCTGGACCAGTACCCCCTTCCCGACCCGGACGCCCAGACCGAGCTGGCCAAGCGCGTGGCCGCCGGTGACGAGGAGGCGCGCCGGGCCATGATCTCGGCCAATCTGCGACTGGTGGTCCATTGGGCCCGCCGCTATCAGGACCGTGGTGTCGACTTCGGAGACCTGGTCCAAGAGGGAACCTTCGGACTCATGCGGGCCGTCGACAAGTTCGACTGGCAACGCGGCTTCCGCTTCTCGACATACGCAACCTGGTGGATCCGCCAGGCGCTCCAGCGCGCCGTCCAGCAACACGGCTCCACCATCCGGGTCCCCATGGAGGTGGCCGAGCAGGCGCAACGGGCCGATCGTATGACCTGGGAACTGGCCACCGAGCTGCAGCGCGATCCCACGCCCGAGGAAGTGGCCGAAGCCAGCGGCGTGGACGACAAGGCGCTGCGCACCCTCCAGGGAGTGGCCCGCGTCGTGGCCAGCCTCGACCAGCCCACCGGCGGCGACACCGGCTCTCCGCTCGGCGATCTGGTGGCGGCGGACGACAACGAGTTCGAGGACGACGTCGAACGACGCCTGGTCCTCGACCGGGTCCGCCAAGCCGTCGAGGGCCTGGACGAACTCGAGCGCGACGTGGTGCGCATCCGCTTCGGCCTCGACGGCGGGAGCCCGGCGTCGTTGCAGGCCACCGCCACCCGGCTGGGCATCGGCGTCCGCCGGGCCCGGCAGGCCGAGACACGGGCCCTCCAGCACCTGGCCGACCTCCCTGAGGTGGAAGCGGCCCACGAGGCCGCCTGACCCTGCCCTTGAGCGCCTGACCGGTCGACCGGCGGCCCGGCTCAGGCTGTGTGGCCGGCCAGGACGTCGGAGAGATCCTGCGGCAGAGGGGACTCCCAAGTCCGCCGATCGCCGTCGTCGGGGTGGTCCAGGCTGAGTCGGCAGGCATGCAGGAACAGCCGACCGCTCGGAAGCACCCCTTTCAGGGCGCTCGGTTTCGGTGTCGTTCCGGCGTAACGCTCGTCACCGATGACGGGGTGGCCGATGGCGGCGAGATGGACACGGACCTGGTGGGTCCGGCCGGTGTCGAGGGTGGCTTCGATCAAGGTCGCTTGGTACGGCTCCCGGTACCGGCCCACCACCGTGTACGCCGTGCGCGCCGGCCGCCCCCCGCGGGTGACCGACATCCGGGTGGGCTGGCGCGGTGATCGGCCGATGGGCGCGTCCACCACGCCGGCGTCGGCCTCGACCAGGCCCGCGACAAGAGCCCGGTAGTGCCGACCGGCTGTGTGCCGGCGGAGTTGACCGCTCAGGGAGTGAAACGCCGCCGGGTTTCGAGCCACCACCAGGAGGCCCGACGTGCCTTTGTCCAGCCGGTGCACGACCCCGGGCCGGTCGGCCTCGCCGGCGCCGGCGGCGGCCAGCTCTCCCAACTCGGGGAACCGGGCCAGGAGCCCGTCGACCAGCGTCCCGCCGCGGTGCCCGGCGCCATGGTGCACCACCAGTCCGGCCGGCTTGTCCACCACGATGAGGAACGGATCCTCGTAGACGACGGAGAACTCGACCCCGGCGTCGGGGCGCGGTCCTTCGTCGGCGGCCGGCACCACATCGACCCGCAGGGTTTGGCCCTCCAGAAGCGTCCGGCTCCGGGTGCCCACCACGACCCCGTCGACCGAGACACGACCGGCGCTGACCAGCTCCGTCACGGCGCTGCGGGGTAGCCCCGTCAACAGCGCCACGGCGCGGTCGACCCGCTCGCCACCGAGGGGCGCCGGCACGACGGTCTCGAACATCCCTCCACCCACCGCCGCCCCGGTCACGGCGAACCTCCCCCTTCATCGGCGTCGCCGCCGTCGTCGTCGGCGACCGGATCTCGGCCCATCACCATCAGGGCGGCGGTGACCGCCCCGATCACGATGCACGAGTCGGCCACGTTGAAGGTGGGCCAGAAATGCAGGGCGATGAAATCGACGACGGCACCGTGGTGGTTTCCCGCGATGCGATCGGTCAGATTGCCCAGGGCTCCGCCGATGACCAGGCCCAGGGCGATGGTGAGCCCATCGGACCGGACGCGACGCACGGTGGACAGAAGCAGCACCACGGCGCTGATGGCGATCCCGGCGATCACCGGAGCCCAGCCCCGGGCCAGCCCGAACGAGGCGCCGGAGTTGTAGCTCAGTTCCAGATCGAGCTTCCACACCACATGGATGTCACCGTGGGCCAGGCGGTGGGCGGCCCAGGACTTCGTCAGCTGGTCGACGACGACGACGACGACGGCCACCGCCGCGGCCAGGACGAGGCGCCGCACCCCACCGGTTTCCCGGCGTGATCCGCCGCTCAGCGCCGGTGCAGTCCCCCGCTCTTGCACGCGACGCACAGACGAGCATACGGCAGGACCCGAAGCCTGGCCTTGGGGATCGCCTGTCCGCAGTTCTCACACATGCCATAGAGCTTCTTGTCGATGCCCTCGAGGGCGAAGTTGATCTCGTCGATGGTGGCCAGGGCCTGGGCGGAAAGGGTGAGATCGCGCTCACGGTCGACGGCCACGGTGCCGCCTTCGCCGGATTCCTCGTCGAACTGCACGTCACCGGGCTCGCGATCGAGCGCCAGGGAGTCGGCCTCGGCCT
The DNA here is from genome assembly GCA_035535015.1 of Acidimicrobiales bacterium. Lineage (GTDB taxonomy): Bacteria > Actinomycetota > Acidimicrobiia > Acidimicrobiales > UBA8190 > Palsa-661. The sequence goes on along the minus strand of DATLQU010000036.1, from coordinate 112,408 downwards.
TCAGATCGTCCGCCTGCCGCTGGTATTCGATCCGCTCCTCGAGCAGAAGCGCCCGCTGCTCGTCCATGAACTTGGTGTCCGACGCATACGGACCACGGGTGGGCTTGGCCGCCTTGGCCGGGGCCGCCGCCTTGGCCGGAGCCCCGAGCTTCCGGGCCGGCGCCGCCTTGGCCGCCGGAGCCGCCGCCTTCTTGGCCGGGCCCTTCTTCTTGAGCGGAACAGGCTTCTTGACGGCCGCCGCCTTCTTGGCCGGAGCCGCCTTCTTGGCCGGGGCCTTCTTGGCCGGGGCCTTCTTGGCCGGGGCCTTCTTGGCCGGGGCCTTCTTGGCCGGGGCCTTCCTGGCCGGGGCCTTCTTGGTCGGGGCCTTCTTGGCCGGGGCCTTCTTGGCCGGGGCCTTCTTGGCCGGGGCCTTGGCCGGCTTTCTCGCCGCCGAAGACTTGGCCGGAGCGCGCCCCGAAACCGACTTCTTGGCGACGGGCTTCTTGGATGCCTTCTTGGCCGGGGCCATCAGGTCCCCGACGCCGGGATCCGGTCGGTGTCGTGTGCGCTGCGGATCATGCGGGGGCCCTCCCACCTGTTTGGCGAAGGTGGGCGACGATAGCGTCGCCCGACCGGCCAGACAACATACTCGCCCGTACCCCCACCCCGGACGGGACCATCCGAGAAGGGGTGACACGGCCGGATTGTCGAGGGCCGACGCCCGTCCCACGTACTCTGGTCCGATGCCCGACGACCTTGGCGCCGACCCCTATCCCCAGGTCGATCAGCAGCCCGACTACCCCCGCCTCGAGGACCGGGTCCTCGCCTTCTGGGACAAAGACGCCACCTTCGCCGCATCGGTCACCGCCCGGGCGGGCGGCGACAACGAGTACGTCTTCTACGACGGCCCGCCCTTCGCCAACGGCCTCCCCCACTACGGCCACCTCCTCACCGGCTTCGTGAAAGACGCCGTGCCCCGTTACCAGACGATGCGGGGCCGGCGGGTGGAGAGGCGCTTCGGCTGGGACTGCCACGGATTGCCCGCCGAAATGCTGGCCGAGAAGGAGCTCGAACTGCGGGGCCGGGCCGACGTCTTGGCCTTCGGTGTCGACCACTTCAACGACTACTGCCGAACCCTCGTCCAGCGCACCACCGACGCCTGGGAGCACTACGTCACCCGCCAGGCCCGTTGGGTCGACTTCGCCGACGACTACAAGACGATGGACCTCCCCTACATGGAGAGCGTCCTGTGGGCCTTCAAGACCCTGTGGGAGAAGGACCTGGCCTACGAAGGCGAACGAGTCCTGCCCTTCTGCTGGGAATGTGAAACCCCCCTGTCGAACATGGAGACCCGCCAGGACGACGCCTACCGACCTCGTGTCGACCCGGCCGTCACCGTGGCCTTCGAACTCGACCCCTCCCCCTCGCCGACACCCGCCGGGCCGGCCGATGGGCCCCTGCGCCTTCTCGTCTGGACGACCACCCCGTGGACCCTCCCGTCGAATCTGGCCCTGGCCGTGGGCCCCGAGATCACCTACGACATCTACGAACTGCTCGGCCGGCCTACGGCCATCGCCTCCGAGTGTGCCGCCGCCTACCCGGAACTCTTCTCCGAGGCCTCGCCCATCGGTTCGGTCACCGGAGCACAGCTGGTGGGCCGCACCTACCGGCCCCTGTTCGATTTCTTCGCCGACCGCGCCGACGCCTTCCGCGTGTTGGCCGGGGAGTTCGTGGCCACCGACGAGGGCACCGGCGTCGTCCACATGGCCCCCGGCTTCGGCGAGGAGGACTACTTCGCCTGCCAGGCGGCAGGCATCGCCCTCGTCTGTCCCGTGGACGACCAGGCGCGCTTCACCACCGAAGTGCCCCCCTACGCCGGGCTCCAGGTCTTCGAGGCCAACGGACCCATCACCGACGCCCTGCGGGCCAGCGGGGTCCTCCTCGACGCCACCCCCTACGAACACAGCTATCCCCACTGCTGGCGAACCGATACTCCGCTCATCTACAAAGCGGTCAGTTCCTGGTTCGTGGCCGTCACGGCCATCAAGGACCGGATGATCGCGCTCAACCAGGAGATCGACTGGGTCCCGGCTCACGTCCGTGACGGGTCTTTCGGCAAATGGCTCGAAGGGGCGCGGGACTGGTCCATCAGCCGCAACCGCTTCTGGGGCGCACCCATCCCCGTCTGGAAGAGCGACGATCCCCGCTATCCCCGCATCGACGTCTACGGCAGCCTCGACGAGCTCGAGCGCGATTTCGGCGTCCGCCCCCAGGACCTGCACCGCCCGGCCATCGACGAATTGGTCCGCCCCAATCCCGACGATCCCACCGGCCGATCGCACATGCGACGGGTGAGCGACGTCCTCGACTGCTGGTTCGAATCGGGGTCTATGCCTTTCGCCCAGATCCACTATCCCTTCGAGCGGACCGACTGGTTCGAATCGCACTTCCCAGCTGACTTCATCGTCGAATACGTGGGCCAGACGCGGGGCTGGTTCTACACAATGCACGTCCTGTCCACCGCTCTCTTCGACCGCCGGCCCTTCGACCATTGCGTGGCCCACGGGATCGTCCAGGGTGACGACGGACGCAAGATGTCCAAGCGCCTGGGGAACTATCCCGAACCGGACATGGTCTTCGATACCTGGGGGGCCGACGCCATGCGCTGGTTCCTGCTGTCGTCGCCCATCCTGCGCGGTCAGGACCTCGTCGTCCACGCCAAGGGCTTTGAGGAGGTCCGGCGCCAGGTCCTCAATCGCTTCTGGAACACCTGGTATTTCCTCTCGCTCTACGCCAATGTCGACGGCATCCGGGGCCGCTTCCGCACCGACGCCACCGGCGTCCTCGACCGCTACATCCTGGCCAAGACCTCGGCCCTGGTGGACGACGTCACGGCGTTCATGGACGCCTACGACCTCTACGGTGCCTGCTCCTGCATCACCGCATTCCTCGACGCCCTGACCAACTGGTACATCCGACGCAGCCGCGACAGGTTCTGGCGCACCCGCGACGGCTCGGCGGACGCCGAACAGGACAAGGCCGACGCCTATGACACCTTGTCGACCGTCCTCACCACTCTGTGTCGCCTCTCCGCACCGCTGTTGCCCCTTCTCACCGAGGAGATCTATCAGGGCCTCACCGGCGAGCGCAGCGTCCACCTGGCCCACTGGCCCTCTTCCGGGGATCTCCCGGCTGACGCCGCCCTGGTCGAGACCATGGACCTCGTCCGCGACGTCTGCTCCTGCGCCCACGCCATCCGCAAGGCCAAGAACCGCCGGGCCCGGCTCCCGCTGCGTACCCTGACCGTGGCCACCGCCGATCCCGAACGGCTCCGGCCCTTCGTCGGCCTGATCGCCGACGAGGTGAACGTGAAGGAGGTCGTCTTCTCCGAGAACCTCGAGGATGTGGCCGAGCGCGTGCTCACCCTGGTCCCCTCGGCCCTCGGCCCCCGGCTCGGCCCCGACGCCCCTCAGGTGTTCGCCGCTGTGAAAAACGGGGACTGGCTCGTCTCCGACGGCGGCGTCAGCGCCGGCGGGATCACCCTCGAGACCGGCGAGTACGAACTGGTGCTCCGGCCCCGGCATCCCGACGAGGGCCGCACCCTCCCCGGTGACGTGGGCGTGGTCACGCTCGATATCGCCGTCGACGCCGATCTCGAGGCCGAAGGTGCGGCGCGTGACGCCATCCGATTGGTCCAAGCGGCACGCCGCGACGCCGGTCTCCACATCTCGGACTGCATCGCCTTGGAATTCGACGGCCCGACCGCCATGGTCGACGCCGTCGAGAGGCACCGCCACTACGTGGCCGAGCAGACCCTGGCCGTCGAACTCCGCCTGTCTGTCTCCGAGACCCCGGACATCAGGATCACGAAGGTGCCCTGCCGCTGAGTCCGTTCCCCGTCGGTAACTTCAGCGCGGCACGCCGGCGCGCGCACCCTCGGGGTCTGCCAGGGGCATCATGCCCTGACGCTCACCGGAGGTCGACGACTCGTCGGACCGGGAACCGGAAGGTGAACCGGGGCCGCTCGGACCGGCGGGTGAGGTTCTCGGTGACGGCGCCGGTTGCCCACCCGAGGCGGTGCGGTTTTCCGCCTCCGATCCCGGACGTCCGGGCGGTGTCGCATCGGATGCCGGGATTCCCGGTGCAGAGGAACCCGGTGCAGACGAACCCGGTGCAGAGGAACCCGGTGCAGACGAACCCGGTGCAGACGAACCCGGTGCAGACGAACCCGGTGCAGACGAACCCGGTGCAGACGAACCCGGTGCAGAGCTCGAGGGCGTGGCCGCCGAGGGCTGGGCCAAGAGAGTCGCCGCCGGCTGCACGTGCTCATCGACCCAGGCCAGCATTTCGCCCAACGCCCCACGCAGGCGGTTCCGCTCGGTGTCGAGATGCCGGGCGATCGTCTCCACGTCGCCGGCCAACTGCGTCCGGATGGACTCGAGCCGGGAGATGTCTTCGCGCAGATGCCGTTCGGTCTCCTCGGTCAGCGTCCGCGCCCGCGTCTCGGCGTCGGCCAGCATCGTCCGCGCCCGACCTTCCGCCTCGGCCAACGTGGTCCGGGCCTGTGCCTCGGCTTCGGCTTCGGTCTGTTCGACGAACTTCTGCGCCAGCAGCAGTGTCCGCTGCAGCGTGTCATCAGCCAGGGCCGGTGCCGCGGTGACGGTGGCCGGCGTCTGCTCGAGTTGTTGCTCCAACTGCTGCGTGGACTGTTCGAGCTGGGCGATCCTCTCGGCCGCCTGCCGCAACCGATCTCCGGACTGCCGCATCTGCTCCTGGAGCGCCTCCGCCTCGATGGCGACACGTTCGAGGTACTCATCGACATCGTCGATGTGGTAACCCCGCAACGTCTGGCGAAATTCGACGGTCCGCAGACTGTCGAGGCTCGATTGCTGACTACTCGACTTCGGGCTGTCCATGGGGGGATCCTACCCAAAGGATCCGACCGATCCATCGATGGACCAACCCCGCAGACCAGGCACCCCGGCTGGGCTGGGGACTCCCGTCAGAGCGCAGGGATGACGATCTGTACCACCACGATCTCGAGGACCAGGATGGCGATGATGATCGACAGGTCGATGGCCATCCCGCCGGCGCGTACGGGGGGCAGCAACCGTCGGATGGGTCGCAGGACCGGTTCGGTGAAACGGTCGAGGACACGCACGATCGAATAGCTGGCACTCCCCGGCTCCGCCGGGAACCAACTCATCAGAGCCCGCGCCACCAGGGCCAGGATGAAGACCCAGACGATCGTGGTGAGAATCCTCTGCAAGCTCGCGTTGGCCGAGCCAATGAGCACGGCAGGGAAGAGAGTGGCCATGGGGAGGAGGGCGTTCCTGGTCCTCGGGACGAGGCCGGGTCGACAGCTACGACCGCAGGAGGCCGTTCTCCTGGAGACGCAGTCTCTCTTCGGCCGACACCTTCACGTTCGAGGGTGTGACCAGGAAAACCTTGTCCGCCACCCGCTCCATCTTCCCGTTCAGGGCGTAAGCGACCCCGCTGCAGAAGTCGATCATCCTCCGCATCAGCTCCCGATCGGAGACCTGCAGATTCACGATCACCGGCTGGTTGGACATGAGCCGATCGGCGATCTGCCGGGCATCGCCGAATTGTGACGGCGCCACCACGTGGACCCGGGCGCCCACGTCCATGGGTACCGGGCGCACCACGGCGCGCGGGGTGACCGATGTCATGGTCGACGTCGTTTCGTCGCGTGTCATGGGCCGGATCGTGCTCGTGGTGACCGCCATGGGTCGCTCGTCCTCTTCTTCGACGGCCCGCTGCGCGAGGCGCGGGCCCACCGGTACCCGGGGCTCGTACTCCTCGTAATCCTCGTACTCGTCATCGACCAGGCCCAGGTAGACCATGGCCCTCTTGAAGAAACCAGCTGCCATGAGACGCGCCTCCTCCTCGACAGCGTACTGCGTGGGCTCAGGAGCAGGGTGACGAGGCCCGGCCAGGCGCTCTGCCCCCTATCCGGCTACGACCAGTGAGCGTCCGGTCCCACTCCGGGACGCGGTCCAAACAACGCCCGCCCCATCCGCACCATCGTCGTCCCCTCCTCGAGCGCCACCTCGAGATCTCCCGACATCCCCATCGACAACTCGCGGAGCCCGAGATCGGCAGCCAGCCGAGCCGTCGTCCGAAACGCCGTGCGCGCCACTTCGGCCGGGCCGGGGGGTGCCACCACCATCAGGCCCCGCACATCGAGCTCCAGGCCCTCGAGGGCCCGGACCAGTCGGGGGACGGCTTCCGGCGCACAGCCGTTGCGACCGGGCAGACCGCTCACCTCGACTTCGACGAACACACGGGCCCCCGGCGCCCGCCGGGCGATGGATTCTCCTTCGACGACCCGCGCCAGCGTGTGCCAGCACACCACCAGCGGCGCCAGCTCGGCCACGCGGCGGCGCTGGATCGCCCCCAGGAAGTGCCACCGGAGATGCAAGCCGCCATCGGTGGCGATGCCCGGATGGTCGCCCAGCGACGCCGCCTTGGACGACAACTCGGCGGCGTAGTTCTCGCCGATGTCGTGCACCCCGGCCGCCAGTGCGGCGGTGACGGCGCTGCCGTCGAAACCCTTGGTCACCGCCACCAGCCGGACGGCGTCCGGATCACGACCCGCCTCCCCGATCCGCCGCCTGACATCAGCGACCCGGGCGGCCACCACCGCCGGTGCCGGCGAAGGCGCCAGGTCCGGCCGGGGGCTCATCGGCCCTGACCGGGGGCGGTTCTCCAGACGAAGACGCCCTGCCGCGCCTCATCGCCGCGGGCCCGGTAGGAGAAGCCATCGCCTCCGCAGGCCGTGCAGCGGTCGACCTCGACGACCAGAGGGACCCCGGCACGCCGCAAGGCGGCCCGGACCCCGCCGGGCAGGTCGAGCGCCGGCGCCCCGCTCGTCGCCATGGCCCGCACCTCGTCACCCGCCCGGCGCGCCGCGACGTCGAGTTCGGCGGGGCCGAATTCGTAGCAGCAGTGATGGATGGTCGGACCGAGTCCGGCCACCACCGAACTGGCCCCGAGCGCCGTCATGGCATCGACCGCCCGTCCGATCACGCCGGCCACCAGGCCCCGCCAGCCCACGTGGACGGCCCCGTGGACGCCCTCGGGAGATCCGAGTGCCACCGGCGCACAGTCGGCGGTGAGCACAACCAGGCAAGATCCGGCCCCGACGCCCACCACGGCATCGGCCTCGGGCACCGCGCCGTCGGAGCTGGTCGCCCATGCGGTCGTCCCGGGAACAGGGGCCGCACCGACCACCGCCACCTCGGACCCGTGGACCTGCCTGAGCCGGTACACCGACGATCCGGCCGGGACGGGCTCGGGCAGGGACTGCGCGGTGACGGTCCGCTGGTCCCCCGTCGCCTTCGTCGACCAGAACACCTCGACCGGCGTGGAGCCCAAACGGCGGGCGGAGGCGTCAGGATGCGGCAGCGTCAGGGTGCGGGGTCAGCGCAGGAACGAGGGGACGTCGAACTCGTCGTCGCCGAGATCGAGGTCGTCCTCCTCGGACGGCGAGGCGAAGATGTCCTCGTGCACGGAGTCGAGACCGAGCACCTGGCTGCCGCTGCTGCGCCCCGAGGACTTCGAGCCACCGGTGCCGCCTTCCTCCCAACGCTCGAAGCCGGCGGCGATCACGGTCACCCGGACGTCGTCGCCCATTGACTCGTCGATGACGTTGCCGAAAATGATGTTGGCGTCGGGGTGGGCCACGCCGTGGATGATCTCCATCGCCTCGTTGACCTCGAACAAGCCGAGCTCCGGACCCCCGGCGATACTGACCAGGATGCCCCGGGCCCCTTCGATCTGCGCCTCGAGCAGGGGACTCGTGATGGCGGCCCGGGCGGCGTTCACGGCCCGACCCTCACCGGTGGTCTGGCCGATGCCCATGATGGCCGTACCCGCATCGGCCAGCACCATCCGCACGTCGGCGAAGTCGGTATTGATCTGGCCCGGGATGGTGATCAGGTCGGTGATGCCCTGCACCCCCTGTAGCAGCACCTCATCGGCCATCTTGAAGGCGTTGACCATCGAGGTCTTCTCGGTCGAAACGGTCAGAAGCCGGTCGTTGGGAATGATGATGATGGCGTCGACCTTCTCCTTGAGCTTCTGGATTCCGCCCTCCGCCTGCACCGATCGCTGCCGGCCCTCGAAGGCGAACGGTCGGGTCACCACGGCGATGGTCAGAGCGCCCACCGACTTGGCGATCTCGGCCACCACCGGGGCCGCGCCCGTTCCGGTGCCGCCACCCTTGCCGGCCGTGATGAAGACCATGTCGGCGCCCTTGAGCGCTTCCTCGATCTCCGCCCGGTGCTCTTCGGCCGCTTCCCGACCCACCTCGGGATCGCTGCCCGCCCCGAGGCCACGCGTCCGTTGCCGGCCGATGTCCAGTTTGAGATCGGCGTCGCTCATCAACAGAGCCTGTGAGTCCGTATTGGCGGCGATGAACTCCACGCCCTTCAGACCGGCCTCGATCATCCGGTTCACGGCGTTTACTCCGCCGCCTCCGACGCCCACGACCTTGATGACAGCGAAGTAGCTGCTGTGCGCTGGACCGGTCATCGACTCTCCTCGACCCTTACCCGCAAGTTCGGGCCTCACGGTGGGAACTTCCGCCAGGTGGTCGGGCTGGACGAGCCTGCCCCGAGCACCAGTCACCTCACCCTCGACCACAACTTTCAACTGGTGCCTGCCGAGGTGGCTTCACCCTAGGGGCGGAGCGGTAACCGGTCAAGCAGAGCACCAGGCACGCTCCCTCGGCACAAGGCCAGGTCAGAACGGTCCTTCCCGGTCGGCGGCACGGTGGCCGGGGCCGAGCCGCTCGAGAGGATCGCCTCCCCTGCCGCCTCAGGTCGGTGCCGCCGTTACCCCGGCGGACCCACGGCGGGAGCACCGGGGACGGTCACGTCGATCACGTCCGGGGCCCGCGGCACCACGTCGGTCAGCACGCTGACCAGAGCTTCGAATTTGGCCGGCAGCTCCACGGCGCGGCCGAGAACGACACCGACGTTGTCCGTCAGCGTCAGGCTCACCACGCCGTCGAGCGCGACGCCCACCCGCGACACCTGGGAGCGCAGCGACGCCGGCAATCGGGCCACCACGGCCAGTCCCGGACGAGCGGCGGCACCGAGCACCGTGCCCGGTCGTCCCGGTGTCACGGGCACATCGAGGACCATGGTGCCGACGGGGGCGTCCGTCACATCGTCGAGGACCCGTCCGCTGGCGTCGACGAGAACATCTCCGTGACCGGGCCGCACCACCACGGCAGCAGGCACGCGCTCGGTCACCGTTACCGTCACCGTGTCCGGCCAGTGACGCGTCACGATGGCCCGCCCCACCCAGGGCAGCGCCTCCACCCGGGCCGCCACCGACCCGGGGTCCACGTCGATCAGGGGCGGCTCCCCCGACAGTCCCGAAGCCGCCACCACCGGGTCGACGCCGGTGCGGATGGCTCCCACCACCGTCACGTGGCGGGCGGCGAACAACGGGGAGTGCAGCACAGCCCAGCCCCCCACGGCCACGGCGACGACCCCGGCCACCACGGCCACCACGGCCACCCTCCGTCGGGTCCGTTGCCGGGTCACGTCGACCCTCCGCTGCAGGATCCTCGGATCGACCGTCACATGACCTGTTTCCAGTTCCTCGGCCACCTTGCTCATAACGAACCTCCACATGAGGGTGAGGGTTTCTCCCTCTCCCCCTGGTCGAACCCCACAAAACGGACCTCGGGCTCCAAGCGGACCCCGGTCGAATCACGGACCACACGGCGCACGTGCTCGATCAGCCGCCGGACGTCGTCGGCCGACCCTCCTTCGTCGGCCTGGATGAAGTTGGCGTGTTTCCCCGACACCTGGGCGCTGCCCAGACGAAACCCCTTCAATCCGGCCGCCTCCACCAACCTCCCGGCGGAGTCGCCCGGGGGATTGCGGAACACCGAGCCGGCGTTCGAGCCCCCGGGCTGGTGGGCGCGGCGCCAGCGGACGACATCGGCCAGGGCGGCCCGGGCCTCGGTCGCCGGCGTCGGCGTCAGCCCGAACTCGGCCCACACCACGACCTCGCCGTCCGTCAGCGACGAGTGCCGGTAGGCCAGTTCCAGTCTCTCGGCTTCCCCCTCGCTGCCTCCGCCCGCCACCAGGTCGAAGATCCGCTGGCGGACGAGCACGGCGGCCGTGTCCGAACCGTGGCCTCCGGCGTTCATCTTGAGTGCGCCGCCCACCGTCCCCGGCACACCGACGGCCCACTCGAGACCTGTCAGTCCGGCGGCGGCGGTGCGCCGGGCCACCAGCGGCAACTGGGCCGCCCCGCCGGCGCGCACCGTCGTCCCCGTGATCTCGATGCCGGCCAGACCGGACCCGAGGAGTACCACCAGCCCGGGGAATCCGGCGTCGGCCACCACCAGGTTCGAGCCGTTGCCGAGAACGAGCAAAGGCACTGCGCAGCCGCCACTGTCGTGGGAGTCGTCTCGCACCAGGGCCAAGGCGTCGTGGACCCTGGCCAGCTCGTCCTCGGAGTCCGCCACCATCAGCACGGAGGCCCTTCCCCCGACCCGGTAGGTGGTGCGTGCTCCGAGAGGGGCGTGGCGCTCGGCGCTCGATCCGAGCGCGGCGGCCACCGCGTCGGCGGCCGCCTCCATACCCGCCGCCGTCGGGGGGTTCCCGGCGTTCACCATGCCGGTGCCGCCAACATCTCATCGGGAAGCGAGGTCAGGTCGCCGGCGCCGAGCGTCAGGCACAGATCACCCGGTCGCAGGACGTGGGCCAGATGGCGACGCAGGTCGGCCCGCCCGGCGATGTACCTCACGTCGAGTTCGGGCTGGTGGCGCACGATGGCGTCGGCCACCAGCCGACCGGTGACTCCCGGCTGAGGCTGTTCGCCGGCGGCGAAGATCTCCGTCACGATGACCACGTCGGCCGCCGAGAAGGCATCGCCGAACTGTTCACCGAGTGCTCCGATCCGGCTGTAACGGTGGGGCTGGAATACCACCACGATCCGGTCCGGGCCGGTCTGGCGGGCGGCGGCGAGTACGGCGCGAACCTCGGTCGGGAGATGAGCGTAATCATCGACGAACCTCACCCCACCGGCTTCGCCACGCAATTCGAAGCGCCGGGCCACACCGGCGAAGCGCGCCAGCGCACGTACGGCGTCATCGAAGACCGCTCCCACCCGCAGTGCCGTCACCGTGGCCACCGCCGCGTTCCGGGCGATATTGGCTCCCGTCACGGGCAGCGAGATGGTGCCCAGCACGTCATGCCCGTACCGGAGCTCGAACGACACCGCGGTCCCGTCGGTGACGATGGCCCCGATCCTGAAGGTCGCGTCGGCCGCCGTGCCCACCAGGTCGGCGCCGTGGGCCCGTCCGAGCTCCGCTGCCACCGTGTCGTCCGCTCCCACCACCACGGCCCCGGGGCGCCCCGTACAGAAGACGTCGAAGGCGGCCACCAGTTCGGCGAATCCGCCGTAGTAGTCGAGGTGATCCGCCTCCACGTTCGTCACCACGGCGATCTCGGGGTCGAGGGCGAGGAAGGTCCCGTCGCTCTCGTCGGCCTCGACCACCAACCACTCGCCGGTGTCCCACACGGCATTCGTCCCGATCTCGTTGATGTCCCCACCGATCAGGAAACTCGGTCGCAGACCCGCCTCGACCAGGATCAGAGCCAGCATCGACGTCGTCGTCGTCTTGCCGTGGGTACCCGACACGGCCACACATCGGCGGCAAGCCGCCACGGCGGCGAGGGCTTCCGCCCGGCTGAGTACCACCAGGCCCCGTCGGCGCGCTTCTCGCACTTCGGGGTTCGTCTCGGCCACGGCGGTCGAGACGGTCACCATCTCGGCCTCTCCCACGTGGTCGGCGTCGTGGCCGATGGCGACCGCCACCCCGGCGGCGGCGAGTCTCTGGGTGGTGGGCGAACTCTTCAAGTCGCTGCCGGTGACCGTGTGCCCCATGGCGGCGAGAACCGAGGCGATGGCGCTCATCCCGGCGCCACCGACCCCGATGACATGGATCCGTCTCGGAGACGAGAGATCGACCGGCTCGGTCACCTATCCTCCCGGACGCCATGACGGGCCCGGGTACCGGCGTCGGCGGACCGATCGGGCCCCGGACCGGCCCGGGCATGGCTTTCGACCACGTCCACCACCGCCGCCACCGCCTGGGGCCGACCCACAGAGGCGGCGCCGGCTCGCATCTCTTCGAGTCGCTCCGGCGTCGACCGCAGCCCGTCGAGTTCAGCGGCCAGGCGGGCCCCGGTGCACTCGGCGTCGGACACCATGACGGCCCCGCCGGCCGCCACCAGCACGGTGGCGTTCGCCGTCTGGTGGTCCCCCGGCGCCCCGGGCAAGGGGACGAGGACAGCGGGGACGCCGACGACTGCGAGTTCGCACACCGTGCTCGCCCCCGCCCGGCTCACCACCACGTCGGCGGCCTGGTAAAGCAGACCCATCCTCTCCTCGAACGGGACCTGTCGGTAGACCAGACCGTCGGGTGCGGACTCCGGACCCTCGCCGATCCACGTCATGTCGCGACGACCCACCACGTGGTAGACGGCGACGTCGGCCCGTCCGACCCACAATCCGGCCAGCGCCAGGGTGGCGCGGTTGATGGTCTTCGATCCGAGAGACCCCCCCACCGCGGCCACCACGAAGCGGTCGGTGGGGAGGCCCAGGGCGCGTCGGGCGTCACCGCGGGTGGCGCCGTCCGGGTGGGCGGCGGCCACCACCTCGGCCCTGACGGGCGCCCCCGTGACCACGGCCCGTGGGAGACCGGTTCCCGGGAAAGCCACGGCGGCGGCCCGGGCGAAATGGCCGACCAGCCGACTGGCGGCGCCGGGAACGGCGTCGAGGTTCACAAGGACGACGGGAACGCCGAAGACCAGGGCAGCCAGGGCCACCGGGACACAGCCATAGCCGCCCATGGCGACGACGACCGCCGGCCGTCTGCGGGCCACCAGCCCGAGCGCCAACAGAAACGCCCATGTCAGTCCGGCCAGAGCCCCGGCGTTGGCCAGAGCGTGCCGGGGGCCGAGGGCCCGGGAGAAACCCCGGCCCGGGAGCCTGGTCACGCGCAGCCCCGTGTCGGTCAACAGGTCTCCCTCGAGGCCCCGCCGAGAACCCACGACCTCGACGGCATCGGCACCCCGCACGGCGGCCAGAGCCTGGGCCACGGCCACGGCGGGCAGGAGGTGGCCGCCCGTCCCACCGCCGGCCACCAATGCGTAGCGTCGGCCGCTCACCGCCGGGGCGAGCGCGACGCCCCCGACGGTGTGTCGAGCGACGCGGCCCGGACCGTCGGCACCTTCTCATGGCCGGCCACGTTGGCCAAGATGCCGGCGGCCACCATGGTGATCACGAGGGAGGAACCGCCGAAGGACACGAACGGCAGCGGAATTCCGGTGACCGGAAGCAGGCCGATCACGGCACCCATGTTGATCACCGCCTGGCTGGTGATCCAACAGGTCGCCGCCACGGCCATCAACGCCCCGAATCGGTCGGGGGCCCGGCTGGCAGCCCGCAGCCCGTACCAGGCGAGGGCGCCGAAAAGCGCCAGCACGACCAGGGCACCGATCAAGCCGCCCTCCTCGCCGATCACAGAAAAGATGAAGTCGGTGTGGGCGTTGGGCAACAACCCCCACCTCTCCCGCCCGCCGGCCAGACCGAGGCCCCAGAGACGGCCCGAGCCGAGCCCCACCAGGGACTGCACCACCTGATACCCCGAACCCTGGGCATGGGCGAAGGGATTGACGAAGGACAGAAGCCGCGCCCGTCGGTAGGGTTCGGCCAAGCCCAGGATCAGGCCCATCACGGCCACTCCGGCCATGACCTTGAGCACCGGCCGCAGGGGCACCCCGCCGGCATACAACAAGGCCAGGGTGATGCAGGCGAGCACCAGGGCGGTCCCCAGGTCGGGCTGCTTCAGCACGAGGAAGCCGGCGATGCCCAGGACCACGAGCAGGGGCACCACCACCGCACGCGGTTCCTGGACCCGATCGGCCCGTCGGGCGAGCAGGTCGGCGGCGAAGACGGCCAGGGCCAACTTCATGAGCTCCGACGGTTGGATCCGCAGCTGGCCGAATCCGATCCACCGGGCCGACCCACCGGCCGCCACCCCGATGCTCGGCACGAGCACGGCGAACAGCAGGGCCAGGGTCCCGATCAGAAGAAGCACCCGCACCCGGCGCCAGCGGTCGTAATTCATCCGGGCGCTGGCATAGAGGGCGATGCCACCGAGGGCCATCCACAGCACCTGGCGCTCGAAGATCGTCCACACCGACCCGTAGTACTGGAGCGAGGTGTAGGCGGAGGCGGAGAGCACCATCACCAGACCGACGGCGCACAGACTTCCCACCAAGAGCAGAATGGCGCTTCGGGTCGAGATCCGGGCACCGCGTGCCGGCGTGGCCGACGGTCGGCCCCGGCGACGCTTCGCCCCCCCGTCGAGCACCCGCAGCGCCGGCAACGACGACAGCCGACGCGGCCGGTCCGGTGAGGCCGGGGAGACGGGTTCGGCAGGACTCACGGACCCACCTCCCGGGGGGCCACGAGGCCGGCACCGAGAGCCCGGACGCAGCGGACGAAGTCCTCACCGCGCGCCGCGTAGGAGCCGTACCAGTCGAACGACGCACAGGCGGGCGACAACAGGACGGCATCACCGGGCCGGGCCAGGGTGGCGGCCTGGTTGACCGCCTCGGCCATGGTGGGCGCTTCGACCACGGGGACCCGGCCTGCGAACGACGCCGCCACCTCGGCTGTCGCTTCGCCGATGGCGACCACGGCCCGGAGCCGGTCGGCGGCGGCGGCGAGGACGGAGAGGTCCAGGCCCTTATTGCGCCCACCGGCGATCAGCACAGCCGAATCAAAGCCACCCAGGGCGGCCAGGACGGCGCCGGGGGTCGTCGCCTTCGAGTCGTCGTAGAAACGCACCCCTCTAGCCTCGCCCACCAGCTCGACACGGTGGGGGAGCCCCCGGAAGGCGGCCAGGGCCTGCCGGCAACCGTCCACGGTCGCCCCGGCGGCCAGGGCGGCGGCGGCGGCGCAGAGATCGTCGACCAGATCGTGCGGACGCGCTCGCGGGAGCTCGTCCACCGACGCCACCAGGATCCCCTCCGGTCCCACCAGCCACCGGTCGACCACGGTGTAGTCGCCCGATTCGAGACCGAAGGTGACAACCCTGGCTCCCCGGGCGGCGGCCGCCACGGCGGCATCGCGCACCACGGCGTCCTCGGCGTTCGCCACCAGCACGTCCCCCGGTCCGCTGTTGGCCCAGACCCGTGCTTTGGCCAGGCGATACCCGTCCAAGGTGGAGTGCCAATCGAGATGGTCCTCGGAGAAGTTGACCCATGCCCCCACGGCGGGCCGGAAGGTCTCGGTCAGCGCCAGCTGGAACGACGACACCTCGGCCACCACGACCTCGGCGTCACCGGCGACGACGTCGAGAAGCGGCTCGCCGATGTTGCCACCGGCCACGGCCTTGCGCCCCGAGGCGGCCAGCATCGAGACGATCAGGGAGGTCACCGTGGTCTTCCCGTTCGTCCCCGTCACCGCCACGATGGGCACCCGGGCGCGACGCCAGGCCAGCTCGACGTCTCCCACCAGGTGGACGCCCGGTCCCAGGCCGAACACGGCATGGCCGGCGGGCACCCCGGGGCTGACCACGATCTCCTCGACCCCCTCGGCCAGATCCCGCAGGACGGCCCCGTCGGGGGCCACCAGGAGCTCGACACCGAGGGCGGCGGCCATCGACCGGGGGCCCTGGCCCGGATCGTCGTCGGCGGCCACGACATCGAATCCCTCGGCCCGAAGGTGGCGGGCGGCGGCGGCACCGCTCACGCCCAGGCCATAGACGAGGACTCGACCGGATCCCATCGTCGAGATCAGTGCAGAGCCGTGACCGACAGAAAGTCGGCGTAGAAGAATCCGAGCCCGAGAGCGGCGAAGAGTCCCCCGAGGATCCAGAAGCGGACGATCACCGTCGTTTCGGGCCAGCCGAGAAGTTCGAAATGGTGGTGCAGCGGCGCCATCAGGAACACACGGCGGCCGAACACGCGGTAACTGATCACCTGGATCACGACCGAGAGCGTGACGATGACGAACAAACCACCGATCACGGGGAGCAGCAGATCCAGGTTCATTTGCAGGGACAAGGCGGCCAGGGCGGCTCCGATGGCCAGGGACCCGGTGTCGCCCATGAATATCCGGGCCGGCGCCGCGTTCCACCAGAGGAAGCCCAGACAGGCACCGGCCAGGGAGATGGACGTGAGAGCCAGGTCGAGCGCGGAGAACACGTGGTAGATGGAGTAATGACGGAACTGCCAATAGCCGATGATGGCCAGGATGGCGAAGCAGAACGTGGCCGATCCCGACGCCAGGCCGTCCAGACCGTCGGTCAAGTTGACGGCGTTGGCCGACCCCACCACCACGAGGACGGCCCAGACGAGCCAGCCGATGTTTCCCAGATCGACCCCCAAGGAATTCCAGCGGGTGAACGACAAGTGCGTGTTCACCCCGGCCCAGTGCTCGGCCGCCAGGGCAAAGGCCAGCGCCACGAGGACCTGGCCGGACAGCTTGGCCCGTTTGTTCAGTCCCAGACTCCTCTGGTGCCGCACCTTGATCCAGTCGTCGATGAATCCGATGACGGCCGCTCCGACCATCGCCGCCATGACGAGGATGCCGGGACGGCTGAACGCCACATGGGTCCCGGCGTGGGCCAGCAGGTACCCGGCCACGCTGGCGCTCACCAGTGCCACCCCGCCCATGGTCGGCGTTCCCGCCTTGACCTGGTGCATGGACGGACCGTCCTCGCGAATCTGCTGACCGAGGCTTCTCCGGCGGAGCCATCCGATGAGCAACGGTGTCCCGAGGGCGGCCATCCACAGCGCGATGCCACCCGAGGCCATCAGGCTGATCACGGCGTCATCTCACTCGGGGCGGGATCGAGACGGCGGACAGCGTCGGCCACCACCAGGCGATCGTCGAACGGCAGATGCCGCTCTGCGATCTCGAGGAAGGTCTCGTGACCCTTTCCGGCCACCAGAACCACGTCGCCGGGGCGAGCCAACCCTACGGCCCGGCTGATGGCCAGGGCCCGGTCCGGTTCGACGATGACGGCCGCTTCGTCGGCGACGCCGCGTCGCACCTCCTCCACGATGGCCCGGGGATCCTCGTGCCGGGGATTGTCCGAGGTGATCACCGTGACATCGGCGGCGTTGCTGGCCACGGCGGCCATCAGGGGCCGCTTGGCGCGATCGCGATCCCCTCCGCATCCGAAGACACACAGAACCCGGTTGTCGCCGGCCAGGCGGCGGGCGCTGTCCAGGGCCACCTCGAGACCGTCGGGTGTGTGGGCGTAGTCGACCACCACGGTGAACGAAGCGGGCACGTCGACCACCTCGAACCGCCCGGGCACAGGACGGGCCCGGGCCAGTCCCCGGACCACGGTCTCCTCGGGTACGCCGAGTGCCACCGCCGTCGTCGCCGCCGCCAGGGCGTTGGTCACGTGGTACGCCCCTGTGAGCGCAAGCGCCACCGCGTGACCTCTCCACGAAAATGTCGTCCGTCCCGAGGTTGTCCGCACCGCGGTGGCATCACCAGAGGAGAACGACACGGCGGGAACCCGGACCCCGTCGAGCAGTCGTCGTCCCCACTGGTCGTCGGTGTTGATCACCGCCAGAGACGTCCGCTGGGGCTCGAACAGTAACGCCTTGGCCGTGAAGTAGGCCTCCATCGTCTGGTGGTGGTCGAGGTGGTCATGGCTCAAATTGGTGAAGACGGCGGCGGCGAAGTGGATCCCGTCGACACGTCCCTGTGTGAGGGCGTGGGAAGACACCTCGATGGCTGCCGCCTTCCGTCCCCCGTGACGGGCCCCGTCGAGGATCTTCTGGATGACCGGGGCCTCTGGGGTCGTCCTCGCTCCGTCCAAGGTACCGATCACGGCGCAGGGCATATCGTGGGCGTCCAGGATGGTGGCCAGAAGATGGGTCACGGTGGTCTTGCCGTTGGTGCCCGTCACGCCGATGGTCAGCAGGGACCGGGCCGGATCACCGTAGAAGTTGCCGGCGATTCGGGCCATGGCATGCCTCGCCGTCCCGGGAGCCACCACGGCTTGGGGTACGGGAAGGGGGAGCAGACGCTCGACCACGAGCCCCACTGCTCCGGAATCGACGGCGGCGGCGGCGAAATCGTGACCGTCAGCCTGGAGACCGGGTAGGCAGAAGAAAAGCGAGCCGGGAACCACGTTCCGGCTGTCGAGCTCGATCGACGTCACCTCGGTAGCGGCGATATCGCCGCGTTGCTGTGTGACCTCGACTCCCTCGAACAACCGGTCCATGCGCACAGTCGGGGTCCCGCCGCCGGACGGATCACGGCCTTTCCGTGGCGCGCCTGACCGCGGCGTTGATCGTACCCGCGGTCTTGGGTGCAGCTGTCTCTTTCGTCTTGGGCGTGGTCGTCGCGGCCGCACCCGCCGGCGCTGTCGTGCCGGCCGGCGGCGTACCCGCCGCCACCGAGGGCGGTGGTGGGAACGCCACAGTGGAGGGGCTTCCTCCCGTTGTCCCTCCTCCCGGTGACGTGGGGATGTCATAGCGGTGGAGCGCGTACTGCATAACCTCGGAAAACACCGGGGCGGCCACGATGCCGCCATAGATCGGCTGGGGTCGGTTGAGGACCACGATGGTGGACAAGGCCGGGTTCTCGGCCGGGGCGAAGCCGGCGAACGTGGCCATGTAGGCCCCAGGGATATAGCCCCCGTGGACGGGGTCGGGGATCTGAGCCGTTCCCGTCTTCCCGGCCACCGTATAGCCCGGGACGCCGGCGGCCACCGCGGTGCCGTCCTGCACCACCTGTTCCATCATGGTCGTGAGTTCGGAGGCCACCTGCTTCGACAGCGCCCGGTGAGTGGCATGGCCCGGAGTCCGGGTCAGCGTGCCGTCGTCGGCCAAGGTGGCCTGGACCAGTCGCGGCGGCACAAAGCGGCCCCCGGTGGCCACGGTGTTGACCATGTCGAGGACCTGCTGCACCGTGACGGCGTCGTCCTGACCGATGGGCGTCGACCCGATGTCCGAACCGGTCCACGTCTGAGGATTGCTCTTCACCAGACCGTCCGACTCGGCCGGATAGTCGAGACCGGTGGGCTGGCCGAATCCGAGCGCCTGGATCTGCTTGGCCAGACGCGTCTTGCCCAGTCGCTGGGCGATCTCGATGGTGCCGATGTTGGAGGACTGCGCCAAGATCTGCGTGGCCGACAGCTGCTCGGTGGGATGGCTCTCGGCGTCATGGAAGACCCAGTTGCCGATATTCAGCGAATTGGGAACCGTCAACACCTGACCCGGAGTGATGATCCCGTCCTGGAGGGCCGCCGAGAAGGGCGCCAGCTTGAACACCGATCCCGGTTCGTACACTTGGGTGAGGGCCAGATTCGACGCCGCCTCCACGGCCTGCCCCGTGGTCGGGTCGGCCACCAGGTTGGCCATGGCCAGGATGTCCCCGGTGTGCGTGTCCATCACGATGACCGAGCCGCTCTTGGCGTGCGACGTCACGATCTCCGTACCGAGTGCCTGTTCGGCCACATACTGCAGTGGTTCGTCCAGTGTGAGCTCGATGCTCGTCCCCGGGGAGGAGGGCGACAACTGGGTCGTCTGTCCCGGAAGCGCCACCCCGCTCGGCGACCGCTCGATCCTCTCCGTCGCGCTCTGGCCTCCGAGGAGACCGTTGTACTGGTACTCCAGTCCAGCCTGTCCGGTTCCCGCCGCCCCGACGCCACCGACGACCGGTGACGCCAATTGTCCGGCCGGGTCCACCCGCTGCGAGTCGGGAAGGAGGTTGATGCCCACGAGATTGAGTTTGCCGACCCGGTTGGCCTCGGCGTTGCCGACCTTGTGGGCGAGATAGACGAAGCCGGAATGCTCGGTCAGATCCTTCCGCAGCGTCCGCACGGGAAGACCGAGAGCCGGTGAGAGCGCCGCCGCCTCGACGTTCGGATCTTTGATCAGGAAGGGGTCGGCCACGATCGTGGTCCGCGGTACCGAGGTGGCCAGCACGGCGCCGTCCCGATCGAAGATCCCTCCTCGGACGGCCGGAACCTGGACCGTACTGGTCACCTCGGAGGCGCCGATCGACGAGTAGCGAGAGCCGGACAGACCTTGGACCATGACGAGCCGAACGGCAATCACGCCGAATACCAGGATCACCATGAGCCGTATGATGCCGAGTCGCCGACGCGGGACGGGGCCGGTCAATTTGGGCGTCGAGCTCACGGGAGCCTGAACGGAGCGACGTCTCTCGTATCCCCGACCGGGACCGCTCCCCCGCGTGACCGTCTGTGTCGCGCTCACCGTCCGAACGGTGCGATGAAGAGTCCGGTGAGAGCGGCCGACAGCGGAACCCCGAGCTCTTGCGAACGATCGCGCCTCACGTCGCTCGGCACGACGGGACACGGTCGCCCGATTTCCGGGGGCTCTCCGAGGGGACGACAACGCCCGATCGGCGCGTCGAGCGGTACGGCGGGCTGCCAGTTTCGAACGAGGAGGAGCAGGACGACCTGAACGCACCGGGCGCCCGGCCGAAACGGTCCGGTCGGCTCGGGCCAGACGGCCGCTATCGATGCGTCGGCCTGACCGGACTCGACCGGTGGACGAGTCAGCCCGCTCGGAGAGCTTGGAGGAGGCAACCCGCTTGGGGGAGATGGTCCGGCGGGAAGTGGCGGTCCCGTGGGAAGCGACGGAGCGACGGGACCGCACGGCACGACGCCGTCCCCGGCTGACCGCTAGGGACGGCGGACCCGCCTGACGGATGCTCACTTACCACCGGCTCCGGACGCTCGGGCACGGGTGCCGTGGCGCGCCGGGGCGGTGGCCCTAGCCCGGGTTGAGGATCGGCCGCCCTTGGGGGGAACCGGAGAGGGCACCGTCACCTGCGGGAGGTCTGTGACCTGACTCGGAACGGTCAAGCCCTGTCGTTGGGCGGCGCTCACGACGTGGGACGGGTTCGACAGTTCGGCCACGCGGAGCTCGAGGTTACGGTGCTCCCCCGCCTGGACGACAAGCCGCGCTTGGATTTGAGTGAGCCGCACCTGCTGCTGCGTCACATACGCCTCGGCCAGGGCCACAAAAAGAAGGCTGCCGACGACCAGAACGGCAGCCAGTACCAGCGTGGGCCGGAACGATGCACGGGTCCGTCGACGGATCGGGGGCCCGACAACTTCCAACCGGGGGCGGCGATCGCCGATAGGGCCCGGAACCGGTGCCGGGGACCGCGGGGCGGCGGGTGCGTTGGCCATCAGTTCTGCCCACCGTCGACCGGGTCGCCATTTGACACCGAGACGGGCCCGAGGCGTTCGATCGCCCGGAGACGGGCGCTCTCGGCCCGTCGGTTGTTCGCCCTCTCCTGCGGCGTGGCCTTCCGGGCCCCGCGGAAGAGCAGGCGGCCGATGGGTACCGCCCCACACGCGCAGGGCAGGCCGGGCGGGCAGACACAGCCGCCCGTGTCAGCGCGGTTGAAGGCGGCCTTGACGATGCGGTCTTCCCCGGAATGGTACGAGATGGCGACGCAGCGGCCCCGAGGTGCGAGGACGTCGATGGCGGTCGGCACGGCTTCGGACAGGAGATCGAGTTCGTCGTTGACGGCAATCCGCACGGCCTGAAACACGCGCTTCGCCGGATGACCGCCCTGTCGTCGCGTGGCCGCGGGAATCGCACTGCGGACAACCTCAGCGAACTGTGCCGTCGTCACGAACGGTCGGCCGGCGACCACAGCCCGGGCGATCCGCCGGGCGAAGCGACCCTCGCCGTTCTCGGCAAAGAGCCGGCTCAGCGCATCGACGGACCACGTGTTCACCACATCCGCGGCTGAAGGACCCTCTGTGGGGTCCATGCGCATGTCGAGGGGTCCCTCGTTGCGGTACGAGAAACCCCGCTCGGCCCGGTCGAGTTGCGGCGAACTGACGCCGAGGTCAAAGAGGACGCCCGTGACCTGACCGTCACTCATGGCGGCGTCGTTCTCGATCTCGTCGGCCAGGCTGGTGAAGGGCGCGTGACGCACCGAGGCCCGGTCCCCGAACTCGGCCAGCGACTCGCCGGCGGCGGAGACGGCGTCGGGGTCGCGGTCGATGCCGAGAACTCGGAGATGGGGATGGGCCTCGAGCAGGGCGCGGGCGTGGCCACCACCTCCGACCGTGGCGTCGATGACGACACCGGGTGGCACGGGCGCAAACAGCGCCACCACCTCGGCGACCATGACCGGCTCGTGATTGAACACCTGGCGCATCCGCAGCCCCTCGACCGGCGGAATGCCGTCGGGAGGGTTGCTCCAGCGACTCGGTTGGAAGCGGGCGGAGGAGGAGTCTTCCACCGAACCAGTCGAGGGGCTGCGCATGGGCCTGGTGTCACCGTGTGCCTCTGGGTGTCCTTTCCCGTCCCGTCGTAACGGGATCTGGGGGCCGCTCCTTTCGTCGAACTCGATGTCCTGTGCGATATCGGTCAGAGAGTCGGGTGATGCGGGGGCGTCACCACGAAGACCGACGAGGGCGATCAATCGTCCATGCCCTCGCTGAGTCGTTGGGCCTCCGGTCCGACGGTCTCCTCCCACTTGGGCGGAGACCACAACTCGACCCGGTCGTTGGCCCCCAGAACGAGGACGTCGCCCTGGAGTCCGGCGTACTGACGGAGGTGCGCCGGAATGGCCATCCGACCCTGCCGGTCGATGTCCACCTCCTGCGAGGCCGACGCCCACATCCGGGCCAGGTTGCGATCCCGGCGACTCTGCGTGGCCCTCTCCTGCATCTGCTGGCCCTGGATCTCGAACTCCGCCGGGGTCCACAACGCCAAGCAGCCGTCGAGATGCTGGGTCAGATACCCACCGACCGCAAAGGGGGCGCGGAACTTCGCCGGCAGGATCACTCGACCCTTGCCGTCGAGCGTGTGCTCGTACCTCCCGAAGAACCGATCCATTCCTGCGGACTCCCACGGGGCTCCCCCGTCCTCCGATAGCGGCCCACAGTGCTGCCGACCACTCCCCTACGAACCACTTCGCGCCACCATACGCCACCCACCACCACCCGTCAACACACTTACCCCCACGATGGGCGTGCTCGACCCCGCCGTTTCCGGTCCGTCGGGAGCCCGTCGCCTCCCGGGCAGAGCCGGGCGGTCGTTCAGGAGGTTCTCGGAGAAGCGGCCGCGACCGGCACCCACGGACCTCGAGGGGGCCAACCGACGGGGCCCCGGAAGGAGCGACCCGAAAGGAGCGCCGAGGGGAAAGTTGAACGAGTGCCGGACCGACGCCTGGTCCACGTGCGACGCGGTCCCCGGGGGGCCGGTTCCTGGCCTTCGACCGTCCCTGGGAGTCAGGTGCTGGACCGGGCGAGGCTCCGGGTTACGGCAGGGCGGAGATGACGGCGTCCTCCACGACGTCGATCAACTCGACGTCGCTGGCGCCCGAGCGGGACGGAAGCAAGGCACGGAGGCCGATCGCGGCATCGCGCAACTGTGTTCGGACCTCGGAGAACTCGCCGAGGTGGAGAACGTCAAGAAAAGGGTCGGGATCCCATTCGACGAGGGCGGTGGTGTGGAAGCGGGCGCCCCGGCGGGTTCGACGCTGTGCCAGTCCGACCACCTTGGTCCGTCGGGGGGACGCCGCCTCGAGACGAACCTCTCCCGGACCGAGTCCGGTGAAGCAGACGAGATCCGACAATGCCGCCCGGGTCGCCGGGCCGCGGTGCACGACCAGTGGCCCGGCACCGAGGCCGGCCAGAGCGGCCGCCCAGACATCGCCGAGCCACAGAGAGGCCTCGATGATGTCGTCGGCCCACAACTGACCGGTCCGTGGCACCCAGATGTCGAGCCAGACCTGCGCCTGGGGAAAGACGAGCACTCCTCCGCCACCGGTCGTTCGTCGGAGGAGGTCGATTCCCGCCGCCGCCGCCGCCGCTTCGTCGACGGACGTCTCGTCCTGGGTACTGCCGAGCACCAGGGCGCCGCGGCCCTCCATCCGGCTGGCCCGTACCGCCAGGCTCCCGTCCTCTCCGGCCGGTGGCCACGGGTCCAAGAGATCGGAGGCGGACGCCGTGCGCCGCTCGACACACCAGCCGGACGACCGGCGCGGTGTCACGCAGTCAGGGACTGCTCGCCCAGATAGGGGGCCCACTCGTCCCGGGCTCCCCCGCTCATGGCCAGTAACCACACCCGTTGGCGGGGTGCCGCCGGCTGGCTGCGCAAGACAAGACCCGCCTCGTGAGGGAGGTGGTCCTCTTTCCGGGTGTTGCACCGGCGACAGGCGGCCACCACGTTGTCCCAGGCGTGCAGGCCACCTCGGCTCCGAGGCATGACGTGATCGATACTCTCGGCCGGAGAGCCGCAGTACTGGCAGTGGTGACCGTCGCGGGCAAAGACCGTTCGTCGGTTCACAGCGACCGTGCGGTCGTGGGGTACCCGGACGTAACGGGCCAGGCGAACCACGGAGGGCTCGGGAAAGGACATCCGCTCGGAACGGAAGGTTCTCGGGGTGGCGTGGACGAGCTCCGCCTTCGTGCCCAGAACGAGGAGCAATGCCCGACGGGTGGAAACCACACCGAGAGGCTCGAAGGTGGCGTTCAATACCAGCGCTCGACTCGTTCCCGCGGCACCAGGCTCACTCGCCATCCCGCGAGGCTACCCCTCAAAAGTGTTCTGCGACCCGCCGGCAGGTGACACCCGGGCACGACGGATGCCATCTGCCGGGCCGAGACGCCCGCCCCCCGAAATCACCGGCGTCGCCACTGCCTCATATCGCGGCTCCACCGCAAGAAGGACTGGATGTCTTCGACGCTCGGCTCCCCGTCTCCCGCTCCCCCGTACGCCGTCTCCATCCGGAAGCGCCACAACGATCCGTCGGGAAGTGGCACCGGCGGCCATCGGTGCCACCAACCTGGTCGGGCCAGACGCAAGACCTGCGTCAAGGCAACCGGCCACAGCCACGGCCGGGTGGCCACCGCCGCCAGCACCGTGATCGCCGATCGCTTCACCGGTCATCGCCGAGGACGTGGGTGCCGCGTGCGTTCCAGCCCACGGCACCGGCACCGACCAGCGGTCCTCGGTCGGCGAGCCCGGCCGGGACGATCTCGGCCGACCGCGAGAAAGACAAACGGGCACGGGCGTGCAATTCCTGGTTGGCGGCGGCGAAGAACGGGGCGCCGTAACCGAGGGCCACCGACCCGGCCACCACGGTGAGCTCGATATCGAGCGCGCTCACAAGGGACGCCACCCCCCGACCGACCATCTGTCCGCATCTGTTCACGACCGATGGCGACGCATCGGCCGGGGCTCGTCCGGTGGTGGCGGCGATGGCCGTGCCCGACGCCTCGGCCTCGAGACACCCCCGAGCGCCGCACGGGCAGAGCCGTCCCTCGGGCTCCACGATCACGTGTCCGATGTGCCCAGCGTTGCCCGAGGCACCTTCCACGAGGTGGCCTCCGAGAACGATCCCACCGCCGACGCCGGTCGAGACGACCATGGCCAGGAAGTCGCGCCGTCCCCTGGCCGCGCCCACCCAACCCTCAGCCAGGGCGAGCGCTTTGGCGTCGTTGTCGAGCGCCGTGGGAACGCCGGTGAAGGCCTCGACACGGGCCCGTAAGGGATAGTCCCGCCATCCGGGGATGTTGAGAGGTGACACCGTGCCGGCGGCCAGGTCCATCGGCCCTCCGCACCCGATGCCACAGGCCACGACGACAGGCACCGCCGCCCCGTCGGCCCCTTGGGAGAGTCCGGAGCCGAGAACGTCGGCCACCACCGTCTGGAGAACACCGAAGATCTCCTCGGCGTCATGGGAGCGGGGCGTCTCCCTGCGGTCGTGGATCAGCAGGACGCCTTCACGCGTGACCAGACCAGCGGCGATCTTGCTTCCGCCGATGTCGACGGCCAGGCTGACGTCCACGCTCCGGCAGGCTACCGGCAGAGGATTCTTCGTTGATCGATCGGAATCGGATTCCCTCTGAATGGGAGTCAGTCTGAATCGGAGTGAACCGGTGTCCGCATGTATGTCCGCAGCACGAATGCCGCGAACAGGCCCTCGACGACGCCGAGCAGAACGGCCGGGGCGAATCCCTGCGCCAGTCCGACGCCGATCAGGCCGACGCCCGCGCACACGTTGATGGCGACGCCGATCCCCATCTGCCTCTTCCGGCCGGGGCTGACGGGGATCGGGGTCCTGACCACCACACGATCCTAGGGCTGCCGAAACCGTGGATGTGGGAGTCGGGAGTCCTGATTGACTGGGAGGATGTCGAGCGTCGGGATCACGATCTACGGCGTCTGTGCGGTCTCGTTCATGATGACGATGTATGCGCTCGAGCGGCGTGGGCGCCGATTCGTCCTGCTCTTCGCCCTCGGATGCCTGCTCTCGGGCGTCTACGGTTTTCTCTCGGGTGCGTGGCCCTTCGGTGTGGTCGAGCTCATCTGGTCCGGCATCGCCTTTCGCAGGTCCGCCAGGGCGGATCCGGATTGAGACGAAACCAGACGGCCGCCGTGATCCGACGGAGTCGGGGACGGGCCGTTGTCGGGGCCAGGACCGGACCTCCGGGTCACGGCCTCTACGGGTTTTTGCGAAACTTCTCGCGCATTTTGGTACGAGCGTCGCTTAAGGCGTTGCCGATGCCGTCGGAACGCAACGAGCGGCCGATGTCCTCCAGACCGGCCTTCCCCATCCGTCGGAGGTTGGTCCAGAAGCTGACCAGCGAGGCGAACATGATGAGCACACCGAGGAATCCGACGAAGACCGACGATGTGAAGAAGGCGAGCATCACGGCCAGGCCGACGACGAAACCGAGAATCGACCACTTGAGGTAGCGCCCGGCGTACCGGTAGACGTTCTCCTGCCGGACCCGGTTGGCAAAGGCCGGGTCCTCCTGGTACAACGCCTGCTCCAACTCCTGGAGCACCCGTTGCTCGTGCTCGGAGAGCGGCACCCCTACCCCTTCCCGCCGCGGCGGCTTCGATCCGAATCTGCGGTTTGCCCAATCTTCGCGCAGCCACCACAGACTGACAACGGGGCCCCCCTGTCGCTGTCGTCGTCGATTCGACCCACCCCCCGATCATAGAGCCTGGTCAGAACCCGATTCGGGTCGTTGTTCCGACTTCGTGACTCTTTCGGGATGTGCCACCGCGTCATCGGACCGGGCCAATGGGGTCCGAAGGCGCGCTCGGACCCCATTGGGTGTCGCCCCGGCGCTTGACGCCCGGCCCGGAACCGCCGATCAATGTCCCTGGCCCGACGGCACCATGGCCGTAGCGGGTACGGACGGCCATGACGGCCGCCTCGACCTCCTCCCACCCCTGGGCCGGGTCGAGATCCAGGGACGCTGGTTCGGTGGATCCGTCTTCTGCCACCGCCGTCTCCGAGCCCGGCCCGTCATGGGATCCGTCCTGGTCGAGGGGCCCGGAATGCCCGGGGTCGCCGGGTGCCGTGTCCAAGAACGACAGCTGCTTGGGCTCGGCCGCTCCCGAGACCAGGCCGGACATGGATACCCCGAGAAGCCGGACGCCGGGCGAGACGTCGACGCCGTCGAGCAGGGCACCGGCAACGGCACCGATGGCCCGGGGCGAGTCCGTCGCATGAGCCACGGTGTGGGAACGGGTGATCGTGCTGAAGTCCCCGAATCGGACCTTGACCGTGATAGTCCGACCCCGCACGGCGGCTTCCTGGAGCCGCCTCCCGACGGCGTCCGACATTCGCACCATATGACGGTGCGACTCGTCGTGGCCGTGAAGATCGGCGGCGAACGTCTCTTCATGACCGATCGATTTCACCTCCTGAAGCGGCACCACCGACCGGGTGTCGTCGCCGCGCGCCAAGGCGGCCAGATGCCGACCATGGGCGGCACCCACGACCCGACACAGGGTCTGCACCGGGATAGCGGCCAGATCCCCCACGGTCACCACGCCCAGGTCGGCCAGCCGGCTGCCGGTGGCGGGACCAATCCCCCACAGGGCCCGCACCGGCAGCGGGTGGAGGAAGGCCAGCTCCCCGGCGGGTTCGATGACCACCACACCCGGGCCCGGCCGGGTGCCCGAGCGAGACGCTTTCGGCTTTGCCGCCCGGGAGCCCAGCTTGGCCAGGAGTTTGTTTCGCGCCACGCCCACGGCGCAGTGCAGATGCAGCTCGTCGCTGACCGCCTGGCGAATGGCACGGGCGATGGTGGGGGGTGAACCGAGGATCCGACGCGCCCCGGAGACGTCGAGGAACGCCTCATCGAGAGCGATGCCCTCCACGACGGGGGTGAAGTTCTGCAGGACCTCGTGGAATCGCACGCTGATCTCGGAGTAACGGGCGAAACGGCCCGGGAGGAACACGGCATGTGGACAACGACGTCGGGCCTCGACCGACGACATGGCCGAGTGGATCCCGAAGGCACGCGCCTCGTACGTACAGGCGGCGACCACGCCACGGCGCCCCGTCCCGCCGACGATCACGGGCCGACCCACCAAAGAGGGGTCGTCGAGGACCTCCACGGCAGCGAAGAAGGCATCGAGGTCGACGTGCATGACCGTGCACATCTCCAACCCGGCCACCGCATCCTCGGACATGGGCGACCGCGCCAACCTCGTCACACGCTCAGTCGCAGCCGCCGGAAGCCTTCGGCGAAAGCCACGCCGGCCCGTTTCCCGTCCTCCGCCGCCCGCAGCCGGACGGCGCTGGCCGCCCATTCCGCATCGCCGGCGAATTGGCTCCGGTGGCACGAGACGGCTGCCGCCTTGTCGTCGATCGTGGCCGAGATGTCCACCCACACGGTCGGTTCCAACGTCCCCGACAGCAGAGCGGTCTCGACCTGGTGGACAGGCCCGGCGTCCGGAAAGTACAGGGGCAGGGCCGCAGCCGGCGAGAGGGCGTCGAGCACGGCGAAGCCGACGATCCGGTGGTCCCGATGGTTGAAGTAGTCCTCGCCGAAGAAGACCGCCGTCGGATCGGGACACAGCACGGTGGTCGGGCGTAGACGCCGAATCCACCCCACCAGCTCCCCCCGGAATCCCTCGTCATCGGTCAGTTCGCCATCTCGGTATCCGAGAACGTGCTGGTCGGTGAGCCCGAGCGCTTTGGCCGCCTCGTCGCATTCGACGGCTCGGCGGATCGCCAACTGGGCCGGGTCGACGGCAGGGTCGGTCGTCCCCTTGTCCCCGTTCGTGCACAGCACGACATGGACCTCCGCTCCTTGCCGGGCCCACCGCGCCAGAGTGCCACCGCATGACACGTCAGGGTCGTCCGGATGGGCGTAAATGGCCAGGACCTTGTCCGGCACGGCTTCGAGCAGCGGCGCCACCGCTCGTCAGCTCTTTCGTTTCGGCTCGGTGGTCTTGGTGAGGAGTCCGACTTCGCGCTGGAAGTCCCCGATGTCGGCAAAACCCTTGTACACCGAGGCGAACCGGAGATATGCCACGTCGTCGAGCTCCCGGAGGCGCTCGAGCACGGCCACCCCGATCTGTTGGCTCGTCACCTCGGCTCCCTCGCCCCGCAGGGCTTCCTCCACCTGTTGGGCGAGCTCCTCGAGCTGTTCTTCGGTAACGGGCCTGTTCTTGGTGGCGGCCCGGATGCCGGCTACCACCTTGACCCGGTCGAAAGGCTCTCGCTGACCGGCCCGCTTGGCCACCCACAGTGGCGCCTCCTCGAGACGCTCATACGTCGTGAATCTGCGTCCACAGGACAGACATTCACGGCGTCGCCGAATAACGACGCCCTCCTCGGCAAGGCGCGAGTCGACGACCTTGTCATCGAGGCTCTGACACCACGGACACCGCACTCGGCCAACCTAGTTCCGCCCGGGAAGGCGTCAGGGAAGGACGAGGCGCTCCCCCGGCCTGACGTCGCCACTGCCGACCTGGGCCCGGATCGCCCTCACCACAGAACGAGAAGGCCCCTGGGGATCGATCCTCCGGGCAATCGAGATCACGCTGTCGCCCGCCCTGACGACGTACATCCCGTGGGCGGAAACCAACGACCCCGTCCGGGCCGCCATGGGCGCCGCCAGGGCGCCGTCGGGCTTCGTCCCCCACGGCACGGCCAGGGCGATCGCGGCCAGCAGGGCGACCGTTGCGAGCAGGATGTGCCGCCTGCGGACGGCGGCGGCACGGGCCGCCAGCCGAGGATCGTCGCAGCGGAGATGCATCGTGCGGGCACGGTGGCCGGCTGCTCCGGGCGCCGGGCGATCGGCCGATCCGCCCGGTCGGAACGACGCAGCGCACGGTTCCGCTCCCCCGTACGTCCGGTGGCGCCGTCTGGGCTCGACCCGGGGGGCACCGATCGGTGCCGCCACCGGGCTCATCGTCCCTCCGGCCGCATGCCCGCTCCCGAACGTGTGTTCGCCATGGCTTCTATCTGATCACGAACACCTGTTCGTGTCAAGCGCCGGCCCCCTTCGGGGCGTAACGATCCAGGTCTCATGAAACGAGGATGACAGGAGGGTGTGACTCTCATGATGTTGGGGCCCCGGTGGGGCGCCGGTGCACCGGCCGACGCCGCGACGGCGGCCGGGAGACCGGGAACACTATGAGGACGAACAGGTGTTTGCCTTCTCGTGCCGACGGGACTACCGTTGTCCCGAACTGGTGTTCGCCCGATGGCGAGACGACGGACACCCCGGCACGGAGGCAGGGCGCCATGGCGGAGGCATTGACGGGCAAGCGGCAGCAGATCCTCGAATTCATCGGCGATCGGATCAAGGTCCAGGGTTATCCCCCGTCGGTCCGGGAGATCGGCGAGGCCGTCGGGCTGACATCCTCGTCCACCGTCCATGCCCACCTCGCCGTCCTCCAGCGCGAGGGCTATCTCCGGCGCGATCCCACCAAGCCCCGAGCCATCGAAGTGCGCTACGACCCGTCTTCCAAAGCCCAGATGGCAGCTCGACCGGTCCGCACGGTTCCCCTGATCGGGGACGTCGCCGCCGGCACCGGGGTTCTCGCTCACGAGAACGTCGAGGAGCTGCTTCCTCTCCCTGAGGATTTTACCGGCTCAGGCTCTCTGTTCATGTTGCGGGTCCGGGGAGAGTCGATGATCGAGGCCGGCATCCTCGATGGGGATTATGTCGTCGTCCGCCAACAACCCGATGCCGACAACGGGGACATCGTGGTGGCAGGGATTCCCGACGACGAGGCGACGGTCAAAACCTTCAGCCGCCGGGGAGCCACGGTGGTGCTCACTCCGGCCAATCCCGCCTTCACGCCGATGGAGTTGGACTCGGGCGACGTGACGATCTACGGGAAGGTCGTCACCGTTCTCCGTCGCCTCTGACGCTACCCGCCCGGCAACGGGCTACGAGGGCTTCTCGAGAATCCTTGCCAACGTGTCACGGACACTCGTGAGTTCAGCCGACGAGACATGCTCGTCAGGGGTATGGGCGAGCAGCGGGTCACCCGGTCCGAAATTGGCGGCAGGCACACCGGCGGCGAAAAGGGTGGCCACGTCAGTCCATCCCACCTTCGCTCTGGGTGAGTGCCCGGTGGCCCAGACAAGGTCGGCGAGCAGGGGGTGGTCGAGAGCCGGAGGCGCTCCGGCCACGGCATCCACCACGACAAGTCGGTCACCTGTCGCGGGATCCAACGTGTCGCCCAGCAAGCGACGGACCTCGTCTTCGGCCGTGTCGACGGTACGGTCCGGAGCGAAACGGAAGTTGAGGGTGATCTTGGCTTCGTCCGGGACCACGTTGCCCGCCACCCCGGCGTTCACTCCGACCGACTGGAATTGCTCCGCATACTCACAGCCGTCGAGAAGCACCCGGCGCGGCTCGTAAGTTTCGAGAGCGCGGAGCAAGGGCGCCAGACGGTGCACGGCGTTCACCCCCGTCCAGGGTCGGGCCGTATGCGCGCGCCGACCCGTGAGAGTCACTTCGATCCGCATGGTGCCCTGACAGCCCGCCTCGACGAGCCCGCCTGTCGGCTCGGCCAGAATGGCGGCATCGGCGGCGAGGATGTCCGGCCTCTCGGCCACCAGATGACCCAGGCCGTTGTGTCGTCGCTCCACCTCTTCGCACGTGTAGAAGATGTAGGTCGCGTCGACGGCCGGTTGACGCGTCGAACGGGCCAGATCGAGCAGAACGGCCAGCCCGCCCTTCATGTCGACGGCCCCCAGGCCCCAGAGGGTCTCTCCGTCGATGCGGTGGCCGCCGGTCTCGGTGAAAGGAGGCACCGTGTCGAGGTGGCCGGCGAAGAGCAGGCGACGGTCTCGACCAAGGGTCGTTCGGGCCACCACGGTGTCGCCAAATCGGTCGACGGCGAGGTGACCGGCGTTGCGCAGGCCGGTCTCCACATGGTCGGCCAGCGCCGACTCGCTGTGGCTCACCGAGGGGATGTCGACCAGCTCAGCGGTCAGGGCGAGGAGGTCCGTCACGACCACGTCGAGGTCACGTCGAGACCTGTTGATCGCGCAGAACGGCTTCGAGCTGGGCTTTGTCGTGGCGCTGTCCCGGATCGAGGCGCTTGAGCACCAGGACGCACGGCAGGAAGAACTCGCCTCCGGGAAACTCCCTCCGACGGGAGGCGCTCACGGCCACGCTCCATGGCGGCACCGTCCCTCGGCTGAGCTCCTCACCCGTTTCGGCATCGATGACCGGGATTGAAGGATTGAGAATGGTGCCCTCACCGAGCACCGCCCCCTCGCCCACCCGGGCGCCCTGGGTGACCATGCAACGACTGCCGATCATGGCGTCGTCGCCCACCATGACGGGAGCGGCATTCGGGGGCTCGAGCACGCCACCGATGCCGACCCCTCCCGAGAGATGCACGCGCGCACCGATCTGGGCACACGATCCCACCGTGGCCCACGTGTCGACCATGGTTTCGGCGCCCACGCGGGCACCGATGTTCACATAGCTGGGCATGAGAATGACGCCACGATCGAGAAACGACCCCCACCGTGCCGAGGCGCCAGGAACGACCCGCACACCCGCTTCTTGGTAGCCGGTCTTGAGCGGAAGCTTGTCGGCGTATTCGAACTGTCCCACTTCCGTGGTGGCGATCGAACGCAAACGGAACAACAGCAGGATGGCACTCTTCAACCAGGCGTGAACGATCACGTCCCCGGAGTCGGCATCGAGCTCGGCCACCCGGGCCTCACCCGAGTCGAGCATCTCAATGGCCTGGTTGACCACGGCCAAAGCATCGGCGTCGGACGGGCCGAGCTCGCCGGCACGCGTCCAGATCTCCTCGATCTGGGACTGGAGGTCGGCCACCCGACGAGGTTACCGGCCGGCGCCCGGGACTTCGGGCTTCGTCACATCCCGGCCCAGGCGGGGATCGGTCGATGCCGCCAGTCGTCGACCCACGAGGGCGAGTCGATCGTCGGGCTGGACCACGGCGATCCGTACGTGGCCCGCCCCCTCTTCGCCGTAGAACTCACCGGGACTCACCAGTGTTCCCGCCACTTCGGCCAATGCGTCAGCCAGCGCCCACGCCCCGTCACGGCCCTCGGCTTCTCCTCGGGAGGCGGCCCAGGGTGGCACCGGCACCCACAGGTAGAAGGTGCCGGCCGGAACGGCGGCGTCGAGACCAGAGGCCCGCAGGTCGTCGGCCAACCGTTGCAGACGCCCGAGATACCGGTCGCGCTGCGCGAACACATGGGTATCGTCGTCGAGAGCGACCACGGCGGCGGCCTGCACCGGTCCCGGGACCATCAGCCCCGCATGCTGACGAATCTCGGACAAAAACCGCACGATGTCGGCGTCTCCGGCGTAGAAACCGACACGAAGGCCGGCCAGGTTGGAGCGCTTGGAGAGCGAGTGCACGGCCACCAGGCCCTCGAGGCCATGGTGCAGAATCGTGGGAGGAGGCCACTGGGCCCAGGTGAACTCGGCGTAACACTCGTCGGACAGCACCGGGACGTCGCGCTGGCGGCCCCAGGAAGCGGCCACGGCGAGATCGGTGAGAGATCCGGTCGGGTTGGCCGGACTGTTGACCCACAGAACCACGGCCCGAGCCGCATCCTCCTCCGATATCTGGTCGAGATCCAACCCCCCGCCCGGTGCCTCGGGGATCCCGACCGCCCGGCACCCGGCCAACTGGGCACCCAAGGCGTAGGTGGGATAGGCCACCGCCGGTGCCAGGACCGTGTCGCGTCCGGGACGGCGCAACCGGAGGAACCATGCCGTGGAGGCCACGAACTCCTTGGTGCCCACGCAGACGCCGATCTGCGCGTCATCGACCTCGACACCGAAGCGTCGCTTCATCCACTGGCCGGCTGAGCGCCGCAGGGCCGGGCTCCCCGCCGACGAGGGATAGCCACGCTCCGATGCGGACGACGCCAGAGCGCGGACGACGGCATCGGGTGGCGGGTCACAGGGGGTGCCGATGGAGAGGTCGACCATCCCGCCCTCGTGGCGGGCGGCCACTGAGGCCACGGCCGACAGACGGCTATACGGATACGGCGGCGGTACGAACCCGCCACCGGTCTCATCTCGGGCCTCCACCGTCTGGCCCCTCACCCGGTCGAGGGTCACGACGCCAGGAATGGGCGGAAACGTGCCCGACCCACCTCGTCGAGCACCACGTGCACGACGGTGGCCCCTTCGCCGTGGGCCTCGTCGACCACCTCCCCCTCGCGGTGGACAGCGGCCAAGACGTCACCGCGTTCGAAGGGCACGAGGAGTTCGACCACCCGGTCGGCCACACGCAACTGCACTCCGAGCTCGCCGATGAGATCGTCCGTACCGAGCCCCGTCCGCGCCGACACGAGGACGGAGCCGGGATGGTTGGCGGCCACGTGCGCCGCCCGGGGACTGCGGTCGGCCTTGTTCACCACCAGCAGCTCGGGGACGTCCTGAGCACCGATCTCGTCGAGCACGAGACGGACGGCGTCGATCTGACCCTGGGGTTCAGGGGCCGAACCGTCGACCACGTGGAGCAGCAGCTCGGCCTGACGGACCTCGTCGAGGGTTGACCGGAAGGCCTCGACCAGCTGGTGGGGCAGCTTGCGGACGAATCCCACCGTGTCGGATACGAGAACCGTCTCTCCGCCCGGGAGGGCCAGCCGTCTGGTCCGCGGATCGAGGGTCGAGAAGGG
Source organism: Acidimicrobiales bacterium (assembly GCA_035535015.1). Classification (GTDB taxonomy): domain Bacteria; phylum Actinomycetota; class Acidimicrobiia; order Acidimicrobiales; family UBA8190; genus Palsa-661. The sequence continues at coordinate 77,437 of DATLQU010000036.1, read as the reverse complement.
TCGACTCTCCACGAGAACGCCGGCATCGGTCAGCCGATTGAGCAGCGTCGACTTACCGGCGTTGGTATAGCCCACCAGCGACACCGAACGATGCCGGCCCCGGGATCGGGAACGCCGCTGGGTGCGGCGGGTGGCGGAGACGTGTCGGAGGTCCACCTCGAGGCGGGCCATGCGCTGCAGCAGGCGGCGGCGGTCGACCTCGAGCTGCGTCTCCCCCGGTCCCCGCGTCCCGATCCCGCCGGCCTGCTGACTGAATTCGCGGCCCCGGCCGCGCAAACGGGGAAGGCGGTAACGCAGCAGGGCCAGTTCGACCTGAGCCTTCCCTTCCTGGCTGCGAGCATTCTGGGCGAAGATGTCGAGGATCACTGCCGTACGGTCGATGGCCGTCCGGCCGAGGATCTTCTCGAGGTTCCGCTGTTGTGCAGGAGAGAGCTCGTCGTCGAAGACCACCGTGTCGGAGTCGACGGCCAAGGACAATTGGTGCAGCTCCTCGGCCTTGCCCCGGCCGACGTAGGTGGCGGGATCAGGCTGGTCCCGTCGCTGGACGACGCGCCCGACAACGTCCGCCCCGGCCGTTCCCACCAGCAGGGCCAACTCGTCGAGATCGGCATCGACCGCCTCGGCGGTCATCCAGGGGAAGACCACGCCGACGAGCACGATCCGCTCGCGAAACGACCGCTCGATCAGGGTCATCGGCGATGACCACCGAGTGCCGTGAGATCGGCCAGGAGCGATGCATCGACGATGATGTCGGCAACCTTTTGGGTGGGACCGGCGAGCCAGACGCCGTCACCGCGCATCTCGACCTCGAGAGTGCCCCCCGGATTGTGCACCAGCACCCGGGATCCGACGAGGCCCCAACTGTGGGCGGCCGCCACGGCGGCACAGGTACCGGTTCCGCAGGCCAAGGTCTCACCCACCCCGCGCTCCCACACCCGCAGGCAGAGCTCATCGGTCTCGGAGCCGGCCCAGACGAACTCCACGTTCGCCCGGGTCTCGACGGAATGCTCGAGGCGCGGTCCGACCGTCGCCACGGTGGCGTCGTCGACCTCGGGACCGAAGAGAACGATGTGAGGATTCCCCACGTCGACCGTCCGGGCGTACGAGAGGTCAGGGGCGACGTCGAGCAGGAGCTCGGAGCCCAGAGTGACAGGACCCATGTCCACGCCCGCGTAACCTTGTCCGGGGTGGTCACCGCAGCGGTAGTCCACGACCCGGAGTCCGACGCCCGTCGCCACCGAAACCGGCCCCGGTGGTACCCATCCGGCGTCCACAGCCGCCTGGACCAGGCAACGGATGCCGTTGCCGCTCATTTCGGCCTCGCCTCCGTCGGCGTTGCGCAGTTGCATGGTGAGGTCGGCACCGTTCTGTCCGGCAGTGGCCCGCAGGACGCCGTCGGCTCCCACCCCTCGGCGCCGGTCGCACAAGGCGCGTACTTCGGCCCCCGACAGCGGCCGGACGCCGTCGCGGTCGAGCATCACGAGAAAGTCGTTGCCGGCCCCGTGGTGTTTGGTCAGCCGCACTCCCTCGGTGTTCACCATCCCATCAGTCTCCCACCGCCGCCGCGTCGGCGACGACGGCATGGTCGGCGACGACAACAGGAGCGTCCGAGCCGGCCCTGTCGAAGACGTCCACCAGGCCGGCCAGCAGATCACTGTGGGGCTCGAGCCATTGGATGCGTGGGTCGCGCTTGAACCACGACCACTGACGACGGGCGAATGACCGCGTCCGGTTGACGGCGGCGGTCACCGCCTCGTCCAGGGATAGCCCGTCCTCGATGTGGGCCAGGAGCTCGCGGTAGCCGAGTGCCTGCCGGGCCGTGCGCGACATCCCCCCCGGCCGCCCCGCCAGGGCCCGCACCTCATCGAGGAAGCCGGCTTCGAGCAACGCCTGGAATCGACGTTCGATGAGGACGTCGTGGACGGCGGGATCGAATCGGATTCCCACCAGGGTGACGGGGCTGGGGGGATAAGCCTCCAGACCGGGACCGAAAGAGGAGAACGGTCGTCCCGAGCCCAGTGTGACCTCGAGAGCGCGGACCACCCGCCTTCGGTTCCCCTTCTCCATCCGCGTCGCCGCCAGCGGATCGAGGGCCCGGAGCCGGGAGAAGAGTGCCTCCATCCCCCCCGGACCGTCGGCTTGGACCTCTAGTTCCCTGGCGATCTGCGGCCATCGCCCGGGGAGCTCGAGGTCATCCACGACAGCCCGCACGTACAAGCCCGTGCCCCCCACCAGAAGGGCTCGGTGTCGGCGACCCTCAATTTCGGCCAAGACCTGGCGGGCCGCACCCTGGAACTGCCGGACGCTGAACTCCTCACTCGGATCAACGAGATCGACGAGGTGATACGGCACGGCCATCCGCTGCGCGGCGGACGGTTTGGCCGTCCCGATGTCCATCCCCCGGTAGACGGCCATGGAGTCGACGGACACGAGCTCGACGTCAGTTCGGAGCCCGGCCAGGGCCAGGGCCAGGGTGGATTTTCCCGACGCCGTGGGACCGACCAGGGCGACGGGTGTCCGTGACGACACCTGGCCCTACCGAGCGGAGACGGGAATACGGGTTGGCGTCGACGGGGGCGCGGTGACCTCGAGGAGTTCCCCTCGCAGATGATGCGGCGCGGCACCGGTGACCCGAACCCGGGCGTAGGCACCAGCTCGGGGAGCGGGTCCGTCGGGAGTGAAATGGACGAGCTTGTTCTGACGCGTCCGCCCGCTCACGACCGAAGGATCGCGCTTGCTCGGTCCCTCGACCATGATCTCCTCGGTCCGGCCCACACGGCCCTCGTGTTTGAGCAGTGCCGAACGCTCGACCACGACTCGCAAACGCTCGAATCGCTCGGCCACGACATCGTCGGGAACGAATTGGGCCGGATCGGCGGCGGCGCGGGTGCCGGGGCGGGGGGAGAAGATGAAGGTGTAGGCGCTGTCGTACTCAGCCGTGGCCGCCACTTCCAGGGTCTCGGTGAAGTCGTCCTCGGTCTCACCGGGAAAGCCGACGATGATGTCCGTGGTGACGGCCAGATCGGTGATCCCGGCCCGGGCACCGGCTAACCGCTCGAGGTACCGCTCGGCGGTGTAGCCACGACGCATGGCCCGGAGGATCCGGTTGCTTCCCGACTGCAGGGGCAGGTGCAGGTGCTCGCACACGGCCGGTGTCTCGGCCATGGCGGCGATCGTCTCGCTGCGGAGGTCCTTCGGATGAGGGCTCGTGTACCGGATCCGACGGATGCCGTCGACCGTCCCGACGGCCCGCAGGAGCTGGGCGAACAGAGGCCGCCGGTGGGTGAGGTCGCGGCCGTAGGAGTTCACGTTCTGCCCGAGCAGCGTCACCTCGGTCACGCCCCGGGCCGACAGGGTCGTGACCTCGTCGACCAGGACGTCGAAGGGCCTGCTCACTTCGGGTCCTCTGACCTGGGGGACGATGCAGAATGCGCACGAGTTGTCGCAGCCCATCTGGATGGTCACCCACGCCAGGTAGGGCACGTCGCGCACGGCCGACAGGGCCGAGGCATGGGCCGGGTCCCCGCCCGGCTCGGGCCCGTCGAGTATTTCGACCACCGGACCTTCGGCCGCGGCTCGCCGGAGAAGCTCAGGGGCGCGACCCAGGTTGTGGGTACCGAAGACGACGTCGACGTGTCCGGCGCGCGTCCGGACCGAACCGCGGTCCTTCTGGGCCAGGCAACCACCGACGGCGATCTGCATGCCCGGACGGCGCTCCTGCAGGCTCTTCAACCAACCCAGGTGCCCGTAGAGCTTGTTGTCGGCGTTCTCCCGGATACAACACGTGTTCAGCACCACGACATCGGCATTCTCGACGTCGTCGGTGGGTTCGAGACCGTCGGCCACGAGAAGACCGGCCAGGCGTTCCGAGTCGTGCTCATTCATCTGGCACCCGAAGGTGCGGATGTGGAACGTCCGGGCCATGGGTCCAAGTGTAGGCAGTGGGTCCCGTCTGCCCGACCTGCCCGCTTGCCGGGTCCTCGTGCGGGCCAGGCAACCAGGGTTTCTCAATGCTGGGCGAAGCCGCCGATGTCGAAGGGGCCGGTGGCGCCACCGTCGACGACGAGGCCTTCGAGGTCGGGCCGCAGCAGCAGGACGCGACCGGGAACCCCGATCTCGGCCATCGCCGCCTCCGCCCTCGTCTTGATACCGGATGCCTGCTCGGCATCGCAGATCCCGAGCAGGGTGGGGCCGGCCCCCGACCAGCACGAGGCCAGCGCTCCGGCCGTCACCAACCGGGCCAACAATTGCGGTGCTTCGGGAAACATGGGGCTGCGGTAGTCCTGGTGCAGTCGGTCCTCGGTGGCCTCGCGTACGAGCAGGGAACGATCGGCCAGCCCGGCCAGCAGCAGGCTCATGCGGCCCAGGTTGAAGGTGGCGTCGGTCCGGGTGACCTGGAGAGGCAGCGCCTGCCGGGCCTTCGACGTCGACAACGATCGCTCGGGCACGAGGGCGACGAAGGCCAGGCCTCCGTCGAGGGGCATCCGGACGGCGCGCACGGCCCCCCTGACCGTCGTGGCCGCCACCAGGCCGCCCACCACGGAGGCTGCCGCGTTCTCGGGATGACCGTCGACCCGGGCAGCGACAGCCAGTGGATCAGCGGCGCCGGCGGCGGCGGCGGCGGCCACGGCCAGGGCGGCCGAGGACCCGAGGCCCCGGGCCACCGGGATGTCGGAGCGCACCGTGATGGCCAGCCGGTCGTGACCGATCACGTCGATGGCCACCGTGGCCGCCAGGTGGGTGGCGTCGGCGGCCAGTTCCGACCCCTCACCGCTGGCCCGGACGGTCAGCCGGCCGGCGGGTTCGATCTCGACCTCGACGTAGAGGTCGAGGGCGACGGCGAGGACGTCAAATCCCGGGCCCAGGTTGGCCGACGAGGCAGGGACCCGGGCGCGCACACCGTAACGGTAGCCAAGATGAGGGCTCTCACAGGCGTTTGAGCCGCCAACTCAGAGGGGCCCGGTCCAGCGCCGCCGTCGTACGCACCGGAACAGAGACGTGCTCGGCCCCGTCTCGGACCTCGAGTGTCCCGACCAGGGACCCGGCCCTGGCCCCGTTGCGCACGGGCGACGGGATGAAGGTCATCCGGACGCTGTCGCCCGGCCAGGCGAGCAGAGTCACCCCCCGGTCCGTCAGCGCCTCGACCCCTGCTGACTGCCAGGGAGTCCCCACCGTGGCGGCGACGGCACGGCGGGGGACGACAGGGCGCTCCCGCAGGGCACGGGCGGTGGCATCGACGAGGGTCACGTCCGTCTGTTTGGCAGCATCCAATGGGTCGAGACCAGGTTGCCCGGTCACCGCCGCCATCACGAGGACCGTCCGTCCGTCGACGGCGCGGTCGGCGGCCATGACCAGGCAACCCATGGCCGCCTGGGTGAACCCGGACTTCACCCCCACGATTCCGTCCGTGCCGATCGAGTGCACGTAGTTCTGGATCACCCCGGCGATGGGCAAGGTGATGCTCCTCTGGCTCACCACGAGGGCGAAAGTCGGATTGGTCATGGCGGCCATGGCCACCCGCAACTGATCGACGGCGCTGCTCACGGACAACGGATTGAGGCCATTGGTGTCGACGTAGTGGGTCTGGTTCATGCCGAGCGCCGAAGCCGTGGTGTTCATCTTGGCCACGAAGGCGGAGACGCTGCCCTCGTCCCATGTGGCCAATACGTCGGCCAGGTTGTTGGCCGAGTGCACGAGCAGACCATCGAGAAGCTGCCGTTCCGACAGAAGTTCTCCTGCCTGCACCGGTATGGACGATGCGTCCGCCACTTCGTCCCCCTCGGCCTCGTTCTGGTCGGCCGCGCTGATGGTCACCGACGGACCCTGGGCGGTGGGCGACAACGGATGGTCGTGGAGAACCAGGTAGGCCGTCATGACCTTGGTCAGGCTGGCGATCGGCACCGGCGTCTCGGGACCCGATTGCATCAGCAGTCCCCGGCCCGGCACGGCGATAGCGGCCTGCCCTGCCCCGGGCCACGGGAGAGCTGGCGATGTTCCCGGGACAGCGGCCACCGTGGTGGCCATGGCCACACGGACAATAGGATTGGGCACCGAACGCTGGAGCTGGAACCCCGTGGCCAGAAGCAGGATGCAGGCGACCGAACCCCAGCGGAACCAGTGTGTACGCGATGCTCCGTGTTGACCGCGCCGGAAGGGCACGGTCCCCTACCGGTCCGACAGCTGCTCGAACTCCTCGGGTGTCATGAGCACAGCGCGGGCCTTGGAGCCCTCAGACGGACCCACGACCCCCCGCCGTTCGAGGAGATCCATCAGCCGACCGGCACGGGAGAACCCCACCCGGAGCTTGCGCTGCAGCATCGACGTCGACCCTAGTTGAGATCGAACGACCAGCTCCATGGCGGCGGTCAGCAGGTCGTCGTCCTCGTCATCGCTACCGCCGACGCCGGACCGGGACCCGCCGCCGCCGGCCAGACCCTCGACGTACTGGGGCTGGTGTTGGCGGCGCCAGTGGGCCACCACCGTCCTGACCTCGCTCTCGGCCACCCAGGGACCCTGGATCCGTCGGGCCACCGAGGAGGACGCGGTGAGAAGGAGCATGTCCCCCTTGCCGACCAGCCTTTCGGCGCCCGGTTGGTCGAGGATCACCCGGCTGTCGGCCAGTGACGACACGGAGAAGGCCAGCCGAGAAGGCACGTTGGCCTTGATCACACCGGTGATGACGTCGACCGACGGCCGTTGGGTGGCGAGGACGAGATGGATCCCCACCGCCCTCGCCATCTGGGCGATCCGGCACACCGATTCCTCGACGTCCCGGGCGGCCACCATCATCAGGTCGTTCAGCTCGTCCACCACCACGAGGATGTAGGGCAACCGCTCCCGGTGGACCGGGGGGTCGACGATGGCACGCGACTGCTCGACCCGGGCCGCCGCCCGTGCCGCTGCCTCACTCACGATGTCGGCGGCCTCGCTCACCACGTCGTGGGTGTCGAGACCGTGCTGCTCGAGCTCGTCGTCGATGTTCGGGGCGTCGGCGTCATCGGCACCGGTGTCCGCGGCGTCGGTGTCAGTGTCACCCTCGTCGATCTCGTCGTCGACACCCACCACCGTGGCGCCCAGCTCGTCGCTCTCCAGCGCCTGGTTGTAGCCGTCGATGTCGCGCATGCCCGCCTCGGCCAAGATGTCGTAGCGACGCTCCATCTCGGTCACCGCCCACGACAGGGCGTTGGCCGCCTTCTTCGGGTCGACCACGACCTGGGTGAGGAGATGGGGCAGGCCGTTGTACTGACCGAGTTCCACCCGCTTGGGATCGACCAGGATGAGCCGTACCTGCTCGGGAGTGGCCCGCATCAGTATCGAGGTCAGGAGCGAGTTGATACAGGAGGACTTGCCCGCCCCGGTGGCGCCGGAGATCAGAATGTGGGGCATCTCGGCCAGGCTGGCCATGACGGCCCGACCGGCGATGTCCCGGCCGAGAGCCACTTCCAACGGATGCGTGGCCGTCCGCGCCTCCTCCGAGGCGAGCACGTCGCCCAAGGTGACCAGTTGCCGACGTCGGTTCGGCACTTCGACGCCGATCGCCGACTTGCCCGGTATGGGGGCCAGGATCCGCACGTCGGCCGAGGCCATGGCGTAGGCGATGTCCTTGGCCAGGCTGGTCACCCGGGCGACCTTGACCCCGGGGCCCAATTCGAGCTCGAACCGGGTGACCGTGGGCCCGACGGTGTGCCCGACCAGCCGGGTGGCCACACCGTGGGCCGTCAGGGCGTCCACCAGGGCCCGGCCGGCAGCGGCGATCCCGGCCCGGTCCTGCTCCTGTTTCTTCGAGCGTCCGAGGGTCTTGGGCGGAGGCAGACGCCACTCCCCGGCGGGCATGCCGAGGTCGACCTCGACCAGGTCGTCGGCCGTGGAGGATGGGCGAAGCTGCTCGTCGGACCTGGTCGGCACCGGCTCATCGGCCTCGGGCTCCACCAGGGGCTCCGCCGCCGTCGGCTCAGGCGTCGATGCCAGTGCCGGTACGACGGGAGAGTCCATGTCGATGCCGGCGGCGAAGGAGACGGGATCCGAGAGCGCAGGGGCGGGTTGCGACGGCTCGGTCTCCTCGTCCTCTTCGGGGACGAGCGCCTGCCAGAGGTCCCTCAACCCACCGGCCACCGCCGTGGCCGCCCGCCGCAAGGTGACCCCGGTGAAGAGCACCAGGGCGAGAAGAAGCAAGGCCATCAACACCACCGAGGCGCCGAAGGTGCCGATCCCGTGGCGCAGCGGATTTCCGGCCACGACGCCCACCCATCCCCCGGCTCCGGCCAATTGCGCAGCCGAGGCGGTCAGCCGGGGGGCGCCTCCGGCCACATCGGCCAGGCCCGAGACGGCGGTCACGGTGAGAACGAGCCCGATGGCCACCCGGGCCTTCTCCCGTTCGAGCGGACCCATGACCAGCCGGACCCCGGCACCGGCACAGCTCAGAGGGACAACGAAACGGCCCACCCCGAGCAACGACCCGAGGCCATGGCGCAAGCCGTGACCCACGGGACCGAGCGAGTCACCGTAGAGGGCGAGGGCAGCGAGGACGGCTGCGGTCAGGAGCGCGATGCCCCAGACGTCTTCCGCGTGGGACTGGACCACCGATCCGACGGAGGCCCAGAGACCCGGAGCGGGGGCGGGTCGCGCCCGCTGTCGACGGCCGGCGGCCGGCGGCCGGGCTTTGGTCGCCGAGCCCGAGCTGCGGCTCCTGGAGGTCGACCGTCCCGACGGTCGGGCGCCCGCGGCGCGGCGCTTGGTGGTCACCACAATGCCCACAACGCTAACAGCAGTCCCAGGAGCAACTGAGGACCCGGTCCCGGTGAACGAGAAGAAGCCCAGCTAGCAGTCCCTGTGGGCCGGAAACGGCCGATCAGACGATGACGACGACGGGGACGATCATGGGCCGACGCCGGGTGCGCTCGCCCACCAGCTTGCCCAGAGCCTTCCGGGCGTGCCGCCGCAGGGTCTCCTGGTCCACCGCCCCGTCGGTCAGGGCCTTCTCGAGAGCCACCCGGACCACCATGCTGGCCTCTTCCAGCAGTTCCTCAGCCTCGGGGGCGTGGATCCAGCCCCGGGTGATGATCTCGGGAGCGCTCACGACTTCCGCGGCATGGGGGTCGACCGTCGCCACCACCACCACAACCCCCTCCTCGGCCAGAACCCGGCGGTCGCGCAGCACCCCGTGGCCGACATCGCCCACCGTCCCGTCGACATAGAGGAATCCGGCCGGAACGTCATCACCTCGCCAGACGCCGTCGTCGGCGATCACCACCGAGTCCCCGTCTTCGCACAGCAGAGCCTTCTCCTCGTCCACACCCATCCGCACGGCCAGCCGGGCGTGGTGGATCATGTGTCGGTATTCGCCGTGGACGGGGATGAACCACTCCGGTTTGGCCACGGCCAGGAGCGTCTGCAGCTCGCCTTGGCGGGCGTGTCCGCTCACGTGGACCGGCTCGATCCCCGTGTGGATCACTTCGGCCCCGCGGCGGTGCAGCCGGTCGATGACCCGTCCCACGGCCCACTCGTTGCCGGGAATGGGATGGGCGCTGATGACCACGACGTCCCCGGGTCGGAGCTTCAGCCACTTGCTCTCGCCCGCCGCCATCAAGGAAAGGGCCGACAAAGGCTCGCCTTGTGAACCGGTCGACACCACGCAGATCTGGCCGGGTTCAAGCTTGTCGATGTCCTCCACGTCGATGAAGGCGTCGTCGGGTGCGTGCAGCAGCCCGAGCCGACGGGCCAACTCGACGTTCTTGGCCATCGACCGCCCGAGCGTCGCCACCTTCCGGTTGCAAGCCAGGGCGGCGTCGATCACCTGCTGCACCCGGTGGATGTGGCTGGCAAAGCACGTCACTACGAGTCGTCGGCCGCTGTGGACGGCGAACAACCGGCGCAGGGTGGCCCCGACATTGCTCTCCGAGTCGGTGAAGCCGGGCTCCTCGGCGTTGGTCGAGTCCGACAACAACAGGCGAATCCCGGGGTTGTCGGCCAAGGATCCGATATGGGCGAGGTCGGTCAGCCGGCCGTCCACCGGTGTGAGGTCGAGCTTGAAGTCCCCCGAGTGCAGGATGATCCCCTGGGGCGTGTGGAAGGCGCTGGCGAAGCCGTGGGGCACGGAGTGGGTGACGGGTATGAACTCCACCTCGAAGGGACCGACCGTCCGCCGCTCACCGTCGGCCACCTCGATGAAGGTGGCCCGATCGGCCAGCCCCGCCTCCTCGACACGGTTGCGCGCCAGTCCCAGGGTGAGCGCCGAGCCGTAGACGGGAACCGACAGGTCCCGCAACAGGTAGGCCAGACCGCCGGTGTGGTCCTCGTGTCCGTGGGTCAGGACGACAGCTTCCACTTTGTCGGCGTTGTCCCGCAGATAGGAGAGGTCGGGCAGGACGAGATCGATGCCGGGCATGTCGGCATCGGGAAACATGATCCCGCAGTCGAGGACGACCATCCGGCCGCCCACTTCGATGACAGCGCAGTTGCGGCCGATCTCTCCGAGGCCGCCGAGAAAGCTGACTCGAACGTGTTCAGGCAAGCGGTCCGCCTGCCCGGGTGTCGGCTGGCCCTCCGGGGGTCCGACCCAGGCGCGAGATCACGAGCCGCGCCTGACCGTCGAGTTCGGGGGCGGCGGCCCCGAGCGGCAAGCGGCACTGCCCGGCCGGAAGACCGAGTGCCCGGCAGGCCGCCTTGGCCGGCACAGGGTTCGGGTGGGTGTCGCTCGATTCGAATTCATAGGACTCCATCAACCGGGCGTTCAACGAGCGCGCCGTCTCGACCTCGCCCTTGGCGAAGGCACTCACCATCTGTCCCAACTCGAGACCGGCCCAGTGGCTGGCCACGCTGACCAGGCCGACGGCGCCGATGGCCAGGAAGGCCAGGGCCAGGTTGTCGTCGCCGCAGTAGACCTCGAAGCCGTCGGGGGCTTCAGCCACCAGCCGGGCCGCACCCGGTACGTCACCCGCCGCGTCCTTCACCCCCACGATGTTGGGGACCGCACGCGCCAGCCGGAGCATGGTCTCGTGGGCGATCTTGCGTCCGGCCCGGATGGGGATGTCGTAGAGCAACACCGGCAACGGGGTGCTGTCGGCCACGGCGGCGAAGTGATCGGCCAGCCCGTGCTGCGAGGGCCGGCTGTAGTAGGGGGTCACGACGAGAACGCCGTCGACCCCGGCCTCGGTCGCCACCTCCGTCAGATGGATGGAGTCCCGGGTGTCGTTGGTCCCCGTCCCGGCGATGACGGGGACGTTGACGGCCCCGGCCACCGCCCGCCACAGCACCGCCAGTTCGGCTTCGGACAGCACGGGCGCCTCGCCCGTGGTGCCGGCCACCACCAGGGCGTCGCTCCCGTGAGCCGTCAACCAACGGGCCAGCGTCACGGCACCCTCGATGTCGAGGGTGCCGGAATCGTCGAACGGGGTGACCATGGCGGTCACCACTGCGCCGAAGCGACCGGCTCCTGGTATCGATGCCACGCCGTCAGGTTAGTACCGGTCCGGCGGGCCTGAGGCGAGGCTCATGGACAGCGGCGATTTGACCGGGGGCGGGGGGCGACGATCAGGCGACGGCCTCAGTCCCGGTGGCCTGCATCGTCTCGTACTCCTCGCCCGTGTCGGCCCAGTCCTCGAAGGCGATGGCGCCCATCTCGGTGAACTTCGTCCTGAGCCAACCGTCAGCGGCGTCGAGGAGACCCAGCTTCTTGCAGTTGGGGACGATCTTCGAGAAGAGCAGGGTCTGGAAGGTCTGCCGCTCAGGGACCTGCAAGAGCAAGGGGACGATCTCCTTCGGATTGGCACCCATCCGGTCCCAGACCTCCTGCTGGAGGAAGCGGTCACGCATGCGGATGGCCGCCTCGAAGGCGAACTCCTGACGCTCCCGGATCTCGGCCGCCGAGAGCTCGGCGTAGTACTCCTGGAGGCTGAGCACCCCGAAGGCCACATGGCGCGATTCGTCGGACATCACGTAGCGCAGCAGTTGCTTGAGCAGCGGCTCCGTCGTCATCTGGTGCATGAAACCGAAGGCGGCCAGGGCCAGGCCCTCGACCATGATCTGCATGCCCAGGTAGGTCATGTCCCAGCGCTTGTCGGCGATGATCTCGTCGAGCAGCATCCGCAGATGCGCGTTGATCGGGTAGTGGCCGGACAATTTGTCGTCCAGGTACTTGGAAAAGACCTCAACGTGCCGGGCCTCGTCGACCACCTGGGTCGCCGCGTAGTACTTGGCGTCGATCCAGGGAACGGACTCCACGATCTTGGCCGTGCACACGAGCGCACCCTGCTCGCCGTGCATGAATTGCGACAGCGTCCAGTTCTGGCTCTCCACCCCGAACTGCAACCACTCCTTGTCGCCCCAACGGGCGATACTGGTCCCGGACACGTCGATGCCCTCGTGGAAACCGCCGTTGGCCACGGCGTTGGCCGCCACCACCTTCTCCTGGTCCACATCGATCTCCCAGGGGAGGTCGGTCTGACCGTTCCACTGCGCCTTCTTGGCCTTCTCGTAGAGCTTGTCGAGCTTCGGCCTCTTACCCTTCTCGTAGTCCCAGGTAAAAACGGTGTCGTAGACGGAGTGCACCGAGTGCAGGCGCTCGTCGCTGTCGGTGTTGACCACCGACATGATGGCCTCGAGGTCGTTGATCTCCTCTCGACCAATGATGTCGATTGTCGGCCGCATCTGATCCGTCATGACGCTTCCCCCTTGGGTGGTTGGGTCGATCGTGGAGGTCGGTCGATTCTCTCGACGCCTCCGGGCTCGGTGCTGTCCGTAGGGCGAACGGTGTGGTCGGGCAGCATGAAGGTCCGCACCAGGCGGCGGACCCTGCCCTCGTCGGTCAGATCGACGCCGTCGGCCGGGCACAGGAGGTGCGAGAGCACGATCCGTGCCGCCCATTCGGCCACCCTCTTCGCCTCGTCGTGGTCGAGCCATCGTCCGAGGAAGGGGGCCGTGAAAGTCGACGAGACGTCCAGGACGCTGTCCATGTGGCCGAACGCCAGGTGGGGAAGGATCACCTCGGGTTCGTGATCGAGCAGGAAGGACAGGCCGGGGTGCTCCGTGATCCGCAACGCCGCTTCGGTCATACCCACCACCAGCACATCCTCGAGATCGGAGGCCGCACCCATCCGCAGCGCCAGAGCGCTGAAGAAGCGGGCCACCTCGGTGTCGACCACGGCGCACATCAGGCCGTCTTTGCCCCCCGGGAAGACCCGGTAGACGGTGGCCCGGGAACATCCGGCGGCGCGGGCGACATCGTCGAGCGTGGTCTTGGCGATGCCCTGCCTGGCCACACATCGGAGGGCGGCATCGGCCAAGCGGACCCTCTGGGGAGTGGCGGCGGCCTCTGGCTCGCTGCTCGCGGCCGAGTCCGGGGTCTCATCGCGGACGAGCTCGAGCCGGGCGGTACCCATAGATGAGACAGTATTGCGAACTCTGTCTCATTGTCAACGAGCCCCTTCCGGCCCGTCGACCCTGGTCAGTGCCTATCTGTCCACGACCTGGGTGTCGCCCATGATCCCGGGAAGCAGCTCGACCCGGACCAGGGTGCGGACTTCGGCCGGGTCGGTCAGATCCCAACGGCCGGGCGCCGAGATGTACGACAGGATCATCCGGGCGAGAAAGTCGGCCGCCTCGTGCACCTCGAGGCCGTCGGGCAGTCCATGCTCGTGCAGGTAGGGGACGAGGAAGCCACTGATCAGGCCCACCGTCCGGTTGGACTCCACCGTGAGCTTGGGAAGCAGGACATCGGGCTCGGTCTGCAGGACCTTCTGCAGGACTTCGTGTTCGAGGACCTGGCGCCGGGCGAAGATCAGACCGCGTTCGAGGACCTCCTCGAGCGAACCCGCCCCGTGCACCTCCTCGTAAAGCCGCCCGAAGAATCGGAGGTACTGCCACGAGACGACGGCGTCGACCAATTCGTCGCGACCGCCGGGGAAGTATCGGTAGACGGTGGCTCGCGACAAGCCCGCCTGGCGCGCCGCGTCCTCCACCGTCGTCTTCGACAACCCCCAGCGGGCCACGCAGGCATAGGTGGCCTCGAGAATCCTCTGTCGGGTGTCGGTCTCCACCACCGCCAACGCTACGCCCCTTCCCGACGCGACGAGGAGCCCTTCGTGACCCTGGTGATCAGCCCTGTGGATCAGAAGGCCAGGAGGGCGTCGAGGCTGAGGGTCAGCCCGGGCCTCTCCCCCACCGACTTCACGGCCAGCAGGACGCCGGGCATGAACGAGGAGCGGTCGTAGGCGTCGTGGCGGAGCGTCAGAGTCTGACCCAAGGCGCCGAAGATCACTTCCTGATGGGCGACAAGCCCCGGGAGTCGGATCGAGTGGATCCGGATCCCGCCCGGCCCTTCCCCGCCGCGCGCCCCGGCGACGACGTCGGAAGCCGTCCGGTCGGCGGGCCAGGCGTCCTCCCCCGCCTCGCGCCGGGCCCGGTTCACCCGTTCGGCAGTTCGGAGAGCGGTGCCCGACGGTGCGTCGAGTTTCCCGTCGTGATGAAGCTCGATGATCTCGACGCCGTCCATGAAGCGGGCGGCCAGCTCGGCGAACCGCATCATGAGAACGGCACCGATGGCGAAGTTGGCGGCCAGCACACAGTTGGCCGTCGACTCCTGGAAGAGCGCGGCCACGGCGGCCACGTCGACATCGGCGATGCCGGTCGTCCCCACCACGCTGTGGACGCCGTGGGCGGCGCACCAGCGCATGGTCTGAACGGCCACGTCGGCCACGGTGAAGTCGACGGCGACATCGGCCCCGGAACGCTCGAGCGCCTCGAGATCACCGGCGACCTGGATGCCGGCTCCATCGGTCCCGGTTACCTGCCGGAGATCGATCCCGGCCAGCCGGGGATCGACGGCCGCCACCAACTCGAGGCTGGGGTCCTCGGACACGGCGCGACAGACCTCTCGGCCCATCCGACCTCCGGCGCCGAGAACGCCGACGCGCAATGTCTCGGTCATGGTCGGGGGGCCGTCCTGCCGGTCGGGCCGGTCACGGCGCGAAGTCGTCTCGATCGAAGGGGCCGACCACCGACAGAGTCCGAGGCTCGTCGGCCAGCTTGCCGGCCAAGGTGGCCACTTCCGCCACAGTGACGGCGTCGACCCGGGCCAGGAGGTCATCCACGTCCAGAACGTGTCCGTGCAGCAGCAGGCTGGAGCCGATCCGGCTCATGCGCGCCCCCGAGTCCTCGAGCGAGAGCAGGGTCTCGGCCCGCAGATGTCCGCGGGCCACCGACAATTCGCGTTCGGTGATCCCCTTTTCACCCAAACGATCCAACTCACCGTGAACGAGGCCGAGAACCTCACGGGCGTGCTCGGGCGCCGTGCCGACGTTCACGGCAAGCGATCCGATCTCGTCGTAGTGGGTCCTGTCGGACCAGATCGAGTACGCCAATCCCCGTCGTTCGCGGATCTCTTGGAACAGGCGGCTGGCCACGCCGCCGCCGAGGACGTGATTGAGCACGGCCAGCGGCCAGCGGTCCTCGGAATGCCGGCCCGGTGCCCGCAAGCCCACCACCAGGTGCACTTGTTCCGTCGGGCGACGGGTGACCACCAGGCTGTGGGGGGGCGAGTCCGGTGGTCTGCGTTGCGGCGCCGACCCGCCGGATCGGCCGCGGAAACGGCGATCGACCTCAGCGGCCAGATGGTCGTGGTCGAGGTCGCCGGCGGCCGAGAGCACGAGGTTGCCCGTCCGGTAGTGGGTGTCGAAGAAGTGACGGATCTCCGGGGCGTCGAGGGCGGAGACGCTGGCCGGCGCCCCCAGCACCTCGCGGCCCAGGGGGTGGCCGGGGAACAGCGCCCCCACGCACTGCTCGGCCGAGAGGTCGGATGGCTCGTCGGCGTGCATGAGGATCTCATCGAGGATCACCTGGCGTTCGGCCTCGATGTCGTCGGGCCGAAGCGCCGGGTCCGTCATGATGGCCCCGAGGACGTCGAGACCGAGAGGAAGGTCCTCGGAGAGCAGCCGGATGTAGAAGACCGTGTACTCCTTCGTGGTGAAGGCATTCATGTCCCCACCGACCTCGTCCACCGCTTCGGCGATGTCCGCCGCACTCCACGACGGGGTCCCCTTGAACAACAGGTGCTCGAGAAAATGCGACGCGCCGGCACGCCGCTCGTCTTCGTCGCGCGAGCCGGTTCCCACCCATACGCCCACGGTGACCGAACGGACGTCGGCCATGGCCTCCGTGACCAGTCGGATCCCGCAGTCGAGGACCTCGGTACGGATCACCGCGGATGCCGCGGCCGTCCGGACAGTGTCGGTGGGCCGACGATCACCGACGCCGGGGGCGTCGGGGGCGACTGTCACCACGGTCACGGTCGCCGCCTCCGGACGTGGGCGCCGGGCCGAGGTCACCGAGCTCGCTGGTGAGCTCCGCCTCGAAGGCCGACTCGAACGAGGCCACCGGCGCCGAGGCCGGTGACGCCGACGGGCTGGCACCGCGACTCCCGCCGCGATCTCCACCACGGTCGCTTCCTCGGTCACCGCCCCGGTCCGATCCGCGATCGGACGACGAGCTGGGTGCCGCGCCACCGGTCGGGGCCGGCGGGTCTCCCACCAGTGACAGAGAGACCTTGCCCTGGGGATCGATGTCGTCCACCTTCACCTCGAGCTCCTGACCGAGCGAGAGAACGTCCTCCACCCGGTCGACCCGCTTGCCGCCACCGATCTTGGAGATGTGGAGCAGGCCGTCGCGACCCGGCAGGATGTTCACGAAGGCACCGAACTTGGTGATGTTGACGACCTTGCCCGGGTAGACGCCTCCGACGTCGGCCTCGGGAGGCTCGACGATGAGGAAGATGCGCTTGCGGGCTTCGTCGACCGCCGAGCTGTCCTTGGCCCCGATGGTCACGAGTCCGAACATGCCGTCGTCGTCGACGGTGATGTCCGCCCCCGTCTCGGCCTGCAGGGTGTTGATGACCTTCCCCTTCGGCCCGATGACCTCGCCGATCCGGTCCACCGGGATCTGGAAGGAGACGATCTTCGGGGCGTTGTCGGCCACCTCGGGCCGGGGGCCGCTGATCGCCCCGGCCATGACCTCGAGGATCTTGAGCCGGGCATCACGCGCCTGGTTCAGAGCCCGGGCCAGAACGTCAGACGGAAGCCCGTCGATCTTGGTGTCGAGCTGGAGGGCGGTGATGGTGTCGCTCGTCCCCGCCACCTTGAAGTCCATGTCGCCGAAGGCGTCCTCGGCACCCAGGATGTCGGTGAGGGTCACATAGCGGCCCGAGTCGAAGACGAGGCCCATGGCGATACCGGCGACCGGTGCTTTGATGGGCACCCCGGCGTCCATCAGCGACAACGACGATCCGCAGACCGAGGCCATCGAGGTGGAACCGTTCGACGAGAGGACCTCGGAGACGAGCCGGAGGGTGTAGGGGAATTCGTCCTGCAGGGGCACCACGGGCAGGAGAGCCCGCTCGGCCAGGAGGCCGTGCCCGATCTCGCGTCGCTTGGGACCGCGCATGAAGCCGGTCTCACCGGTGGAGAAGGGGGGGAAGTTGTAGTGGTGCATGTAGCGCTTGAACTCGTCGGTGCCGATCGTGTCGAGCATCTGGTTCATCCGCGGCATACCCAGGGTGGTGATATTCAGGACCTGGGTCTCGCCCCGCTGGAAGAGCCCCGTGCCGTGGGCGGTCGGGATGAGATCGACTTCGGCCGACAGGGGACGGAGGTCCGATGTCCCCCGGCCGTCGATTCGGATCCCCTCTTCCACGATCCGGGTCCGGACGATCTTCTTGGTGAGAGAGCGGACGGCCGCCTTGATCTCCCGGCCCCGATCGGGGAATTCCGTTTCCAAGTCGGCCATGACCGACTGGGTCGCCCCGTCGAGCGCGGCGTTACGGTCGGACTTCTCGGTGATGGAGTTGGCCTTGGTGATGAGGTCGGTCCCCACTGCCGCCACCCGGGCGTAGACGTCGTCCTCGTAGTCGGTGAACAGGGTGTAGGTGATCGGGGGCTTCTTCCCCGCCTTGGCCACCAGCTCGCGCTGAAGAACGATCGACTCCCGGATCCAGGTCTTGGCCGTCTCGAGACCTTCGCTCAAGATCTCTTCGGTGACCCGGGGGGTACCGGCCTCGTAGAAGCCCCAGGACTTCTCGGTGCCGCCCGCCTCGACCATCATGATGGCGATCTCGGCGTCGGCGTCTTCAGAGAGGGCGCGGCCGGCCACGACGAGCTCGAAGCAGGATTCGTCACCTTCCTGGTAGGTGGCGTGAGGAATCCAGCTTCCCTCTTGGGACCAGGCCACCCGGACGGCGCCGATGGGCCCGTCAAAGGGGATACCCGAGAGCATCAGGGCCGCCGAAGCGCCGTTGATGGCCAGGACGTCGTGTGGATTCTCGAGGTCGGACCCGAGAACGGTGCCCACCACGTGGACCTCGTTGCGGAATCCCTCGGGAAACGACGGCCGCAGCGGCCGGTCGATCAGCCGGTCGGTCAAGATGGCCTGGTCCGGCGCCTTTCCCTCCCGGCGGAAGAACGAGCCGGGGATCTTGCCCACGGCGTACATACGCTCTTCGATGTCGACGGTGAGGGGGAAGAAATCGGTCCCCTCCCTCACGCTCTTCGACGCGGTGGCCGTGACGAGGATCATGGTGTCGCCGATGCGACCGAGGACAGCTCCGTCGGCCTGGCCGGCGAGCTTGCCCGTCTCGAATGAAAGTGTGCGATCGGTCCCGCTGATGGGGGCCGACACGATGATGGCGTCCGCCATGTGTCTCCTTGTGTGCGTCGCGGACATCTGTCAGGCCAGTTCCCAGTCGTCGACCACCCTGGTGCCGGCTCTGAACATCGCCGCCTGATCATCGGGTGGACCGTGATCGTGGCGACAGATGGTCGGTGCGAGCCGGTACGGGTGACCGGCGACTGGCAGCTGACAGCTGTCCAGATGCCCTGATCCAACTCTGTCTCGGGCGGGGGCTCCGCCCTGTGTCCGGGAAGGGTCCCCCCTGCCCGGGTGGTTCCCGTCCGGCCTGCTGGCCGCCCGGAAACCGGACCGCTAGCGGCGGATGCCGAGACGGCCGATGATCGACCGGTAGCGTTCGACGTCGTTGTCCCGCACATAGTCGAGTAGCCGGCGTCGCTGGCCGATGATCTTCATCAACCCACGTCGGGTGTGATGGTCGCCCTTGTGAAGCTTCAGGTGCTCCGTCAGATGGGTCACGCGTTCCGTGAGGAGCGCGATCTGCACCTCGGGAGAACCGGTATCGGTCTCGTGCAGGCGGTATTCGGCAATCGTCGCAGGCTTGTCGGGCATGTGTGAAGAACGACCTCGGAATGACTTGGGGGCGGTGCAGGCGTCGAAGCCCGTCGCCCCCACCCGGATCCCACCGGGACGGCGCCCCGGCTGGCACTTGACTGTAGCAGGGCGTTCCGGTGGTGTCCGCACCGGACTGGACCAGGCTCGGTCGTGGTGCCCCGGAGGCGAGCCGGCAGGCTCAGCCGGACCGGGCCGCCAGGATCACCCTGGTGGCCTCCACGTCCCGGGTCATCTGGGCCACCAGGTCCTCCACGGCGGAGAAGCGCTGGTCGTTGCGCAGACGCTCCACGAACGCCACCTGGGCACGTTCGGCGTAGAGCTCGCCGGAGAAGTCCAGGAGAAAGGCCTCGAGGATCGGTGAGCCGGCCGGGGCGTAGAAGGTGGGCCGGTGGCCCAGTGACACCGCCGCCGGATGGACCGATCCGTCGGGACGGCCGTACCAGCAGGCGTAGATGCCCTCGCCCGGGAGGGCGATGTCGGTGGGGACGTCCACGTTGGCCGTGGGGAAGCCGAGCTCGGGGCCGCCGCGGCCGTCTCCGTGGACGACGACCCCGCGGACCTGATGGGGCCGGCCGAGCAGGCGCCCCGCGCCAGCCACGTCCCCCTCGGCCAGAAGGCGGCGGATACGGGTGGAGGAGACCGCCTCACCGGCCCTGTCCTGCTCCAGGCCGAGACCCACGACCTCGAATCCGTGCCGCTCTCCCATCTCGGCGAGAAGCGCCACGTTCCCCTTGCGGTCGTGACCGAAGTGGAAGTCCTCCCCCACCACGACGAGGCGGGCGCCGAGGGCGCCGACGAGCACTTCGAGGACGAAGCCCTCAGCCGTCTCGTTGGCCCGGGCTTCGTCGAAGGCGACTACGACCGTCCGGTCGACACCGGTGGCGCCGAGGAGCTCCAGCTTCTGATCCAGGTCGGTGAGGAGTCGGGGGGCCG
The DNA here is from genome assembly GCA_035535015.1 of Acidimicrobiales bacterium. Lineage (GTDB taxonomy): Bacteria > Actinomycetota > Acidimicrobiia > Acidimicrobiales > UBA8190 > Palsa-661. Next base: position 57,280 of record DATLQU010000036.1, on the reverse strand, counting down.
ACTCGGGACGGACCACGGTGGCGGGATGACGGTCGAAAGTCACCACCGCCGTGTCGAGGTCGCGGGCGCCGGCCATAGAGCGGAGGGCGGCGATCAGATGACGATGGCCGGAGTGGACGCCGTCGTAGGCGCCGATGGTCACGGCCGTTCCCCGCGCCGGGGCGGTGCAGTTCTCGGGCCCGAGGACAACCTCCATCGTGCCGAGATTAGTTGTGTGTCTCAGGGCCCCGGCCGGGCCGTCTTCTCCCGACCGCGGCGTTGCCGTCACCCGCTCGCCGCCAGGACGCAGGCGGCCACCATCCGGTCCGTGTCGGTGGCCTGATAGACGGCGAGGAGTTGGCCCCGACGGTCGACCAGGGCCCAGGGACCGGCGCCGGCGGCACCGAGCGCCACCTTGTCGAGCGCCAAACCGTGGGAGACCTGACGCGCCGTCTCGTCGTCCACATCGACCTGGGTGATATCGCGCAACGCCTGGACGGGGGTGAGCATGTGCGCCGGGGTGAGTTCGTCGAGACGGTGGGCGTCCTCCACGCCGAACGAACCCACCCGTGTCCGGCGCAGACGGCGGAGGTGGGCTCCTCCGCCCAGCGCCGCGCCGAGGTCGGCGGCCAGCACCCGGATATAGGTACCCGATGAGCACTCGACGACCATCCGGAAGGTGCCCGGGTCGTCGCCGGGAGAGAGAACGTCGAAGCGCGACACCGTGACGGGCCGAGCGGGCCGGTCGACTTCGAGACCGGCCCGGGCCAGCTCGTGGAGCCGGCGACCGCCGATCTGGACGGCCGAGACCATCGGCGGGACCTGTTCGATGGCACCGGTGAGGGTGGCCGCCGCCCGGCGGACCTCGGGCAGGGTGACGGCACTCATGTCCCATGTGCCGGTGACCTCGCCGGAGGCGTCGAGAGTCGACGTGGCCGTGCCCAGGACCACTTGGCCTTCGTACTGCTTGCCCAGAGCGGTGAGGAAGCGCAGGGTGCGGGTGACCCGGCCGACGCCGACCAGAAGGACACCGGTGGCGTCGGGATCGAGGGTCCCGGCGTGGCCGACGCGCCGTTGGCCGAAAATCCGACGGCAGCGGGCCACCACGTCGTGCGAGGTCCAGCCCGGTTCCTTGTCCACCACCACCAGTCCCATGGGACCGCCGTCAGGGTCGCCGCGGCCCCTAGCGGTCATCGACGTCCGCTGGGTCCTCGCCGCCGTCGCCCTGGCGCAGGCGTCGGAGGACCTCCTCGACCTGGAATCCGTGGGCGACGGCCGGGTCGGGTTTGAAAACGAGCAGTGGCGTGCGCTTGAGCCGAACCTGCCGTCCGATCTCTCGCTGGAGGTTCACCCGTTCGTCGGCCAGGGCGACGGCGGCGTCCTCGGACAAAGAGCTCAGATAGACCGTGGCCTGGCGAAGGTCAGGGGCCGTCTCAACGGAGGTGACGGTGATCAGGCGGAGACGATCGTCGATGTCCGAGAGGCGTTCGAGAGCCTCGGCCACCACCTCACGCAGCACCTGGTTCACGCGCGCCGTGCGCGGGTAGGGCGATGGCGACTTTTCGTGCGACCGGCGACCGCGGACCATTCAGGTGCGCGGGATCTCGCGCTCCTCGAAGGTTTCGATGATGTCGCCTTCCTTCAGATCCTGGAAGTCGGACAAGCCGATCCCGCATTCGAAGCCGGACTGCACCTCGCGGGCATCATCTTTGAAGCGGCGTAGCGAAGTGATCGTCCCCTTCCAGATGACGACACCTTCGCGCAGGAACCGGACCTTCGAGCCACGGGTGATGACGCCGTCACGGACGTAACAGCCGGCGACGGCTCCCACCCGGGGCACCCGGAAGACCGTCCGGACTTCGGCCTCCCCGGTGACGATCTCCTCGACCTCGGGGGCGAGCATGCCCACCATGGCCTTCTCGATCTCCTCGAGCAGCTTGTAGATCACTTCGTAGGTTCGGATCTCCACGTCACGCTCGACGGCCATCTCGCGGGCACGGCGGTCGGGACGAACGTTGAAGCCGATGATGGTGGCGTTGGAGGCGACCGCCAGTTGCACGTCGTTCTCCGTGATGCCACCGACCCCGCGGTGGACGAAGCTCAGTTTCACCTCGGGTCGCTCGAGCTTGCGGAGGCTGTCGGTGATCGCCTCCAGGGTGCCTTGGACGTCGGCCTTCAAGATCAGATTCAGGGTGGCCGACTCTCCCCGCTGGATCTGCTCGAAGAGATCCTCGAGGCGGGCCCCCGGCGCCGTGGGCGAGGGGGCATGGCCCGCCACCCGGTAACGGCGTTCGCGGGCTTCGCCGATGGTCCGCGCCGTTGTCTGGTCGGACGTGACCCGGAATTCGTCGCCGGCCGCCGGGGGTTCGGAGAAGCCCAGGACCTGGACCGGCATAGACGGAGGGGCTTCTTTGACCTGGTCACCGTGATCGTCGATCAGGGCCTTCACGCGGCCCCAGGCGGCGCCGGCCACGATGGGATCGCCCACCCGGAGAGTGCCGCTCTCCACGAGAACGTTGGCCACGGGACCACGTCCCGCTTCCAGGTTGGCTTCCAGGACCGCGCCCCGGGCGCGCCCCTCGGGGCTGGCCTGCAGTTCCTCGACCTCGGCCACCACGATCAGCTGTTCAAGCAGCTCGTCGATCCCGATCCTCTGGAGAGCCGAGACCTGGACCACGATCGTGTCACCGCCCCAGGCTTCGGGGACGAGTCCGCGCTCGGAGAGCTGCTGCAGGACATGGTTGAGGTCGGCGTTCTCCCGGTCGATCTTGTTGACGGCGACCACAATGGGGACATCGGCCGCCCGGGCGTGGTCGATCGCCTCCACCGTCTGGGGCATGACGCCGTCGTCGGCCGCCACCACCAGGACCACGATGTCGGTGACGTTGGCCCCGCGCGATCGCATGGCGGTGAAGGCTTCGTGGCCGGGCGTGTCGATGAAGGTGATCAGGTGCCCGTTCACTTCGACCTGATAGGCCCCGATGTGCTGGGTGATCCCGCCGGCCTCGCCGGCCACCACGTTGGAGGAGCGGATCCGGTCGAGAAGCAGGGTCTTGCCGTGATCGACGTGGCCCATGATGGTGACCACGGGCGGCCGGGGACGGAGATCCTCTTCGTGTTCCTCTTCGACGTCTTCGAAGTACTTGGCCTGGAGTTCGGCCTCCTGCTCCTCGCCCGGGTCGACGAGTCGGATCTGCGCACCGATTTCGGCGGCGAAGAGCTCGATCATGTCGTCGCTGAGCGACTGGGTCGCCGTGACCACTTCCCCCTGCAGGAACAGGAAGCGGATGACATCGCCGGCCGAGCGGTTGAGCTTCGGTCCCAACTCGCGCGGCGTGCTGCCGCGCTCGATGATGACCTCGAAGTCGGGGACAGGGGCGTTCGACGGCGTGTAGGTGGTCGCTTGCGTCGGCTCGAGCTCCTCGAGGTTCCGACGACGACGGCGCGGACGTCGCTGGGGGGGACGGCCCCGACCTCCGGGACCGCCGCGCAGTCCAGGGGGAGGCGGGCCTCCACCGGGTCGTCCGCCGAAACCACCACCGCCACCACCGGGGCCACCCCCGCCGGGGCGACCTCCGAAGCCGCCGCCGGAACGACCCGGGGGGCCTCCCGTGGTGGGACGCCCGGAACTCGCCGGACGTCCCCCGGCGCCGGGGGGACCACCGGGGCGGGGACCGACAGGGGCGCGCCGACCCGGAGGCGGAGGAATAGGCCGACCGGAATTCGATCGAGGGGGCCCCGGAGGCGGCGGGATGGAGCGGCCCGACGAACTGACAGGAGGCCGAGAAGGCCCGGCGGCCGGATCGGGTCCGGGCGTTGCGGCGCCCGGAGCGCCGGGAACAGCAGGGGCCTCGATCGAGGGAGCGGAGGCGGCCGGTCGGGCGGGGGCGGCCGGAGCCGGGGCGGCAGCCGCCGCCGGGCGGGCCGGGGCGGCCGGAGCCGCCGGGCGGGCCGGGGCGGCCGGGGTGACGACCGGAGGTACCGAGGGAGCAGAGGTCGGAGCGGCCGGCGGAGGAGCCGCCGCCGGTCGGGTGATAGGACGCGGGGAGGTGACTGGCCGCGGGGAAGGCGCCGGAGCGGTGACCTCGCTGGCCGGTCGGCTGGTGATCAATCCCGAGCGTTCTGACCGGGTGGGCTGGGGCGCGGGCGGAGGCGTGGGCGATCCCCCACTGGGTGCTCTCACCTCGGGTGATGTCTTCGTCGCCTTGGCGGCCGGCGTCTCCTCGGCGACGTCCTCGGGTTGGACGGCGCGACGAAGTCCCTCGCTGTCGGCCTTTCGGCGTACTCGATCGGCCTGGGCGTCCTCAATCGAGGAGGAGTGGCTCTTGACCCCGATGCCGAGCGACACACAGAGGTCGAGCGCTTCCTTGTTCGTCAGGCCGAGCTCGCGAGCCAACTCGTAGACGCGGATCTTTTTTGGCACCGGCTCCTACGATCCTTCTTCCTCTTGTGGGCGCGGTCCGGCTAGTCGGCCCGCGGCACCATCCTCGCACACCTGGGGGGTGCTCCCTCCCTGGGGAACCACCCTGCTGAGCTGTTCCTGCAGCCGTCGGACGGCCTCAGGGGCGACGGGGGCCTTGAGCGCCCGGCCGAACGCCTGCCGGCGCGCTGCCTGCTCCACGCACGAAGCGGTGGCTGCGCACAACCACGCACCCCGGCCCGGCCACCCCGCACCTAGGCGCAGTCCGCCATCGGCACCTCGCACCACCCGCACCAGCGTCTCGGGCGATGCGACTCGCCGGCAGCCGATGCACGTGCGGCGCGGCGCTATGAAGGACCCTCCGCAGCCTTGTCCCCCATTTCGCCGTCCGCTCCGGCTCTCGCCACAGCCGCCTCCTCGGACGGCGCCTCCTCGGCCGGGTTGGCCGGCTTCTCGACGGCCTCATCCGGTGACCCGGTCACGGGTGCGGACCCCGCCTCGGTCGGCTTCTCCGGGGCCCCGGCGCCAGCGGGCGTGTCCTCGGCGCCGGCGACGACGCGTGACCATTCGGTGGCGGAGACAGCCTCGCCACCCTCAGCCGGCTGCCAGACCATCTCGCCCGCTTCGTTCTCGACCCACTCACCCTCGGCCCACTCCTCGCCGTAGCGGGATTCCTCTTCGGCCAGCTGCGTCTCACTCTTGATGTCGACCCGCCAACCCGACAGACGCGCCGACAGACGGGCGTTCTGACCTTCCTTGCCGATGGCCAACGAGAGCTGATAATCGCTCACGATCACCGTCGCCGTGCCCGTCTCGTCGTCGAGCCGGACCTCCCGGACCCGCGCCGGCTGGAGGGCGGCCTGGATGAACTCGACCGGATCGTCGGAGAAGGGGACCACGTCGATGCGCTCACCGCGCAGTTCGTTGGTGACCATGCGGACGCGCGATCCACGGGCGCCGACGCAGGCGCCGACGGGGTCGACGTTGGGATCGTTCGACCAGACGGCGATCTTCGTCCGGTGGCCGGGCTCGCGGGCGGCGGCCTTGATCTCGACCACGCCGGAGGAGATCTCGGGGACCTCCAACTCGAAGAGGCGCTTCACCAGGCCGGGATGGCTGCGGCTGACCACGATCTGGGGACCCTTGGTGGTCTTTCTGACCTCGACGATGTACGCCTTCAGGCGGGCCCCGTGCTCGTAACGCTCGTAAGGAACCTGCTCGGCCTGGGGGAGCAATGCCTCCACCTTGCCCAGGTCGAGGAGGGTGTAGCGATTGTCCGTCTGCTGGACGATGCCGGTGACGATGTCACCCTCACGGCCGGCGTACTCCTCGTACTTGAGATCACGCTCGGCCTCGCGGATCCGTTGGAGGATCACCTGCTTGGCCGTCTGGGCGGCAATACGGCCGAAGTCGTTGGGCGTGTCGTCCCACTCCCGGATGACGTTCCCGTCCTCGTCGAGCTCCTGTCCGTAGACGCGGATCTCGCCCGATTCGGGATCGATGGTGACCACCGCTTCCTCGGCCGCTCCCGGACGGCGCTTGTAGGCGGCCACGAGCGCATTGGCCAGGGCGTCGAACAGTGTTTCGACGGAGATTCCCTTGTCGCGCGCGATCTGGCCGAGGGCATCGAGGAACTCGAAGTTCGTCTTGCTCATGAAGTCGTGACCTTCTCCCTATCGGCACCCAGTGATGAGCGCACCGCTCGGTGCTGCGCTGAGCCGTGGCGGCGACCATCCGAGGGACGGGGCTTGCCGCCCCACTCGAAGACGGTCCGAGCCCGCTCCACCTCGGCGTACGAGAAGGGTCGTCCGCCCTCGGGCAGGTCGTCACCCTCGAGTACAAACCCGTCGTCGTCGGCCGAGACCACGCGACCGGTGACGCGACGCTCGCCTTTGCTCCCTGTCGTCGTGCGGACGGTGACCATCTCACCCACGGCCCGGATGAAATGCCGGGCCGTGCGCAGAGGTCGTTCCACCCCGGGGCTCGACACCTCCAGGGTGTAGTGCTGCCCCGGCATCGGGTCGTTCGTGTCAAGGAGGGCGGAGACGGCCCTGGTGGCATCGGCGATGGCCTCCAGATCGGCGCCGTCGGTGCGGTCGATCACCACCCGTACCGTGCCGGAGCGCATCTCGACATCGACCAATTCGAAACCGAGGGGAGCCAGGGTGGAAGCCAAGAGGTCGGACAGCGCTTCACTCATCTGGTCGCCACCTCCTTTCACGCTCCTCGCCGACCTCGGGACGGCCCAGGTCAAACCGGCCGCCACCAGCAATAGCGTGAGGAAAGAAGAAGCGTGGGCTGCCCGCCCACGCTTCGACGCACCACACTCCACTCCGTGTCTGAACGGCGCAGGAAGTATACCAGCCGCTTTCCGCCGTCTTTCAGGCGCCCCACCGCCGCCTGATCGGTCGGCGGCGGTCGCACACAGTGATGGTCCGCACACATAGACGAGCCGTGACGGTGGTGGGCCGGCTGCGTCTTCGCCGGGTCCGAGGCGACGCGCCGCACCCCGTAGCATCGGCGGTCACATGGCCAAGAGCGTCCTCACCCCCCAGGCAACCGACTTCCCCCGCTGGTACCAGGACATCGTGGCCAAGGCCGAACTGGCCGACAACGGGCCGGTCCGCGGGACCATGGTCATCCGCCCGTACGGATACGCCATCTGGGAGCGGATGCAGGCCGAGATCGACGTCCGGATCAAGGCGGCGGGGGTGGCCAACGCCTACTTCCCGCTCCTCATCCCCGAGAGTTACCTCCGGCGGGAGGCCGAACACGTCGAGGGTTTCAGCCCCGAGCTGGCGGTGGTGACGCACGGGGGCGGCAAGAAGCTGGAGGAGCCCGTCGTGGTGCGGCCGACGAGTGAGACGATCATCAACTCCTACTTTGCCAAGTGGATCCAGAGCTACCGTGACCTCCCGCTGCTGATCAACCAGTGGGCCAATGTCGTGCGCTGGGAACTCCGGCCCCGGTTGTTCCTACGGACGACGGAGTTCCTGTGGCAGGAAGGGCACACCGCGCACGCCAGCGCCGGCGAAGCCCGGGAATTCGCCTTGAAGATCCTGTCCGACGTCTATGAGGACGTCATGGTCAACGTCCTCGCCATTCCGGTGCTGAAGGGCCGCAAGACCGACAACGAGCGCTTCGCCGGGGCCACCACGACGTGGACGTGTGAAGCCATGATGCGCGACGCCAAAGCCCTGCAGATGGGGACGAGCCATGAACTCGGTCAGAACTTCGCCCGCGCCTTCGACATCACCTACCTCGACGAATCCGGAACCCAGGCCTACGTCTGGCAGACCTCGTGGGGCGTCTCGACCCGGCTGATGGGGGCGCTCGTGATGGTCCACGGCGACGACGACGGACTGCGGCTCCCGCCGCGCCTCGCCCCCATCCAGGTCGTGGTGATCCTGGCCCGGGCCGACGAGGGCGCCGCCGATGTCGCGGTCACCTTGGCGGCCGAACTGCGCGCCGCCGGGATCCGGGTGGAGCTCGACACCCGGACCGATACGTCGTTCGGACGCCGGGTGGTGGACTGGGAGCTGAAGGGGGTGCCACTCCGGCTCGAAGTGGGGCCGCGCGATCTGGCCCAGGGCGTGGTGGTGGTGGCGCGCCGGGACACCGGGACCAAGACCTCGGTGCCGCTGGCCGGGGTGACCGCCGAAGTCACCGCCACCCTCGACGCCATCCACGGCGCGCTGTTGGAGGAGGCCGCGGCGCTGCAACGCAGTAGGACGGTGACGGTCGGGAGCCTCGAGGAGGTCGAGCCGGCGGCGGCATCGGGCTTCGCCGTGATGCCCCTGTCGGCCTTGGGTGCGGACGGCGAGACCACGCTCAATCGGGCCGGACTCTCGGTGCGCTGCATCCAGTCGGCCGACGGGGGTCTTCCCGGACCCGACGATGGCGACGACGCGTCCCTCGTCGCCATCGTCGGTCGGGCTTACTGAACGACGCTTCGTGCCCCCTATCCGGCGAGGCCACCGTCCTCGTGGATCTTCCGGCGGATGATCTCGACCTTCTCCGCACTGTGGTTGGCGTCGTCGCCTCTGTTTTCGAGCAGCGCACGACGATCCGCTTCCGCTTCCGCCTCGGCACCGGCGTCGGCCGCCGCCAAACGGGCGTCGAGGCCCTCGGACACGAGCTTCTGCGCTTCCTCCACCAATGCGGCCACCATCTCGTCCTCGGGAACGACGCGGATGATCTTGCCCTTGATGAAAAGGTGGCCACGTTTGCGGCCGGCGGCGATGCCGAGATCCGCCTCACGCGCCTCTCCCGGACCGTTCACGACACAACCCATGACAGCCACCTGAATGGGGAGGTTGAGCGATTCGAGCGCCTCCTGGGCGGCGCGGGCCACGCCGATGACATCGATCTCGGCCCGGCCGCACGAAGGGCAGGCGATCAGATCGAGGCCCTTGCGTTCGCGCAGCCCCAGCGCCTCCAGCAGCTGACGTCCGGCGCGAGCCTCCTCGACCGGATCGGCGGTGAGGGAATAGCGGATGGTGTCGCCGATGCCTTCGGCCAGCAGCGCGGCGATCCCCGCCGTTCCCTTGATCAGGCCCGCCGGTGGCGGTCCCGCTTCGGTCACCCCGAGGTGCAGAGGATGGTCGAACGTTTCCGACGCCAACCGGTAGGCGTCGATCATGAGCGCCACCGACGAGGCCTTGACCGAGATCTTCACGTCGTTGAAGCCGACTTCTTCGAAGAAAGCGAGTTCCATCCGGGCCGATTCCACCAGGGCCTCGGCCGTCGCCCCCCCGTAGCGCTTGTACAGATCGGGGTGCAGGGACCCGGCGTTCACCCCGATCCTGATGGGCACGCCTCGGTCCTTGGCCTCCGCTGCCACCTGCTTGATCTCGACCTCCTTGCGGAGGTTCCCCGGATTGAGCCGCAGTCCCTGGACGCCGGCGGCCAGGGCACCGAGTGCCATCTCGTGGTGGAAATGGATGTCGGCGATGATCGGCACCGGCGAGCGGGGCACGATGTGGGCCAGGCCTACGGCGGCCTCCTGCTCGTTGCAGGTGCAGCGCACGATGTCGGCGCCCGCGGCGGCCAGGGCGTAGATCTGGCTGAGTGTGCCTTCGACGTCGGCCGTCTTGGTCGTCGTCATGGACTGCACGGAGATAGGCGCGTCTCCCCCGACGGCCACTTTCCCGACATGGATCTGCCGGGTGGCCCGTCGCACCGTCTTCGTCCCGTCCACCGTCATGGAGCCGACACCGTCACTGGAAGGGGTTGGCGATCGGGTGGGCGATGTCGAGGAAGACGGCAGCGACCACGAAGACGATCAGAAAGAGAACGAAGGCCGATGCCACCGGAATCAATTTGGTCACGTCGGCGCGGTACGGCTTTCCCTTGCGGCTCCGGATCCGTTCGTAGACGGCCACGAGTACGTGGCCGCCGTCGAGCGGGAGCATGGGGACCAGGTTGATGATGCCGATGGCGATGATGATGATGACGAGCACTCTGATGAGGTCGTTGGCCCCACTCTGGGCCCCCTGGGTGGCCAGTCGGACGGCTCCTACGATCGAGACGGGTCGACTGGCGGTCCGGGCCGCGGCATCGGCCGCCTTGGTGTTGTCGAGCTGGTTGAAGAAGGCACTCAGTCCGTGCGGAGAGAACGTGTGCCCGAGTCCCGCCACGGTGCCTGTGGTGATCTGTTCCAGGTTCGCCGCCGCCGTACCGAGTGCATGGACTGGCGACACCGGGGTCATGGTGGCGCCGATCTCGATACCGATCCGAGCGCCGTTCTTCTCGGACCCGGCGGCCAGTGCCGGGACGACGGTCACGGCGACCCGCCGTGCGGGGCTGCCGCGATCGACGACGAGAGCCAGGGGTACACCGCTGTGGCTTCCGATGGTCTTCTCCATCTGCGTCACGCTCGTCACCGGCCGGCCGTCGATGGAGACGATGACATCCCCGACGCGGATGCCGGCGCTGCGGGCGGGGTCGAGGCCGTGGGCCACGGGTGAGAACCCGGCCACGGTGGGCGTGGGCTGCGGCTGGCCGATGAAGACGAAGAGCGACCAGAGCAGGACGAAGGCCATGACGAAATGCATGAAAGAACCGGCCACGGCCACCATGATCCGGTTGTGGAAAGGCTGGGCCCGGTAGGTGCGCGTTTCGTCAGCCGGGCTCACATCCTCGGTGTTGCTCATCCCGATGATCTTCACGTAGCCGCCCAGCGGGATGGCTTTCACGCCGTACTCGGTCTCACCCCGGCGGAAAGACCACAGCCGGGGGCCGAATCCGAGGAAGTACTCGGTGACCTTCATGTGGCTCCACTTGGCCGTGGCGAAGTGGCCGAGCTCGTGGATCATGATCATGGCGATGACGGCCACGATGACGATGAGCAGGTCCAGGGAGTGGGTCAGCATGGAGAGGGCCAAGATGACGGCCACCACGGCCAGCAGCTGGACGACCGATCCCTTGGGCTCCCGGTATTCCGACACCGGTCCGGACGTACCCTCACCGTCATACCGAATGCCGTTGCCGGCAGCACCACTGTTCGGTGCGAGGGCACCTCTCTCGGGGTGAAGGGCGCCCTCGCCGGCCGGGCTGACGGTGACGATGTCGGCTGTGCCGCCCGGGTCGTTCACGCCGCGAGTCCGCGACGGCGGACGGCTTGCTCGGCTCGTTCCCGGGCCCGGCGGTCGGCCTCGATCACGTCACCGGCATTGGCCACCGGGGTCTGCTCACAGGCGTCGACGGTTTCGGCCACCACGGCGGCGATGGCTCCCCATCCGACCCGGCCCTCGAGGAAGGCGGCCACGGCCACCTCGTTTCCGGCATTCAGCCACGCCGGAGCGAGACCACCGGTCCGGCCCGCCTGTTCGGCCAGGTCGAGACAACTGAAGACGCCGCGGTCGGGCTGCTCGAAATCCAGCCGGCTCAACGAGCCCCAGTCGATGGCGCCGAATGGGTGCTGAAGCCGGTCAGGGTAGGCGAGGGCGTAGCCGATGGGTAAGCGCATGTCGGGAAGGGAGAGCTGGGCCACGGTGGCCCCGTCGCCGAACTCCACCATGGAGTGTACGACCGACTGCGGGTGAATAATCACCGCCATCCGGTCGTAGTCGATCCCGAAGAGCTCGTGGGCCTCGATGACCTCGAGGCCCTTGTTCATCAAGGTGGACGAGTCCACGGTGATCTTGCGACCCATCCGCCAGGTGGGGTGGGCGAGCGCCTCGTCGACCGTCACCCCTTGGAGTTCGGCCCGGGTCCGACCCCGGAACGGGCCCCCGCTCGCCGTCAGAACCAGCCGGGCCACCTCGTCCGGCGATCGTCCGGCGCGCAGGCACTGGTGCAGGGCACAGTGCTCCGAGTCGACGGGGATGATCTCGGCCCCTGGGGTGCGTCGGGCCCGCTGCACCACGGGGGCGCCGGCGATCAACGACTCCTTGTTGGCCAGCGCCAGCCGACGGCCGGATTCGAGTGCCGCCAGGGTGACGGGCAGACCGGCGAACCCGACGACGGCGTTGACCACCACGTCGCCTTCGCGGGCAATGGCGATCAGACCGTCGATCCCGGTGAGCACCTCCGTGTCGGGCGGCAGGGCGCCGGCCAGCTCGCGGGCGAAAGACGCGTCACCGATGGCGACGACCCGGGGTCGGAAACGGCGGGCCTGGGCTACGAGGAGTTCGACCGATCGCCATGCGCCGAGAGCGATCACCTGGAAGCGGTCGGGTTCGGACGAGACCACATCCAGCGCCTGGGTGCCGATCGATCCGGTGGAACCCACGATGCTGACTGCGACCGGTCGTGGGGTACGTTCCTGGCGCCCCGTCATCTGCGTGGCCCCTTTCGCACGTAGCTCACCCGAGGTGGAGCACCCGCACCAGATAGTACGTCGCCGGCAAGACGAAGAGCAGGCCATCGACCCGGTCGAGGATGCCGCCATGGCCGGGCAACAGCGACCCCATGTCCTTCAGTCCCAGGTCGCGCTTGATCAACGACTCGCAGAGATCGCCGATGGGGGCGAGGGCGGCGGCGACCACCCCGAGGATGGCGGCCTTACCCGGGGTCCAGGGATGGACCTGACCGGTGATGGCCGCCGACGCCACGATGGCGAAGACGGTGCCCCCGACCAGGCCTTCCCAGGTCTTGTGGGGGCTCACCCGCGGCGCCATCGGGTGGCGCCCCCGCCAGCCTCCAACCACCAGTGCTCCCACGTCGGCGGCCACCGTGGCCACGGCGGCGCCGAAGAGGAAGGCCACACCGTGCCGCTGGGGATACTGGCTGGGAGCCAGGAGAAGGCCGGCGAACGATCCCAGCAACCCCACCCAGGCGAAGCCCAGCACCGTGGAGGAGATTCCGGCGACCGGCGATCCCCGTTCGGCCCCGATGAGATAGAGGACCATCGATGTGACGACCACCAGGACGAAGACGAGGGGAAGAGCGGAGACGCCCTTCTGGTAGGCGCTCACCATCACGGCGCCGGTGCCCACCAGACCGAGGAGAGTGGCCGGATGGCTACCCGAACGACGGAAGGCGGCATAGGCCTCGGCGGCCGCCAGCACCACGACCACGGTGGACAGAACCAGGGTGGCCACGCTGCCGAGTTCGAAGCAGGCCACGGCGATCAGGGCGAAGCCGAGCCCGGTGGCGATGGAGACAGGAACGTTTCTGCCCGTACCGCTCCCCGTCTTCTCTGACTCCCCTGTCGGACGACGGTGCTTGCGTGGCCGGGCCCCGGGAATGGCCGCCGGGGACAGCGGTTCGGTCGACGGCCGCAGAGGCGACGAACTGATGGAGGGGACGCCGTTGGCGCCGGGACGGGCCCACCCGCCGGCCGTCTCCGGCCCACTGTCCTGCTCGGACTCCGGGATGACCGGGGGGCGGCCGACCGAGGACGCGCCTCTCAGCTGGTTGGGGACGTCATCGTCGGAAGGGCCACCACCGCCGGCCGCCGGGGCGGCGGCCCCGGAGAAGGCGGTCCCGGCCGCCGGCGTCCCCAGATCGTCGAATTCCCAGGGCTGGCGTTCCTCGAGCGGCACCTCTTCGAGGGCACCGACCCGGGTCGTCTCGTCGGCCAGCAGTGACGGGTCGAAGGCGCTGTCGTCCCACTCGTGGCGGTGTTCGCGCCAGGCCGGCCCGGCGTCGCCCGAGGCGGACCACGTCCCCTGCTCGACCTCCAGATCGCTGCGCCGTTCGAGAACGGCCGGCACCTGGCCGGTCGGGGGATCGGTCCAGTGAGGCAGCTCGGTGGAAATCGGCGGTTCGTCGGGGTCGTCGGGGCCGTCGTCCAGCCAGGAGGGCACCGACTGCTGCCGGCCGAGGTCACGGGTATCGGTCGACGCCCAGGGGTCGACCTCGTCGTCCTTGCCGTCACCCGCTGCGAATCCCCCGTACCGTTCCTCGAGCGCGGAGCCCGGGTCCGATGCATCGTCGGGATAGGCGGCGGCCCCGGTCGGCGCGGGGTTGGACGGGGACTTCTCGGCGGCAGGCGGCCCCGCCGGTTCGGCGCCGATGATCCGGACGCGCTCGGTCACGGGGTCGACAAAGGACTCCGTCTCCGGCTCGTACCCGTCGCGCTCGTCCACATCGCCTCCTGACCGGCCACACGGGCCCGGCTGGGTCAGATCTCGAGCAGCTCCTGCTCCTTGTGGGAAAGGAGCTTGTCGACGGCCGCCACCATTTCTTGCGTGAGCTTTTCGAGATCGCGTTCGACCCGCTCGAGGTCGTCCGACGAGAGGTCGCCGTCGCGCTCGAGGGCTTCGAGCTCGTGACGCGCCGCCCGACGGAGATTCCGTATGGCCACCCGACCTTCTTCCGCCTTGTGCCGAACCACCTTGACCAGGTCTTTGCGGCGTTCCTCGGTGAGCGGAGGAAAGGCCAGCCTGATCACCGCCCCGTCATTCGAGGGCGTGATCCCCAGGTCCGATGCCTGGATGGCCTTCTCGATCGAGGCCAGGGTGGACTTGTCGTAGGGGGAGATCACGAGCATCCGCGCCTCGGGGACGCTCAGGCCGGCCACCTGGCGGAGCTCCACCTCGGCGCCGTAGATGTCCACCCGCATGTGCTCGACCAGCCCGGACGTGGCTCTCCCGGTCCGGACCCCTCCGAACTCCGTCTGGGTGTGGCTCACCGCCTTCTCCATCCGATCACGGGCGTCGGCCACGACCACCAGGGACAAATCGTCGTCCATCACTGGATCAGCGTACCGATCTCGTCGCCGGCGAGCGCACGACGGAGATTCCCCGGTCCCATCAGGTCGAAGACCAGGACAGGGAGACCGTTGTCCTTGCAGAAGGTGATGGCGGTCAGGTCCATGACCCGGAGGTCCTGGTTGACCACGTCCATGAATTCGAGCTTGTCGTAACGCACGGCGCCGGGATCGAGCTTGGGGTCGGCGTTGTAGACCCCGTCGACCCCCGAGTGGGTGCCCTTCAGCAACATCACCGCCTCGATCTCGGCGGCCCGCAGAGCGGCCGAGGTGTCGGTGGTGAAATAGGGGTTGCCCATCCCGGCGGCGAAGATCACCACCCGGCCCTTCTCCAGATGCCGGATGGCCCGGCGCCGGATGTAAGGCTCAGCCACCTCGGCCATGTGCACGGCGGACAGAACGCGTGTGGGTGGTCCGAGCCGCTCCACCGCATCCTGCAGGGCGAGGGCGTTGATCACGGTGGCCAGCATGCCCATGGTGTCCGACGTCGTCCTGTCCATACCCTGGCCGGTCCCCGTCGTCCCCCGCCAGATGTTGCCCCCGCCCACCACGATGGCCAGCTCGAGGTCGAGCTCCTCCCGGGCGGTGGCGATCTCGAGGGCCAGCCGCTCCACCACCAGAGCATCGATGGTCTCGTCGGAGGCCGAGGAGGCCAGAGCCTCACCGGACATCTTGAGCACCACGCGGCGACGGACCTTCGTGCTGCTCGACACCTGTCCGCCAGAATCTGTCACCGCGCGCCTGGAGCCCTAACCGCCGACGATGACCTGGGCGAAGCGCACGATCTCGGCCCCCCCGATCAGGTCGGCGATGGTGCGCTTCTCGTCCTTGGCGTACGGCTGTTCGAGCAGGCACCGTTCTTTGAACCAGCCGTTCATTCGGCCGTCCACCACCTTGGGTAGCGCCGCCTCGGGCTTCCCCTCATTCCGGGAGATCGCCTCCACCGTGGCCCGTTCGGCGGCCACCTCGGCTTCGGGCACCTCCTCCCGACGGAGATAGATGGGCCGGGCGAAGGCGATGTGCACGGCCACGTCGTGCGCCAGCTCGTCGGTGCCCGAGCGCATCTCCACCAGAACGGCATTCACTCCGCGGCCCGACTGCATGTGCAGATAGGTACCGAGCGTGCTGTCATCACCCAGCTCGAAGCGGACCACGCGACCAAGAGAGATGTTCTCCTTCAGCGTCGTCTTCAGCTCGTCGATGTCACCAGTGCGATCCTCGGCGGCCGACTCCCCTTTGCTGGCGACGTCCTGAGCCAGCTCCTTGGCCAGTGAGACGAAGGCCTCGGACATGGCCACGAAGTCGGTCTCACAGCGCAACTCGACGATGGCCACGGTCCGACCGGCGTCGCCGATGGCGACCGCGCCTTGCGTCGCTTCCCGATCGGACCGCTTGGCCGCCCCGGCCAATCCCTTTTCCCGGAGCCATTGCTTGGCCGCTTCCATGTCGCCGTCGTTCTCCTCGAGGGCGCGTTTGCAGTCGAGCATGCCGGCCCCGGTGGCCCGGCGCAGGGTCTGCACATCTTTGGCGGAGACGGTGACCATGACGCTTACTCCCCCTCGGCCGCACCGGCGGCGTTCTCCGTCGGTGCCTCGGCCGGTGTTGTCGACGGTGATGATGGCGGGGCAGCAGCCGCCGGCTCCACCGGGGCCGCCTCCACCGGGGCCGCCTCCACCGGAGCGGCCTCCACCGGGGCGACAACCACCGGGGCGACAACCGGAGCTTCGGCCGTGGCGGCCGGAACGGTGTCCGTCGCCGCCGATGGCCCAGTGGATGGCCCGGCGGCCGCAGTAGCGGTCGCCCCCGGCGCGTTGGCGTCCTCGGCCTGCGGGCCGACGTCGGCCGGCACCTCGAGGGTCCCCGTCGTGCCCGCTCCGGGCCGCCTGACACCACGACCGGTGGTGGTGGCGGCGGGCGCGGGGGGCGCCACCTTGCGCTGATTCTCGGCCACCCAACGGCCCTCGATGACCGCCTCGGCCAGCACCCGGCACATCAGGGCACCGGAGCGGATGGCGTCGTCGTTGCCCGGGATGACGTAGGTGATCACGTCGGGGTCGCAATTGGTGTCGACGACAGCGACGATCGGCATACCGAGCTTGTTGGCCTCGGTCACGGCGATGTGCTCCTTCTTCGTATCGATGACGAAGACGGTGTCAGGCAGACGGTCGAGGTCACGGATGCCGCCGAGGTTGCGCCGAAGCTTCTCCAGCTCACGCCGGTGCTTCAGGGCCTCCTTCTTGGGCATCGCCTCGAAGTCACCGGCGCGCTCCATGGCCTCGTATTCACGGAGCTTTCCCGTCCGCGACGAGATGGTGCTGAAGTTGGTGAGCATCCCACCCAGCCAACGCTCGTTGACAAAGGGCATCCCGCAGGCACGGGCGTAGGTGGCGATGGGACCCTGGGTCTGCTTCTTCGTACCGACGAAGAGCACTATCCCCCCCTTGGCCACCAGGTCTCGCACGTAGCCGTAGGCCTCTTCGAGCCCGGCCAGGGTCTTGTTCAGATCGATGATGTAGATCCCGTTGCGCTCGCCCAGAATGAACCGGCGCATCTTCGGGTTCCATCGGCGCGTCTGGTGACCGAAATGCATACCGGCCTCCAGCAACTGCCGAGTCGTGACAACAGCCACGGCTTCTCCTTCCATCGGTTGTCCTTCCCCGGCGCTGCGCCCCCGCGAGGGGGACGACCGTTGGACGCGCCCGGGTGCTTGGTGTGTACGTGACCTCCCCCACCGGGTGGCGGGGAGCGACCTATCCTACCCGACCTGTGTCGGGCCCTTCACGGGCGAGGTCCGGCCGGTCGGGCCACCGGGGCCGTCACCGGTCCGGCGTCGCTCAGCCGGTACGGCTGGCCACGCCCTCGGGGGCCGGTTGGGTCTGCGGGGTGCTACGGCGACCACCGCCGGAACGACCTCGGGCCGGTGGATCGGTTCCCTCGGGGGTGGTCCGGTCACTCATCCGGGCCCGGAGTTGCAGAACCGCCTTGGTGTGGATCTGACAGACCCGGCTCTCGGTCACACCGAGGATCTCTCCGATCTCGGCCAGGGTCAGACCTTCGTAGTAGTACAGAGACAACACGGTCCGTTCCCGGTCACCGAGTTGCATGATGGCCTGGGCGAGGATCTCCTTCGACTCCTTGTCCTCGAACATGGCCACCGGTCCCGCCGCTGCATCGGGGATGGTGTCACCCAGAGTGGTCCGCTCGCTGCGATCGCCGCCCACGAGGAAGACCTCGTCGAGAGCGGCCACCCCGACGAAGGAGATCTGCCGGAGGATGTCCTGAAGGTCCTGCTCGGAAATGTCGAGCTCGGCCGCCACCTCGGCATCGGTCGGCGTCCGCAGCAGAGTCGCCTCCAATGCCGCGTAGGCCTGTTCGACCGACCGGGCCTTGGCCCGCACCGACCGCGGCACCCAGTCGATGGCTCGCAGCTCGTCGATGATGGCGCCCCTGATTCGGGGAATGGCATAGGTCTCGAACTTCACCTGCCGGACAGGGTCATACCGGTCGATGGCGTCGATCAGGCCGATCACGCCGTAGCTGACCAGGTCGGCGCCGTCGACGTGTTGCGGGAGTCCGACGGCGACACGGGCGGCCACGTACTTGACCAACGGTGAGTAGAGGACGATCAGCTGGTCGCGGATGCGACGGTCACCGCTCTGCTTGTACTCGACCCACAGTCGAGCCGTCGACCCGTCGTCCTCTGTCACCAACTCTCCCTACGCACGGGGATGGGTCGCTCCGTAGACCGAGAGCAGCCGCTCCTTGCTGACATGAGTGTAGACCTGCGTGGTCTGGAGACTGGCGTGCCCGAGGAGTTCCTGGACGACCCGCAGGTCGGCGCCGCCGTCGAGCATGTGGGTGGCGAAGCTATGACGCAGAGCGTGAGGGTGGGTGGGCACGGGAGAACGGCGATCGAGGAGCCTCCTCACGTCCCGCGGTCCCAGCCGACGGCCGACACGGTTCAGAAAGACAGCCTCGGGGGGGGACCCCGGCCCGGCGAATTCCGGCCGGCCGCCCTCCAGCCAGCGGCCGACGGCCCGGGCACAGAGATCGTGCATGGGCACCCGTCGCTGGCGTCCGCCCTTACCCCAGACGGTGACGATCCTCTCCGCCAGGTCGATCTCGCTCCGATCGAGACCGCAGAGCTCGGCCACCCGCAGACCGCAGCCGTAGAGCAACTCGAGCACGGCGTCGTCGCGGGCCCGGGTGGCCGCGTCACCGGGTCCCGAACGCGTACCGGAGGTCGCCGACGGCGTCGCCATCGCTGATCCGGGCGCCGTCGGCCCCGGTGGCGGGCCGTCGAGCATGGCGGCGAGCTCCGAACGGTCGAGGACCCGCGGCAACCGTGCTCCGCCGCTCGGGGCGGTGAGCCGCCGGGCCGGGTCGACTGCGACATCGCCGCGTCGGGTGGCCCAGGAGAAGTAGCAGCGCAGGGCGGCGGCCTTGCGCGCCATGGTGGTGCGGGCATGACGACGGGTGGCCAGGTAGGCCAGGTAGCGCCGGAGCACAAGGCGGTCCACATCGGCCGGACCGGCGACGGCGCCCCGGTCGGCCCACTCCACGAACGCCCGGACGTCGCCGCGGTACGCACGCACCGTTTCCGGCGACATTCCCGCCAGCGACCGTGCGAACGCCTCGACGTTCCAGGCCATCGGACCACGCTACCTGTGGCCACCCCGCTCCGGCGCTATCCTCGGCCCGCGGTGGAGGGCGAGACCACCCTGGCACCGGGACCTGGACACCTGACGGGGAGGGAAAGTGCCTGACCGCATCGACCGCCGATCGTTTCTGGCCCGAGGGGCCCTCGGAGCCGCCGGAGTCGCCGCCGCCGGAACCGGAGCCGGAGGTCTGCTGGCCGCCTGCAGTTCCGGCCCGGGTTCAGGAAGTCCGGGGGCCTCGAAACCCAGCGGCAGCCGCAACGGCATCACCAGCGCCACCCCCAAGAAGGGCGGCAGCCTGACCTTCGGTGTGGAAGCCGAGGAGCAGGGCTTCGACCCGGCCACCGGCCGCTTCGACGAGACCGGCGTGCTCTACGCCCGGACCGTCTTCGACCCCCTCACGATCGTGGCCGAGGATGGCAGCGTCCAGCCCTACCTGGCCAAGTCGGTCACCCCGAACGAGAGTTACGACGTCTGGACCATCGGGGTCCGGCCCGGGGTCAAGTTCCACGACGGCACCGACTGCGACGCGGCGGCCATCGCCGGCAGCATCGAGCACTTCCTCACCGGGGAGCTCGGCATCACCTTGACGCCGTCGCTCAAGAAGGTGGGCGGCATCACCGTGACCGACCCCAACACGGTGACCATCAATCTCATCCAGCCGTGGGTGCCCTTTCCCACCTACCTGACCGGAGGAATCGGCGGCCAGGGGGGCTACATCGTGGCCCCCTCGATGATCGCCGACAAGAACGGGGGCTCGAACCCGGTGGGCACCGGCCCCTTCATCTTCGACAAGTGGGTGCCCAACGACCACTTCAGCTCCAAGCGGAACCCCAACTACTGGCGGACCGGACTGCCCTACCTCGACGAGATCACCTACAAGCCCATCGTCGACGCCGACTCCCGGTCGAGTGCGCTGAAGGCGGGCACCATCGACATCATGCACAACGACGTGCCCGAGGTGATCCTGCAGTACCGCGACGACACCAGTTTCGGCTACGTCGACGACTCGCAGCACGTGGTGGGCGAACCGGACATGAACTTCGTGATGCTCAACCTGTCGATGGCCCCCATGGACAACATCAAGGTCCGCACGGCCATGGCCATGTCGGTCAACTCCAAGCAGTTCTCGACGGTCGTGGACAAGGGCGTGAACGCCCCCACCAACCAGCCCTTCGTGGCCGGGTCGCCGTACTACGCCACCGACAGCGGCTACCCGGCCTACAACCCGAGCGGGGCCAAGGCCCTGGTCGACGAGGTGGCCAGGGAGACGGGCAGCCCCGTGTCCTTCACTCTCATCAGCACGACCTCCGGCTCGTCCATCAAGGCCGCCCAGTTCCTGCAGCAGCAGTTCCAGACGGCCGGGATGCAGGTGACCCTGCAGCAGGTCCAGCAGGCCGACGAGATCAACGACGCCCTGGCCGGCAAGTTCCAGGCGGTGGAGTGGCGGCAATTCGCGGCGGTCGATCCCGACCTCAACTACCTCTGGTGGAGCCCGACCGAGATCTTCGGCAGCATCAACCCGAACTTCGCCCAGAACAAAGACCCCAAGATCGAGACGCTGCTCCAGCAGGGACGCCAATCGACCGACCCCACCGTCCGGGCCAAGGCCTATCAACAGATCGCCCAACAGCTCAACAAGGACCTTCCCTACATCTGGAACGACAGGGCCACCTGGGCCATCGTGGCCAACAGCAAAGTCCAGAATTTCAACAATCCGGTGACACCCGACAACGCCAAGGCCTACGGCATGATCGTGGGGACGATCTGGACACCGCAGATCTGGCTGAACGCCTGATCCCGGCACCCGGCGCGGGCACAGCGGGCGCCGCTGGTGCTGGGGGTCGTGCCTTGTGCTGTACTCGCTCATGACCGCCCGCCTGCTCCTGGTCGAAGACGACGAGCGCATCCGAGCGTCGATGCGCCTGGCCCTCGAGGACGAGGGCTACGAGGTCGACGAGGCCGGGTCCGGTGAGACCGCCCTGGAGCGGTTCACCGATCAGCCGGCCGACGTCGTCCTGATCGACCTGATGTTGCCGGGGATCGACGGCTTCGAGTGTTGTCGGCAGCTGCGCCGGACGAGTGCCGTCCCCGTGATCATGGTCACCGCCCGCACCGATACCCACGACGTGGTGGCCGGGCTCGAAGCGGGCGCCGACGACTACGTGACCAAGCCCTTCGTGGCCAAGGAGCTGGCCGCCCGGATCCGGGCGCTACTGCGACGGGCCCGGTCGGTGGACGAACCGAGTGTCCTCACCTTCGGCGAGATCGAGGTGAAGCCGGACGAGGGGACGGTGCAGCGGGCGGGCCAGGAGGTGCACTGCACCCGGACCGAGTTCCGGCTGCTCTGCGAGCTGGCCGCCAATCCGGGCAAGGTGCTCAGTCGCGAACAGCTGCTCGACCGCGTCTGGGGCTACGACTATTTCGGCGACGGCCGTCTGGTCGACGTCCATATCCGCAGGCTGCGGACCAAGATCGAGCCGGACCCCGCCAATCCCCGCCATATCCTCACCGTACGGGGAATGGGCTACAAGTTGACGGCCTGAGGATCGGCCGTGCGCGGTGATCGTCTGCGCGTGGAAGCCGAGGAACGGCGGCGGAGGGTCGACCAGGGCCATGGCCGGGAGGGTCGGCGGTGGTCACGGCTGGGACTGCGGGCCCGGGTGACCGTCACCTTCGGGATGGGTGCACTGGCCCTGTCGGCCACCATGGCCGGGCTCACCTACTTCACGGCCCGGCAGTTCATCCTCCACGAACGCGAGACGGCGATCCTGCGCCAGGCCTATGTGAACGCATCCCTGGCCCGTTCGTCGCTGCGTTCACCTACCCAGAACATCACCCTGCTCCTCGACTCCCTCGACACCCTGCCCGGCTCGTTGTCGGTGCTCGAGCAGCGGGGCCAGTGGTACGCCACCTCCATCTCGGTCGGTGAAAACGCCATCCCCGTCGGGCTGCGATCGCTTGTCCTCTCGGGCGTTCCCGCCAGCCAGCACTTCGTGCTGAACGGGTCCCCCGAGATGGTCGTCGGCGTCCCCGTCCCGAGCGTGGGATCGGCGTACTTCGAGGTCTTCTCCCTCGACGAGCTGGCCCGGACGTTGCGGATACTGGCCCTCGCCCTGGCCGGTGCCGCCCTGGTGACCACCGCGGCGGGGGCCGTCATCGGCCGTTGGGCCAGTGGACGAGCCCTGCGACCACTGGACGAGGTGTCGAAGGCGGCCGAGACGATCGCCGGCGGCCGGCTGCACGTCCGGCTGGTGGCGGCCGACGATCCCGACCTCTCCGCCCTGGCCGCTTCGTTCAACCGGATGGCCGACGCCTTGCTCGAGCGGATCGAACGCGAGGCCCGCTTCACGTCGGACGTGAGCCACGAACTGCGTTCCCCTCTCACCACCCTGGCCACCTCGCTCGGCGTGCTCGAGTCGCACCGCGACCATCTCCCCGTCCGCAGCCGCAGCGCCGTCGACCTCCTGAGCGGTGAGATGAGGCGGTTCCAACGGATGGTCGACGTACTGCTCGAGATCAGCCGGGTCGACACGGGGTCGGCCGAGCTTCTGCTCGACGAGGTGGAGGTGGGAGAGCTGCTCCGGCAGGCGGCCTACGCCGCCGGAGTGGGCCGTATTCCCGTCGACATCGACCCGGCCGTGGGCCGCTTCCGGCTGCGGGTGGACAAGCGGCGCATCGAGCGGGTGGTGGCCAACCTGGTCGAGAACGCCAGCCTCTATGCCGGCGGGGTGGCCCGCTTCGCCGTCGAACCCGCGGCCGGAGGAGTCCGGCTGGTGGTGGTCGACCACGGACCGGCGGTGGCTGCCGGCGAGCGGGAACGGATCTTTGAGCGCTTCTATCGGGGACAGACCTCGGGCCGGCGGGGGGCGACAGAAGGCACCGGACTGGGGCTCTCGCTCGTGGCCGAACACGTCCGCCTGCACGGTGGACGGGTCTGGGTCGAGAGTGGTCCCGGTGGGGTGAACCGCTTCGTCGTGGAACTGCCGACCGCCGATCCCGACCAGGCGGCGTCGTGAGCGGTGGCCTTCCGGCGAGCAACCGGCGCCGTCACCGCTGGCGGGGGCCCTTGGCCGCCGTCGTGGCCGTGACCGTGCTCGGACTGGCCGGATGCGGCGTACCCGTGGACCGGTCACCGACGACCTTGCCGCGCCGCGGCGTCCCCTTCGGGCTGTTACGCCCGTCGTCGCGCTCGACGACCACGTCGGCTCCCTCGCCGGCATCGGCGGCCATACGGATCTTCCTGGTGGGCCCGTCGGGCCGGTTGGCGGCCGTGGCCCGGCAGGTGCCGGCCAGCCAGGAGGCGCTCAGCGCCGTGCTGGGCGCCTTGGTCGTCGGCCCCACCAATGCCGAGGCCGCGGCCGGCCTGGGGAGCGCCGTTCCCTCTCAGACGACGGTGCTCGCCGCGGTGGTCGGCCAGGGGGGCGTGGCCACCGTCAACCTGGGCGTCAACTTCGCCCAACTGGTGGGACAGGCGCAGATCGAGGCCGTGGCCCAGATCGTCTTCAGTGCCACCGGCGTCACCGGCGTGACCGGCGTGACCTTCGAGCTGGCCGGTCGGGCCGTGAAGGTCCCCGTGGCCAGCGGAGCCCAGGTGGCCGTGGCCACTCCGGCGCAGTTCGCCGCCCTCGCTCCCGGGGGAAGCACCAACAGTTGACGAACGACCCGTTGGTCGCCTCATGGTTCCGACCCGGGTGCGAATGTCGAGCGGTACGAACTGACCTTCCATTGGCCCGACGCATCTCGATCCAGGACATAACGCGCGTCCAGCTGTCCGTGCACGACCGCCCAACCGACGGCCCGGCCGCTCGCTGACGTCACTCGGTCAGTGACGCCGCCCTGCCAATCAGTGACAGTGACCCGAGCCGTGACAGTGGCGTTCATACCCGTCACGTCCACCTTGGAGACTCGTGTCCGCTCGAGGATGGGACCTGGAGGTCCCACAGTGAGCGTGGGATTGTTCTTGACGCAACGGGATTTCGTGGAGATCTGCACCTTGTGAAGAAGTCGCGACTCGAGTGACGCCGCCAAAGGCCTCGTGAACAAGGCGGTCAGCTCTCGGTGCATGAAGGTCCGCATTCCAGGGACCAGCGATGCGTTCAACACTGTGCAGCGCGCCGCGTTCCAATGCCATGGTGCACTGCGTGTGCTGATCTCGCTCTGCCGCCATACTCCCTCGGGACCCGACAGGACCCACCGGCCACCGACTTCGACCGGGAGGTAACTGACATCGGCCGCGGCCTGTTGCGCATGGGCCACCACGAGGGCGATCTGGGCATCAGATCTCGACCCGACGCATGAGGCGAACGCCGATGCGCTCACCACCACGCTCGTGGCCAGTGCCGCCCGTCGGACTCTGGCCCCGGCGGGGAGTCCGACGCTCAGGCCACAGACCGTCACGCGCCTGGTGATCATCCGCCGAGACTAGATCGTCTCCCGATAGATCGGCAACCGGTGGATGGGCACGGTGGATGGGCACGGTGGATGGGCAGCGCACCCGGAGTCCGGCATTTGTCCCCGGCTCAATGGGCCAGTCCGTAGGTCCCCGGCCCCGGCAGGGTGGCTGAGGCCGGCGGCCGACGAGGGGCATAGGACGTCGCCTTGGTGCCGAGCGACGAGATCTCCGACGTCCAGGTGGCCGAATCGACGACCCTGATGCCGGCGGCGATGGCGGACAGGTCACAGCCGCTGCCCTGGAGCCGGACGTCAATACCCGGTCCTTCGTTCCAGAGCAGAGCCGAGGTCGAGCCGAACCGGACGGACAGAACCCGGGTCCCGCCGATGCTCACGATCCGAGTGGCGTCCGAGACGATGGCCACGGGCGCGAAATCGGCGGCGGAGCCCGCCCAGACCTGGGCGTAGGCGTGGCAGGCGGCTACATGGAAGAAGACGGTGTCCTGGTTCTGTCCCGTGTCGCCGCTGGCGAATCCCTCGCCGGCGAAGACCAGCCCGTCGGGAAGCACACCCGAGACATCCACGCCCAATTGAGCCGCCGGGCGCGGGGCGACCCGTTGTCCGGCGGCCACCAGATCGGACGATGTCATGCCGGTGGACTCGAGCGACACCACCACCCCATCCGCCGTCTGCCACAAGAGCTGGCGATGGTGGCCGTTCGTCATGTAGGCGGTGGTGCCGTCCATGGCCAGTGTCTGGCTCTCAGACGCGTAGTCGGCCAAGGCCCCAGCTCGGGCCAGAACCGTCGTAATCAACAACTGCGCGGGATTAATGGTGTCGGGTCCCCGGTAGACCTGCTCGTAGGTTCCGGCGTTCGGAACCGGGACGGGGCCCGTCACCACCGTGGCATTGTCGATGACGGCATCGGCCGGGGGCAGCAGGAACGGAAGGGTGATCCATCCCGGAGGGGCGTCGGCCACACCGATGGGCTTCACCGGCAGCGGGGCCACCGACGTCGGAGGGGTCGACCGGGGGCCGAAGGACACCATGAGGGCGGCGACAACGGAGGCGGCGGCCACGGCGATCGAGATCAGGGCGAGCGGTCGTTGCCAACCTCGTCGGCGGCCAGCCGGAACCCGGCCGACAGAGACGGGGGACGACACGAGGGCCGGGGACGGCGCGACGGCCGGGACATTGGTCACCAACTCGTCCACAGCGGACCGCAAGCGGAGGACGGTCTGATCGGGATCGGTCATGGGGACAGCTCCTTTCGCAATCGGCCCAGACCCCGGACGGCCAACGTCTTCACCGTGCCCGGCCGGCAGCCCAGGGCGGCGGCGATCTCCGCTTCGCTCCAGTCGGCCCAGTAGCGCAGAACGAGGACAGCGCGCCACCGATAGGGCAGGCGTGCAAGCACGTCGAGCAACTCGCGGGCTCCGAGTGATACCGGTGTCGCCGGCCGGACGGCGGCCAGATGCCGGCGCTCGCGGCCCTGACGTCGGTGCCAGTCACGGCACAGATTGACAATGATGGTGCGCAAGTAGGCCGCCGGGCTCTCGAGTGCGCCGAAGCGCTCATGGACCCGGACGAGCGCCTCTTGGACGATGTCTTCCGACGCCGAGGGCGAGACACCGAGGGCACGAGCCAACCGGACGGACCCGGCATACTCGGCCTGGTAGAAGACGGTGAAGGGATCGTCATCGGCGACGGTGACCGGAGATTTCTCCTGCTGCACACTGACATCGACGTCCGAGTCCACTGTTCGGTGTCAGCTTTTCTGAGATTTCCGGACCGCCGGGCGCAGGCCTGGTTCGGGTCTTCGGGTGCCTCGGTCAGGCGTCGGCCGGCGGGCGGGGCGAGGAATCGGACCAGACGATGCGCGGCGCGTCGCCCCAGAGATGCTCGAGGTCGTAATAGGGACGGGTCTCTTCATGGAAGACGTGGACGAGGAAGTCCCCGTAGTCCATGAGCACCCAATGGAGATCACGCAGGCCCTCGACGGCGCGCGGCGCACGTCCCGACACCTCTTTCACGCGCCGTTCGATCTCGTCGACCAGGGTGCGGACCTGTCTCGTGTTCCGACCGTGGGTAATGACAAAGGCGTCGGTGACGCCGAGGAGATGTCCCATGGCCAAGACGACGGTGTTCTCACCCAACTTCTCGTCCGCCGCCCGGGCGGCGTCGAGAGCCTCGCTCGGCACCGCCCGACCTGTCTCGGTTTCGGCCGGTTCGACCGGGACCGTCATGCGGGGCGGGCTACCACGTGGACGACGACGGCTCCGGGAGGACCGGAGACCGGTGATTGGTGGTGCTGGCGGCCGACGATGACAGCGGCGGCGATCAGAAGGCCGATGAGGACGACGGCGGCCACAAGCGCCAACAGTCTCCGCTCCTGCCGTCGCCGGCGGAGCTCACGCCTCGTAGCCAACGGATGTATCCCCGTGGTCTCGACGGCCGGGTTGCTCATCTGCCGCCAGCGTACAGACCCAGCCGGGATATGCAACGGATGGCGGGGGTCGGAATCAGGAAATCAACGCTGCTCCCCGCGGCCAGCCGGTCACGCAACTCGCTGCTGGAAACGTCGATGGCGGGTATCCGGAGGTGATCGACCCGCCAACCCGGGGGGTCGGGGGTGGGGGCCACCCCAGCCCGATCGACGACGACCAACCTGATGAGCGAGGCCAGGGTGGCGGCGTCATGCCAGGTGTCGAGTTCGGACGCCACGTCGGCCCCCACCAACAGGTGGAGGCAGGTCGTCGGCTCCAGATCGATGAGGGCACGGACGGTATCGATCGTGTAGCTCGGCCCTCCCCGGTCGATTTCCATCCGGGAGGCCTCCAGCCCGGCCACCCCCTCGACGGCGGCGGCCACCACGGCCAAGCGATCCTCGGCCGCCGTCAGCCGGCGGCGGGCGGATTTCTGCCACGGATCGTTGGCCACGACCAGCAACACCCGGTCGAGGGCCAGGGCGTCACGGGCCCAGGTGGCGGCCACCAGGTGGCCGACGTGAACGGGGTCGAACGTCCCCCCCAGAATCCCCACCCGGGAGCCCGGGGACAACTCTCCCCCACCGGCGCCCTGGTCCCCACCCGTTCCCACCGTCGTCAGAGACCTGCCAGCTTGGCCACGACGGGCGCCAACGCCTCCATGTCTCTTTCATGGACGATCCCGTAGTTCATCGACCACCGCCGACGACGGCGTTCGAGGGTCTCGACCAACCCGTCGACGCTGCCCACCAGGCGGGCCCGAGCCCGCCAGACGGCGGCCGAGGCCGCCTGGGAGACCTGGACACCGAACCAGAAGGGGGCCACGTCCTGAGCCTAGGCCTGCAGGTCATACGCTGGAGCCCATGTCTGCGGCGCAGTGGAGCCCCCAGAGTTGGAAGCAGCATCCCGCCGCCCAGCAGCCGGTCTGGCCCGACGACGACGCCCTCGAGCAGGTCCAGAAGACCCTCTCGACCCTGCCTCCGCTGGTCTTCGCCGGCGAAGCCCGGCGACTGACGAGCGCCCTGGCCGACGTGGCCGCCGGACGGGCATTCCTGCTCCAGGCGGGTGACTGTGCCGAGTCGTTCGCCGACTTCTCGGCCGACAGCATCCGGGACAAGCTGAAGGTCATCCTGCAGATGGCGGTCGTCCTCACCTACGGCGCCGGGGTGCCGGTGGTCAAGGTGGGACGGATCGCCGGGCAGTTCGCCAAGCCCCGCAGCTCGGCCACCGAGCGGGTCGGGGATCAGGAGCTCGAGACCTTCCGCGGCCACATGGTCAACGACGACGCCCCCGACGCCGCCGCCCGGGTGCCCGATCCCCATCGACTGATCGCCGCCTACCACCAGTCGGCGTCGACCCTGAACCTCGTGCGGGCCTTCACCAAGGGAGGGTTCGCCGATCTCTCCCAGGTGCACCTGTGGAACCAGCAGTTCGTGGCCTCCAGTGACGAGGGTCGTCGCTACGAGCAGATCGCCGCGGAGATCGACCGGGCCTTGCGTTTCATGTCGGCCTGCGGGATCGACCTGATCAGTGAGGAGTCGTTGCACCAGGTGGACTTCTTCACCAGCCATGAGGCCCTGATCCTCGGGTACGAAGAAGCGCTCACCCGCGAGGACTCCATCACCGGAGAGTTCTACGACTGTTCTGCCCACATGCTCTGGGTGGGCGAACGCACCCGTCAAGGCGATGGCGCCCACCTCGAGTTCCTGTCGGGGATCCGGAACCCGGTCGGTTGCAAGGTCGGACCGACGGCGACGGCCGACGAGGTCCTCGAACTCTGCCAACGACTGAATCCCGACCGCATCCCGGGACGGCTGACCTTGATCACCCGGATGGGTGCCGGCCAAGTGGCCGGGGTACTGCCGCCTTTGTTGGCCGCCGTACGCGACGCCGGGCATCCGGTGGTGTGGACATGCGATCCCATGCACGGCAACACCTTCGCCAGCGACGGTGGCCGCAAGACCCGTCGCTTCGACGACATCCTGAAGGAGCTGCGCGGATTCTTCGACGCCCACAAGGAGGCCGGGACCTGGCCCGGTGGCGTGCACGTCGAGTTGACCGGCGACGACGTGACCGAATGTCTGGGCGGCTACGGCGACATCCTCGAGGATCAGTTGCATCTGCGCTACACCACGACGTGCGACCCGCGACTGAACGCACGTCAGGCCATCGACCTGTCGTTCCGTGTGGCCGAACTCCTGCGGGGCTGAACGCAGAACCGTCGCCGGCAGCGATGTCGCCGCCGAGTTCTCCCGCCGTCCGGCTGGGCATGTCACCGCCATCAGTGCAGGTGGGGACGCAATCTGTCGGGGGGGCGTTGCGCCCACCGGGGATCTCCGTGACAATGGTACGGAGCCAAAGGACGAGTTACTCCCCCCATGTCTTTTCCCCTCCGTAGCTTCCCGCGCCTGGCGGCGATCGCCACCGCCCTGCTGTTGATGGGCGGTACCGTCGTCGCTCTGTTTCCTGCTGACAGAGCGCCTGGTGCCGCCGCCGGCCACCGGCTGCGTCATCTGACCCTCACGTCTGGGTCATCGGTTCCGGCCTATTACGACGTGGCTTCCGACGGCGGGGTCTTCGCCTTCGGGGGACTGCCCTTCTGGGGATCCATGGGCGGCCACTTCCTGGCCAAGCCGATGGTCGGCATCGCTCCTACCACCACAGCGGGGACGGCCGACGGACGCGGCTACTGGACGGTGGCCTCCGACGGCGGGGTCTTCGCCTTCGGCAGCGCACCGTTCCACGGTTCCATGGGAGGCAGGCCGCTCAACAAGCCGATGGTAGGGATCGCCGCCGATCCGGCCACCGGCGGCTACTGGACGGTGGCCTCCGACGGCGGGGTCTTCTCCTTCGACGCCCCCTTCTACGGCTCACTGGGCGCCATCCGGCTGGACAAGCCGGTGATCGCCATGGCCGCCACCCCCGACGGCGGGGGCTACTGGATGTTCGCCTCCGACGGCGGGGTCTTCGCCTTCGGTGACGCCGGCTACTACGGATCGACGGGCGGCGAACTACTTGCCCAACCGGTGGTCGGTGCCTCAGCCACTCCCGACGGTCGGGGTTACTGGCTGGTCGCCGCCGACGGCGGGATCTTCACCTTCGGCGACGCCCCCTTCGACGGATCACTCGGTGGTCACGCCCTCATGCACCCGGTGGTGTCGATGACGGCGGCCGACTCGGCCGGCTACTGGTTGACGGACTCGAACGGCGCCGTCACCGCTTTCGGTGACGCCGGCTACTTCGGATCCACTCCCCAACATCTGTTCGCCCCCATCGTGGGTATGGCCGACGGCCCGGGAACCGGGAACGCGGCCAACGAGGCCTACCCGTCCGGTTCCTACGGATACGACATCTCACGGTTCCAGGACAACCCGCCGACGTGCAATCAGACGCTGCCTTCGGGCCACATCGTCGGCATCGTCCAGGCCACCGGATCCTCGGGCGGGTTTCCCAACCCGTGCCTGGCCCATGAGGCGGCCTGGGCCGGCGCCGGACTGAACCTGTACGCCTACATGACGAACGGCACCAGTGCAACGGCGGAGCCCGGGTGCAACGGCGACCAGTCCTGCAACTTCGGCTACCAGGCCGCCCTCTTCGCCTTCCACTACGCGCAAAGCCAGGGTGTCAACCCTCTCGTTGCCTGGTGGCTCGACGTGGAGAGCAATCAGGCCTCTTGGACATCGAACCTGTCCGAAAACGCCCAGGTGATCCAGGGGGCTCTGAACGGACTTCGTGACCAGGGCATCAACACCGTCGGGATCTACACGAGCCCCGACACCTGGAACGGCATCGTGGGGAACTTCCAACCGGCCGTTCCTCTGTGGGTGGCGTGGTACACCGGTGACGGGCCGGGCAACTGCCAGAACATCCACAGCTACGCGGCGGGGCGCGGCGACCGGCTGCCCACCGGTCCGGTTTTCGTCACGCAGTACACGTCCACCGCCGGTCCGAACGGCGGCAGCCTCGACGGCGACTACGCCTGCTGATCCGGCTCCCGCCTGGTCGGCAGATGGGCGGCGTCGTTGTAGCGCAACAACAGCCAGCCCCCCGGTCCGAGTTCCCACTCTGTGAGCGAGGTGTGCGCCGTCCGCAGCTTCAGCCGGCCCCTGGAGGTCGTCACCGGTAGCAGCGACTCGATAGACGCCTCCACCACGCCGCCGTGGCAGAAGACGACCACCAGCTCGCCGGGATGACGCTCGGCGATAGCGGTGAGGGCACCCGACACCCGCTTCGTGAACCCCGTCCAGCTTTCCGCTCCAGGAGCGAGCTCGTTATCGGGTTCGACGTCCCAGTTGGGCCCGCCATAGCGGTCGGTGAATTCGGACCATGTGAGGCCGTCGGCCTCGCCGGGGTGCAGCTCGCACAGATCGCAGTCGGCCACCGCCACCCGACCGCCGAGACCGGGGGCCACGATGGCGGCCGTCTCGAGGGCCCGGGGCAGCACACTGGCGTAGACGGCCGTGACCCCGGCCAGCTCGCCCGAGGCGACCAAACGCCTCTGCAGGGCCTCGGCCTCGGCCACACCGGCGGCTGACAGGCCGGTACAGCCCGTCTGGCCCCCCACGATGCCTTCCACGTTGCAGTTGGCCTCACCGTGGCGGACGAGGACGATCCGGGTCGCCCCGACACTGGGCGCAGGAATGGTCCGGACCCCGGCCGGAGGCGAACCGCCGGCGGGATCCACCGTGTCTGCGTTCATGCCGGCTGGCTCATGCCAGCTCGGTCACGAAGTGTTCGAGCTGGCGGAGATTGCGGCACTCGAAGACCTCGTCGCAATGGGTGGCGTACTCACCCACCACCGAGTCCCCGGTGTCCCAGTAGGCGCGGGGCTCGGGGTTCAACCAGTAGACGTGACGGGCCCGGTGACGGATCTCCTGGACGACCCAGCTCTGGGTGGCGTGATAGTTGTTCCGGGCGTCGCCCAGTAACAGCACGCTCGTCCGGGGTGTGATCTCCTCCCCCCAACGCTCCCAGAAGACCGACAGTGCGTGTCCATAGTCCGAGTGGCCGTCCACCCAGACCACGTCGGCCTCCGTGTTGATCCGGTGCACGGCGTCGGCCACGTCATCGGCGGTCTCGAAGAAGCGGGTGATTTCGTCGATGCCGTCGATGAAGACGAAGCTGCGGACCTTGGAGAACTGCGAGCTGATGGCATGGACCAGGTGGAGGGTGAAGCGGGCGAAGGCGGCCACCGAACCGGAGATGTCGGCGATGACCATGATCTCGGGCTTGGCCGGCCGGGGGTAGCGGAACTTCGGATCGACGGGAACGCCCCCGGTCGACAGCGAATGACGCATGGTGGAACGGAAATCGAGCGGCCCCTTCCGGCCGTGGCGTCGCTTGCGGGCCAGACGGACGGCCAACTTGCGGGTGAGAGGAGTGATGGCCCGGCGCAGCGACGCCAGTTCCTCCCGGGTGGCGTGCATGAAGTCGATGTCCTCGGGCAGGGGCTTGCGCAGCGAGCGGGCCAGTGCCTCGGTTCCCCTGTCGGCCACCAGCCGGCGCCGGATCTCGTCTTCGATCTCCTTGCGCAGGGCGTCCAGACGGGACTGGAACTCGTCACGGGCCAACCGCTCCTCGAGCGGGGTCAGCGTGCCGTCGGGCGCCTCCTGGCGGGCCGACTCCATCAGCCGCTCGAGGACACGGTCGAGGTCGAGATTCCGCAGGGTCCGGTAGAGGTAATAGGTCCCCCCCACGGGCCGGCCCGGCTCCATTCCGGCGAAACGTCCCACCGCCTGCCGGGCCAGAGCGGCGATCTGCGCCTCGTTGGCGTTCATCAGGGCCCGGAAGAGCATCTCGGCCAGTTCCTCCGGGGTGAGGCCTTCGCCCCCGCCACCGCCCTGGCGGCCGCCTTGGCCCTCGCCCTGGGGCAGATCGGCGTCGTCGTCGGGACGGTCGAGATCGGTCCCGTCGTCGGCGTCGATGTCGTACTGCGGGCCCCGCATGGCGAAATACACCTCGAAGGCCGTTTCGAAGGCCTTCCAATGGGTGGAGGACTTCACCAAGGTGGCGGCCAACGCGTACTTGAGCGCTTCGCGGTCCTCGAGCGGGACGTGGTGGACGGCTTCGGCCGCGTCGAGTGATTCGGTGAGCGAGACGGGCAGGCCGGCGGCCCGCAATTCACTGACGAAGCCGGTGAGGACGTCCAGCACGGGCCGACTCAGGCCTGGGCGTCGGCCACGGTCAATTCCTTCGACGCCCGCTCCAGGTCGCTTCGATACTTGAGCAGGACGTGGAGGGTGGCCTTGGCCTGCTCGGCGTCGATCGACTCCACCCCGAGCACCACCAGGGTGCGGGCCCAGTCGAGCGTCTCGGAGACCGACGGGTACTTCTTCAGGTCGAGCGTGCGCAGGGATCGGACGATCCGGGCCACCTGGTCGGCCAATTCGGCCCCGATGCCGGGCACCCGGGTGAGGACGATGTCGCGTTCGCGCTCGAGCGACGGATAGTCCAGGTGCAGATAGAGGCAGCGTCTCTTGAGGGCCTCCGACAACTCTCGGGTGTTGTTCGACGTCAGGAAGACGAGGGGTATGCGCTCGGCCCGGACGGTGCCCAACTCCGGGATCGACACCTGGTACTCGGAGAGCACTTCCAGCAGAAGCGCCTCGGTCTCGAGCTCCACCCGGTCCACCTCGTCGACCAGGAGCACGACCGACTCCTGCGAACGGATCGCTTCCAGCAACGGTCGGGCCAGCAGGAACTCCTCGGAGAAGATGTCCTCCTCGAGGTCGCGCCAGGCGACACCGGACCGTGTCTCGCCACTGCCGGCCGCACCTGTCGCCCTGTCGCCGGCTGAGGTGTCGTCGGCGCCATCACCGTCGGCCACCACCCGTTGCGCCTGGATGCGCAGCAGCTGCTTCTTGTAGTTCCACTCGTAGAGGGCCTTCGATTCGTCCAGACCCTCGTAGCACTGCAGCCGGATCAGCCGGCTGTCGGTGACCCGGGCCACCGATTTGGCCAGTTCCGTCTTCCCCGTTCCCGCCGGACCTTCGACGAGCACGGGTTTGGCCAGGCGGTCGGCCAGGTAGACCACCCCGGCGATACCGTCGTCGGCCAGATAGCCCGCATCGGCCAGCCGGCTGCGGACGTCGCTCACCGATGCGAAGCGTGGTGGCCCGGGTTCGGGGAAGCCGAGAGGGGCGGGGGTCCCACCTGGTGACGACGGCCTCTCGTCGGTGGCGCTCACCCCCGCACCTGCCCGTCACCGCGCACCACGTACTTGGCGCATGTCAGTTCGCGCAGCCCCATCGGGCCACGGGCGTGCAGCTTCTGGGTGGAGATCCCGATCTCGGCGCCGAGGCCGAGCTCGGAGCCGTCGATGAACCTGGTCGAGGCGTTCACGACCACGGCGGCGGCGTCCACCTCCCGACAGAAACGCTCAGCTGCTCTCAGGTCGGTCGTCACGATGGCCTCCGTATGGCCCGATCCGAAGCGGGCGATGTGGTCGATGGCCTCGTCCAGGCCGTCCACAACCGCCACGGCCAGCTTGAGGTCCAGGAATTCGGTGGCGAAATCCTCGTCGGCGGCCGGCCCCATGCCGGGCACCAGGGCTCGGGCCCGCTCGTCGCCGACGAGCTCGACCCCGTCAAGGGCGACGGCGGCCCGGGGCAGGAACAGCTCGGCCACCTCCCGGTGCACGAGCAGGGACTCCGCCGCGTTGCACACACCGGGACGCTGCGTCTTGGCGTTGATCACGATAGAGACCGCCATGTCGAGATCGGCGGCGGCATCGACGTAGACATGACAATTGCCGTCGCCGTCGATCACGAATGGGACCGTCGCCTGCTCCCGGATGGTGGCGATGAGCGAGGCGCCGCCCCGGGGGATCAGGCAGTCGATCACGCCCTCGAGCCGCATGAACTCCACCGCCGTGGCGCGGCCGGGATCCTCCACCAGCACGACCGCGTCCTCGGGAAGCCCGGCCTTCTCCACCGCCTCGCGCAGGCAGGCCACGATGGCCACGTTGGACCGCAGCGCCGACGACGAACCCCGCAGCATCGTGACGTTGCCGGCCTTCAGGCACAGACCGGCGGCGTCGCTGGTGACGTTGGGCCGGTTCTCGTAGATGATGCCGACGACGCCCAGCGGCACCCGGACCCGCTCGACCCGAAGGCCGTTGGGCCGGACCGATCCGTCGACGATCTCACCCACGGGATCGGGAAGGGAGGCCACCTGGCGCAAACCGGCGGCCATGGCGGCGACCCGGGACTCGGTCAGCCCGAGGCGGTCGATCTGGGTGGCGCTGGCTCCCTCGGCACGGGCGCCGGCGACGTCGGCGGCGTTGGCCGCCAAGATGTCCGACGACCGCTGTTCGAGCAGCTCAGCGGCGAGAAGCAGGGCGGTGTCCTTCGTCGCCCCGGAGGCCGTGGCCACGACCCGGCGAGCGGCCTTGGCCCGCCGGCCCAGCTCGGTCACGGAGGTTGTCGCCATGTCCCAGGCTACCTCCGCCGGTATCAGGCAAGAACCACCAGGTCGTCACGATGGACGATCTCGTGGGCCACGCCGTCGGGCAGGTCGCTCGTGCGCCGACCGGCCCACGATCCGATCCGCTCGGCCGGATGCCGGACGAGGCCCTTGGCGAAGACGATCCCGTCCGGTCCCGCGATCTCGACGGCCGCCTCGGCGTCGAAGCGCCCCGAGACCGAGACCACGCCGGCGGGAAGAAGCGACGCATCTCCTTCGACTACGGCCCGGCGCGCCCCCTCGTCAACCACCAGGGTCCCCGCCGAGGCCACGGCGAAGGCGATCCACAGCTTCCGGGCCGGGAGCCGTCGGGGACGGGGACGGAAGACGGTCCCGATCCCCGGCTCACCGGCCAGCGCCGCCTGGACGACACCGGGCCGGGCGGCGTCGGCGATCAGGGTCTCCACACCGGACCAGGCGGCGATCTTGGCCGCCGCCAACTTCGATGTCATGCCACCGCTGCCGATCTCGCTCCCCGTTCCTCCCGCCAACATCTCCAGCCGGTGGTCGACTTCGACCACCTCCTCGATGAGCGAGGCTTCGTCCGTCGTCCGGGGATCGGCGGTGAGAAGGCCGGCGGTGTCGGTCAGGAGCACGAGCAAATCGGCCGCCACCAGGTGGGCCACCAGTGCCGCCAACCGGTCGTTGTCGCCGAAGCGGATCTCGTCGTCCGACGTGGCGTCGTTCTCGTTCACCACCGGCAGCACCCCGAGCTCGATGAGCCGGGACAAGGTCTGCCGGGCGTGGAGGTACTGCTGACGGTGGACGAAGTCGAGGGGGGCGAGCAGTACCTGGCCCACGGAGACCCCGTGGACGGCGAAGGCATCGTCGTAGACCCGCATCAGCCGGTGTTGCCCCACGGCCGACACGGCCTGGAGCGTCGCCGGATCGGTGGGTCGTGGGCCGCCGCTCAGAGAAGCCCAGCCCGCGGCGATGGCCCCCGAGCTCACCAGCACCACGCTGTGCCCGGCGCCACGCACCCGGGCGATGTCGGCGCTCAGTCTCTCGATGGCCGCCGCGTCCACCCCGCCACCGGCGGCGGTCACCGAGGACGACCCGATCTTGACCACCACGGTCCGCGCCGTGCCCGGAGCCGCCGTTGGGCCGTCCTCGCTCATGATCGCTCGCCGCCGGACGTGCGGCCGCGCTGGCGGCTCTTGTGGGGACCCCGCCGGCTTCCACTGGACACGGCCTCGGTGGCGTCGAGGCCACCGGCGTCGCTCTGATAGGTGAAGGTCAGCGCCCCCAGGTGCACGACGTCGCCGTCGCGGGCACCGGCACGGACGAGGGCCCGTTCGACGCCGAGTCGCCGCAGACGCTCCTGCACATAGGCCACCGCCTGGTCGTCGGTCAGGTCGGAGAGGGCCACCGCCCGCAGCGCCGGCCGGCCCAGGACCACGAACGAACCGTCCGCCTCGTGGACGACCTCGATCCCGTCGGGGAGCGGCCGGTGGACCACCACGGTGGACGAGGGCAGGATCTCCTGCTGCCGCGCCTCGACGACCAGAGCGGCGAGACGTCCGAGAAGTGAGGCGATGCCTTCGCCCGTCACGGCCGAGATCCGCAGCTCGATCGTGCCCGGACCGGCATGGCCCCCACCGGTGGCCGTGTCGGTCTCACCGGCATCGGGGCCCACGACATCGACCTTCGAACCCACCACCACCCGGGGGCGCTCGAGAAGCTCTGGCTGGTAGCGACCCAATTCGTTGAGCAGAATCCGTTCCTGCTGGCCGGGGGCGATCCCGTCGACGGCGGCCAGGTCGATCAGGATGACGAGGACCCGGGCCCGCTCGACGTGACGCAGGAAGCGGTGTCCGAGTCCCCGGCCGTCGGCCGCCCCCTCCACCAGACCGGGCACGTCGGCCACCACGATCTCGGTCTCGCTCCCTGGTCGACCGACCCGGACCACCCCCAGATGGGGTTCGAGGGTGGTGAAGGGGTAGTCGGCGATCTTGGGCCGGGCGGCCGAGATCCGCGAGATCAGGGTGCTCTTGCCGGCATTGGGCAGGCCGACCAGGGCCACGTCGGCCACCAGCCGCAGCTCCATGTCGTACCAGCCCTCTTCACCCTTCTCGCCCTGCTCGGCGAAGGCGGGAGCCCGCCGGCGGTTGCTCAGAAAACGGGCATTGCCGTGGCCGCCGCGGCCGCCGTGCGCCGCCAACCACCGATCACCGGCCGAGGCCAGATCGGCCAGCACGACGCCGTCACTATCGCGGACGACGGTGCCCACGGGCACGGGCACCTCGATATCGGAACCGGAGGCCCCGTGCTTCTTCTTCCCCTGACCGTGGACGCCGCTGGTAGCGGCGCGATGGGGATGGTCCCGGAATCCGAGTAGCGAGGCCTGGTTGTGCGACGCCACCAGCCAGACGTCACCGCCACTGCCCCCGTCGCCCCCGTCGGGCCCGCCGCGCGAGACGTGGGCCTCGCGCCGGAACGAGACCGCGCCGGCGCCGCCGTCACCGGCCTTCACATGGATCTGGGCCTCGTCTACGAACCCCGACACACGCCTGATCCTACGTGGGGGTGTCGCCGTTTCTGGACGCCCGGAGAGGCGTCACCGCCGACCGGCTGCACGAGCCGGCGGGTCGGTTCAGACCTCGGAACGGACGTCCACGAGTTTGCGACCCTTCCGGGTGCCGAACTTGACGTAACCCTCGGCCGTGGCGAACAAGGTGTCGTCCCCCCCGCGGCCCACGTTCTCACCGGGATGGAACTTGGTGCCGCGTTGGCGCACGATGATGGCCCCGGCCAGGACTTTGGTCCCGTCGAAGACCTTCACCCCGAGTCGCTGGGCATTCGAATCGCGGCCGTTACGGGTGGAGCCGCCACCTTTGGTCTTGGACATCTCCTGGTCCTCTCAGTCCTGGCTCAGCGCCCGGCCGGCACCGTGATAGAGGTGATCTCCACCGTGGCGTAGTGCTGACGGTGACCCCAGCGCCGGCGGCTGCGGGTCTTGGGCCGGTAGGTGAAGCCCCTGATCTTCGGTCCGAGCTCCTCGCCCACGATCCGGGCGGCCACGACCGTGCCCGCCAGCTGCTCCGGGGTGGCCAAGACCCGGTCGTCGTCGACCACCAGAACGGGGTCGAGCTCGACGTCTGTCCCCGTGGGCAGGCCCAACAGTTCCACTCGGAGCTGCTGGCCCTCGGCCACGCGCTCCTGCTTGCCCCCGGATCGGATCACTGCGTACATAGCCTGGCTACTTTACAGGAGAGTTTCGTCCAGCACGATTCCCCGGCCTTCGCAGATGGGGCAGGTGCTCGAAAGAGACTCCACCAGGCCCTCGGAGATCCGTTTCCGGGTCATCTCGATCAGCCCGAGCTCGGAAATGTCGAAAACCTGGGTCCGGGTCTTGTCCCGGGCCAGCGCCGAGCGCAGGGCGGCGGCCACCTTGTCCCGGTTCTCACGGATCTCCATGTCGATGAAGTCGATCACGATGATCCCGCCGATGTCCCGCAGACGCAGCTGCCGGGCGATCTCCTCGGCCGCCTCG
The DNA here is from genome assembly GCA_035535015.1 of Acidimicrobiales bacterium. Taxonomy (GTDB): domain Bacteria; phylum Actinomycetota; class Acidimicrobiia; order Acidimicrobiales; family UBA8190; genus Palsa-661. Next base: position 18,228 of record DATLQU010000036.1, on the reverse strand, counting down.
AGATTGTTCCGGTAGACGGTCTCCTCCAGGTTGGAGGTGCCCACGTTCTTGCCCGTGTTCACATCGATCACCGTCAGCGCTTCCGTCCGCTCGATGATGATCGATCCTCCTGAGGGCAGCCAGACCTTGCGGTCGAGCGCCTTGTGCAGCTGTTCGTGCACATGGAACCGCTCGAAGACGGGCATGTTCTCGGCCACGGGGTCATACAGCTCGACCCGGTCGGCCAGCTCGGGGTTCACATGTTCGATGTAGTCCCGCACCTGCAGGAAGAGTTCTTCGTCGTCGATCACGACGCCGCGGTACTCGCGGTTGAATTCCTCCCTGACGCTACGCACGGCCAGGTCGGGCTCCCGGTAGAGCAGTCCCGGTGCCGTGGACCGGCCCGCCTCGGCTTCGATGGCGGCCCACTGGGCGGCCAGTCGCTCCACGTCGTGGCCCAACTCCTCCTGGCTCGCACCTTCGGCCGCCGTCCGGACGATCAGTCCGTGGCCCTTGGGCCGGACGTCGTCGACGATCCGGCGCAGCCGCTTCCGCTCGTTGTCGTCGAGCCGCTTGGAGATCCCGAAAGCCGAGGAATTGGGCACCATCACCACGAAGCGCCCGGGCAGCGACACCTCCTGGGTCAGACGGGCCCCCTTGGCCCCGATGGGGTTCTTCGTCACCTGGCAGAGAATGGTCTGCCCGGCCCGCAGCATCTGCTCGATCCGCATCGAATTGTTCGACGCCGTCTCCACGTCGTCGCGATCGAACCGCACGTCGCCCCGGTAGAGAACGGCGTTCTTCGGCGTGCCGATGTCCACGAAGGCGGCTTCCATCCCGGGCAGCACGTTCTGGACCCGGCCCCGGTAGATGTTCCCGTCGATCTGGGTGGCATCGTCGGCCGCCCGCGACACCTGGTGCTCGACCAGAGTCCTGCCCTCGAGCACGGCGATCTGGGTGGCATGGGGACGAACGTGGACGCACATCAGATAGCGCCCCACCGGCCTACCCCGGCGCTCGCGGCCGCTACGCCGCCGTGACCGGCCCCCGGTGCTCTTCGAATCTCCCTCGTCGGGCTCAGGGCCATCGTCGGTCTCCGAGCGGCCTCGTCCCGGTGCCCCACCGGCCAACGTGGGTTCCCCACCCGATGCCCGGGTCCCTCCGGCGCTGCGCCGGGCCGGGCGGCCCGGCGCCGGGGCCGACGGGATGGAGCTGGCCGGGCTCGAGCTGGCCGGTGTCGCCCTGACCGGGGTCACGCCCGGCGGGGGCCCGGCGACCGAGGTCGGTGGCCGGGCGGGCCGGGTGTCGCCGATCCGGGGTCGACCTCCCACCGGCGCCGGCGGGCCGGTGGCCTCGATCCCCGGCGGCGTCTGGTCGGTCACCTCGGCCTCATCGGCCTCATCGGGACCACCGGCCTCATCGGGACCGCCGGGTCCGCTTCCTCCAGCGGTGGACCGTGTGGCCGGGCGATCGGTGCCGGTGGCTCCCCCGGTCGACGGCCGGCGCCGGCGGCGGCGCGCCGCCGTTGATCCTCCCGATCCGCCCGTCGTGGCTGTCTCCGCCTCGGACGCCTCGGCAGACTCCCCGAGGGCGGTCGCCACCGAACCGGCGGCTCCGTCAGAGGGAAGTGCCCGCCCGGAATCGCCTCCGTTCGACGGCGGCGATTCTGGCCCGGTCGTCCCCTCGAATCGGGACTCCGCCGCTGATGGGGGCGTGCCCCCCGACGCGTCGCGCCCCGGGGGGTCGGAAGGTGCGGGCCCCGGCGGCGGGCCGACTGGCTCCGCCACCGGCTGGCCGGCGCTCAAATCGGACATGAGGACGATCCCTTCTCGTACTTCTCACGAGGCGCGCTCCCAGGCGGCGGCGTCTGGCACCGGTGTCGTCAGGGGCTCCCCTCGGGAGCCGTCGCACTCGATCCATTGATTGGTTCGGCAGGCCAGGCCGAGCTCGATGCCCATCACCTGGGCCAGCTCGGCCGGGCGGACCCCACGGGGTCGGGTCCCGAGCTCGGCCACGAGCTCGGCAGCGGCCCCGGAAGGTCGGGAGGAAAGTGCGAGGACGGAGGGCCGCATGTCGTCGGTGACGGGCCGACCCTTCCGCTCGCGTGTGACGGACAGGGTCTCGGCGCCGAGGACCCGGTCGATGACCTCGGCCAAGGCGTCGGGACCCATCTGTGGAACATCGATCTCCCATCGGCACGAGGTCACTTCCTCCTGGAGTGACCCCGTCCCCGTCGGGAGCACCTGAGCGGCGAGGACATCCACGCCGTCAGGCAGAAGAGAACTGAAATCGGCGGTCAGCTCGGTGCTCTCCACCGATTCGCTGAGCGCCACGTCGAGATACTCGGCCTTCGATTCGCACCCGGTGGGCAGCGCCAGCCCGAAGCTCAATTTGGGCCGCGGCGAGAAACCCTCCGTGTAGGACAGCGGCAACCGGGCCCGGCGCAGGGCCCGCTCCCACATCCGGGCCACGTCGCGATGACTGGTCCACCTGACCCGGCCCAGCTTGGCGAACCGGATCCGGATCTTCATCGGACCGGTTCCCCCTGGCCGGCGCCGCCTGCGCCGGCCAGGGCGGGGGCGGGGGCCGCCGTGGGCAGGAACCGCACCGGCACCATCCCCCCGCTGTCGAGGTCCTGTCCCGTCCCCTGGCTCCCGCCGGCGGGAGCCACCGTCGACGCCACCACATGTTCGACCCCGAGCCCCGTGCAGGCTCCGCAGTCGTAACACGGCGTCCAGCGGCAGTCCTCCAGGCCGTGTTCGGCCAGTGCCTCCTGCCAGTCCTCCCACAAGAAGTCCCGGTGCAGCCCGGCCGAGATGTGATCCCAGGGAAGGACTTCGTGCTCGTCGCGATGCCGGTAGACGCAGTCGTGCAAGGTCAGGCCGACGGCCTCGAGCGCCTCGGTCCACAGGCCCAGGTCGAAGTGCTCGGACCATTCCTGGAAGGTCCCCCCCTTCCGCCAGACGGACTCGATCACCGCACCCATCCGGCGGTCGCCCCGACTGACCAGACCCTCGACGGCGGTGGCCTCGGGATCGTGCCAGCGAAGCGTCAGACCCCGGACACCGCGGACGGCGTCCTTCAACAGGTTGACCTTCCGCCGCAGCTCCTCCATCGTGTTCTGCCCGAACCACTGGAACGGCGTGTGCGGCTTGGGGACGAATCCCCCCACCGAGGCGGTCACCGTCACATTGGGGTGATACCGGCGCCCGATCTCCACGCAGGCCTTGGCCAGAGCGGCGATCCCGAGCACGTCCTCGTCGGTCTCCGTGGGCAGGCCGATCAGGAAGTAGAGCTTCACCCGCCGCCAGCCCTGCGAGAAGGCCGAGTCGACCGCCGCGTAGAGGTCTTCTTCACGGATCAGCTTGTTGATCACCTGCCGCATCCGCCAGGTCCCGCCTTCGGGGGCGAAGGTCAACCCCGTCCGCCGGACCTTCTGGATCTCGGCCGCCAGCCCCACAGTGAAGGCGTCCACCCGGAGACTGGGCAGGCTCACCGACACCTGACCCGAGCATTCCGGGTCGTTGATGATGGAAGACACCGTGCTCTCGATCCCGGAGAAGTCGGCCGACGAGAGCGATGTCAGGGTCACCTCGTCGTAGCCCGTCCGGTCGAGACCGTCGCGCACCATCCGCTCGACCTGGGCCGCCGGCCGCTCCCGGACAGGTCGGGTGATCATCCCGGCCTGGCAGAATCGACACCCCCGGGTACATCCCCGAAAGACCTCGACGTTCAACCGGTCGTGGACCACCTCGATCAGCGGCACCAACTGCTGCTTCGGGTAAGGCCAGGCCCCGAGGTCGGTGATCGTTCGCTTCTCCACCTTCTCGGGTACCCCGTCCACCCGGCGGCTCACCCCGGTCAGCCGGCCGTCGCGGTAGGCGGGCTCGTAGCACCAGGGCACGTAGACCCCGGGCACCTTGGCCAGCGCCGTCAGCAGCTCCTCCCGGCCACCGACCTGCTCCCCCCCACCGGGTGACTGCCATCGCGCCACCACCTCGGTGATCTCGCCCACCGCCTCCTCGCCGTCACCGAGGACGAAGGCGTCGACGAAATCGGCCATCGGCTCGGGGTTGAAGGCGCAGTGGCCGCCGGCGATCACCAGCGGGTCGCTGTCCGAACGCCCGGCCGACCGCACGGCCACGCCGGCCAGGTCGACCAGGTTCAACAGGTTCGTATAGGTCAGCTCGGCCGACAGGTTGAAAGCCAGAATGTCGAAGTCGGCCGCCGGCCGGTTCGACTCCACCGAGAACAGCGGCACCCCGGCCGCCCGCATGGCCGCCTCCATGTCCGTCCACGGGGCGTAGGAGCGCTCGGCCACGGCGTCGGACCGTTCGTTCAGGATCTCATAGAGGATCTGCAGCCCCTGGTTGGGCAGCCCGATCTCGTAGGTGTCGGGATACAGCAGCAGCCACGCCACACGCCCGGCCCCGTGCTCGGGCTCACAGGCGCCCAGTTCTCCCCCGATGTAGCGGGCCGGCTTCGTGACGTGGGCCAGGAGCGGTTCGATCCGTGGCCACAAGGAGGTCATCTGCCCGCCGAGTCTAGAGCCCCCCCGGGGGGCCCCGGGGCGAAGGGGGCGCCATCCGACCAGCCTCTTTCTGAGCCGGCACCCGCTTCCTGGTGGCCGCCCCGGTCGTCGTGCTGGTCACGGCCGGCCTCTTCGTCCCCCGAGGGGTCGTCGTGCTCGAGGAACTCCCTCCGGGCCCGGCCGGTGCCGTCGTCGTCGTACCGGCCGGAGAACTCCCTGCGGACCCCGCCGGTGGGTGGAGCACCACCGGGCCCATGGGATTGTCGACCAGGTACTGGAAGCCGGCCCGGGCCACCGGGGCGGCGGCCGAGGCCCCGTAACCGCCCTTCTCGATCACCACCACGATCAGGTACCGGGGGTTGTCCACCGGCCCCCAGCCCACGAACCACGAGGTCGGCACCTGCTCGGTGTAGCTGGCCGTCCCCGTCTTCCCGGCCAGGGACAGCTTGTCGAAGGGAAAGTTCGTGAAGCTGGAGGTGGCCGTCCCGCCCGGTACGTTCACCGCCCCTTCGAACCCGGCCAGCATGGCCTGCCGGTTGGCCGGCGCCATCGGCACATGGCCGGTCACCACCGGCGCGAACTTCTTCACCACCCTGCCCGACGGGCTCACCACCCCGGCTGCCACCTGGGGGGCGTACCGGGTGCCCCCGTTGGCGAAGGTGGCGTAGGCCACGGCCTGCTCGATGGGGGTGATCACGGACCCGCCCTGGCCGAAGGCCATCTGCAGGTTGCTCCCCGTGTACCAGCCGGAGTTGGGGTAGACCTTCGGGTACTGGGCGTGCTCCTTGGCCACCACCGTGGGCGAGTCCACCCGGGCGTAGTCGCCGGCGTCCTCGCCGGGCAGGTCGATGCCCGTCTTCTGGCCGTAGCCGTACTGTCCGGCCACCGTCTGAATGGGTTGCTGCCCGTACTGCCGGTTGCTCACCCAGGCGTCCCAGAAATTGGCGCCGATGTTGTAGAAGAAGGTGTCGCTCGACACGGTGAGCGCCGACGTCACGTTCAGGTAGGTTCCGCTGGCCGGCTGATCGTTGTCGTGGTAAGTCACACAGCCCGGGGCCCCGACCTTGCAGCCCGGAATAACGAACTGACCGGTGTCGTGGTACTGGGTGCTCGGACTGATGAGCCCCGTCTGCAGCGCGGCGGTGGCCGTGGCCAGCTTGAATGTGGACCCCGGGGTGTAGAAGCCGTCGATGGCCTTGTTGTCCTGGGCCGTCCCCAAGTTGTTCAAGTCCGCCTGGGTGATCACCGGGTTGTTCCAGATCGAGGGGTCGTAGCTGGGCGAGGAGACGAGGGCCAACACCGCTCCCGTCTGGGGGTCGAGGGCGATGGCGGCTCCACCGGTGGGGTGCTCGGCCTTGCCTGTCGACGGATCCACCGTTGCCTGCAGGCTGGCGATCTCGCTGTCGAGCGACGTCTGCAACGTCTGCTGCAGCCCGGCGTCGATGTTGGTCACCACGTCGTTGCCGGCGACGGGAGTCGTCTGGCCCAGGCTGCCCACGACCTGCCCGGCGGCGTTCACCTCGACCCGGTTGACCCCGGGTCTCCCCCGCAGATACTTCTCGTACTCGTTCTCGAGGCCGCTCTGGCCGTACTCGTTGCCCAGTTGGTACCCCTGCGCACTATGGGCGGCCAATTCGGTGCCGTTGATCTGACGCACGTACCCGAGCATCTGGGCCCCCGTGGCCCCGTAGGGATGCGTCCGCTGCGTCCCCGAGCTGATGGACACCCCTGGGAAGAGCGCGGCGTGCTCGCCGATGTAGAGCACGTCCGACAGCGTGGCGTTCTCCACGATCGGTACCGGCTCGTACAAGCTGAACTGGTTGTTGGCCAGATCGCCGTTGATCGCTTTGGCGGTGGTATTGAGAAGAGCGGCCAACCGGCTCACCACCTCGGGATGCTGCTGGGCGGCCACCCGGGCCAGGGTGATGTTCCGCTTCACCTTGTCGCCGACGAGGATCTTCGAACCGGTCCGATCGGTGATCAGTCCCCGGGGGGCGGCCACCTGCACGGGACGGACCTGGTTCAGAGCCACCGTCTGCGAGTACGCCGAACTGTCGAGCACCTGCAGATACCACAGCCGGACGAACATCAGCGCGAACAGCGCGGCCACCAACACCCCCACCACCCGCAACCGCACGATCGTCCGCGGCGCCGACGGTTCGCTCGTCGGGGTCACCCGGTCGACCAGCGACCGCCGGGGACGCATCCTCGGTGTGGCCGGCCCCTTCTGCCGTGTGGCCCGCGCTGCCTTCGGCTTCGGGTAGAACCGGCTCCCCCGCAGCGGATGCCGCAACCGGCCCACCAGACGCGGCGGCCGGCGCGGCGGACGGGGCCGCCTGGCCATGTCGGCCGGCCGCAGATGTCGGGCGAATCGCCGGCGTCTCTTCATCGGGCGCCGCTGCTCACGCCGCTGCTGTGACCGGCGGCCCCGGGGCGCAGGGCCCACGACACCAACCGGACCACCGGGGTGGCCAGCACCACGGCGGCCGGCGTGGCCACCGCCAGAGCGGGCGCCAGCGACGTCGTCACCACCCCCGGTTCTCCGAGCACGGCCCCCAGAATGGCGTACAGAGCGAGTCCGACGGACGTCGCCCCCGCCGCCACGATGGGCGGCAACCACCATGAGCTGCGCACCAGTCCCCGGGTGGCCAGCCCCGTCCCGTAACCGAGAAGGCATCCCACCAGGGCGGACAGCCCGAAAGTGGTGGGCAGGAACAGATCGGCCAGCACGCCGGCGGCGAAGCCGAATCCGGCTCCCCGTTCGGGTCCGGCCACATAGCCGGCGGCGATCGGCAGCAGCAGCATGGCCTCGGGGTGGGCGCCGGCCACCCGGACGCTGTCGAGCAACGTCTGCTGCACCGCCAGCACCACGAACAGCGCCATCGTGGACCGGGCCAGGTCCGAGGAGGTCACCGGTTCATCCCGCCGGAGGCCATTGCAGCACGTCGACGTAGTCCAGTTGAGCCAGATCGGCCACCGGTTGGGCGGACACGTTCTCCTGGGTCGACGACGCCGTCGACCGGAAGCTGGTGATCCGGGCCACCGGGATGAGCGGCGGGAAGAGCCCGTTCTGCAATCCGCTCGTGGTCAGCACCTCACCGGTGTGCAGTGGCGTACCGGGGCTGATGAAATTGATGTCGAGCGGCTTGCCGATCCCGTCACCCTGGGCGAGCGCCAGCTCGAGGCTGGTCGGTCCGTAGCGCACACCGACGGCGGAGCCGGCATCGGTGATCAGTCGGACCGTGCTCGTCGTCGACGTGGTGGAGATCACCTGGCCGACCAGTCCGGCACCGCCCACCACGGGCATCCCCGCCGTCACCCCGCGACGGCTACCGACGTTGAGTTCCACGGTGGCGGCGAAGTTCGAGGAGTTCAGGGCGATCACCTGCGCGGTCACCGTCGGGATACCTTCTGTCCACGTGAGGTGGTTGAGCTGATCGATCGCCTTCAGCGCGTTGGCCGTGGCCCGATGGGCCAGCACCTGACCCTGCAGCCTGCCCACTTCCTGCCGCAACTTGGCGTTGTCCCGTTCGATCTCGGCCCCGTTCACCGCCCCGGCCAGAAAGCTGCCGATCGGATGGGTCACATCGTCGACCACGCGCTGCACCGGCGAGAAGGCGTCGCTGGCCGCGCTCTTCAGGTGGCCGATCGCCCCGTGCGCGTCACCGCGGTAGTCGAGCGTGATGATCGAAATCGACGCCAGGACCAGCAGCCCGATGGTCAGCCGGGGGCGTCGGGGACGGCGCGTCCTGGCCACGTCGGACCCTTCTCAGGCGATGCCGCCCACTCCACCGGCAGGCCGCGGGCACGTCAGCGGCGTGTCGGCGGGGGCGGTTCGGTCTCCGCTCCAGACGGAAGCGATTCGGTCTCCGCGCCAGGCGCGGCCGGCCATCACCCGGCGGAAGAGGTGATGAGCACCTGCTTGAGGGCGTCGAACTCCTCGAGGCACTGTCCACTGCCGATGGCCACACAGTTCAGCGGATCACGGGCCACCACGATGGGCATCCCCGTCTCCTCCTGCAGCCGGGCGTCGAGACCGTGCAGCAGCGCACCTCCTCCGGTGAGGACGATGCCCTGCTCCATGATGTCGGCGGCCAGTTCCGGCGGTGTCTTGTCGAGGGTCACCTTGACGGCGTCGACGATGGCCGATACCGGCTCGTCGATGGCCCGTCGAATCTCCTCGGTGGACACGACGATCGTCTTGGGCAGACCCGTCACCAGGTCGCGGCCACGGATCTCGGCGTGCAATTCCTCTTCCAAGGGAAAGGCGGATCCCAGAGCGATCTTGATCTCTTCCGATGTCCGCTCACCGAGAGCGAGGCTGTACTCCTTCTTGATGAAGGAGATGATCGCCTCGTCGAGCTCGTCACCGCCGATACGCACGGACTGGCTCGTCACAATGCCCCCGAGCGAGATCACGGCCACTTCCGTCGTTCCGCCGCCGATGTCCACCACCATGTTGCCGGTCGGCTCGTGAACGGGAAGTCCGGCCCCGATGGCGGCCGCCATCGGCTCCTCGATGATGTAAGCCTTCCGGGCCCCGGCGTACTCGGCTGCCTCCATCACGGCGCGCTGTTCCACACCGGTGATGCCCGACGGGACGCAGATCACCATCCGCGGCTTGGCGAACCGCCGTTGGTGGACACGTTGAATGAAGTAACGCAGCATCTTCTCGCAGATCTCGAAGTCGGCGATCACTCCGTCCTTCAACGGCCTGATGGCCTGGATGTGGCTCGGCGTCCGGCCGATCATCCGTTTGGCCTCCGCCCCCACGGCCAGCGGACGACCGTCCTTCACATTCACGGCGACAACCGACGGCTCATTCAAGATGATGCCGCGACCGCGTACGTAGACCAGGGTGTTGGCCGTACCCAGATCGACCGCCATGTCGCGGCCAAGTAGGAAGAACCGATTATCCTTCATGCGCTTCGATCCACCTTGTGATCTGCGCGGGGGCTCATGCCTCACGCGCGAGCCCTCGTGGGTGTCGGGGGTCGCCCCAGGCTACGGGACCTGTGGACAAGGCACAAGAGCGCGGTTTGCTGCGCCTTCTCGCTGTTTGTGACCCCGGCACCACAGCGTGATGCCCCGCCCATCGACCCTGCCGACACCTGTCCGATGCCCGCCCGTCAGACCATATCGGGAAAGAAGATACTAATTTCCCGAGTCGCCGACTCGGCCGAATCCGATCCGTGGATCAGGTTCTCGCTCAGGATGGTGCCGAGATCGCCGCGGATCGTGCCCGGCGGGGCGTCGGCCGGGTTGGTGGAACCCATCAGCGTCCGCACGATCTTCCAGGTCTCGTCGGGACCTTCCACCACGAGAACCATCGAGGGGGAACGGGTGATGAACGCCACCAGTTCCCCGTAGAAGCCCTTGCCCTTGTGCTCCTCATAGTGCCGCCCGGCCGTCTCCTCGTCGATCGTCCGCAGAGAACCGGCGACCAGTCGGAGGCCCTTGCGCTCGAGCCGGACGATGATCTCACCCGTCAGTCCGCGTTCCACCGCATCGGGTTTACAGATCACGAGGGTGCGTCTCATCGGCGGCAGAGGCTACCGGCATCGGCGCCGGCCGTCGAAACCGGGTCCCCCCCTTGCCTGGTCCCGCCTCAGCCTCCTGGCCGGCCGTACCCGATCTTTCGGCAACGTCATTGCCCTGACCCGGCCCTCGATCGCCGCCGGTTCGGCATCACGCCCCCGTCACCCGCCCGCGTGACCCGCCCCCGTCACTCGCCCGCTTACTCGCCCACGTTCTCACCGCCAAAGCCCGGACCGGCTCTGTTCAACGAATCCGAGACCTCCCGTTGGCTGCTCGACGGCAGCAGCAGCGGTCTGGCCTCGGCCACCACATAGAGAGTGCCGGTGACGACCAGACGACCGTCGGCCGACAAACGCTGACGGGCCAAGGCCAGGGCGTCGACCATCGAGTCCGCCACTTTCGCTTCGAGCCCCACGGCGCGCCCGGCGTCGGCGATGGCGGCCGCGGTGATCGCCCGGGGCGACGGCGCCGTGCAGGCGATGACCATCCGGATTCCGGCCGGGATCAGCGCATCCAGCATGGCTGAGGGATCGCGGCCCTCCAGCATGCCCACCACAGCCACCGTCTCGCCTTCGGTAGGAAGTTCCTCCTTCAGAGTCTGGGCCAGGGCGCGGACGCCGGCGACATTGTGGGCTCCGTCGAGGATCACGAGCGGAGCACGTCCCACCACTTCCATCCGGCCCGGATTGCGCACCGAGGCGCAGGCATGTTCCACCACCTCCGGGGCCAGGGGTTGTCCGAAGAACGCCTCGGCCCCGGCCAGGGCGATCGCCGCGTTGTCCGCCTGATGGGCTCCGTGCAGGGCCAGATACACCTCGGGGTAGACCGCTCCCGGAGTCCGCAGGTCGAGCAGCCGACCGCCCACGGCGACCCGGCTGGCATCGCAGCCGAAGTCCTCGCCCCGCAGCCAGATTCCCGCCGCGCCCACCGCCGCTGCCCTTTCGGCGAAGACGGCCCGGAGCTCGGGATCGGACTCCCCCACCAGGACCCGGCAGCCGGCTTTGATGATCCCGGCCTTCTCGCCCGCGATGTCGCGCAAGGTGGGTCCGAGCACCTCGACGTGGTCGTAGCTGACGTTCGTGACCACGGCCACCTCGGGAACCACCACATTGGTGGCGTCCCAGGTGCCGCCCATCCCTACCTCGACCACGGCCACGTCCACGGCGCAGTCGGCGAACCAGCGGAAGGCGGCCGCCGTCAGCAGTTCGAACCGGGTCGGCCGTTGCGTCATCATCGATTCGATCAGCGCCAGCGACTCGAGCACCTCGGCCAGCTCTTCGTCATCGATCGGTCGACCGTCACGGGTCAGCCGTTCGTTCACCGTTTCCAGATTCGGGCTCGTATACGTCCCCACGGTCAAGCCGTTGGCCATGAACAACTCGGTCAGGATCCGGGCGGTCGACCCCTTGCCGTTGGTGCCCGTGACGTGCACGACCGGGCAGGCTCGTTCCGGATCACCGAGCAGCCGGCACAGTTCGCTGATCCGGTCGAGGGTGGGTGCGAGCAGCCGTGTCGGCATGGCCAGCTCGTAGTTTGTGTGCTCGTCGAGCCAAGCCACGGCCTCGTCGCGACGTACCGACGTACCGACGTCCTCGGAGCCGATGTCCACCGGCCCGAACCTCTGGGTCAGGAAGCAGCCCGGCGCGTCCGCACCGTCTTGGCCGTCCCGCCCTGAGGTATCAAGGTGGGCGACACACGGTCGAGCACAACGGCGCGGTCGATCACACAACGACCGATATCGGTCCGACTGGGCAGGTCGTACATCACCTCGAGGAGCACCTCTTCCAGGATGGCCCGCAGGCCCCGGGCTCCCGTTCCCCTGAGTAGGGCCTGCTCGGCCACCGCTTCCAGCGCGTCGTCACCGAGAACGAGCTCGACGCCGTCGAGCTCGAAGACCCGCTTGTACTGCTTGACAAGTGCATTCTTCGGCTCCACCAGGATGCGGACCAGCGCCTCCTTGTCCAGACTGGACACGGCACCGACCACGGGCAGCCGGCCGATGAATTCGGGGATCAGCCCGAACTTGATCAGGTCCTCGGGCAGCACGTGCCGGAGCACCTCGGAGTCGCGTGGCTCGGTCGTCCGGCGGACTTCGGCCCGGAAGCCGATCCCCTTGCGGCCGATCCGGCTCTCGATGATCTTGTCCAGGCCGGCGAAGGCTCCACCACAGAGGAACAGGATGTTGGTGGTGTCGATCTGGATGAACTCCTGGTGAGGGTGTTTCCGTCCCCCTTGCGGAGGTACCGAGGCGGTGGTCCCCTCGAGAATCTTGAGCAGCGCCTGCTGGACTCCTTCGCCCGAGACATCACGGGTGATCGACGGGTTCTCGCTCTTCCGGGCGATCTTGTCGATCTCGTCGATGTAGATGATCCCGGTCTCGGCGCGCTTCACGTCGTAGTCGGCGGCCTGGATGAGCTTCAGCAAAATATTCTCGACGTCCTCACCCACGTACCCCGCCTCGGTCAATGCCGTGGCGTCGGCGATGGCGAAGGGCACGTTCAGCATCCGGGCCAGTGTCTGCGCCAACAGGGTCTTCCCGCATCCCGTCGGTCCGAGCAGCAGGATGTTCGACTTGGCCAGCTCGACCTCGGTCGACTGGGTCGGACCCGCCTGCACCCGCTTGTAGTGGTTGTAGACGGCGACCGACAAGATCTTCTTGGCGTACTCCTGACCGATCACGTAGTCGTTCAGGAACTCGAAGATCTCCCGGGGCTTGGGCAGATCCTCGAACGACAACTCGGTCGTCTCGGCCAGTTCCTCGGCGATGATGTCGTTGCAGAGATCGATGCACTCGTCACAGATATAGACGCCCGGTCCCGCGATCAGCTTCTTGACCTGTTTCTGGGACTTGCCACAGAAACTGCATTTCACAAGGTCCCCACCATCCCCGAACTTCGCCACCGTCTCCCCTTCCTCCGGACCGAGCCCTACGCCACGCCGACGACTTCGGCCGCCGCGATGGCATCGCGGGTGGTGATCACTTCATCGATGAGGCCGTAGCCCACCGCTTCCTCGGCTGTGATCACGAAGTCTCGATCAGTGTCACGGGCGATCTTGTCGACCGCCTGGCCCGTGTCACCGGAGAGCATCGAATTGAGGAGGTCCCGCATCCGGATGATCTCCTTGGCCTGCAATTCGATGTCACTGGCCTGACCGGCCGCACCGCCCCAGGGTTGATGCAGGAGAATCCGGGCGTGGGGCAGGGCGAACCGTTTCCCGTGCGCCCCGGCGGCCAGCAGGACCGCGGCGGCCGAAGCCGCCTGACCGAAGCAGAACGTCGAGACATCAGGCTTGACGAACTTCATCGTGTCGTAGATGGCGAACAGTGCCGTGATGTCCCCGCCCGGTGAATTCACATAGAGGGAGATGTCCTTGTCCGGGTCCTCGTACTCGAGGAAGAGCATTTGGGCGCAGATCAGATTGGCCACCGTGTCATCGATCGGGGTCCCCAGGATGATGATTCGTTCCTTGAGCAACCGCGAGTAGAGGTCGTAGCCCCGCTCCCCCCGGCTCGTCTGCTCGATGACAGTGGGGACCAGGTAACCCTGGGCGTTGCCGACCACATTCATGCTTCGGCCTCCACGGTGGCTCCCTCTTCGGCTCCCACGTCCTCACTCCCTTGTTCGCCTCGGTCTCCGGCACCTGCCCCGTCACCGCGGTCGGCAAGTCCGTTGAGTGCTTCCTGCATCACGTCATCACGACGCAGGTCGCCACGGTCAATGGGCTTTCCCTCCTCATCGACCAGCTCGACATGCTCAAGCAGCCACTCGAGGGCTTTCGCCTTTCTCTGGTCCGAGCGTACCGCGGGGAGCCTCCCAGCGCGGTCGAGTCGGCGCCTCAAATCTGCGCCCGTCGTGCCCGCCTGCTGAGCCATTTCGCCCACCACGGCGTCGAGCTCCTCGTCGCTCACCTCCAGCTCCTCGGCATCGGCCAGGGCCCGTAGGGCGAGGTCGGCGCGTACGGCGCTGGCCGCCTCGGCCTGCAACTCGGCGAGCAGACCGGCACGATCCCGACCCGACGCCTGCAGGAATTGGTCGAGGGAGATATGTCTCTGCTCGAGCCTGTGACCCAGATCGTGAAGCCGTTCACGCACCTCGGCGTCGATCAGCGATTCCGGGGGCTCGTCCTGGACCAACTCGGTCAGGGCCTCGACGGCGCGCGAGCGCAGGGCCATGTTCGCCTGCATCACCTTGATCTGGCGCAGCTTCGTACCCAGGTCGTCGCGCAACGCCGCCAGGGTGTCGAATTCCGACGCCTCCGAGGCCCAGGCGTCGGTCGGCTCCGGAAGGATCTTCTCTTTGATCGCCTTCATCAGGACCCGGAACGACGTGGACTGCCCGACCCCGTCGGGACCAGCGATCTCGGCGCTGAACTGCAGGATGTCCCCCACGCTCGACCCGCGGAGTTGATCATCGAGACCGGCGATGTCGGAGCCGGATCCCACTTCGTACATGTAGTCCTCGACGTCGAGGTCGTCGCCCACAGGTCGCGAACCGTGCAGGTCGATCGTCACGTAGTCGCCGTCGCGCGCCGGCCGAACCACCACCTCGAGCTCGCCGGAATGCTCACGTACCCGGTCCACCTGAGCATCGATATCCTCGTCGGTGACCTCGACACCGGGAACCGTCACCACCAGTCCGGCGTAGCCGGCGATGGAAACCGTGGGACGGACCTCGACGACGGCGTCGAAGGTGACCGGTCCGTGGTCCTCTCCCGAGGTGATGTCGATCTCGGGAGCCGAGATCGGATCGACCTCAGTGTCGACCACAGCCTGAGCGTAGAGATCCGGCAGGGCGTCGTTGATCGCTTGCTGACGCAAAGCCTCCGCCCCACCCATGCGTGCTTCAAGGACCGGTCGGGGAACACGACCGGGTCGAAAGCCGGGAATCCGTACATCGCGCGCGAGGCGTCGGACGGTCGTGGCCAGGGCCGCGTCGACCTCAGACTCGTCTATCTCGACGGAGAGGCGGACCCGGTTGCCCTCGACCGGGGCTGCTGATGCACGCATAAGAAGGGCACAGTCTACCGGCCCCCGTCACTCTTCCCGTCCTCGTCGGCCGGAGCCCCGACGTCAGATCATGAACGCCATCGAGTCGACGACCGACTGTCCCAATTCTCCGTCACCCCGGATCTCCACCAGAGCCGCAGCCCGGGCCGCCTCCCCGGTCACCCGGCCGCAGGCGAGACGCCAGAACACTTCCAGGTCCATGCGCAATTCGGTGGTGGGTTCGCTCTCGAGGGCCTCGGTCACCGCCGCCCGGCCACTGCTGACGACGACCTCGACGCGCCTCGGGCTGTTCCCGGTCAACTCGAAGCGGACCGACGATCCCTCAGGGGCCTTGGCCTGCCGACCCACGACGAAGGGCATGGCCGAAACCAGGCGGTCGAGGGCCAGGCTGGCCGCCGGCCCCTCACGATGGCCGGGCCGGGCCGTGGCCACCCGGATGTCCTGCTCGTGCACCCAGCAATCCATGACCCGGACGCGCATGAACTCGCGATATGGCACCGGCCCCAACGGGCTTGGACCCACTTCGTCGAAGCGGGAGACCGGCCATGAGCGCAGTTCGGCCAGCCGTCGCTCGGTCGCCTGCCGAAAGGCAGTCAACACCTCGGGGCCGCTCATTCCCCGAAGGGCTACCACCCATCCCTCATTGCGGGCCCCGACTTCGTTGTGGACGTGCCCGGGCTCCGACAAGGGGTCGGGGGCAGCGTCACCGAGCAGCGAACGCTCCGTTCCCACCATGTGCGACAGCACGTCACGGACGCTCCATCCGGGACACTCCGACGGCATCTCCCACTCGCTCTCCTCGAGGCCGCCGCCCAACTCCCCGATGGCCTGCCAGGCGTCGTCGAGCACGTCGATGATCGGCTCCTGCGACCCTTCACCCACGGCGTCCCCTCTTCTCTTCGACCCGCCTTCTCCGACGGGACTCATCATTCACCACGCTCCCCGGGCTGCCACTCCCCTGTTTGCGGGCCCGGAATCCGGAGCTGTTCTGGAACCGAGAACTCACCGCTCAACGCGACTGTTCAGTCACGGTCCGTTGGTGACGTCGAGGAGATCAAAACGCTGGATCGCAGGTCAGGCCTCCGAGAGCCCAAAAGAACACCGAGCATCCACGTGCCCGGGCAACCCCGGCGGTAGCTTCGACCCGACCCCTCTACGGGGCGCAGCAGATGAGGAGGCCAATCGTGACTTCGTACGAGGGCTACTGCGTTAAATGTCGGGAAAAGCGCCAATTCGATGGCAATGAGGTCGAGTTGGCCAATGGGAGACGTGCGGCACAAGGCACATGCCCGACATGCGGTACCAAAATGAATCGGATCTTGGGAAAGAAGACGACGGCGTGATCCGGCGCGCTTGGTAAGCGCGCCGTCCTTTCTCCGGCACCGACCGGTTCGCGTTCTTCTTGGACGTGTGGACGGTCGATCGGGCCCCTGAATCACCGGTAACCGGAGCTGATTCACCGGTTGGCGATGGCGTCGAGGAGAGCACCCTCCCGAAGTCCCCACTCGCTCACCACGAAGTGGTCGACGCCCAGCTCCGTGGCGAACGTCTCCAAGATGGCCGCCCCGATGGGCAGCATCGGGGCCCGCCGGGCGGGCATACCCGGCAAGGCCAGCCGTTCCGGGAGGGTGAGCCCGGCAAGCTGGGCTGCCAATTCCGACACCTGTGGAGTCGGCAGCTCGACCTGGTTGACCTCGTTCGAACGTCCCGGGGTGCGACCCCGGGTTCTGGCCATGGCCAGCCTGGCCAAGGCTCGCGCCGTCCCCCCGCTGACCACCGCCCGAGCGGTGACTCCCGGATAAGGGGTGAGGGCCGTGGCCGACGGATGAAGCGCCACCGCCGTCCGTTCGGCGATGGCCGAACGGTCCCCCCTCGACAGGGGGTCTCCCGTGGCCAGTTCGCCCTGCAGACGTGTCGCCCCCACCGGGGCGCTCATAGCCAGAAGGATGTCCTTCCTCGTCCCCACGGCGATCTCGAAGCTCCCACCGCCGAGGTCGAGACCGAGAACCGGCCCGTCACCGATCCAGACCCCGGCCCGCTGACCGGAGAAGCAGAGTCGGGCCTCCTCCTCCCCGTCGAGAACACGCACCGGCGACCCCACCACTCGTTCGAGCCGGGCCACAACCTGCGGGCCGTTACTGGCGTCGCGGATGGCCGCCGTCGCCAGGGCCACCACCACATCAGGTTGAACGTCGTCCAAGGCCCGGCGGAGCCGGCTGGCGGCGGCGACCGATGCCGCCAGACGGTCAGGGGGAATAGACCCCCTGGCCCCGACGGCGAAGCCGAGGTTCAGTAACGCCCGGCGGCGCAGCACCGGTTCCAAGGTGCCACAGGGCCCAGCGTCACATACCAGGACCTGAAATGAACTGCTCCCGAGATCCCAGACAGCAGCCCGCACCGGCACGGTCCGACCGTAGCCGCATCACTGCTCACATCGGAATTCTTCGCGCCCGGGTCCATCGGTTCGCACAGTCGTCGGAGTGGCCGTTGCCTCGTCGGTGACGGTGATTCGCTCCGGTGGTGTCATCGTGGAAACCTAGACCCACGATTTCGACGCCCTGTCGACCGGGATCGGCGAAAGGAAATGTCGTGGCTGAGAGCAGTGGGGATGCGACAGCACCTCTGGCCTTCATCGAGGCCCAGACGAAACGCTTGAAGAAGATGGACCTGGAGGAGGTGTCCGAGCTGAAGCTCAGTCGGGCGGTGGCGGCCATGGCCGACCTGACCGACGAGGCGGCCCCGGACCCCGGCAGTGGCATCTTCGTCACAGCATGGAAGCGGACCGATCAGTGTCACCACTTCTGGGGCCCCACGGTGGGCCAGGAACGCTTCTGCACCAAGTGTCAGGTACCTCGGAGTGCCGTCACCTTCGAGGCCGACACGAGCCGCCCCGGCCGGCGGTCCTAGCCCCGCTTCATTCGACGGTCGTCGCCCCTTCGACTGTCATCACAGTTGTTCTGACTTTTCTGACCGTCACCGCGGTCGCGGCCGTCACCGTGGCCGCTGACCGTCGGGCCCGAATGGTGGTGGTCGGCGGGAGACGGCAGACGGCAGACGGCAGACGGCAGACGGCAGACGGCAGACGGCAGACGGCAGACGGCAGACGGCAGACGGCAGACGGCAGACGGCAGACGGCAGACGGCAGACGGCAGACGGCAGACGGCAGACGGCA
>DATLQU010000035.1:0-87640 GCA_035535015.1 Acidimicrobiales bacterium | reverse complement strand
ATGATCTCCGAGGCCATCGACAAGGTGGGCAAGGACGGCGTCATCACCGTCGAGGAGTCCCAGACCTTCGGCATGGAGATGGACCTGGTCGAGGGCATGCGCTTCGACAAGGGCTACATCTCCCCCTACTTCGTGACCGACCCCGAGCGCATGGAGGCCGTGCTCGAGGACGCCTACGTGCTGCTGGTCGGCTCCAAGATCACCGCCGTCCGGGACCTCCTGCCCGTGCTCGAGAAGGTGATGCAGAGCACCAAGCCGCTGGTCATCATCGCCGAGGACGTCGAGGGCGAGGCGCTCGCCACCCTGGTGGTCAACAAGATCCGCGGCACCTTCAAGAGCGTCGCGGTGAAGGCCCCCGGCTTCGGGGAGCGCCGCAAGGCCATGCTGCAGGACATCGCGATCCTCACCGCCGGCCAGGTGATCACCGAGGAGGTGGGTCTCAAGCTCGAGAACATCACCCTCGACCTGCTCGGGACGGCGCGCAAGGTCGTCGTGACCAAGGACGAGACGACCATCGTGGAGGGTGCGGGCTCGGACGACGAGATCAAGGGGCGGATCAGCCAGATCAAGGCCGAGATCGAGAACACCGACTCCGACTACGACCGCGAGAAGCTCCAGGAACGTCTGGCCAAGCTGTCGGGCGGTGTGGCCGTCATCAAGGTGGGAGCCGCCACCGAGGTGGAGCTGAAGGAGAAGAAGCACCGGATCGAGGACGCCGTCTCGACGACGAAGGCCGCCATCGAAGAGGGCGTCGTCCCCGGCGGTGGCGTGGCCCTTCTGCGGGCCCAGGCGCTCATCCTCGACCGGGCCGAGAAGCTCGAGGGCGACGAGGCCACGGGTTGCCGTTTGGTGGCCACGGCCGTCGAGGCTCCCCTGAAGCAGATCGCTGTCAACGCCGGCCTCGAAGGTGGCGTGGTGGTCGACAAGGTCCGCAACCTGAAGAAGCCGGCCGAAGGCTTGAACGCCGCCACCGGGGTGTACGAGGACCTCTTCGCCTCGGGCGTCATCGACGCCGCCAAGGTGACCCGGTCAGCGCTTCAGAACGCGGCGTCGATCGCCGCTCTCTTCCTCACCACCGAGGCGGTCATCGTCGACAAGCCGGAGAAGGAAGGCGCGCCGGCCATGCCCGGCGGCGGGATGGACGACTTCTAGGAACCTGCGCCGGCCCCGCGGCCGTCGTCAGATCGAGACCGAGGGGCGCCCCGATGGGGCGCCCCTCGTCGTTTCCTACACTGGAGTCAGATGCCGGGGACCAGATCCGATGAGAATGAGCCCATGACACCTACCGGGACGCCCACGGGACCCGCCGGCGCCCGGGCCCCGCTGTCGCCGTCTGTCGGGCGTGCGGTGCTCCACCTCTTCTGCCGGGTCGGTCCGACCCTCGATCGCGAGGCGGTGATCAGAGCGGTCAAGGAGGCTCGGGCCGGGGACGGTCAGGTCGTGACCGTGGCCCTGCTCGGCCACAAGGCGGACGTCGGTTTCATGGTGATCGGCGACGACCTCTGGCATCTGCGCACCGTGCAGAGCGCCCTCGGTGCCGCCGGCCTCGAGGTCGTCGGCTCCTATGTGTCACTGACGGAGCTGTCGGAGTACGCGCCGGGCCTTCCCGAGGACATCAAGCAGGCCCGGCTCTACCCGACCCTGCCACCGGCGGACAAGACGGCGTTCTGCTTCTATCCGATGTCCAAGCGACGGTCGGAAACGTTCAACTGGTATGCACTGTCTTACGAGGAACGCGTCGAGCTCATGCGCGGCCACGGCACCGTCGGCCGCCTCTTCAAAGGCCGAATCCTGCAGTTGATCACGGGGTCGACCGGTCTTGACGACTGGGAGTGGGGTGTCACGCTGTTCGGCGTCCATCCCGACGATCTGAAGGCGTGCGTCTACGAGATGCGCTTCGACGAGGCGTCGGCCCGGTACGCGGAGTTCGGACCCTTCTACTCCGGCATGGTGGACGAGATCGAAGCCGTCCTCGACAGCGTCACCACCCGCTAGGCCCTCGATGACCCTCGCCGCGCCACCGGAGAAGCTCCAGAACCTGAAGACCACCCTCGGGCAGCTGGGCCGCGTGGTGGTGGCTTTCTCCGGCGGGGCGGATTCCGCTTTTCTGGCCCACGTGGCCACTGACACCCTCGGTGCCGACAGCGTCCTGTGCGTCACCGCGGTGTCGCCCTCGCTGGCGCCCGAGGAACTCGACGACTGCCGGAGCCTGGCCGCCGAATGGGGTCTGCGTTGGCAGGAGGTCCCCACCGACGAGTTGGCCGATCCGGCCTATCGCTCGAACGACGCCGACCGCTGCTATCACTGCAAGGCGAGCCTTCTGGACGTTCTCAGCCCCCTGGCGGCGGTCGAACGGTCCACTGTGGTGCTCGGTGTGAACGTCGACGATCTCGGCGATCACCGGCCGGGCCAGCGGGCGGCCTCGGAGCGCGGGGCGCGTTTCCCGCTCGTGGAGTCCGGTTTCTCGAAGTTCGACGTCCGCCAGTCATCGCGCCGCCTCGGGCTACGGACCTGGGACAAGCCGGCGGCCGCGTGCCTGGCGTCGCGCGTCCCCTATGGCACACCGGTCACCCTCGGCACTCTCACCACTGTGGCCGACGCCGAGTCGGGACTGCGGGCGCTCGGGTTCCGACAGCTCCGGGTCCGGCATTACGGCGACCTGGCTCGAGTGGAGCTCGACACGGGCGAGCTGGGGCGGGCCGTGGCCATGCGCGAACAGGTGGTGGCGGTTGTGCGGCGGGCGGGCTACTCCTACGTCACCCTCGACCTCGAGGGGTTCCGGTCCGGGAATTTGAATGCGGCGTTGGCCACGACAACGGGAGCCGTCGCCGATCGGGAACCGGCGCCGGCACCCCAGTCACCGACGAAAGGCACGGCATGATCGAGGTCCGGGTGAAGCTCACCTTTCCCGAGGCCCTCGTACGAGAACCTCTGATCGCCCGACTCGTCCGCGAATACGACGTGGAGCCGAACATCCGCCGGGCCAACGTCGACGACCACGAGGGGTGGATCGTCTGCGAGCTCTCGGGCGAGCCGGCCAAGGTCGACGGAGCCCTGGCCTTTCTCCGTGACACGGGTGTCCGCGTCGATCTTCTCGGTGACATCGTCGAGAGTTGAGCGCGGTGGTCGCTGACGGCGCCGGCCCGCCGGACCCCGAGCATCTGCTGGCCGAATCAGCCGCGTCCCTCGGTGCCCGGCTGGCGGAGGTGGTGCCGGCCTGGGTCGCTCGTGAGGTTGCCCGGATCATCGATGCCTGGGACGCCACCGGTCCGGCTCCGGGAGTCGACCACGCGGCGGTGAGGACGGAGGCGCTCGAGGCCGGCCGCCGGGCGCAGGAGGAGGTCGCCGGCCGGCTGTACGCCTTGTTGTCCTCCGACCTCGCGGCCCAGTCGAGCACCCCCCTCGAGATCGTCCGGGCCGCCGTGACGTACCCGACGGCGGTGCTGCGCCATGCCCGGGTGCCCGCCGTCGTGCGTGACGCCTTCGACGAGAGTCGGTTTCCCGATGACATCTACGGCCTCACCCCAGCATCGCTCGGAGCGGTCGACGAGTCCTTGGTCGACCCCGCCCGGGCCTGGGGGGCGGCCAAGGCCATGGCCCACAAAGCCCGGCACCGGACCGGCCAGGTCTGACCATGAGGGCGCCGGACCTGGGCCCGGCGCCCCTGTCGTTCATCGAACGATCACCGTCAGGATGCCTGTTGTTCGCGTAACGTTCACCTTGCCCCGTTAAGTTCCGCGTTGTGGCTGACAGGGTGGTTTCAGACTCGCCGGAGACGTCCGGCGGCCCTCGATCGGTACTGGCCCACCACGAGGCTGGCGTCAGCACCCGTGCCGCCGGCCCGCCGACCTCCTCCCCGGTCGCCCTCCTCGACCACCCCGTGCTCGTGGCCCGTGACGTCTCGGTCGGCTTCGGGGCCAAGACCGTGTTGTCGGGGATCGATCTCGGGTTCACCCCAGGGACGATCACGGCCCTCATCGGGCCCACCGGATGTGGAAAGTCGACGTTTCTGCGCTCGCTGAACCGGATGAACGACAAGGTGCGCGGCTACTGGCGGACCGGAGCCATCGAATTCGACGGCCAGGAGATCTCGGGCAACCAGATGGACCCCCTGGTGTTGCGTCGACGGGTGGGCATGGTCTTCCAGCGGCCCAATCCGTTTCCCATGTCGATCGGCGACAATGTCGTCTCCGGCGTGAAGGCCCACCGGCTGTCGCCGCGCCGGGAGCTTCCGGCGGTGGCTGAGCGTTTCCTGCGCGAAGTCGGCCTGTGGTCGGCGGTGTCGGACCGATTGAGCGACTCGCCATTCCGGTTGTCCGGAGGACAGCAGCAGCTGCTCTGCCTGGCGCGCGCCCTCGCCGTCGAACCGGATGTGCTTCTCCTCGACGAGCCGACGTCGTCACTCGATCCGGTCACCACCGACATGGTCGAGGAGTTGCTCCGGCAGCTGGCACCCGATCTGACCATGGTAATCGTCACCCACAATCTGGCTCAGGCCAAGCGCCTGGCCGGGACCACCGCCTTTCTCTACAACGGGCGGTTGGTGGAAACAGGGGACACCGAGCGCATCTTCGAGGCTCCGTCGGAGCCCGAGACGGTGAGCTACGTGAGCGGACGAATCGGATGACCGGCTGATCATGGCCCCGCCTGGCTCCGGTCGGATGACAGCACCCGTCGCCGAGCCAGCCGGTCGCCCCCACACGGTGCGGATCGCCCGCGCCGAGCACACGATGGCAAAGGAGTTGGATCACCATGCCCACGCGTCTTTCTCGAGCCGCCGTCCCGGCTGTCGGTTCCCGGAGGAGTCGTTCCGAGGTTGCGAGCGGCCTGGTCGTCCTGGCCGCCGTGGCACTCCTGGCCGCCGCCTGTTCGTCGAGCCCGGCCCCCAAGGCCTCGACGTCCACCACCGGCCCCACGTCGGCCGCCGTCTCGCTCTCGAGCCTCGAGAACTGGCCGACGGCGACGGTGGCACTCCAGGAGACGGGCTCCAGCCTCCTTTTCCCGCTGTTCAACCTGTGGGTGCAGCAGATCGCCAAAGAATGGCCGAGCGTCTCGGTGCAGACGGCGTCGACCGGATCAGGCGCCGGTGTGACGGCGGCTGAGACGGCAACGGCCAACATCGGTGCCTCCGACGCCTACCTGGCTCCCGCCGCCGTGCAGCAGTACCCCGACCTCGAGAACATCCCTGTGGCCATCTCGGCGCAACAGGTGAACTACAACATCCCCGGGCTGCCGTCGACCACGCATCTCAAGTTGTCGGCCAAGGTGCTGGCCGGCATCTACCAGGGCAGCATCACCAACTGGGACAGCCCCAAGATCACCTCCCTCAACCCCGGTGTGACCATCCCCAAGGTGGGCATCGTCCCCATCCACCGGGCGGACAGCTCCGGTGACACCTTCCTGTTCACCTCCTTCCTCTCCACCGGCGACCCGAGTGGGTGGACGATCGCACCCGATACCACGGTGACGTGGCCCAATGTGCCCGGCGCACTCACCGCCATGGGCAACGGCGGCATGGTGACCACCTGCCAGAGCACGCCGGGCTGCGCGGCCTACGTGGGTGTCAGCTATCTCAAGCAGGCGACGGCGGCCGGACTGGGGTATGCCGCCCTCCAGAACAAGGCGGGCAGTTTCGAAACCCCGACGGCGGCGTCGATCACGGCCGAGGCGCAGAGCTTCACCACGTCCACGCCGGCCAGCGGGACCATCTCCATGATCTACGGCTCACAAAGCAACGGCTACCCGATCGTCAACTACGAGTACGCCATCGTGTCCACCAAACAGCCCAACGCCCTGGCCGCGCAGGCCGTGAAGGCGGTGTTGGCGTGGGCCATCGATCCGAGTGGCGGGGCCTCCCCGACGTATCTCGACCAGGTCGGCTTCGTGGCATTGCCCAGTGCCGTGCAGGCCCTCTCGACCACGCTTGTGTCCAAAGTGTCCTCGTAGCGCCACTCCATCATCCGCCACTCGTCCGTCCCGACGACCGTGACCGCCGACGACCGCACGACGATGGTGGCCGAGCCGCCGTCGCTGATCGCCGGACCGGCGGAACGAGCGGAGGGGGCCAGACCGCCTGTTGAGGTCGGGCCCGGCGGCCCGGCCGGCGACGGGATGGCGCCACCGGTGTCTCCGGGCGGTTCGGGGCCGTCCGGCGGCGGCCGGCGAGGTCCGGGATCGGCCTGGTGGCGCGCCGAGAGGTTCATGCCGAAGGCGTTGCGGGTGGTGGCCGCTCTACCCCTGGTGGCCCTGGTCCTGATCCTGGCCGCCCTCGTCTGGAAGGCCATGCCCGCCATCCGGTACAACGGCTTCGGCTTCTTCAGTCGCTCCGTCTGGAATCTGGGTGGGAGCTACAGCCCCATCGTGACCACGCATGGCATACGGCACCCGCAGGGCGCCACCTACGGGGCGCTTCCGCTCATCGTGGGCACACTGCAGTCGTCGTTGATCGCCCTCATCCTGGCCGTGCCCATCGGCATCGGGACCGCTCTCATCGTGGTGGAGAAGCTCCCCGCCCGGCTGTCGAGCGGTGTGGGATTCTTCTTGGAGGTCCTGGCCGGAATCCCGAGCGTCGTCTACGGACTGTGGGGGGCACTGACGCTCGGCCCTTTTCTGGCCCACGACATCGCCCAACCGATCGCCAACGTCATGCCCGACGTTCCCGTGCTCAATTTCTTCCGGGGCGAGGGGGCGCACAACAGTGCCGGCAATGGCAACGGACTTCTCGTCTCGGGCGTGGTCCTGGCCATCATGATTCTGCCCATCATCGCGGCGACGACCCGCGACCTGTTGCGTCAGGTGCCGCGGTCCACCGTCGAGGGAGCCGTGGCCCTCGGGATGACCGACGCCGAAGCGGTCCGGGCCGTCACCCTTCCGTGGGTGCGCGCCGGGGTCATCGGGGCGTCCGTTCTCGGTCTGGGCCGGGCGCTCGGGGAGACCATCGCCATCGCCATGGTGAGCGGGGGCAGCCCGGGTCATGTCACCACTTCTCTTTACGGAGCCATGACGACCATTGCGGCGACCATCGTGACGCAGCTCGACTCCGCCTTCAACGACGTGAGTGGCCTGGCCGTGAGCGTGATGGCCGAGCTCGGGCTCGTTCTGCTGGTCATCACGTTGATCGCCAACGTGGGTGCCCGGTATCTCGTGCGCCGGGTCTCGACCACGGCGCTGCCCGTGGGTCGAGGGGTGTGACGATGCCGGGGAACGTCACGGCGCAGGCCACCAGTGACCGCCGCCCAGAAGACCGTGCCGCGGCGCGCAAGGCGGCGGACGCCGCTCTCAGCCGTCGGCGGCTGACCAACCGCCTGGCGTGGGCCGCCGGGGCACTGTCTCTGGCCCTCGTGGCCATTCCCGTCCTCTCGGTCGTGGTGGGGGTTGTCGGGCGCGCCGTAGGGGACTGGCACTGGAACGTCCTCACCACGGACACCGCCGGAAACGGCGGCGGTCTGCTGAACGCCCTCGAGGGGACGTTGCTGATCATGGGCGGCGTGGCCGTGATCGCCGGGACCATCGGTATCGCCGGGGGTCTCTATCTGGCCGAGTACATCCCGGCCGATCGGGGACAGATCCTGCGCGGGGCGTCGGAGGTTCTTTCCGGGGTGCCCTCGATCGTGCTCGGTTACGTCGGGTACGTCGTTCTCGTCGTCCAGTTCCACTGGGGCGATTCGCTGGCCGCCGGTCTGATCGTTCTGTCCATACTCGTGGTCCCTTATGTCACGAAGACGACTGAGGTGGCCATCCGGGGAGTGCCCACCGCCTATCGCGAAGGGGCCGAGGCCCTCGGGATGCGAAGCGGCTACACGCTGCGCAAGCTGGTGATCAAGCCGGCTCTCCCGGGGATCGCCACTGGACTGATCGTGGCTCTGGCCATCGCCGTGGGGGAGACGGCTCCGTTGCTCTTCACCGTCTTCTTCTCCAATGCCGCCCCCACCGGCCAGCTCACCCATTCGCCGGTCGGGTACCTGACCTACCTCGTCTACACATTCTTCAATGTGCCGGCGAAGTCGGCCCACGCCTTGGCCGCCGATGCCGCGGTGATGCTGCTCGTCCTGGTCCTCGTTCTCATCGTCATCTCCCGGGTGCTCGTGTCGATGACCCAGCGGTACTCCCCGGAACGCCGGCAACGGGTCGGCCGGGCCCCGACGTGATCGACACAGCCATGATCGAGAGCGCCGACGGGCGGATCCGGATTCTCGTGGTGGAGGACGAGCAGTCCTACCGCGAGGCGCTGCAGGCGGGACTCGGGAACGAGGGATTCGTCGTCGAGCTGGCCGAAGACGGGCTGGACGGACTGCGCCAGTTCGCCGCCCATCCCCCGGATCTGGTGCTGCTCGACGTCCTTTTGCCCGGGTTGTCGGGGACCGAGGTGTGCCGGCGTATGAAGGCGCTGGCCCCGGTCCCCGTCATCATGGTGTCCGCTCTCGACGCCGAGGTGGACATCGTCCTCGGCCTCGAGCTCGGTGCCGCCGACTATGTGACCAAGCCGTACCGGTTGCGCGAGCTGTTGGCCCGTATCCAGGCGGTCCTGCGCCGGGCCCAGCCCCCCTCACTGCCGGCACTGAAGAAACCGTCTGTGGGATTCCCGCCGGCGGAGATCGTGGTGGCGGGCCCGGTGCGCGTCGACTTCGCCCGTCGTGAGGTCCGTACGGGGGCACGGACGGTCCATCTCTCGCGGCGCGAATTCGATCTGCTGTCGCTTCTGCTGTCGCCGCCGGGCCAGGTGCGGACCCGCGATGAGCTGATCGACCGGCTCTGGTCAGGACGGGACCTGGCCGACACGCGGACGCTGGACACGCACATCCGGCGTTTGCGGGTGAAGCTCGAACGCGATCCGGCCGATCCCCAATTCCTCGTGACCGTCCGCGGTGTCGGTTTCCGCTTCGATGCCGACGGACGCGGCACACCGGGCCGAGACGAGGAGTGATCCGTCAGGCTTCGTGAGCCGAATCGCCGCGCCACATGGGTTGGCGAGGGCGGTCGAAGAGGACGTCGAGATGTTCGCCGCGCAGCGCGGCGAAGACGTGTGGCCCCCACCGTTCGGCGCCGACCAGAGGTTGCGGAAGTTTGTCGGGGGCGAACCAACCGACATCGGCACATTCGAGGGGATGGGCCCGCAAGGCCCCGCCGACGGCCCGGCAGTGGAAGACGAGTGAATAGAGCGGGACACGGGTGAAGCCGAGTCGCAGGCCGTCGAGAACGGCGATGAGTCGAACCACCTCGGCTTCGATGCCGGTTTCCTCCTGCACCTCCTTGACCACCACCTCGGCTGCCGAGTAGCCGACGTCGGCCCAGCCCGTGGGGTAGAGCCAGACACCGGAGTCGGCCCGCTTCACCAGGAGCAGCTCGCCCTTGTCGTTTCCCACGGCGGCCCCGACCGCCACTTTGGGGGTGACATAGCCGGGGACGCCTTGGCCGACGGCGCCCATCCATTCCTCGACGAGATGGTCGGCGTCCTCGACACCGTCGGACCCGGAGGCGGCGGCCACGGCGATGTCGGCCGCCACGTGCAGGACCTCTTGGAAGCGCTCCTTCTCGTAGAGGCTTTCGGTGAAGCCGAGACCCGTCCGGGCGATGCCCGCCAGGCTCTCGCTCCACCGGAGCAGCTGCCGCGGGGAGACAGGGCGATCCACGAAAACTGACGCTACCTCAGCATCGTGGCCCGCCGTGCGCCCCGCCCCGGTGGCTCCTGGGCCACAATGGACCATGACCGTGAACGCCGACTGCAGGCACTACATCATGCAGACCACGGCGCGCGGTGACAAGATCGAACGTTGTCGGGTGGATGCCAACGAGAATCTGCCCTTCGCCTGTCCTGACGGCTGCGTGTTCTACGAGCCCCGCAAGGTGTCCTCCGCCGGCTGGCACGTGGCCCCGCCGCCCACCGACGAGCCTCCCCGCCGTTAGGGGGAGCAGAGGGGAGCTGGTCGTGGCAGCATCCGGCCATGGATGTCGCCACTTTCCAGGCCGCCGGTCTCTACGACCCTGAGGCGCCGGCGGCCGCCGATCGATTGGCGTTGCTCCCGTATCTCGACGGGCTGGGCGCCACGGTGGCGGAGATCGCCGAAGCCGATGCCGAAGGTGTGCTGTTCGCTCTGAGCGCCTATCGGGCCGCCTTCGTCCCGGTGCAGCGACTCCCGTTGGCCGACGTGGCGCAGCGGGCGGCCACGACGCAGGACCGGATCCGGCGCATGTTGTTGGCGCAGGGCCTGACCGTCGATGACGATTCGCTCCTTCCCGCCTTCGTGGTCGACGACGCCATCGCCTTCGCGTTGGGCACGTCGCTGTTCGGCGAGGAGGCGACACTGGCCTTCACCCAGGTGATGGGGGCGTCGGTGGCCCGGATCATCGATGCCGCCATCAGCCTCTTCTACGGCGAGATCAGCTCCACCATGGCGGCCGGAACATCCGAGCTCGAACGGGCCCGGATCAACGAGAACGCCGGCTCGGTCTTTGCCCTTCTTCCTTCGGTGATCGATCATCTCCTCGAGCAGCGGTTCCGCCTGGACAGCGTGCGGGCGGCCTCCACCCGTGCTGACGCCGTCGGGCAGACGGCGACCGTGGCTGTCGGCTTCGTCGATCTGGTCGGATCGACGGCATGGGCCGGACAATTGAGTCTCAAGGAACACGCGCTGGCGCTGGCGCGTTTCGAGTCGGCCGCCTGGGACATCGCCACCGAGTACGGCGGACGGGTGGTCAAGCTGATCGGTGATGAGGCCATGATCGTGGCGGCGACGACCGAGACGGTCTGCCGGATCGCCGTGGAATTGTGCGCCACGGTGGGCGCCGACCCGGGTCTTCCCGGGGCGCGCGCCGGCATCGCCTTCGGCGAGGTCACGTCGCGCAGCGGTGACTTCGTCGGTCCACTCGTCAACCTGGCGGCCCGGTCGGTCAAGGTGGCGGCCGAAGGATCGGTGGTCATGACCGCCGAGGCCCGGGACCAGCTCGGTACGGACACGCCGTGGCGGCTGGTGGAGGCTGGAACCCCCACACTGCGCGGTATCAGCACCCCCGTGCCGCTCTACGCCGTCGCCACCGGGGCGGCCGACACCGGTGATCAGGACGACAGGTGATCAGTCGGTGAGCAGCGTGGCGAAAGCGGCCCAGACCTGCTCGGTGGCCCGGGCCGAGGCGGGAGAGAGCGCACCGAGGCCCAGGAAACCGTGGACGAGCCCGGGGAACTCGAGAAGGCGGACCTCCACGCCGGCAGCCTCCAAGGCATCGGCGTAGGCGCGGCCCTCGTC
The DNA here is from genome assembly GCA_035535015.1 of Acidimicrobiales bacterium. GTDB lineage: Bacteria > Actinomycetota > Acidimicrobiia > Acidimicrobiales > UBA8190 > Palsa-661. The sequence continues at coordinate 76,400 of DATLQU010000035.1, read as the reverse complement.
ACGTAGAGGATCGAACTCGGCGACGGCCACCACGGCGGGAGGGAGGGCGGGCCCGGTGGCCAGGTCGGCCAGCAAGGGGCTGGCCATCGGGTCGGCCGGGTCCGCGTCGCCGAGGTACTGGGCGCAGAACCAGCGCATGGCGGCAGCCGTGAGCAGATAGCCCTCGCCGTTGGCCCGGACTGAAGGTCGCTCGGAGGTGAAGTCGAGGGCCGGGTAGACGAGGGCCTGGGCGCGCAACGCCGGACCGCCGGGGCGTCTGGCCCGCAAGGTGACCGCCGCGGCGAGATTGCCGCCGGCGCTGTCGCCGGCCACGGCCAGGCGACCGGGGTCTGCGCCCAGGCGGCCGGCATTGTCGGCCAGCCAGGCGGTGGCCGCTTCGCAGTCGTCCAGAGCGGCGGGATAGCGGTGTTCGGGGGCGAGCCGGTAGTCGACGCTGACCACGACGGCCCCGGTCCGGTGGCAGAGGGTTCGGCAGGTGCCGTCGTGGGTGTCGATGTCACCGATCACCCATCCGCCACCGTGGAAGTAGCAGACGGCCGCCGCGGGACCGTCTCCGTGGGGTTGGTAGATACGGATGCGGATCGGTCCGGCCGGACCGGCGATGGTTTCGGTGTCGACACTATGGACATCGGCCGGCTGCCCGGCATGGTCGAGAGCGCCCAGGCTTTCGCGGAAGAGGCGACGGAAGGCGTCCGGGGTGAGCGCCGAGAAGTCCACCGGACCGGCGGCGGCCATGTGATCGACGATGGCCTGGGTGGCCGGTTCGAGCGGCACCGGTGGGCGGCTCAGGTCCCGGGGGTCATGAAGCGGACCCAGTTCTGGTAGTGGTAGAGCGTCCGGTAGCCCATGGACCGGTAGATGGGCTCACCCATGGTCGACGCCTGCAAGGTGACGACACCGGCCCCGTGGGCGAACGAGGCGTTCGTCACCGACGACGTGACCGCCCGACCCAGTCCCGACCTCCGGGCTCCCTCCACTGTTCCCACCCAGTAGACACCGGCGATGCCATGACTGAGCAGGGTCATGGCTGCGGCGACAGGTTGCTCGTCGGCGTAGGCGACCACGGCGATGACGTGCCGGGCCTCGAGGACATGGCGGGGGATGCCGAACAGCTGAACAGGAGCCTCGACAGGCATGCCCGTAGGTGCTGTACGCGGCTGAGCACACGGCGGCGAAGTCGACGACACCGCCAACGGTTGTGACACGGCGCATGTCGATGCCGTCGGGAAGGTGTTCGGGCACCGGCGCCGAACAGACCATCTCGGGTGCCGGCTCGCCGAAGGCCTCGAGTCCGGCGGACCGGCAGGCGCCGGCGAGTTCGTCGTCGACGGGGAGGTCGCGCACCATGACGGTGTACCCACGCCGTCGGGCCCCGAAGAAGGCGTCGGCCCGGGTGACGAGGTCGGCGGCCACGGCGGAGTCGTCGACGCGGAAGGCACCGTTGCACAGCACCGGCAGCCAGGAACCGGTGGCGTAGAGGACGATGCCGTCGCTCTCCTCGAGCGCACCCCGCTTGCCCCAGCGGGTGAACTCGCGCCAGACCTCGATCAGATTCAGATGACCGAGGAGAGAGATGTCGTCGGCATCGAGTGGCGACACGGTCAGACCGCCTCCCCGCTCGTGGCCTCGAGCTCGTCACCACTCGAGACCGGCGGCCGGCCCGTACCGGAACCGTGGCCGCCGGCGCTCCAGAATTCGAGAATGATCTCGGCGTTCGTCCGTCCTGCCGTGATCAGTGCCTCGGTACCGGAGAAGTCGTCGTAGCGCGAGACGGGATCGGAGTCGACGGAGAAGACGATGACCTCCACCCCCGCCGGCAGGCGTTCGAGTTCGCGGGCGAACTTGGCGTGGACGGCGATGAAGAAGGCGGTGAGGACCGCTTCGACCGGCCGACGGTAGCGGTGGGGGGTGTAGCGGAGGGGACCGCAGAGGAGGACGAAGATGCGCTCGGCTCCCTGGACGATGGCCCGGCCGATGGGGACGTTGTCGACCACGCCGCCGTCGATGAAGGACTCGCGGCCGATCTCGACGGGCGGGAGCAGCGAGGGCAGGGCGGCGGAGGCCAGGATGGCTTCGGCCGCCGGGCCGTAGGTGAACCACTGGGTGCGGCCGTCGGTGAGCGAGGTGGCCACCACCTCCAGATGGACAGCGGCGTTCTCGATCCGCTCGAAGGTGAGGCCGTTCTCGATGACCCGCCGGATGCCCTCGTTCGAGTGGACGGCCTCGCGCTGTTGCAGGAATCGCCAGGGGCCGGGGATCCGGCCCTGGGGGAAGATGTCGTCGCGGGTGACCTGGCGCCAGAGTTCGGCCATCCGCTCGATGCCGGCCGGGGTGGGGTCACCGGCGAAGCCGGCGGCGTTGATGGCCCCGACGGAGGCGCCGTAGACGTCGTCGGCCGAGATGCCCCGCTCCAAAAGAGCCTGGAGCATGCCGATCTGGGCGGCCCCGCGGGCCCCGCCACCGGCGAAGACGAAGGCGGTCCGGGGCCGGCGCCAGCGGGCGTTCAGGTGGCGGGATCGGGTCCAGCGCCGGCGCGGGGCTCCGGGGCCCGGAAAGACACCACCGGGCAGCGCCGTCGGGTGAACGGCCGAGACGCCCTGCTCGCTCTGAGCCGGTGGCGGCGCGTCGGCCGGCGGGTCGGCCATCAGCGGGAGGCCGGCCCCGGGGGTGGGGTTCCCGGCCCCGGTCGCGAGGCTTCCTCGCGCCGCGCCGCCGCCACGGCCCGCGCCGCGCGGTCGCGGCGGACGCCCCAACGGACGGAGATGACGACGAGCGCCCCGAGGGCCAGGACGAAGAGGGCGAAGACGACGACGAAGGCCGGGGTCATCGGGCCCCCATCCCCGGGTCCGCGGCGGCGCTGCGGGTCGTCTGCATCGGGAATCGAGGCTAATGGCCGGGGGCGGCGTCGGGGGTGGCTCGAGGGCTCCGGCCCGGTCTCGGCCGTGGCCGTCACAGCCGTCGGGCAAGCTGGGGTCGTGCCCAGATCGAGCTCAACCGCCGATGCCGTCCGGCCCCCGGAAGGAGCCGTTCTGCTCGAGCGGCTGCGGGGGCAGGGGAGGGCCCGTCCGGCGGTCGACCCGGGGCTGGCCGGGGGGCTGCGGGACTGGCTCGAGGACGGGCTCGCCGGTGTGACCGACGACCTGGCCGTGGACGGCGGGTCCGTGCGGGTGACCAAGGAGGCGCTGACCGGCGTGCTCATGTGCGAGGCCCATCTGGTGGCCCGGCGGAGCTCCCCCCGGAACGTGACCCTGGAGCTGGTCCGGGGCAGCCTGGTCGATGCGCTGTTCCGGCAGTGGGTGACGACGGGGCGGCTGGACGACCCCTGGTCCGACGCCCTCGGCGCCGTCCGGGTCGACGGCGACAGCGACATCATCGGCTTCCTCGACGCCATGACTCCCGACAGCCGCGGCGACCTGGCCCGGGAGGTGGCGGAGCACGCCGGCGGTGTCGTCGCCCGCTGGCCGGTGCCCAGCCCGAGCTGGTTGCCCCGGACACAGGAAAGGCTGGTGGTACCACTCGTCGGTGGAAGGGTCGTCCTGAGTGGCGTGGTCGACCTGGCTTTCGGCGGGCCGGCGGGAGAACGGGCGTCGGTCTGTGTCGTCGAGATCAAATCGGGCCGGCGCCGGATCGAGCACCGCGGCGATCTTCATTTCTATGCCCTGCTCGAAACCCTGCGCAGCGGCGCGCCGCCGTTCCGGATCGCCACCTACTACACGCGGACGGGCGAGCTCGATGTCGAGGCCGTGACCGATGACGTCCTGGTCGGAGCTCTGCAGCGGGTATTGGCCGGCACCGGGCGACTGTGCCGCTTGGCCGCAGGGAGCGAACCGGCCCGGACGGCCAACGGTCTGTGCGCGTGGTGCACGGCGCTGCCCGGGTGCGAACCGGGCCAGGAGCGGGCCGGGACCGACGTGCCCCGGCAGGCGGGCGACGCCACCACCGATGACGACTTTTCCCTGCTGGTCGAGACCGAAACCGGTGGTGCCGGCGGCACCGAGGGGGACGACCGGCCATGACCGCCCCCCCGGCGACCGGGATGTCCCTGGCCCTGCCCCGGGCCGGGGCGTTGACCGAGGCACTGCTGACCCCGGATGCCGATGCGGTGGGCGCCGAAGATGTGGCCGCACTCCGGGATCGGCTGGCCGGTGACCTCGTGGCTCTGGTCGAAGAGCTGCCGACGGGGGAGCGGTTGCGTCTCGATGGATACCGGTTCGACATGGCCCGGGAGCATCCTGAGCGTTGCCGCGCTGTGGAGGGACCGTTCACCCCTTCGCCCCTGGTATGCCGCCGGGCTATCGGGCTGAACGCGATGGCCCGTTGCGTCCGAGGGTGGTCGCCCACACCGGCCGCGGCCGTGGCCGAGGTCCTGGCCGCCGGAGTCGAGGACGTGGCCGATGGTGGTGATCCGTCGTCCACGCGTCCGCCGTGGTGGGCCGGCTGGTACCGGAGCCTGCCTGCCGGAGGGCGGGCCATGGTCGAGGCCGAAGCCGTGACCTGGGCGACGCAGGTGTGGACGGCGCTCGAGTGGGATCGGTTCGCTCCTGCCCCGATCGTCGGCGGTGGAGACGACTGGTGGGACTGCCCCGGAACGCGCCGACTGACGCTGCGGGGACGGGCCGATGTCAGGGTCAGAGGGGACGGGCCTCCGGCGCTTCTCGTCGTGGGATCAGGGTTGCCGCCGTCGGACTGGCGTTCGGCGCTCGGGTTTCCGGCCCTCGTCTCGGCGTTGGCCCGGGGCGGGTCGTCGGCGCCGTGTCGGGTGGTCGGGTTGTGGCCCGCCAGTGGGCAGGTGCGGATCCTCCCCGTCGACGCCGCCGCGCTCTCAGAGACGGCCGGTGCCGTGGTGGCGGCCGTGGCCACATGGGTCGACGGGCGTCTCGAGGCGCAGGGCCTCCCCGTCACCTGACCTCAGCCCGCTCCCGGCTCAGGCGGCATGACTCGCCGTCCAGGCCAGGAGCTGCTCCATCGGCCAGGCGTTCACGATCCGGTCGTCGGGTGTATCGGCTTCGACGGCCTGGGCACAGCCGTAGCTGAGCCACTCCAGTTGTCCGGGCGCGTGGGCGTCGGTGTCGATGGAGACCAGACATCCGAGGGCCAGGGCCTGGCGGAGCAGGGGCTCGGGAGGATCCCGGCGTTCGGGGCGGGAGTTGATCTCGACGGCCGTCCCCGTCCGGGCGCAGGTGGCGAAGACGAGTTCGGCGTCGAACCGGGACGGGGGCCGTCCCCGGCCCACGACCTTGCGACCGGTGCAGTGACCCAGGATGTCGGTGTGAGGGCTCTCGATGGCCGCCACCATGCGTTTGGTCATAGGCCCCGGGTCCATGCTGAGTTTGGAGTGGACGCTGGCCACCACCACGTCGAGGCGGGCCAGGAGCGATTCGTCCTGATCCAGGCGACCGTCTTCCAAGATGTCGACCTCGATGCCGGTGAGGATCCGGAACGGGGCCAGCTCCTCGTTCAACTCCGCCACCACGTCCAGCTGCTGGCACAGGCGTTCGGGATTGAGTCCGTGGGCCACGGTGAGCCGGGGACTGTGGTCGGTCAGGGCGAGATAGTCGTGCCCGAGGTCCCGGGCCGCCTCGGCCATGTCCCGGATGGGGCTTCCGCCGTCGGACCAGTCGGAGTGGCTGTGGCAGTCGCCGTGTAGCCGTGCCCGCAGGGCGCCGATCGAGCCCGACGCCGGAGCCTGGGCGCGCTGAACGAGATCGGTGAGATAGGCCGGCTCGTCGCCGGCCAGAGCCTCGGTGATGACGGCGGCCGTGCTGTCGCCGATGCCCGGGAGAGCGGTCAGTCGCTTCGACCGGGCCAGCTCTTCGATCCGCGCCGGCCCCTCGGCCGAGAGCGTCTGGGCCGCCCGGCGGAAGGCACGGACCTTGTAGGTGGCGGCGCCTTCGGCTTCGAGCAGATAGGCGACGCGGCGGAGGGCGACGACGGGGTCCACCACCGCGAATGTAGTGATCCGTGCCAGCATCGGTGGATGGCCGCCCAGGCGCCGCCCGTCACCGTCGAGGTGGACGGGCACACCGTGACCGTCTCGAACCCCGACAAGGTCTTCTTCTCCACCCGGGGGGAGACCAAGCTCGACCTCGTCCGCTACTACCTTGCCGTGGGACCGGGAGCGCTGCGCGGTGTCTTCCACCGGCCCACCGTCCTGAAGAGGTTCCCCCACGGCGCCGAAGGAGAGTTCTTCTATCAGAAGCGGGTCCCGGCCAAGCGGCCGGAATGGATCGAGACGGTGACGGTCAGCTTTCCGAGCGGTCGCAGCGCCGAAGAGCTCTGCCCGGTTGACGTGGCCCATATCGCCTGGGCCGCCAACCTGGGTTGCCTGGACCTCAATCCCTGGCCCGTGCGCCGTCAGGACGTCGATCATCCCGATGAGCTCAGGGTCGACCTCGATCCCCAGCCCGGCGTCAGCTACGACGACGTCCGCCGGGTGGCCCTCGAGGCCCGGGCCATTCTCGACGATCACGGCCTGCAGGGATTTCCGAAGACGTCGGGGTCGCGGGGCATGCATGTGAACGTGCCCATCGAACCGCGTTGGGACTTCACCGAGGTTCGCCGCGCCGCGTTGGCTCTGGCCCGGGCGGTCGAGCGCCGCATGCCCGAGGTGGCCACCTCGGCGTGGTGGAAGGAACAACGCGGCGAACGCGTCTTCATCGACTACAACCAGAACGCCCGGGACCGGACGGTGGCGTCGGCGTACTCGGTCCGGGCCAATCCCGAAGGCCGGGTCTCGTGCCCTCTGGACTGGGACGAGGTCCCCGACGCCGAGCCCTCCGATCTGACACTGGCCACCGTCCCCGCCCGCTTCGCCGAGCGCGGAGACCCGGGTGCCGGGCTCGACGACCACCGCTACGACCTCACCGGTCTTCTGGAATTGGCGGCGCGTGACGAAACCGAGGGACTCGGGGACGCGCCCTGGCCCCCGCACTTCGCCAAGCAGCGGGGGGAGCCCCGCCGGGTGGCCCCCGGCCGGGCCCGGGACCGGCCCCGGCCGACCGGGCCGCCCACTGACTGAGCGAGCCACCGGCCGAGGGAGCCGTCAGCCGAGCAGCCCGAGGGCGGCAGCCACCTCCCCCAGAGAGAGAAACGGTCGATAGGGAATGTTCTGGAGATCGCACCAACGGGCCAGCTGATCGGTGGCGAAGAGAAGATCGGCGCCCGGCGCGGCCAGCTGGTCGCTCAGGCCGTCGCCCACGAAGATGGTCGTCCGCCCCCGGCCCGCCGCCTCCCGCAACGGCGCCTGCTTGCAGGTCCCGCAGCGGGCGCAGAGACAGGTTTCGTCGCCGTCGGGGAAAGCGATGGCCCCGGTGGCCCAGTCGATGGTGGCCGTCTTCACGGCGATGCCCATCGACTCGCCGACGTCGCTCGCCACGAAGCCGAATCCGTCCGAGACGATGGAGACCTCGGCGCCGGCATCGAGGAGGGCGTCGACCAGAGGCTCGAAGTAGTCGTCGATGGGGATCTCGGCCGCCACGGAGCGCAATCGACTCTCGTCTTCGGTGGCTAACAGCGCCCACTGCCGGGTGATGCATTCGCGGCTGCCGATCTCTCCGCTGGCGTAGAGCTCCTCGATGGCCCGCCACGAATCACCGGCCAGCCGGTTCAGGAGATGGACCCCGGTGTCGCCGAGCGAGATGGTGCCGTCGAAGTCCAAGAACACCGAGGCCGAGCTCAGGTCGAGGTCATCGATCACCACGTCCGACCTTACCGACGCCGAGGATGGCGACGGAGCACCTCAGGCGCCGAAGACGGCGGCGAGCTCCTCGGGCACCACGGTCTCGAGCTGGGAGTAGGTGCAGCTCTCGGGGCGGCGATCGGTCCGCCAGCGCCGGAAGGTGGTGGCGTGGCGGAAGCGGTCCCCCTGCAGATTGTCGTAGGCCACCTCGACCACCAGCTCGGGTGCCAGAGGCTCCCAGCTCAGGTCCTTCTTGGCGTTCCACCGCGACGGTGCCCCCGGGGTCCGGCCTCCGCTCGACTCCCCCGCCGCCCAGCCCTCCCAGGGATGCCCGGCGAGCGTGGGCCGCCGGTAGGCGGTCAGTTCGTCCACCAGCTCGCGTCGACGGGCCATGGTGAACGACGCCGTGACCCCCACATGGTGCAGGACGCCGTCATCGTCGTAGAGCCCGAGCAACAGCGATCCCACGATCGGTCCCGACTTGTGCCAGCGGAACCCGGCCACCACGCAGTCGGCCGTACGCTCGTGCTTCACCTTCATCATCACCCGTTCATCTTCGCGGTACGTCGTCTCGCGCCGTTTGGCCACGACGCCGTCGAGTCCCGCCCCTTCGAAGCGGGAGAACCAGTCCTGGGCCACCTCGGGGTCGGTGGTGGCCGGGGTGAGATGCACGGGAGGCCGGGCCCCACGCAGCGCCGCCTCGAGCAGCGCCCGGCGCTGGCGGAACGGTGCCGGTCGCAGGTCGCGGTCATCGAGGGCCAGCAGATCGAAGGCCACGAATGACGCCGGGGTGCTGCCGGCCAGCATGTCCACCCGGGAGGCGGCCGGATGGATCCGCTGGAGCAGGGCGTCGAAGTCGAGCCCCCGGGTCCCGGCGATGACGATCTCCCCGTCCACCACGGCCTTCGCCGGCAGGGCTTGGCGCAGCGGCTCGATCAGCTCGGGAAAGTAGCGGGTCAGGGGCCGCTCGTTGCGGCTGCCCAGCTCCAGCTCGTCCCCGTCGCGAAAGACGATGCAGCGAAATCCGTCCCACTTGGGCTCGTAGACGAGATCGTCGGATCGGGGCAGCTCACGGGCCAATTTGGCCAGCATGGGGGCGACCGGGGGCATGACGGGGAGATCCACGTCCCCACGCTGCCACAACGGACGCACAAGGTCGCCGTCAGGGGTGATGGCGCCGGTCGCGCTGGTCGATAGAAAAGTGATGGCCCACGACACCTGGGAGCCGAACGCCGCCGCCGAGCCTCCGACGCCGCCCTCCGTCCTTCCTTGGCGGACCCGACTGGGGGCCTTGAGGCCGGCCGTCGGGGGCCCGCCCGAAACGGGCACCCTGACCACGCGCCTGGTGGGCCACATCTCGTCGGCGCTGTTCCTACTCTGCGGCATCCTCGTGATCGTGGCCGGTGCCTTCGCCGCCTTCCCCCCCGGGGCCAACCGCCCCGGACTGATGGTGGTCGGTGTGGCCACCGTCGTGTCGGGCGCGGCCATCTGGGCGACACCCTGGGCGCGTTGGAAGCGCTCGGCCATGTTGTGGCTCGTTCCCCCCGCCTTCGCCCTCATCGTCCTCCACGGCATCTTCAGCGCCGACGACGGGTTCATCTACGGGCTCTTCTACGTGGTGGTCTTCATCTGGTTGGGGCTCGGTTATCCCCGGGGGACGTCGCTGCGCTTCCTGCCTCTGTTCCTTGTGGCCTACGAGCTGCCCCTGCTGTTGCGGCACCACCACGGGACGGTGGGTCCGGCGTCGGCACTCTACGTGGTTCCCTCCTTCGTCCTCGTGGGTGAGACGGTGGCCTGGGTGAGCGACCGGCTCGGTCGCTCGGAGAGCGCCCTCACCCGCAGCGAGCGCCGTTTCCGCGTCCTGGTCGAAGGGGCGGCCGACATCATCAGCCTGGTCGACGCCGACGGCCGGATCACCTTCGAGACGCCGGCGGTGCAGACCACCCTCGGATTCGACCCCGCCGAGCGGGTCGGCCGTCCGGCCGCCGACTTCGTCCACCCCGATGACCACCTGCGTCTCGCCGCCGCTCTCACCGAGGTGCTCCGGCGCGGCGGTGCCGTCGAACGGAACCTCGTCCGGCTGCTCCACGCCGACGGGAGCTACCGCTGGTGCGAAGTGGTGCTCCGCGACCTCCTCGACGAGCCCGCCGTGGGTGCCATCGTGGCCAACTTCTCCGACGTCACGGCCCGGCGCGACGCCGAGGTCCGCCTGGCCGAGAGCGAGGCCAACTTCCGCCAGCTCTTCGCCCAGAACCCGCAACCCATGTGGGTCTACGACCGCCGGAGCCTGGCCTTCTTAGAGGTGAACCAGGCGGCCATCGACCACTACGGCTACAGCCGCGACGAATTCCTGGCCATGAGCGTGCCCGGCGTCTGGGAACCGTCGCACCGCGAGGATGTCGACGGCCTGCGCCGCCGCCAGGGCCAGGACCACGTCCGCACCTGGAACCACGTGGTCCGCGACGGCCGGGTCATCGTCGTCGAGGTGGCCTCGCACGATCTCGAGTTCGCCGGCCGCGATGCCGTCCTCGTGGCCGTGAAGGACATCACCGACCAGAGAGCCCTCGAGGCCCAGCTCACCTACCAGGCCTTCCACGACTCGTTGACCGGATTGCCGAACCGGGCGCTGTTCCGCGAGCGGGTCGAGTACGCCCTGGCCAGCCGCACGGCCAACAACGTCCACGTCCTGTTCATCGACCTCGACCGCTTCAAGACGGTGAACGACAGCCTCGGTCACGGGTCGGGCGACGAGCTTCTGGTGGCCGTGGCCGAAAGGCTCTTGCCGACGCTGCGCGACGACGACACCCTGGCCCGCCTGGGGGGCGACGAGTTCGCCGTCCTCACCCTCGGTGTTCCCGATGGCGGCCAGCTCGTGGCCCGCCGCATCCTCGACGCCCTGCACGAGCCCTTCCGCCTCGGCGGTGGTGACGTCACCGTCTCCGCCAGCATCGGGGTGGCCTGCGACGCCGGTTCGGCCGAGGAGCTGCTCCGCGACGCCGACATCGCCATGTACGGGGCCAAGTCGGCCGGTCGCAACCGCTACCAGATCTTCGACGTCACCATGCATCACGGCGACCGCAACCGCCTGCGACTCGAGTCCGATCTCGTCCACGCCATCGAGCGCCACCAGTTGCGGGTGCTCTACCAGCCGGTGGTGGAGTTGCATACCGACGGCGTGGTCGGTTTCGAAGCCCTGGCCCGATGGGAGCACCCCGAGTTCGGCACGATCTCGCCTCTCGACTTCATCCCCATCGCCGAGGAGACGGGCCTGATCGTGCCCATCGGCCGCTGGGTCCTCGGCCAGGCCTGCGCCCAGGCCCGCCGCTGGCAGGTGGCCCACCGGCGTCCGCTGCCTCTCACCATGGCCGTCAACGTCTCCGCCCTCCAGCTGCAGGAGCCGTCGTTCGTCGAAGAGGTCCAGGCGGCCATCCTCCGCCACCTGCTTCCGCCCGAGACCCTCACCCTGGAGATCACCGAGAGCGTCCTGCTCGACAAGAGCACCACCATCCTCGAACGTCTGATCGAGCTCAAGGCCACCGGGGTCCGCCTGGCCATCGACGACTTCGGCACCGGCTACTCGTCGCTGTCGTACCTGCGTCAGTTCCCCATCGACATCTTGAAGGTGGACCGTTCGTTCACCTCCCTGATCGAGGGTCCGGGCAACGTGCCGCCGCTGATCGAGGGACTCGTCTTCCTGGGCCGGCAGCTGGGCCTCGACATGGTGGCCGAGGGCATCGAGATCGTCGACCAACGCACCCAGCTCCACCGACTGGGCTGCCTCCTCGGCCAAGGGTTCCTCTGGGCCCCTCCGCTCAGCCAGGACGCCGTCGACGAGTTGTTGGACCGGGAGGATTCCCAGAGCGTCATCGCCCGCTCGGTCCCCCTGCCCCCGGTCACCGCCGGGCCCCGGTCCTTCAGCGACTCCTCGCCCGCGGTTCACCCGGCCCCCGTGATCTCTCCGACCGGCGGACGCCCGTGACCATCAGCGCCACCCGGCCGAGCTCGTCGCCCACCATCCTGGTGGCCGACGACGACGCCTCGGTGCGCGGGTCGGTGGTCGACATCCTGCGCCTCGAGGGCTACACCGTCACCGAGGCCGACGACGGCGACGTGGCTCTCGACCTCCTCGGCGCCGAGCGCTTCGACGCCCTGGTTCTCGACAACCGGATGCCCCGGGTGGACGGCATGACCGTCCTGGCCGCCCTCGAGAACCCGCCGCCGGCCGTCCTCATGTCGGCCCACGACGTGGATTCGTCCGGTCGCAAGGACCTGGCCGTCCGGGGCATCGCCTACCTCCACAAGCCGGTGGACCCCGAGCACCTCCTCGATGCCGTGGCCACCGCCGTGGGCCGGGCCCGACGTCCGCCGCCGGTGATCTCGGGCTGAACATTTCGGCCCCGGGCTCCGCAACGACTCCGGGGAACGGCATCGGCCCGGGGATTCTCCGTCGCCCAGGTCACCCCGTAGGTCCAGGTTCACGCCGTAAGCCAGGTCACCCTCTTCGTGGCACACTCTGGGGTTCTCCCGGCACGGTGTGTCGTTGACGACGGCGGGCCCCCACGGCCGCAAGAGGTGCGGGCCCATGGTGCGGCTGACCGGAAGAGGATCGACCCGGGCCCTGGCGGCCACTGTGTCCCTGGCCTGTCTGACGGCATGGGTGGCCTCGAGCTCCGCCGTGGCCTCGGCGGCCACGTCGGCACCCACGCTCGCCCCCTCCACCGTTCCCGTCCCGACGGTCAGGGGTCCGATCCGTGGCCCGGGCACGCCGACCATCATCTCGACGTCGTTTCCTCTGTCCAAGGTCGGCTACAGCAGCGCCGAGTACTTCATCTCGGGATCGGCCCGGAGCTACCGGCTGCGGGGGAGGGCTCCGGCCGACGGCCGCTGGAAGCTGACCGACGGACCGCCGGCCCGCTACCGCACCCGGCTCCTCGTCTACCGGCCGAGCAATCCCAAGCGGTTCAACGGAACCGTCATCGTCGAATGGCTGAACGTCAGCGCCGGGGCCGACGACGCCCCGGACTGGGTGGGCGACCACACGGAGCTGATCCGCCAGGGCTTCGCCTGGGTGGGGGTCTCGGCCCAGGCCCTCGGGGTGAACGGGGGCACCTCGGTGCTCGGCCTGGGCGGGTCAGGACTGAGAAGAGCGGACCCGGGCCGCTACGCCACGCTTCACCACCCCGGTGACGCCTACTCCTACGACATCTTCTCCCAGGCGGCCCGGGCCATCGCCCACCCCCGGGGGGTGGCTCCCCTCGGTGGACTGCGACCGAAGGCCCTGATCGCCGACGGGGAGTCGCAGTCGGCGTTCTTCCTGACGACCTACATCGACGCCGTCGCCCCGGTCGCCCGAGTCTTCAACGGCTACATGGTCCACAGTCGGTGGAGTGGCGGCACCTCGCTCGCCGGGACACTCTCGTTCGGTGTCCACGAGCCGTTTCGCACCGACCTCGACGTCCCGGTGATGGCTTTCGAGACGGAGACGGACCTCACCATGGGATACATCCGTGACCGCCAACCCGACAACCGCTGGTTCCGGGACTGGGAGGTGGCCGGCACGGCCCACGCCGACGACTACATCGCCGGCGTCGGGGCCTCCGACACCGGAGCACCGGGCGCGGCCGAGGCCATCGTCACCCACGCCACCGCGCTCACCGCCCTGGGCTGCACGACGGCCATGAACGCCGGTCCCCAGCACTGGGTGCTCGACGCCGCCATCGCCGCTCTGAACCGCTGGGTCCGCACGGGTGTCGCCCCGCCCCACGCCCCCCGGCTGGCCGTGGTCGGCGGGACCACCCCCGTCATCCGCCGCGACAGGCTCGGCAACGCCGAGGGCGGCATCCGCACCCCCGAGCTCGACGTCCCCATCGCCGCGCTGTCCGGCAACGCCCCGGCCGGAGTGCCACTCACCTGCAAGCTCTTCGGATCGACCACGCCGTTCAGCCCGGCCGCCCTCACCTCTCTGTACCCCGCGCACGCCGACTACGTGGCCAAGTTCGATCAGGCCACCGGCCGCGCCGTGCGCGCCGGTTTCCTGCTCCCCGCTGACGCCAGCCAGATCGAGGCGGCGGCAGCCGGGTCGACCACGCCGGAAACGAGGCGGAATCGACGGGCTCACCCGTGAACTGCCGGTGAATGCCGTAGCCGGGCGGTAACCGGCGGCGTTGAATACGCACATGGACGCGCGTGGTCGGTATCGCTGTCTCGTCGTAAGCGAACCTGAACGATGACCGCCCCCGACGTCACCGCCGTCGCTCTCAGCTCGCCTTCGCCTTCGTCATCGTGTTCTGCAGCGGCGGCCCTGTTGGTCCCGGCTGGTGGGAGCGGCGGCCTCGTTCGGGGATCCGATTCCCCGTTGGACGCAGTCGTAGCCGGCACCCGGTCTCGGGCAGTTGAACCACTCCTCCGTCCTGCGGTCTCAGGTTTCTCGTTCACGCCGTGTTTACGGATCACCGGCCTTCGTTTATGGCCCGTTCACGCGGCGTCGTCATACCGTGATGGACATGGCTGACTTTCTGGCGGTACTCGGAATCGTGGCTTTCGCCCTGGCCATGCTGGGGCTGATCTGGGCATTGGAGCGGGTATGACCGTCGTTCAAGGAATCCTGCTGGCCGTCGCCATCGCCGTCTTCATCTATCTCGCCGTGGCCATGTTCAAGCCTGAGTGGTTCTAATGGGCTTCTTCTGGACAATCGTCGTCCTGGTCATCGCCCTGGGGATCACCTGGCGGTACTTGGGTTCGTACATGGCCGCCGTCTTCGACGGTCGAGTTCACTACTTTGCCTGGGCCGAGCGGCCGTTCTACCGGCTTCTCGGGACGGGTCCCGACCACGAGCAGAGCTGGAAGCGCTACGCCGGCTCGACGGTGATTTTCTCTGGCGCGGTCCTTGGCGTGGGCTATCTGCTGCTGAGGATTCAAGGGTCCCTACCGCTCAACCCGCAGCATTTCGGCGCCGTACCGCCGGCGCTCAGTTTCAACACGATCGCGTCGTTCACGACCAATACCAACTGGCAGAACTACGGCGGCGAGACAGCCATGTCGTACTTCTCCCAGATCGGCGTTCTGACAGTGCAGCAGTTCGTGAGCGCCGCCGTCGGCATCGCCGTGGCGATCGCCATGGCGCGGGGCTTCACTCGCCGGAACTCTCCCACGATCGGCAACTTCTGGGTCGACATCACCCGTTGCCTGCTCTACATCCTGCTCCCGATCGCCTTCCTCTCCGGCATCATCATCGTGGGCGCCGGAGCTGTGCAGACCCTGGCCGGGCCGATCACGATCCATGATTCGCTCAACGGCGTGAGTCAGACCATCCCCCGTGGCCCCGCCGGGTTCATGGGTCCCATCATGCAGCTCGGGACCAACGGCGGTGGGTTCTTCGACGTTGACCTCGCCCACCCCCTCGAGAACCCCACGGCGATCACCAACCTGCTCTACATCTGGCTCACGCTCTCCATCCCGTTCGCACTGACGTACACCTTCGGCAAGATGGTGGGCAGTATCAAGCACGGGGTAGCCCTCCTGGCCGCCATGGTGCTCATCTTCGGGGTGTGGGTGGGATTCACCAGCTACTCCGAGCACCAGAACAACCCCGCCGTCGCTGCCGCCGGTGTCCATTCGAAGGTCGGGAACACAGAGGGCAAGGAGACTCGATTCGGCGACACGAGCAGCGCCTTGTTCAACGTGTCGATGACCCAGACCTCCGACGGGGCCGTCGACAGCGCCACCGACTCGTACAACCCCATGGGCGGCTTCGGCCCCCTCACCGGCATGATGCTGGGCGAGGTCACCCCTGGGGGGGTGGGAAGCGGGCTGTACACGATCCTGATCTACGCCATCATCGCCGTGTTCATCGGCGGACTCATGATCGGGCGAACACCGGAGTACTTGGGCAAGAAGATCCAAGCCAAGGAGGTGAAGCTGGCGGGCCTGGCCGCCCTGGTGATGCCGATCACCGTGCTCGTGCTCACCGCCATCGCCGTGTCGATCCACGCCGGGCGGGCGGGACCGCTCAACTCCGGCCCGCACGGGTTCACCGAGATCCTCTATGGACTTACGTCGCAGGGCAACAACAACGGATCGGCCATGGCCGGCCTCACCGGGAACACCACCTTCTACAACGTCATCGGCGCCATCGACATGCTGATCGGCAGGTTCGGCATCATTATCCCGGCGCTCGCCCTCGGGGGTGTGCTGGCAGCCAAGAACGTGGTCCCAGCGTCGTTGGGCACGTTCAGGACCGACAACGGCATGTTCGTCGGCCTCGTCATCGGCGTGATCGTGATCATCGGCGGCCTCACCTTCTTCCCGGCCGTCGCCCTCGGCCCCCTCGTCGAACAACTCAGCCACGGAAAGTTCTTCTGATGACAACCCTGACCACACAACCGCAGCCCCAACCCGGCTCTACCCCCCACGGCGTGGCCGAGGCCCGGAGCCTTTTCGACGGTGAGATCCTCCGCCATGCGGGGGTCGACGCCTTCAAGAAGTTCAACCCCTTGGTCCAGGTAAAGAACCCCGTCATGTTCGTGGTTCTGATCGGGACGATCGTCACGTTCATCGAGGCCATCGCTCACCCGGGCATCTTCGACTGGTCCATCACCATCTGGCTGTTCCTGACGGTGACGTTCGCCAACTTCGCCGAGGCCATGGCCGAAGGTCGGGGCAAGGCCCAGGCCGACACCCTGCGCAAGATGCGTTCGGAGACCGAAGCCCGACGGCTGAGTGACGATGGGACCGAGGAGCGGGTACCGGCCTCGACGTTGGCCAAAGGCGATCTGGTGGTCTGCCAGGCGAACGATCCCATCCCGTCCGACGGCGAGATCATCGAAGGGGTGGCGTCGGTGGACGAGTCGGCCATCACCGGTGAATCCGCCCCCGTCATCCGGGAGTCCGGCGGGGACCGCTCGGCGGTGACCGGCGGCACCAGGGTGCTGTCGGACCGCATCGTCGTGCGTATCACGGCCGAACGGGGCAAGACCTTCCTCGACCGCATGATCACCCTGGTGGAGGGGGCCAATCGACAGAAGACGCCGAACGAGATCGCCCTCACCATCCTCCTCTCCGTCCTGACGATCGTGTTCCTGCCCGTGGTTGTGGCTCTCCAGCCGTTCGCCCACTACTCGGGCACCTCGGTGTCGGTGGTCGTCCTGGTAGCGCTCCTCGTGTGCCTGATCCCCACCACCATCGGGGCGCTGCTGTCGGCCATCGGCATCGCCGGGATGGATCGGTTGGTCCAGCGAAACGTCCTGGCCATGAGCGGCCGGGCCGTCGAGGCGGCCGGCGACGTCCAGACGCTGCTGCTCGACAAGACGGGCACCATCACCCTGGGCAACCGCATGGCGTCGTCGTTCTATCCCGCCGACGGTTACGACGAGGAGGAGCTGGCCGATGCCGCCCAGCTGGCGTCGCTGGCCGACGAGACCCCGGAAGGCCGCTCCATCGTGGTACTGGCCAAGGAGCGCTTCAACATCCGGGAACGCGATCTAGGCGCCGGACACATCTTCGTCCCCTTCTCGGCCACCACCAGGATGTCGGGACTCGACATCGAAGGCCGGCAGATCCGCAAGGGCGCGGCCGAGTCGATGAAGCGGTGGGTGATCGATCAGGGGGGCAGTATCCCCGACGGGCTCGACGACATCGTGGAACGGACGTCGCGGGTCGGCTCGACGCCTTTGGTGGTGGCCGACGGCCAGAAGATCCTCGGCGTCATCGAGCTGAAGGACGTGGTCAAGCAGGGGATCAAGGAGAAGTTCGAGGAGATGCGGCAGATGGGTATCCGCACCGTGATGATCACGGGCGACAACCCCCTGACCGCCGCCGCCATCGCCCAGGAGGCGGGCGTCGACGACTACCTGGCCGAGGCCACACCGGAGGCGAAGATGGCCCTGATCCGGTCCGAGCAGGAGGGGGGCAAGCTCGTGGCCATGACCGGCGACGGCACCAACGATGCCCCGGCGCTGGCCCAAGCCGATGTGGGTGTGGCCATGAACACGGGGACGACGGCGGCCAAAGAGGCCGGCAACATGGTCGACCTCGACTCGAACCCGACCAAGCTCATCGACGTGGTCGAGATCGGGAAGCAGCTGCTCATCACCCGCGGATCGCTCACCACCTTCTCCATCGCCAACGACGTGGCCAAGTACTTCGCCATCATCCCGGCGCTGTTTGCCACCCTCTACACGCGACCAGGCGTCCCCGGGCCCCTGAACGCGCTCAACATCATGAAGCTGCACAGCCCGCAGAGCGCGGTGCTGTCGGCGGTGATCTTCAACGCCCTCGTGATCGTGGCTCTGATCCCTCTGGCATTGCGCGGAGTCCGGTTCCGGGCTGCCTCGTCGTCCGCCATCCTACGTCGCAACGTCTTGATCTACGGGTTCGGCGGGGTCATCGTGCCCTTCATCTTCATCAAGCTCATCGACCTCATCCTCGTGGCCCTCCACGCCTACTGATGGAGATCTTCTGATGCTCGCCCACCTCCGCCGGTCAATCATCTCGATCGTGGTCTTCACGGTCTTCTTCGGCTTCCTCTACGCCTTCGCCGGAACCGGCGTCGCTCAGCTCTTGTTCCGGCACCAGGCCGACGGATCGGTCACTGCCAACGGATCGACCCTGATCGGACAGAACTGGTCGGCCACGAAATGCCCGGGGCATCCCGACGGCAGCTGCGTCTTCCAGGGTCGCCCCGACGCCCTCGGTCCCTACGCAGGCGTCGGTGACAACCCCCTGGTGGCCAACGGCAAGAGCGGGGAGTCGGCCGCCACCAACCTCGGGCCCCGCTCGAAGATCCTGTTGGCCAACACCCAGGCCCTCGTCGCCTATTGGCACAAGCGCGGCGTCGATCCCACTCCTGACCTCGTCACCACCTCGGGCAGCGGCCTCGACCCCGACATCGCCCCCCAGGACGCCATCGTTCAGATCCCGATGGTGTCGGGCGCAACCGGCATCTCCCCGTCGGCTCTGCGGAGCCTGATCGCCCGGGAAACCCATGGTGCCCAGCTCGGCTTCCTGGGCAGCTCCTACATCAACGTGCTAGAGCTCAACGTGGCCCTTTCCCACCTCCGGTGAACGCCTGGGAACCCGCCTCCGGCGACTGGTGGGGCGGGCGCCCGATCGCCCGCCGGATCGCCGACGCCGACCCCCAACGGAGAGTCGTCGTGACAGGGACGATTGTCGACACGGAGGTGGGTCTGTGGCGTCGGATGCCGGCGTACATCTGCCGTCTCGACGACGAAACCGGCTGCATCACAATCCTATTTGGCGGACGGCGACCCGTTCCCGGCATGGTCAAGGGCGCTCAGTGCACGGTCGAAGGCACAGCGATATCCAACGGACGTGTGCTGTTCTTGTGGAATCCCCACTACCGGTTCGAGTTGTGAAATCGTGGAGACCCGTCCTCGAGGATTCGCGAGGAATCGTCCCCACATTCGGACGAACGGGCTTCCGGCATGACTGTCGTCCTTACCGGTGGCCACCGTTATGGCCTTCTTCGTCGTTGTCGCCCTGGTGGCGTGCGCCTACAGTCGCGTCACCGCCGATGCGGATGTCGAGGCCGAGTCGGAGATGACGTCGCCCGAGCGTCAGCCAGGCCAGGCGTGAGCGAGTCGCACACCCCCGGCAGAGCGACAGCCGTTGCGGCGCCGCCGGAGACCAAGCCACCGAAGCTGCCCATGCTCATCTTAGGGCCCGTCGGCGAGCGCATCGTCGGATAGAGAGCCGTCGAAATGGACGAAGGCAGAAGGGACACGGGCTCCGAGGGGACCGACGAAGGCGTGAGTGAGGCGGCGGCGGTCGATCCCGACGCCACTGACGTCGTCGAAGCGGCGGGGCATTTCCGCATCTACCTGGGCGCAGCGGCGGGCGTGGGCAAGACCTACGCCATGCTCAGTGAAGGTGGGCGTCGTCGGAAGCGCGGAACCGATGTCGTCGTCGGCTTCGTCGAGTGTCACGGGCGCCAGCTGACCGAGGAGCAGATCGACAAGCTCGAGGTCGTCCCTCGCCTGGTGGTCGACTACCGGGGGACGCAGTTCGAGGAGATGGACGTCGACGCCGTCATCCGGAGGCGACCCACGCTCGCCCTGGTCGACGAGCTGGCCCACCCCAACGTGCCGGGATCGGGGCGCCACGAGAAACGGTGGCAGGACGTCCTCGAGATCCTCGACGCCGGGATCAACGTGATCACCACCGTCAACATCCAGCACCTCGAGAGCATCGCCGACGCCGTGGAGCAGATGACCGGGACGCCGGTGCGTGAACGGGTGCCGGACTGGGTCGTGCACAAGGCCGATCAGATCGAGCTGGTCGACTCCTCGCCCGAACAGCTGCGCCGACGGATGCTGCACGGCAACATCTACCCGAAACAGAAGGTTGCCCAGGCGCTCACCCACTTCTTCCGCACCGACAACCTGATCGCGCTGCGGGAATTGGCGCTGCGGTTCCTGGCCGACGAGACCGAGGAGGAGCTCCTCGAGCACCTTCGAGGGCACCAGGACCCCGGTGTCTGGGACACCACCGAGCGGATCATGGTGGCGGTGACCGCCGCCCCCGGGACCGACATCCTGCTGCGACGGGCCGCCCGGATCGCCTCCCGGGTCAAAGGGGATCTCGACGTTGTCCATGTCCTAGCCGGCGACAGCAGCGGTCGGGATGAGAGCGGGGCCATCGCCAAGCTGCGGGGCCTGTCGGCCGACCTCGGTGCCCGGTGGCACGAGATACCGGCCGACGACCCGGCGCGCGCTCTCACCCGTTTCGCCCGGGAGCACCAGATCACCCAGATCGTGATCGGTTCGAGCCAGCGCAGTCGCTGGCAGGAGCTAATGGGTGGCGGGTCGATCGTCCGGAGGGTCATCCGCGAGGCCGGTGCCGTGGGCATCGACGTGCACACGATTGCCCGACGGGTGTTGCCCCTGGCCGCCTCGTCCCAGCCGGGGGACGCCGACGAGTCGTGACCGGTGCCGGGTCGTCGGCGCGGCGTTAGGGTGGCGGCGGTGAAAGCAGCCGTCTACTACGAGACCGGTGGTCCCGAGGTCCTGCGCTACGAGGAGGTGGCCGACCCACCGATGGCCGGTCACGAGGTGCTCGTCCGGGTGGAGGCCATCAGCATCGAGGGTGGTGACACCCTGAACCGCCTCGGTGGGGAGATGAGCCGGGTTCCGCACATCGTCGGCTACCAGTGCGCCGGCACCGTCGAGGCGGTGGGCGACGCCGTCACGCTCTTCGGGGTGGGCGACCGGGTGGTGACGGTGGGGCTCGACGGATCGCACGCCGAGTTGCGGGCCGTGGCCGAGCCGTTCTGCTGGGCTATCCCCGAGGGTCTGTCCACCGAGGAGGCCGCCTGCGTGCCCGTTGCCTTCGCGACGGCCGACGACTGCCTGTTCGAGTTCGGGCGTCTGCAGCCGGGGGAGACGGCGCTGATCCACGCCGGGGCGAGCGGCGTCGGGATCGCCGCCATCCAACTGGCCAAGCGGGCCGGGGCCACGGTGCTGGCCACCGCCTCGCGTGACGAGAAGCTCGAGCGGTTGCACGAATTCGGCCTCGACCACGGGATCAACTACGTGAGGACCGACTTCGTCGAGGAGGTGCGCCGGCTGACCGACGGACGGGGCGCCGACGTGATCGTCGATTCCGTGGGGGGATCGACGTTGCCGGGGAGCCTGGGCGCCCTGGCCTACCGGGGCCGGTGCGTGACGGTGGGTGACGCCGGGCGGCAGGGAACCCAGCAGATGGACATCTCGACGTTGCGGATGAACAACCAGTCGCTGATCGGATACTTCATGGGTGCCGAGCTGTTCCTCGCCCCCCGCGTCCACGCCATGATCGCCAGGCATCTCGACGACATCGCCGCCGGACGACTGAAGGTGGTGATCGACCGGCGGTTCCCGCTGGCCGACGCAGGGGCCGCCCACGGGTACATCGAGAGCCGGCAGGCCTTCGGCCGGGTGCTGCTCTTACCGTAGGCAGAGGATCTCGCCGTGGAGGACGGCGAACCACCCGTCGGGATGGGCCGTCCAGCGGCGCCAGGCGGCCGCCATCTCCTGGAGTTGGTCGGCAGTGGCCAGGCCCAGTTCGACGGCCCGGGCGCCGAGGGCCGACTCGGTCATACGGTCGGCCCAGAGCTCACCCCACCACCGCCGGTCGTCGGGGTCCGAGAAACACCAGGCCGATGCCGTGGTCGTCACCTCGGTGAAGCCGGCGGCCCGGGCCCAGGAGGCGAGATGGCGGCCGCCGTCGGGTTCGCCGCCGTTGGCCCGGGCCACGGCGCCGTAGAGGTCGAGCCAGGCGTCGAGTCCGGGATCGGCCGGGTACCAGGTGAAGCCGCCGTAGTCCCCGTCGCGCGCCGCCACCCGTCCGCCGGGCCGGCAGACCCGGCCCAACTCGGCCAGGGCGGCCACCGGATGGGCGAGGTGTTGGAGGACCTGATGGGCGTGGACGATGTCGAAAGAGCCGTCGTCGAAGTCGAGGGCGTAGGTGTCGCCGACGGTGAAGCGGAGATTGCCGATGGCACGGTCGTCGGTGGTGGCCCGGGCCAGGGCGACGACCTCGGCGGCGCTGTCCAGTCCGACCACCGGTCCGGGTGCGACCCGCCGGGCCAGATCGACGGTGATGGTGCCGGGCCCGCAACCCACGTCCAGGACCGAGAGGCCGGGTCGCAGCGACGGGAGCAGGTAGGCGGCCGAGTTCTCCGCCGTCCGCCAACGGTGCGAACGCAGGACACTCTCGTGGTGGCCGTGGGTGTAGCGGTGGTCCGGCCCGGGCGGCCGGGCCGGAGAGGCGGCGTCGAGGCGGGTCATGTCGACAGCATGCGCTCCCCGCCGATCATTAGCAAAGTGATTTTTCAATAGCTATGTATAAGATAAATGGATGTCCCGGGCCGAGCAGCTGCGGACCTTCCTGGCCGTCTACCGGGCGCGGTCGGTGACCGACGGGGCCCGCCAGCGGGGGGTGTCGCAGCCGGCCGCCAGCCAGCAGTTGGCCGGACTGGAGAGGGCGGTGGGTGGTCCGCTGTTCGTGCGGACACCGCGGGGGGTGGAGCCCACGGGCCGGGCGGTGGCGCTCTACGCCGAGGCGGCCTCCGCCCTCGACCAGCTCGAAGCGGTGCTCGGCGGGCTCGAGCAGGGTCGGCCCGGGGGGTCGTCGGCGCCCCTGCGCCTGGGGTCGACGGCCGAATTCTTCTCCTGCGTGGTCCTGCCGAAGATCAGTGGCAGCGAGCTGGCCGTGGTGGCCAGCTTCGGAGACGACACGGAGCTGCTCGGACGACTCGAGCGCGGTGAACTCGACGTGGTCGTCACCAGGACCGTCGCTCAGCGCCGGCGAATGACGGCGCTGCCCATCGGGGAGAAGGGGTTCGTCCTGGTGGCGGCACCGGCCGTTGTGGCCGGTGCCTCGTTCGGTTCGTTGTCGACGCTCGGGGACTGGCTGGTCGGTCAGTCCTGGGCCGCCTACAGCCTCGAGCTGCCCATCACCCGCCGGTTCTGGCAGAGCCATCTGGGCCGGCCCTTCTCGGCCCGCCTGCGGCTGGTGGCCCCTGATCTGCGGGCCGTGACCCGGGCCGTCGAGCGGGGGATCGGCTGCAGCATCCTCCCCCGGTTCGTCTGTGCCGGGGCCCTCGACGAGGGCAGGATCGTCGAGGTGTATCCGGTCTCCGATCTGATTCCCGACGAGCCCTGGTTCCTCTGGGCCCGGACGGGGGAGACCACCCGTGCCCCGGTGGCCGGGTTCGTGCGGCTCTTCGCCGGCGCCGGTGCCGCGGCGAGCGCCATATGACCACGACGACATGACCACGACGACCTATGTGGCCATGCTGCGGGGGATCAACGTGAGCGGCCGGAATCGTCTGCCCATGGAGTCCCTGCGCTCTCTGGTGACGGCCGCCGGCGGCGAGGAGGTGCGCACCTATATCCAGAGCGGCAACGCCGTCTTCAGAAGCAGGGCCAAGGTTTCGGGCATCGTGGCGTTCCTGGAGGACGCGCTGGTCGACCTGCTCGGAACCAAAGTGCCGGTGCTCGTACGGTCGAAGAGCGAACTCGGAGCCGTGATCACGACGAATCCCTTCGTTCGTCGGGGGGTCGAAGCCACCACCCTGCACGTGACATTCCTGGCTGAGGTTCCGTCACCGGCCGATGTGAAAGCGGCCCAGGCCAAGGCGGTGGACGCCGACGAGTTCCTGGTGGTCGGCCGGGACGTCTTTCTGCGCTGCCCGGACGGCTACGGCAAGACCAAGCTGACCAACACGTTCTTCGAGAAGAAATTGGGCTCGGACACGACCACCCGGAACTGGAAGACGGTCAACACGTTGGCCGAGATGGCGCGCCGTTGACCGGGTCTCTCAGTCTCGAGTCACCCTGGACCCCGGTCACCGGCGGGTCACCGGCGGGTCACGGTGGCGGGAGCTCGGAGTCGATGGCCGCCTGCAGGGCGTCGAGGACCCGCCGGCGGACGCGGCGCTTGGTGGCGGCATGGGCGGTGGGATCGAGTTCGGCGAGTAGGCCGGCCGCCTCGAGGCCGGCGGCGCGCAGGTCGCCGGGGGCGACCACCTGATCGAGGAAGCCGGCCGTCACCGCTTCGGCCGGGTCGTACATGGTGGCCGTGACCAGACCCCGGTCGAAGTACGAGGGCTGGAGCCGGTGTCGGGCGAGCTCGATGGCGAACCAGGGCAGGGTGAGGCCGATCCTGACCTCGTTGAGGCCGATCCGGAAGGCGCCGGCGGCGCCGATCCGGGTGTCGGAGGAGAGCAGTAGGAAGGCGCCCGCCGGGTAGGCGTGGCCCGGACAGGTGGCCACCACCGGCCGGGGAAAGGCCAGCAGCCGTTGGGCCAGGGTCGCCCCCAGGGTGAGCATCTCCCGCAGCGGCTCCGGACCGCCGGCGATGGTCAACAAGTCGAAACCGGCGGAGAAGTACCCCTCGCGTCCGGTGAGGATCACCACGGTGCCGTCGCCCTCGGCCTGATCGAAGGCCTCGTGGAGCGCCCGGAGCATGGGAACAGAGAAGACGTTGACCTTGCCGTCATCCATGGTGATGGTGGCGACCTCTGCATCGCGCTCGTACGAGACCAGCTCGCTCATGGCAGTCCCTCTCTCGTCCGTCACTTCCAGCGGAAGTGGACGAAGACGCGTCCGAAGTTGTTCGAATCCTTCTCCACCCGGTGGTAGATGGCCTTCATCTCCTTGGTGTCGAGAAAGCGCAGGACCCGCTTCTTCAGTTGGCCCGATCCCTTGCCCGGAATGATCTCCACCAGGGTGGCTTTCGTCCGGACGGCTTCGTCGATGATGTCCCGGAGAGCCTTGTCGATGTCGGACCCCCGGTTGTAGATGTCGTGCAGGTCGAGCTTGAGCTTCACGGGCCGCACCCCCCCCAACCAGTCTGGCCCGGGCGGGCCCGCGCCACCGGCCGCCGGTGCCAAGCTTGTCCCGTGCAGAGAAGAGCCCCGGTCCCGGTCGATCCGTCGTGTGCGGCCACCCCCAGTCTGGTCGCCTTCCTCGTCTCTCTGGGGGCCACCGAGGAGCAGGTCGCCGAGGCCGAGGCCCGATCGGGCCTCGTCGGCCTGGGCGCCGACCTGGTTTTCGCCGCCGCCGAGGGCCTGACCGCCCACGACGTGGCCGAGCGGACGGGGGCCCCTGTCGAGGAGGTGCTCGGCATCTGGCGGTCCCTCGGAGTCGAGGTGCCGGGGTCGGAGGCGCCGATGTTCTCGTCGGCCGACGCGAGTTTCGTCCGCTCCCTGACCACGATGGACCTCTTCACCGACAAGGAGGGAGACGAGCTTCTGCAGGTCGTCGGCAGCGCACTGTCGAGGATCGCCGACGCGGCGATCAGCTTCTACGTCCAGAACGTCGAGGTCGAGCTGGCCGAAGGAGGCGCCGACCCCCTGCAACTGGCCGAGAAGAGCTCGTCGGCGGCGATGAAGGCGCTCGAATTGGGGGCGGGGCTCGGTGCCGTCTTCGTTCATCTTCTGCGTGACGGGGTGGACCGGCAACGGTTGGCCCAGGCGCACGTGAGCGACCGGGCGCTGTTCCGGGTGGCGGTAGGTTTCGTCGACCTGGTCGGATTCACGCCCCTGTCCCACCGGATGGCCACCCGGGAGCTGAGCGCTTTCATCGGCCAATTCGAGACCCGGGCCTTCCGGGTGGCCTCGGAGTACGGGGGTCGGATCATCAAGCACATCGGCGACGAGGTCATGTTCGTGGCCATCGATCCCGTGGCCGGCTGCGAGTTGGCGCTGGCGCTGATGACCGAATTCCTCGATGAAGGGATCCAGCCCCGTGGTGGCCTGGCCTTCGGTGACGTGCTGGCCCGGCAGGGGGACTACTACGGGGAAGTCGTCAACCTGGCCAGCCGGCTGGCCGACCTGGCCATTCCGGGCGAAGTGCTGGCCGACGAGAACGTCCGGCGCGCCGCCTCGGGCCGCGGTCTGGTCTTCGAGGGCGCCGGACGTCGGCAGCTGAAGGGTTTCGACGAGCCGGTGCTCGCCTACAGCGTCATCGCCGGCCCGGAGACGGCCGACTGATCTGTTCGAGCCCGCGGCAGGGGAGAGCGATCCCCTGCCCGGCCCCCCCGGCGGCGCACGGGAAATGCTTCCGGGTCCCGTCGCCTGTCCCGAGGGTAGCTCCGAGCGGATCGCCGTGCTCGGGGCACGCGCCGAAGGGGCTGGCGAACTCTGGGTGCGGGGGGCACACCTGTCGCCAAGCCCCTTCGGCGGTGCGGTTCCCGCAGCCCCTCAGCTGCCGGTACCGGCACAGTACGGGTGGGTCGTAAACACAATGGGTCCAACTGATGACAACTGTGTAAACCGGCGCTCCTGGCGCGTGCGTGTGAGCCGGTCGGGACTGTCTGCGCGCAACGTGTCGAGGTGGCAGGGCGACGCGTGCAAGGATGCGGCCCCGGGGGTGCCCATGCACGTGGTGGTCAGGCCAGCGGTCTTCGGTGCCGGATGCGTGACCATCCTGTTGGCGCTCGCCATGCCGGCGGTCGCCTCCGCCTCTCCGGGAGCCCCGAAGGTGACAGCCGTGGCCGGCACCGGCGCCGCCGGTGGCCGGGGTGACGGCGGCCCGGCTCGGGGCGCCGAGCTGGACGCCCCAACGGGTATCGCCGTGGACTCGGCCGGTGACATCGCCGTGGCCGACAGCGGGAATTGTCGGATCCGGATGATGGCGGCCCGTGCCGGGAGGCACTTCGGCCGGGCCATGCGGCCGGGACGGATCTACACGGTGGCCGGTATGGGCTGCGGCCGGCACCCGGCGTCGGGTTCGTCGGAGGTGGCTCTGGTCGACCCCACAGCCGTGGCCTTCGACGCCCGGGGCGACCTCCTGATCGCCGATGCGTCGGGCAACCGGGTCCTCGAGCTTCCCGCCGTCTCCGGTCGGAACTTCGCCGTGGCGGTGACGGCGGGCCGGCTCGTCTCGCTGGCCGGCACCGGGGCGGCCGGCTCGAGCGCCGACGGGAGACCGGCTCGCTCGGCGCTGCTCGACGAGCCTCGTGGTGTCGCCGTCGACGCCGAAGGTGATCTCTTCATCGCCGACACCGGCAACTGCCGGGTGCAGGAGGTCCCCAACGGCCCCGCCTCCTCCTCGGCGGGGGGTGGTGGACGACGGGCCGGGCACCTCTACACGGTGGCCGGGACGGGTGTGTGCGGGGATGCCGGCGACGCGGGGCCGGCGGCGAAGGCCGAATTGTGGGCACCCACGGCGGTGGCGGTCGACGGAGCCGGAGACCTCCTGATCGCCGACCAGGGGAACTGTGACGTCCGGGAGGTGCCGGTGACGACGGGGACGTTCTATGACGTGCCCATCGCCGCCGGGAACATCGGCACCGTGGCCGGACAAGGTGCACACAGCGACTACCTGAACGACGGCCTGTCGGCCGCCGGACCGGCCGCCGACCTGAACTTTCCGACCGGTCTGGCCGTCGACGGCGCCGGCGACCTCTTCATCGCCGACAGCGACGAGCGGTCCATCCGGGAGGTGGCGGCCCACGACGCCACGGTGTTCGGCCGCCGGGTGATCGGCGGGGACATGTACACGCTGGCCGGGATGCTCCCTGTGGGTGGTGCCGGGCCGGCGGGCGACGGGACGAAGTGGATCTCGACCCGGCTCGTCTACCCCTACGGGGTCGCCGCCGGACCCGGTGGGTCGATCTATTTCAGCGATCAGGGCGCCAACCGCGTCCGGCGGATCGCGGGACCGTGAGCGCGGGGTCGGACCGGGCGCCGGACCGGTCGGACCGCCGGACGTTCCTGGCCAACAGCGCCCGGGCGACGGCGGTGACGGTGGCGCTTCCGTCGATGGCATCCCCGACGACGCCGGTGCATCCCCGGCTGGTGGGGGCGTCGGTTCCGGATCCGGCCTCCACCGGGGCACCGTCGGCGCCGCGACGGTTGACGGTGAACGGGGTGGCGGGCACCGTCGGCGCCGACCCCGACGAGGTGCTCTTCGCCTGGGAGATGGACGACGGCCGCCGGGGGGCCCGGCAGATCGGGTACCGGATCGTGGTGAGCACGACGAGCCGGACGCGGGCTCCGCGCACGATCTGGGACAGCGCCCAGGTGAGCTCGGCCCGCCAGGCCTTCGTCCGCTATGGCGGCCGGCCTCTGTCGGCCGACACCGCCTACCAGTGGCGTCTGTCCACCCGTGGCCCCGGAGGATGGAGCGCGTTCTCGGCCCCGGCCTCGTTCACCACCGGGCTGCGCGACGGGGACTGGCGGGCGCAGTGGTTGCAGCCGGCGGTCGCCGATCCTCAACCGGACAGGCACACCTACGTGCGGACGACCAGACGGGTGCCGTCCAAGGCGGTGGCCCGGGCCACGGCGTTCGTGGCCGCCGCTCACAAGTACCAGTTGTGGATCAACGGGACGGAGGTCGACAGCGGGCCGAGTTTCTCCTACCCCGACGAGAGTTACGTCCAGGCCACCGACGTGACCGCCCATATCCGGCCCGGGGCCGACAACGGCATCGGGGTGCTCCATCGCTGGTACGGCGCCGGCCAGGGCCGACCGGAGTCCGCCCCGGGCCTGTTGGTGCATCTGTCGGTCCACTTCACCGACGGCAGTCACCAGGTGATCGCCACCGACGGCACCTGGCGTGAGCACCCCGGCGAATGGCTGCCCGGCGGCTACCGGAACACCGACGGGAACGACTTCGTGGAAAACATCGACGGCCGGGCGGCGCCGCTGCGATGGTCCGATGGCGGCTTCGACGACCGCGGCTGGACGGCCCCGGCCGTTCTCGGTCCCGTGGGCACCGCTCCTTTCACACAGCTCGTCGCCCAGCGGAGTCGGATCGTCGAAGAGCCGGTGGCGCCGGTGTCGGTGAAAACGCTCGCCGGCGGTGCCGTGGTGGTCGACTTCGGAAAGGTCTACGCCGGTCGCCCGGCGGTCACGTTCCGCCACGGAGTCAGCGGGCGGATGGTTCCCATGCACGTCGGCTACCTGCTCGATGCCGACGGCCACGTCTCCACCGTGCACGGGACCCAGGGGACCGATCTGAGCTTCTCCTATGTCCAGCGCCACGGCGCACAGACGTTCCTGCCCTTCACCTTCCTCGGCTTCCGCTACCTGCAGATCGACGATCCGGGTGAGGCCCTGGGCCGATCCCAGGTCACGCTGGTGGCCCGGCACGCGGCCATGCCCCGTGTCCCGGACGCCACCTTCGCATCCTCGGTCCCGATGCTGAACGACGTCTGGGCGCTCACCCGCCGCTCGGCGCTCTACACCTCGCAGGAGCAGTTCATCGACACGCCCACCCGGGAGAAGGGCCCTTTCCTGTGGGACGGGGCCACCGAGTCCCAGGTCGTGATGCGGGCCTTCGGCGAACAGAACCTGACCGGGCAGGGGCTGCGGGACTTCGCCCGGTCGCAGAGGCGCTACTGGCCCGACGGCCGGGTCAACGCCGTCTATCCCAACGGCGACGGGGCCCGGGACTTCCCCACCTTCACCGAGCTCTATCCCGAGTGGGTGTGGCGTTACTACCTGAACACGGGGGACGTCGACACGCTGGCGTCGCTGCAGACGACGCTGCAGAACATCGGCAACTACCTGGCCGGTCACATGGACCGGACCACGGGACTGGTCACCGGGCTCTCGCTCGGCAGTAACGGCGATCCCCTCTACGGCTACGACCTCGACACCGTGGCCGACACCACCATCAACGTGATGGCGGTGAACGCCTTCCACCGGATGGGCCAGGTGGCCGGCGTCCTCGGTGACGACGGGGAGGTCACTCTTCAGGGGTTGCGCGCCGCCGCCCTGATGGCGGCGGTCAACGCCCGCCTCGTGCGCGGCGACGGCGTCTACGTGGACGGCCTGAAGGCGGACGGGACGCTCAGTCCGCACGCCTCGCAGCAGGTCAACGCCTCGGCCCTCGCCTACGGCGTGGTGCCCGCGGCCCGGGTGACGGCGGTGGGGGCCTACGTGGCCGGTCTCGGGATCTCGGTCAGCCCCGACCACGGACTCGAATTGCTCCGGGCCCTGCACGCGGCGGGCCGCGATCAGGATGTCGTGCGTCTGCTCACCGACAGCCGGATCCCCGGATGGGCCCGCATCGTGGCCGCCGGTGGGACCTTCACCTGGGAGACCTGGACGCCGAGCGACCTGATCGGCGACAGCCTGTCCCACGGGTGGGGATCGGGCGCCCTGGTGGCCATGCAGGAGGTCCTGCTCGGCGTCGCCCCCGGTACGCCACCGGCCCCGAGCGGGGCCACCGTCCTCGACGTTCGGCCCCCTCCCGGACGGCTGGATGTCTCCGGCCGGGTGCCCACCCCGGCGGGGACGGCGTCTGTCGACTGGCGCCGGACGGGATCGAGCACGGAGCTCGCCCTCGTGCTGCCGCCGAACGCCTCGGCCCGGGTGCACCTGCCCGCCGCTCGTCCCGGTGCCCTCACCGAAGGGGGAAAGCCGCTGGGCCACGCCGCCGGTGTGAGCGTCGTCGGCGCCGTCGGAGGTCGGGTCACCCTGTCGGTGGCGGCCGGTAGCTACCACTTCACCGCCCGGGCCTGAATCTTCCGGCGTCGCCGCCGGGGGCGCGGTCCCGGGCCAGGAGGGCCCCCTTCAGGCGTCAGGGGCCTGGGGCCCGGGGCCATTGATCCTGTGGTGACTCTGTGGCGGCGGTGGTGGCGGCGGCGATGGGGACGGGCCCCGGGGACCCGTTCTCCGGGTCCATTCCTGCCTGTCTTCTTCACTTCGGCCGTGCATCTGCCGAAGAAGTAGCCGCGGGTCGGGCTCGAGATAACGGCCTTCCCTTATTAATTACACAGATAGTAGTTAAGATGTCACTTGGAGTGGGAACTTGCTGATCGACCGTGATCGTAGGGGGTGGCGCCGGGCGTCGGGACGTGTCGGCCCCATGTCTCCAGGGCGATCGACGAGACTCTCGTCCCGGTCGGCGACCGATGACGCCGGCCGCCGGGAGTGGGGCTTCTCGATCCTCGAGATCATCATCGCCCTGGCCATCTTGATGACGGTGCTGGCGGCCGTCTCATCGCTGCTCCAGACGTCGTTCAAGATCGGGGCCAACTCGCGTTACGAGCAGCAGGCCACGGCCATCGCCTCGGCCACCCTCGACCAGCAACTGGCGTCGGGCGTCTCGACCCTGCTCGGCCAGCAAGGGGACACCGCCCTGACCCCGGTGCTGAGCTCCGGTCAGACCTACCTCCTCGAGAGGGAGGTGGCTCCCTACGACCCCGCCTACACGCAGTGCCAATCGCCGGCCAGCGACCCCGGCGCCATGCTGAAGGTGACCATCTGGGCCACCTGGACCGACCAGAAGGCAGGCGCCACCTGGTGGCTGAGCGGCTCCTCGGCGGCCACGAAGCTCCTCGTGCAGGAGACCAGCCTGTTGGCCGTCCCCGCCTCGGCCATCAATCCGACGCTCGGATCCATTCTGGTCAGCATCCAGGGGGCGACGGGCAATCCCATCGCCAATGTTTCGGTGACGGCCACGCCGTCGTCGGGAAGTCCGCAGACGGTGACGACGAGCGCCGGCGGCTGTGCGTTGTTCGCCAACGTGGCCGTCTCGCCGACGACGTGGACGATCTCCTTCGCCACGCTGTCCGGCTACCTGACCGAACAGAACCTGACCACCCTGCCGACACAGTCGAACCTGTCGGTGGCCGCCGGCTCCACCACGTCCATCACGTTCTCGCCGGGGGCCAGTGCCGCCTCGGCCACCGCCTACGACCGGGCGGCCACGGTCAACGCCGTCTACTCGGTCCCCATGGCCGACGGGGTGCACCCCATTCTGCCGTCCAACATCAACAGCCTGCCCCTGTCGTTCTACAGCAGCAACCTGGTGGTCAGCCCCTACGTCTCGGCTTCACCGGCCAGTGTCTTCCCCATGGCCGGGTCGCCCGGCTACTACGTGGTGGCCGGTTCGTGCGGCACCGAGAGCGCGCCGGACGGGGGCACCACCGACGGCCAGCCCGTCACCCTGACGGCCGGCGGCACCGGCTCACCCACCATCCCCCTCGTCCCCGTCCAGATCTTCGTGCAACAGGGCGCCAGCCTGGTGTCGGGCGCGGCCGTGACGGCAGCGGTGAAGAACGCGGCGGGTACCGGGACCGACACCAACTGCCCGACCTCGGGCACGACGGTGATGCCCACGCTCAATCTGTCCACCACCACCGCCACCTGGTCGAGCAAGGTTCGGGGCAAGCACCGCCGCCACGCCTACTTCGTCTGGGGCTGCAGCTCCAATTGCTCGACGTCGACCACCCTGTCGACGCCGTCCACGGCGACCTACGGCTCGCCCGTGACGCTCAGCGCCACCGTGACGTGCGACTCGGGTTGGGGGGGTTGGGGTTGTAGCCCGGTCACCGGCACGGTGGACTTCTACAACGGAGGAACGTTCATCGGCAGCGACTCCTCGCTGAACAACGGGGTGGCGTCGATCAGCACCTCGGCCCTGCCCGTCGGCTCGCTCTCCATCACCGCCACCTACGAGGCGTCGGGGAAGTGGACATCCTCCACCTCGTGGGCCAAGACCCAGACCATCACGGCCGCCCCCACCACGACCACGGTGACGTCGAACCCCAATCCCAGCGCCTACGGCGCCTCGGCCATCCTGACGGCCACCGTTGCCGCCAGTTCGCCGTCGACGGCCACCCCCACCGGGACGGTCACCTTCAAGAACGGCGGCAGCGACATCAGCGGCTGCGTGAGCCTGAGCCTGTCGGCGGGCAGCGTCGACTGCACCCTGTCCGGGCTGGCCGGCGGGAGCTACAGCGTGACGGCTGCCTACGCGCCGTCGCCCGCCAATTTCGCGGCCTCCACGTCCTCCACCTTGACCCAGCAGGTCACCGCCTTGAGCACGAGCACGACGCTCACCTCCAGCGCCAACCCGAGCTCCTGGAACAGCCCGGTCACGCTGACGGCCACGGTGACGGCGGCGTCGGGGGGCCCGGCCCAGGGGAGCGTGGCCTTCATGAACGGCTCGACCACATTGGCCACGGTGGCCCTCAACGGCTTCGGTATGGCCACCTACACCACCTCGGCCTCGCCGGTCGGGTCGACGGTGCTGAGCGCCGTCTTCACCGCCACCAACAGCGGCAGCTTCGCCACCTCGACGGGAACCGTGACCCAGGTCGTAAGCGTCCCGGCGGGCACGCCCTACACCCTGGTCGGCCTGCCCTACGGCGTCTGGCTGCTGAGCGCCACATGGACGAACCCCTCGACCCACGTCGGCTACAGCTCGGCCACCGAGGCGGTCCAGGTCGTCATCAAGGTCACGCCCTCGGGCTTCTACATCGCCAGTGGGGGGTCGTTCGCCAGCAGCTCGCTCCTCGGTCCGGGGGCGTCGGTCACCGTGAACGTGCAATGAGCCACCGTGATCGTCCAATGAGACAGCGGGGACGGCGACGCGACGAATCGGGCATGAGCCTGGTCGAGGTTCTCATCTCGTCGTTGCTGCTCACCATCGTGATCGTCTCCGTCGACGCCTCTGTCACCGTCATCCAGGCGCGCCAGGTGCAGGTGACCGACCGGACCCAGGCGCTCGACTACATGCAGGGCGCCCAACAGGCGATCACCCGTGACCTCCACGCCGCCACCACGACGTGGACCGCCCCGGCTGTGCCCAGCTCGCCTCCGGGAACCCCGATCACGGCCACCAGCCTCGCCTTCTCGGCCAAACTGGGCGGGGGCACCCCGGCCATCAGCATCGCCCTGAACACGTCCACCCACATCCTCACCGTGACCTGCACGGGGGTGGGGTGCACGCCGACCGCCGGAGCCGGCTCGGTCATCACCCAGGCCCGTGTCCAGAACGTCGACTCCTCAACCGTGTTCACCCTCACGACAAAGGAAGTCTCGACCACGGTCCACAATGTGACGACCAATACCTTCTACTTCACGTCCGCGGCCTCCACTCTGGTTCTGGACACCCCGAAGGTGGGCGCGGCCAAGGTCACCCAGACCACGCTGTCGGACCCGACCATCGTGACCAACAACGTCGAATACGCGTGTCAGTACGCCTTGAGCCAGATAGGGGCCTCGGGCGCATGTTGACCATCGTGGGGCGCCAGATCCGGAGCCGGCTGAGCAGCCTCGGGGGCGAGAGCGGCCAGGCTCTTCTCTTCGTCCTGATCGCCGTCACCCTGTTGGCCTCGATCCCCATCGCCATCGCCACCACCACCGTGGACCAGCTGCCCCAGACGACGCGCAATCTGAATTACGAGGCCGCCTACCAGGCCGCCCAGGCGGGCCTGAATGACTATCTCCAGAAACTCGATGGCAACGGCGCCTACGGCATCTACACGGCCACCAACAAAGACCCCAGCAATCCCGCCATGTCGGGCTGGGTCCAGGCGTCCACCTCGCCTCCCGAGTACTACTCGTACCTGCCGTACAACAACTCGGGCCTCATCAGCCTCCAGGTCACGGGCAAGGCCGGGGTCGGTTCGGGAACCGTGGTGCGCACATTCCAGTACGCCGTCGCCCCGGCTTCGACGCTGGACGACGTCTACTGGAGCAACTACGAGACCCTCGACCCCACCATCGCCGCCCAGATGCCGAACCCCCCGTCGGGATATGCCGACTGCGGCGTGCACTACGGGCAGCTCGACCCCGACTACGCCAACGGCAACCACAGCGTCCCGCAGTACGGCCCACCGCCGGGGTGCATCGTCGTCTTCGTGTCGGGCGACGAGCTCAACGGACCGGTCTTCTCCGACGACACCTTTCGTCTGTGTGGCTCGCCCACCTTCGATGCCGGGCTCCAGAGCGGGAACATCTACAACACCAATACCGGCCCCACGTCGGTCTACGTCGACGGCAACGGCGGCGGCTGCTCGGGTTCGGTGCCGAACTTCGCCAACGGCAGTGGTTACCAGAAGGTGGGGAACCAGATCCCCCAGAACTCCGAGGCCGACCTCAGCCCGGCCCGGTCCTACGGATGCTTCATCACGGGTGGAAGCGGGAACTCCGTCAGCCCCGTGAACGTGACGCTCGGGTTGAGCATCGCCGGCGGCACGACGAAGGTCACCTGGTCGGGTTCCGGAGCCTCCGTCGACAACGTGGCTTCCAATACCAACAATTGCTCCAGTCCGATCTCCGTCGATCAGCTGACTTCGGGCCTCATCTTCGTGAACGGCAATGTCTCGATCAGCGGCCAGATGACCGGCGGCCTCGACATCGTCACGTGCAGCACCACGACGGTGACAGCCACCAATGCCCGTTGCACAGGCAGCGCGGCGCCGTCCAACATCACCATCACAGGAAGCCTGACCTATCCATCGGCCAACATAGTGAAGGTGAACGGCCAGCCGACCAGTGACTCGTCGGACACCCTCGGCCTCATCGCCCAGAACTCCGTCATCGTCGCCGACGTCCCCCACGTCGAGATCGACGCCGCCATCCTGGCGCTCCAGGACTCCTTCTACGTGACCAACTGGTGGTCGGCCTCCGGTCTGGGCGCTCTCAACGTCTTCGGGTCGATCGCCCAGAACTTCCGTGGAGCGGTAGGGACGACGGGACACACGGGATACCTGAAGAACTACAACTACGACACGTCCTTGCAGACGCTCTTCCCTCCCTTCTTCATACCTCCGAACGGCGCTGTCTGGTCGCCGACGTCGTACGAGGAATGCGCCACCGGCGACAGCCAGTCGGTCCTCAACACCCCCCATTGTTGAGGTGCCTGCCGGCCTGATCCCTCCTGACGCCGAAGGCGGCGCCCGGCCCTCAGCCCAGCGCCCGGGCCGTCACCCCGGGGGCTCCTCCCGATGACCGCCGACGTGGGATCAGGCACCGAAACCAGGCCTGATTCCTGCGCATTCAGGTCCAATCTGTCATCGACCTCGGGTAGCCTGGGCAGTGCAGCCCGGTCACGACCGGGGTGGCTCCGGCCACGAAAAGGCGCCCCCCTTCCGCCCGGGCGGCTTCGGGGTTCGTCTTGACGAACTCACAGGGGGGACAAAGCGAATCCTCAGGAAAAGTCGGTGTACTGAGGAGCAGATGATCGCATCAGTGCTCACGAATTCTTGAGGAGAACCATGGACACCCCCGACGCCCCCACCCCGGGCCCCGAAGACCCGACCACCGAGTTACCCGGCACGCCGAGCGCCCCCTCCGCCGCGTCTTCGGGCCCGCCGGCCGAGCCGACGGCGCCCATCGCCCTCGGCCCGGCGTCGGCCAGTTGGGTTCCCCCGTTGCCGCCTCCGCTCGGTCCTCCGCCGACCGCCGGCCCTCCGCCGACCGCCGGCCCTCCGCCGACCGCCGGGTCCGGCGCCTGGGGTCCGGTCCACACCCCCTACGGCCTGGCCTGGGGACCGCTTCCGGTGGCGCCGCCGGCCCACGCCCGCCGCCGTTCGCACGTGGCCGGCGTCGTGGCCCTCCTCGCCGTCACCTCCATGCTCGTCGGCGTGGGTGTCGGCTACGCCGTCTGGCGTCCGGGTGGCACCACGACCACGAGTGTGGCCTCCAACAACGGCGGCAATTCCGGATCATCGGGATCGGTGTCCAACCCCTTCGGCTCGGGATCATCGGGCACCACGGCGCCTTCGGGAGCGGGATCGGGCAACGCCCCCAGCGCCTCCACCCTGTCGGCCAAGGTGAACCCCGGACTCGTTGACATCAACGTCACCCTCAGCTATCAGAACGCTTCGGCGGCGGGAACCGGCCAGGTCCTCACCTCGAACGGTGTGGTCCTCACCAACAACCACGTCATCGACGGCGCCACCAGCATCTCGGCCACCGACATCGGTAACGGAAAGACCTACACGGCCACCGTGGTCGGCTACGACCGCACCGGCGACCTGGCCGTGCTCCAGCTCCATGGCGCCTCGGGCCTGCGCACCGTGTCGATCGGAGATTCCTCCAAGGTCACGGTCGGCCAGAGCATCGCCGCCATCGGCAACGCCGGGGGAGTGGGCGGCACCCCGAGTGTGGCTACCGGAACGGTGACCACACTCAACCAGGCGATCACCGCCTCGGACGGCGGGGGGGGAAACGCCGAACAACTGACCGGGCTCATCGAGGTGAACGCCAACGTCCAGCCCGGTGACTCCGGTGGACCACTGGTCGACAGCAACGGTGACGTCATCGGCATCGACACGGCCGCCTCATCGTCATTCGCCTTCTCCTCGGCCGGCGGTGACGGCTATGCCATCCCCATCAACCAGGCCATCACCATCGCCAAGCAGATCGAGGCGGGCAAGAGCTCATCAGTCATCCACATCGGCCCCACCGCTTTCCTCGGCGTCGAGATCTCGGCATCGAGCACCGGCGGATCGGGTTTCGGCGGCCTCGGCCAGGGTGGCACGGTCACGGGAGCCATGGTGGCCGGCGTGGCCTCGGGCTCACCGGCCGAACAGGCCGGACTGGCCCAAGGCGATGTCATCACCTCGGTGGGCGGCAAGACAGTGAGCTCTCCCCCCGCGCTCTCCGCCATCATCGCCGCCCACGCTCCCGGCGATTCGGTCCAGGTCCAGTGGACGGACTCCTCCGGTCAAAGCCACAACGCCGACGTCACCCTGGCCAGCGGTCCGGCCACCTGATCCTCTTCCCCTCGCCGCCCGCCGCGTCCTACCATGTCCCTCGATCCGGGGGGGCCGCCAGGACCGGCGGGACGAGGGGGGGATGGTGGCGAATTACAGAGTCGTCTGTGTCGAGCGCAAGCCGGCGACCGGACACCAGCACGTCACCGGCGTCGGCGTCATCCGCGGCAAGCGGGCGCTCGAACGCATGTCGGTGGTGGACGTCCGCAAGGCCATAAAGGCCAAGAAGGACACCTTCTACTCGGTCGACTCGACCACGGGTGACAAGGTGGTCGTCAAGCGGCACAAATGCTGCGGGGAGAAGACCATCTGCGCCGTCATCGGGGACACCAAGGCCGACACCCTGGCCGCCCTCAGCTCCTGCAACCGGTTGACCTGGTACATGGTCCGCTGACTCCCGGCTAATCCCGGCGTGTCGGCTGACGCCGGTCCGCGGTGGGCGTAGTCAGCCGAGACCGGTGCCGACTGTCAGTGTTGTCCGGGACCCCACGAGGCGCTGACCCAGGTCCGCTTCCCGCACGCCGGACACTTCATCAGGCTGGTGTAGCCCCGGCCCGGCCGCCATACCCAGTAAGGCAGGTGCAGGACCAGGTACTTGAGAACGTCGACTTCGCTGTGGGTCCCGCATTTCGAGCATGACAAGCCGATCGGCCCATTCCGGCCACCGGCGGGCGCCGCCTTGACCTTCACGGTCCCGACCGGCTTGGTCACCTTCTTCACAGACGTGATCGGCTTGACCGACGTGATCGGCTTGGCTGATCGGGTCGTCTTGGCCGGCGCCTTCTGCAGGCGCGACGGCCGGGAACCGTATGCCGGCCGGGTCATGCCGGCCAGGGGAGCGCGCGGCGCACCGTTCTTCTTGGGGGTCACCGGGGCCGCGGTGTTCGGGTCGCCGCCGGAGAACAACGCCTGTCGTCCGGGCGGCACCCGCTTCTCCGGTCGCATCGGCCCGGCCTCTTGTCGCTGCGCCGGTGCCCAGAACAGAGCGCGCTTGCCGAGCGGGTCGGGGGGCTCAGACACGGCTCTCCCTCCACCTGTTCATCCCGTTGCCCCGTCGGCCCCGGCCTCTCAACTGACGAGACACCGTTCGACGGCGAGCTCGCGGGCGAGGGCGCGGTATGCCTCGGCGCCGGCCGAAGCCGGCGCGTGCTGCAAGATGCAGCGACCGAACTCGGGAGCCTCGGCGAAACGGACGGATTTCCGCACCGGGGGGTCGAGGATCTCGAGCCCGTAGCGCTCCTTCACGTCGGCCAGGACACCCCGACCATGACTGGTCCGTTCGTCGTACAGGGTGTTGATGATTCCCCGGACTCTGAGATCGGCGTTGGCGAACATGCGTACATCGTCGATCATTTCGAGCAATTGTCCCACGCCGCGGCTGCACAGCGTCTCGCACTGAAGCGGAATCAACACCTCGTCAGCGGCGCATAGACCGTTGATGGCCAGGATCCCGAGCGACGGCGGGCAATCGATCAGCATCATGTCGTACTCGTCGTGCAGACCCTTCAGCGCCCGGCGCAGAACATGTTCCCGGGCGGTCCGGGTGAGAAGGTGCACCTCGGTGCTGGCCAGATCGATGGTGGCGGGAAGAATATGGAGACCTTCGACCCCGCCCACCACATAGCGGACGTCGGCCGCCTTCATCGTCCTGACGAAGACGTCGTGCAGCGACGCATTCAACCCACTCGGCTCGAGCCCCGTGGAGTAGGTCAGGCAGGCCTGGGGGTCGAGATCGATGAGCAACACTCGGTGTCCCGACTCGGCCAAGGCAAATCCCAGGGAGTGCACCGTCGTCGTCTTGGCGACGCCACCTTTTTGATTCGCTACAGCTACCACTCGCGCCACGCGGCGCAGTCTAGGCATGGCCGCCCATGGGGATCGGGCATTTCGACCATCGACTTCCGTCACGTGACCCGGGCGGCGGGAGAGCCAGGCGGCGCCGTCCCGACCGCCCGGCGGACCTCTCCTACTGTGACCGACCACCTGCATCTTGTCCGGGTCCCGTCACTGTCCGTGTCTCTCGGCGGCCTGTGCTCACGACAACGATTCTGCGGAACTCTTCCCGGGGGCTGTCGATCCGGGAGCTCGGCCAGCGTCAGGGATTTGGTCCCGGGGCAGGTGCCCCGACGAGAGAGGTCGTTTCCACGAAGACAGACGAGACCGGGAAGCAAGACCATTCGAAGAGGGCCCTGATGGCCGACACCGTGGCCGGCTTGTCCGCCGAGGCCCGGGCGACACCGTCTCTCTGCGCCGGATCGGGTGGT
Organism: Acidimicrobiales bacterium; assembly: GCA_035535015.1. Lineage (GTDB taxonomy): Bacteria > Actinomycetota > Acidimicrobiia > Acidimicrobiales > UBA8190 > Palsa-661. The sequence continues at coordinate 36,491 of DATLQU010000035.1, read as the reverse complement.
CGGTCCACCAGTAAACCGGCCACATCCTGGCCGCCACCGAGCAGACGCCGGGCAATTTCTACCAGGAATTGATCTCCGCCGGATTCAAGTTCCCGGTCTTCACCGACCGGGTGGCCAAGCGTCTTGGCCCTCTCGATCCGCCGGTCCAGATCGAGCGACTCCGGGCCCGGACGACCACGACCAATCACCCGCCTGCACCCGTCATGGCCATGCGGGGAGAGATCGTGGTCCACGCAGAGGACATCCGGCGCCCTCTGGGCATCGCCCACGAGCCGCCGGAAGAGGCGGTCGTGGCCGTGGCCGACTCCCACAAGAAATCGAACATCCTCCTCGGTTCGAAGAAGAGGATCGCCGGACTCCGGCTACGGGCGAGCGATACCAACTGACAGCGGGCGACGGCCCCGAAGCCGCGGGACCTCTGGTGTCACTGGTTCTGGCCATGACGGGTCGCAAGGACGCCTGGGCCGCCCTCACCGGTGACGGCGTGCCCACTCTCGGCTCCCGGATGTCGCCATCCACCCGGCTGACCCCTTCAACCTCCGGCCACGGCGTCACCCAGTTCCTTCAGCCGGCGATCGAGGAAGTTGTGCTCGGCGGCGTTGTTCGTCTGCCGCCGAGCCCGTCGGTAGGCCGAACCGCCTCCTGGGTTCGCCCGGCCCGGCGCAGCAGATCGGCTCGCGTCGAGTGATACAGGTGATAGTCGACGAGAACGTCGGACAGGGTCGGGTGGTCGAGCAGTGCCAGCCCGTCGGCCGGCCTCTGGGCCATGGCGACAGCCACCGCTCGATTGAGCTTGACCACCGCGGTCGGCTCCCACTGCAAAATGTGGTTGTAGAGGCGCACGATGGTGGCCCAGTCGGTGAGCTCGGCGCGCCGGGCACTCGATGATGTAGAACCCCGATATCCATTCCTTCGTCTCGGCGAAGGGTCCGTCGACGATCAGGGTCTGGCCGTGTCGCACCCGGACGGTGGTGGCTGTCTCCGGTCCGTTGAGCGGGTCGCTGGTGAAGGGGCGGCCGTGCGAGGCGAGCTCCTTGCTGAAGGCGGCATAACCGGCCATGAGTCCTCGTTCGTCTGGCCGCCGAGGCGGGATCTCCGCCTGCTCAATTGACGCCGGTCGACGACCCTGATGGACAGGTTGGGAGGAAATCCTCGTCAGCCCCGGGGACCGGGGGGCAGGGAAGTCGACTCCAGGATCCTCTTCAGTTGAGTGAGGTCCTTGCCGTTGGCTCGGCGCATCGCCCTCACCATCCAGGGCCGTCCGAGCTTCGAGAGCCCGGACGGCTCACCCCGGTTGCGCAACGTCATTCTCGTCGCACCGTCGGGCGTGTCCTCCCAGCTGTACGTCGTCTCCATGGGGAAGGGTCCATCGTCAGTGCTCATCACGAACCGGAACCCGGGGACGGCCTCCTTCACCTCGTAGGTGTAGGCCAGCCGACTGCCGAGGAAGCGAGCCACGAAGACGATTTTGGAGCCGACCACGGCCGGCTTGGGCGACCTCCACTCGACGGCCTCGATGTTGGCGTACCAGGAGGTCACATTGTCGGGATTGGCGGCGTACGCGGCAACGTCACTTCGGGGAGCGTCGATGGTGATCTCGGTGACTACGTCCACTGCCATTGATGACGTTCCTTTCCGGGCCTCGGGATCCTGCGGTACCGTCCATCCCCTCAGTTCGGTGGCCCGTTCCCGGTCGCCTTCACGGCCCCCGACGCAATCTCGAGGCCGTCGAGAAGGGAGCGGAGCCCGAAGTCGAAGTCGTATTCAGGATCGGGCCGGTCACCGAATTCGCTGAATTTGAGCACGGTCGGGTAGAGCCGCGCCGGTAGGACGTCGAGCAGATCGGCCAACCCCGAGCCGCGGCGCCGGCTGTCCTCCCAGGTGGTATTCCCTCTTCGGCTGGTACCGGCACCGAAGAGAGCCGAGCACACCACGAAGTGGATGACGGTGAAGTAGGTCTGGACGGCGAATTGTGGTTCGCAACCGTCACGGTCCATCACCCGCCAGAACATCTCCCGTAGCCGCATCGAATTGGGGCCGAGAAGAGGTCCATTTGTGATGAGCAGAACAACCCCTCCGTGGGCCAACAGGACTCGGCGGAGTTCGTGCGCCAATTGTTCGACGGCGTCACGCCAACCCAGTGATTCGTCTGGTGCTGAGAGCTCGCCGATCAACCTGTCCGCCAACTCCACCAGGAGCTCTTCACGACTGGCGATGTACCGGTAGAGCGAAGCGGGACCCGTTCCCAGCTCGTCGGCCAGTCTGCGCATGGTCAGCTCGCGCAGTCCGTCGCGGTCGAGGATGGCGAGAGCGGCCGTGCAGATCCCTTCCAACGTGAGTCCCCGGTCGCGATGCCGGAGCCGCTGTGGGTACCGATTCCGCCACCATGCGGCGGTCCCGGCCTGCGTCTCGTCGGGCTGCTTGCTTGCTGCGAACACCGATCCTATCGTAGCGAACATCGTTCGCGAAGGAGGACGGGGAAGATGCGACTGACGGGGAAGACGGGCCGGGGCCTGCTGACGGTGGTGGCCACGGCGATCGTGCTGGCGGGACTTCCGAGTGCGGCCAGTTCGGCCAGCGTTTCCGTCAAGCCGCTGGCCGTCTCCTGGATGAAGGGTTTCGCCGCTCCGGGAACACCGGCCAAGTACGACAAGGTAGGCGTGATCAAGGTCGGACCGAGCCGCGCCAAGAACATCCTCGTTCTCGAGCCCGGGACCTCGGCCGGTGCCGCCTACTTCGTGCCGCTGGCCCAGTGGATCGTGGCCAAGACGAAGGGTTGGCAGGTCTGGTCGGTCGAGCGCCGGGAGAACCTGCTCGAAGACCAGTCCGTCCTCAATCTCTACAAAGAAAAGAAGGTCACCTCCAAGGAGCTGTTCGACTACTACCTCGGCTATCTCAAAGACCCGAGCATCACCGATCACTTCCAACTCATCCCCAATTCCTCCGTCGCATTCGCCAAACAGTGGGGAATGAACGTGGCCGTTCAGGACCTCCGCATCGTGATCAAGGCGGCCAAGAAACTCGGGGGAAAGGTCGTCCTCGGTGGCCACTCGTTGGGCGGGGCCGTCGTCACCGCCTACGCCGCCTGGAATTTCAAAGGCCGCGCCGGGGCCGACGACCTGGCCGGCCTGGTCTACATCGACGGGGGCAGCATCGGGAGACCACCGAGCTCGGCCACGGCCACCCAGACTCTGGCGTCACTCGATGCTCCGACGGCCTCTCCGTGGCTCACGTTCGGGACGATCCCGGCGCCCTACGCCGGCGTGTTCAACGCCACGGGATCGGCGGCCGCACTCCTCGATCCCAATTCAGCGTCACTGGGTGAATCCTCAGGGATTCTGCCCGCTGACATCGTGCCCGCCGTTCCGGTCACCAACCTGGGGCAGTACGGCTATGCCCTGAACGCGGCGACGTCGCCCGCGAGCCTCTTGGCGGCCCAGGCCCACCTCGGAAAGGGAGTCTCGCCGTCGGGGACCGTCCACGGCTGGAACGGTGCCGGTGCCCTCACACCCATCAAGCGCTTCGCCACCATGTTCTCGGGCTATCCGATGAAGAGTGTCGACGGCACCGAATGGTATTTCCCCCAGCGTCTGACCGACGACACGAGCGCCGTGGACAACGGGAACGCCAATCCCTCGCAGAAGGTGCTCGATGTCAACGCCACCATGGGTCACCACCTCCCCAAGAACCTGCACATCTACGCCTTCGGAGCTCGGCTGGGTGGGGCGGGGGTCCTCCTTGATGCCCGCACCCTGGCCAAGCAGTCCCATATCCCACTGAGCAACCTGACCTTGGTGAACCGGAAGAGCAGTTATTCCCACAACGATCCGGCCGGCGCCTACCCCGACAACGTCTTCTTCGACCACCTGGTTCCGTTCTTGAACAAGATCTGAGCCTGTCGTCGAGGTCGGCTGGAGGCCATGCCCACGATGGGCTTGTTCATGGGCTTTCCTCTCATGGATCCGGCGAAGACGGCGTTGAAGGAGAAGATGCCGTCTGACGCCACCATCCAGTACCGCGAAGAGGACGGCCATGCTGGACAGCAGTCTCAGGACGACCCCTCGGACGGGCGAGAAGAGACTCTTGGCATCGGTGACGCGTACCGGTTGGTGCCCGCTACCTGGCGTCAAATATCGGTATCAGACAAGTCCCCCGCTGACGTCATCTTCTGAAGGTAATCCCTCATCCGCGGTTGTTCGTCTCCCCCAATGGCCTCCAGGAGTCGGAACAGGTTGGTGAAGTCCGACCCTCCCAAGGCATTGCGCAACTGCCGTTCGATCTTCCGGAGCGCCTTCCTCCGGGCGACCAGGTAGGCCGCCGCCCGAGGGGTGAGCTCCACGGACTTCTCCCTGCCACTCGTGGCCGAGGAACGGACCGTCACATAACCCCGATCACGGAGACTGGCGACACTCTTGCTCGCTCCTTGGCGGGTGATGCCGAGCTGCCGACCGATTTCCGAGATCGTCGTACCGGTCGAATCAGAACACATGCGCAGCACTCGCCCGTCGGGGAACCCGTGACCACCGAAACCGCCGGCCGCCAGTTCGTCATCCAGTCGACGGTGATAGCCGATCCACGCTTGTCGGAGGGCGACACCGAGCCCGACCCGCTGCTGGACGGCTTGCTGTGTCGCAACCTTCCCGAGGATCCCCTCCTGCATCTTCTACCGGCTCCTGAAACGATTGACAACCACGGTTGACAGTATACCGACGACGTCGCAGACTGAGGGGACGACGGAGACAATTGACCCCTCGACCGGCTGGCGAACCGATTGATCACACCGCCGGATTCTTCGGTCGACCGATCCGTAAAGAGGACGCATGAGGCCACCGCAACCATCGACATGTGGCCGTTTCGCCTGGCGATTTATCCTTCTCCTTTGCCTCTTCGCACCCTTGATGCTCGCCGCGTGTAGCCGTCCGTCAAAACCGCCCCCCACGAGTCTGGAGAGGGTGATCGGTGGGCCGACAGGTCATTACATCGTGCCGGCGGGTATCCACAAGATACGGCACGTGATCGTGATCCAGCAGGAGAACCGGTCCTTCGACTCTTACTTCGGCACGTTCCCGGGTGCCGAGGGGATCCCCATGAACAAAGGCGTTCCCTCGGTGTGCGTCAACGATCCGGCGACAGGGACCTGTGTCGCTCCCTATGTCGATCATGCCGACGTGAACGGCGGCGGGCCCCATTCAGCTCCCAACGCCATGGCTGACATCAATGGGGGAAAGATGGACGGGTTCATCGGACAAGCCGAGTCAGGTCGCAAAGGCTGTCTCATCCCCACCGACCCGACGTGCACGAACTCGTCCCAGCCAGACGTCATGGGCTATCACACCCAGAGCGACATACCGAACTACTGGACCTATGCCAAAGACTTCGTTCTCCAGGACCACATGTTCGAGCCCAACGCCTCGTGGAGCCTGCCGTCCCACCTCTTCCTGGTGTCGGAGTGGTCCGCCTACTGCACCCAGGCCGACAACCCCTCGAGCTGCGTGAACGCCCTCCAGACCCGTCCCGCTGAGCGCCCGCCCAACCGCCCCGCCTACTACGGCGGCGAGGAAGGTCCGAAAACAGGTGGTGGCAATCCCAAACATGGAAACAAGAAGACGACGGTCGGCCAACCCATCTACGCCTGGACAGATCTGACCTACCTGCTCCACAAGTCTCACGTCAGCTGGGGCTACTACGTGGTGAGCGGCACCGAACCGGACTGCGAGAACCCGGCGGCAGAGACCTGCGCACCGGTTCAGCAGAACTCCAACACGCCTGGGATCTGGAACCCACTTCCCTGGTTCGACACGGTGAAGGCTGATCACCAACTCGGGAATATCCAGTCGGTCGACCGTTTCTACTCGGCGGCGAAGAAGGGCACGCTCCCGGCCGTGTCCTGGGTCGTGCCCTCCGGTGCGGTGAGCGAGCATCCCCCTGCCCCCGTCAGTTACGGCCAGAGTTACGTGACCAGCCTCATCAACGCGGTCATGAAGAGTCCGGACTGGGAATCAACGGCGATCTTCTTGGCGTGGGACGACTGGGGCGGCTTCTACGACAACGTCGTGCCGCCCACCGTGGACGAGAACGGCTACGGCCTTCGGGTGCCGGGCGTTGTCATAAGCCCTTACGCCAAACACGGCTATATCGACCATCAGACCCTGAGCTTCGATGCCTACGACAAGTTCATCGAGGACGACTTTCTGAACGGCCGACGTCTCGATCCCGCCACCGACGGTCGACCCGATCCGCGACCAGATGTTCGCGAATCCGAGAAGATCCTCGGCAACCTGACCCAGGACTTCGACTTCAATCAGAGTCCCCGGGGCCCTGTCGTCCTTCCGGTCCATCCGAAGACCACGCTCACCGGCACACCGAGACCCTCGCAGGTGTCGGCCGCGGCGAAGGCCCCCGACACTGACGGGTAGGATGGCCGGCCGCGAGAACAACGGCGGAGGGAGGGGGATTCGAACCCCCGGGCCTTGTGGGCCAAAGCTTTTCAAGAGCTTCGCATTCGTCCGCTCTGCCATCCCTCCGAAGCGTCCAGGGTAGTGCCGGCCGCCACCCCCGGAGCCGTCCCAACCGGGGTCGGTCAGCTCGGGGCGATCTGGCTCCGCAACGACCGGATCCAGTCGTCGGCCTCACGCCACGCCGTTTCCGCCTGCTCGCGGGCAGCGGGGCCGTGCTCGCCCGCCGCCGGGTAGGAGCCGAGGAACTTCACGGCGGCGATCTCGGCGTGCAGTACCCGGAGGCAGTCGGCCACCACCTCGTGGGCCAGGTGTCCGGACAGGTCGATCAGAAAGCAGTAGTCACCCAGTCCCCGCTTCGTCGGTCGGGACTCGAGCTTGGTCAGGTTGATGCTCCGGGCCGCGAATTCGCTCAGGATGGCATGCAGGCTTCCCGGCCGGTCCTCGCGCTGGAAACAGACGATGCTCGTCTTGTCGTGTCCCGTCGGCGCCGGGATGCCGCTCGGCGCCAGAGCCACGAAGCGCGTCTGGTTGTCGGGATGATCCTCCACCGCCGACGCCAGGATCTCGAGCCCGTAGAGTTCCGCCGCCAACCGGGGCGCCAGGGCGGCGGTGTCGAGCCGACGCTCTTCGCCCACGATCCGCGCCGCCTCGGCCGTGGAGTTGGTCGGCACCACCTCGGCATCAGAAAGCTGCTCGGCCAGGAAGCGCCGGCACTGGCCACTGGCATGCGGAAAGGACAGCACCCGTCGGACCGATCCCAGGTCCGATCCGGCCGGAGCCATCAACTGCATGTGGATGTCCAGGACGACCTCGCGTTGGATCAGCAACTCGACGTCGAAGACCAGGCTGTCCACGATGGCGTTCACCGTGCCTTCGATGGAATTCTCGATGGGCACGAAGGCGAGGTCGGCCGATCCGCTATGCACGGCTTCGAGCACCTCCGGTAGCCCTCCCACCGGCAGCACCGTCTTCGAGGCGTAGTCGGCCTGGGTGAACAGGGCCTCCTCGGTGAAGGTGCCGGCCGGCCCCAGGAAGGCGATCGTGCCCTTTTGCGCCCCCGATCCCGGGCTGCCCGGTGAGGTCGCAGCCGTCTCCATGTCCGGGCAGGATAGTGGCGACCATGGACGAGCCCGCCTTACGCCAACTCCTCGACGACGTGCGTGCCAGCCTCGTCACCCCCGACGAAGCCGTGGCCCGGCTGCGGCGCCTCCCCTATGCCGACCTGGGCTTCGCCCGGGTCGACCACCACCGCCGCCTGCGCCAGAGGGTGGGGGAGGCGGTCTATGCGCCGGGGAAGACCCCGCAGCAGTGCGCCCTCATCGTCACCGAGCTGCTCGCCGAGCCGGCCGGAGGCCCGGTTCTGCTCACCCGGGCCGACGAGCCACAGGTCGCCGCCGCCGCCGAGGCGGCCCCCGGCGCCGAGATCACGGCCACCGGGACTCTGACCACCGTCGTCTGGCGGCCCATCCCCCGGCGCCCCGGGCGGGTGGTGGTCGTCACCGCGGGCACCGCCGACCTTCCGGTGGCCGACGAATGCGTCGCCGTCCTGCGCGCCTATGGACTCCACCCCACCGTCCTGGCCGACTGTGGGGTGGCGGGGGTCCATCGTCTGCTGGCCTCGGTCGATGAGTTGGCCGAGGCCGATGCCGTCGTCGTCGTCGCCGGCATGGAGGGAGCGCTGGCCAGTCTCGTCGGCGGCATCACCGGGGCCCCCGTGGTGGCCGTTCCCGTCTCCACCGGCTACGGCGCCGCCCTCGAAGGGGTCACCGCCCTCCTCGCCATGCACGCATCCTGCGCCGCGGGCCTCACCGTTGTCGGTATCGACAACGGATTCGGCGCCGCCTGCGCCGTGGCCCGGATCCTGCCGTGACCGGCCATCACGGGCCGGCCGCGCCGGAATCGGGCCCATCGGTGACCATCGCCTGGTTCCATTGCTTTGCCGGCATCGCCGGCGACATGGCCCTCGGCAGCCTCCTCGACGCCGGAGCTGATTTCACCGAGGTCCTGAATCTCCTGGAGCGCCTGCCTTTTTCCGGCTGGCATCTCAGCACCGAGCCCGTGCTGCGCGCCGGCATCGCCGCCACCAGCGCCGTGGTGGAGGTCACCGACGACGTCATCGTCCGCACCCACTCCCACATCGTCGGTTTGGTGGAAGAGGCCCGCCTCCCGCCCCGCGTGGCCCGCCGGGCCCTCGACACTTTCGCCGCCCTGGCCGACGTCGAGGGTCGACTCCACCGGCGATCACCCGCCCAGGTCCATTTCCACGAGGTCGGCTCGCACGACACCATCATCGACGTCGTCGGCACGGCGGCCGCCCTCGAGGTTCTCGGGGTGGACGTCGTCACGGCGTCCTCCGTGGCCACCGGCACGGGCACCGTCCGCACCTCCCACGGCTTTCTCCCCAACCCCTCGCCCGCCGTGGTCCGGCTCCTCCAGGGAGTTCCCACCTGGGGTCGCGATGTCTCCGTGGAGCTCACCACCCCCACCGGCGCCGCCCTCCTCGCCGCCGTGGCCACCTCTTTCGGGCCGCTGCCCCCGATGCTGATCGCCTCGTCGGGTTTCGGCGCCGGGAGCAACGAACTCGACGGTCTCCCCAATTGCACCCAGGTCGTGGTGGGGCAGTCCTTGGCCGTGGCCCAGCCCGGACAGCCGGTGCTGCTGCTCGAAGCGAATCTCGACGACGCCACCGGTGAGACCCTGGCCCATTCCGTCCAGGCCCTTCTCGACGTGGGCGCCCTCGACGCCTGGATCACCCCCGTCATCATGAAGAAAGGCCGCCCCGGTCACACCGTCAGTGCGCTCGTGGATCCCGCCCTCACCGAATCCGTTCGCCGTACACTGCGAGCCGAGACCGGCAGTCTCGGTGTCCGGGCCACCTCTCAGGAACGATGGCCGGCCACCAGGGCGATGGACGAAGTCGAAGTGCAGGGAGTGGCCGTTCGGGTGAAGGTCAGTCCGGGCCGGGTCAAAGTCGAACACGCCGACGCCGCCCGCGTGGCGGCGCGCACCGGCCTCCCCCTCCGTGAGGTCGTCATCAGGGCTGAGGCGGCCTGGCGTCGACGGGTCGACGCCGGTACCGACGCCACCACGGCCGACGGAGCCGGCCCTCGGGGCGTCGTCCGGGATCACGAACATCCGGACCCACCCACTCCGGCTTGAGTCTCCGCCGTTTCTGCACCCGAGGGTGGTCCGGGGAAAGGGGCCGGTACCGTGGGTGACATGCCCCCGTCGTCACCGGCACCGCCCGGGGAGCCACCGGCGAATCCAGAGGACTGGACCGACGAGCAGTGGCTGGCCTGGTTGGACCAGACCGACGCCGACGTGGCCGACGACTCCGACGCCGGGCCCCGACTGGCCGCCTGGCGCAGTCATCCGGTGGGCGGCGTCCTCGGCGCGGCCATGTTGGGACTGCGCGACGCCATCTACGGACGGCCCGACGACGAGGTGGCCATCGTCCAGGAAGCGGCCGGCGACCCCCCCAACGACGACCTCCACGACATTCGTCTCGATCCCGATCATCCCGAGCGGTCGGAAGTGGTGGTCCATCGCCGCCCGCTGGCCCCCGGATCCCCACCGCCAGAGGGCAGTCTGTAGCGGGCGGGTCATCTCTCCGACGATTCGTCCATCGTGGCCACACCGATCACTGCTCATGTGCTTCCCCGGCTCCTCGTGCCGCTCTGGTGGATCGGCTGGTGGGTAACGGTCTTCGGTGTCCCGACGGTGGTCCTCATGGCGACCGACCGGATTGCTCGACGAGCACTGCCACTTGCGGTGTTGCTCAAGATGACGATGGTCTTTCCCGACCGTGCGCCCAAACGCCTGGCGGTGGCCCGCAAGGCGGGGAGTACCCGGGAGCTGACTCGCCGGGTCGAGGAGGCTCGGACCCACGGGACTGAAGACGAACCCGTGGTGGCGGCTGAGAAGAACCTCGCCCTGGCGGGGGCGCTGAACGCCCACGATCGCCTCACCCGCGGTCATGGGGAACGGGTCAGGGCGTTCACCGATCTGTTTGCCGAGGAACTCAAGCTCCCGGTGAAGACAGGGACCGCCTCCGCAAGATTCGTGGCCCGGTTTCGATACGTGAGCCGCTAAAGGGGAACTGACATCCCGGGCGCGGACACCTACTGGCGGTTGGCCGCCTCCACCACGAGCCCGGCGGCCACCAGGGTCTCCTCGGCGTTCATGGGCGCCACCAGTTGCAGGCTGGCGGGCAGGGGACCGTCGCTCGGCACGGGAAGGGAGAGCGCGGGAAGCCCGGCCAGGTTCACCGGCAAGGTGCAGCGGGCCACCAGCAGGTCGTGGCCTTCGCCGATCACGGGGGGAAAGATGGTCAGGGTCGGAAGCGCCAGCAGGTCGACCCGTGACATCACCCCGGCGAGCCGAGTGCTCCACAGGGACTGGGCCGTCCGGGCGGCGGAGAGCGAAACCTGATCGGACGAGTCGCGGCCGAAGTGCAGCCGGTCGAGAACGTCCCGGCCGATACCGTCCGGGTGGGTCTCGGCCAACACCCGGTTGCTGTTCCATGCCTCGGCCGCCAGCAGGAGCCCGGCCGTTGTCGTCACCGACTGCCACTCGGGCATCTCGACGTCCACGATCTCCCAACCAGTGGCGGCCAGGGCCCGGTCGATGGCGGCGTCGATCAGGGGGTCGGCCTCCACCCGCAGTCGGCCCACCCGCCAGGCTGACGGGGCGGCGGCGGCGAAGCCAGGTTCGAGCAGAGCCATGCCCAACTCGATCCCGCTCACGTCGCGGGCCATGGGACCGACGGTGTCGAAGCTGGGGGAAAGAGGCCAGACGCCCTCGACAGGGACCCGCCCCCACGTCGTCTTCAATCCCGCCGTCCCGCAACAGGCTGACGGGATCCGCACCGAACCCCCGGTGTCGCTGCCGTAGGCGACGTCGGCTTCGCCGGTGGCGACGGCGACCGCCGATCCGCTGGACGAGCCTCCGGGCACCCGGGTGGGGTCGAGGGGGTTGACGGGCGTGCCGAACCAGGGATTCACCCCGGTCACGCCGAAGGCCAGCTCGTGCAGGTTCGTCCGTCCCACGATCCGGGCGCCGGCCGCCCGGGCACCGGCCAGGCAGGCGGCATCGGCCGCCGCCGGTAGGGCGGCATCGGCCACCGCCCGGCAGCCGGCCGTCGTGGGAACGCCCTCCATGTCGATCAGGTCCTTGACGGCGAGACGCACTCCGGATCCCGACGTCTCGAACCGTGTGATGAATGTGCTCACCGGATCGAGACTACCCACCGCAGCCGGCACCGACACCCGGACAACCCCATCGTGTCAGGCGTCGTCGGGGCGACTCCAGCGGTAGACGTTGGTGGCGCGTCGTTCGAAGCCGAGCCGCCCGTAGAGGCGATTGGCCGCCTGGCGCGAAGGACGGGAGGTGAGGTCCACGGTCCGGGCTCCGGCCGTCGTGGCCCGGTCGAGGGCTTCGAGGACGAGAGCGGCGCCGATCCCCTGGCCCCGGATCGACGTGTCGACCACCACGTCCTCGATCCACGCCCGGGGCCCGGTCGGGGCCCGGAAAAGCACCAGCGTGAGCGAGCCCACTATGCCGCCGCCCTCGTCGCGCGCCGCCAGCAGCACGGTGGCCGGAGACGAGGCGATTTCGGCCACCTCGGCCGCCGTGGGCGCCGGGGCGGAGGACGAGAGCTGGGGGATCAACCGGGACAGGGCCTCGATGATGTCGGGTGTCACCGACGTCACCTCGGTCACCTCGATCCCGTCTGGCGGAGCGGCGGATGGGCGGGGACCGGTCACGAAACCGGCAGTGTAGAGCCCGGCCGACCGGGGCCCGCAGTCGGGCTACCGTCCAAGGATCCGGCGTCCACCGCCGGGAGAGGAGGGGGCGCCGACGTGGTCGACGGAGAAAGAGGCCGAGAGCAGGGAACGCCGAGGGAGAGCCGTCGTCCGAACATCCTTCTCGTCGTCTCCGACCAGGAACGTCAGCGGGCCTGGCTGCCCCCCTCGGTCCGTCTGCCCTGGCGCGATCGCCTGATCGCCGAAGGCCTCGAGTTCACCCGCTATTACACCCACTCCTCACCCTGCTCGCCCAGCCGGGCCAGCCTCATCACCGGTCGCTACCTCCCGGGCCATGGAGTCACGGACAACGTGATCATGCCGGAGCACGCCGAGCTCGACCCGTCGGTCCCCACTGTCGGCTCCCTGCTCCGGGCCGCCGGGTACCGTTCCTCGTACATCGGCAAGTGGCACCTCTCGCAGTCGGAACATCCGGACATGGAGTCCTATGGCTTCTCCGACTGGGACGGCAACGATCGTCACTTCATGGGTTGGGCCGGGACCGGCGTCCACTTCGATCCGGTTATCGCCTCCAATGCCGCCCACTGGCTTCGCACCAACGCCGGTCCTGCCGCCACCGGCTCGGCGGAGCCGCCCTGGTTCTTGACCGTGGCCCTCGTCAATCCCCATGACGTCATGTGGTTCCCGGTCGACCAGCCCGGCTACCGCGAGCGCCATCCCGAAGAGGTGGCGGGCATTCGTCGCGTCCTCGAGAGTGCGGCCTGGAAGGAGGACGACGCCCTTCCTATCTATACAGACAGCTACGAGGAGATCTTCGAGGAACTTCCGGCGAACTTTTCCGACGACCTCCATGCCAAACCCGAGGCCCACCGGCAGTGGCGTTGGGACCAGCAGCACGGCCTCTGGGGATACATCGAGCCGTCCGACAAGAAGGCCTGGTTGCGTCATCTCGACTACTACGTGGAACTCCACCGCCTGGCGGACCGGAGTCTCGGGACCGTGCTCGAAGCCCTGGACGACAGCGGGGCGGCCGACGACACCGTCGTGATCTTCACCTCCGACCACGGTGACATGTGTGGATCGCACGGCCTGCGGTCCAAAGGTCCCTTCGTCTACGACGAGATCATGCGGGTCCCTCTCTACGTTCGGGCCCCCGGGCTGACCCCCCCCGGCACGGCCGCCGACGCCCTGGCCACCCACGTCGATCTGGCCGCCACTATCTGCTCCCTGGCCGGGATCGACCCCACCGCGACGACTGCCGCCGACAGCCCCGGACTCCAGGGCCGCGATCTGTCTCCGGTCCTGACCGACCCGGCGGCGTCGGTCCGCGACCACGTCCTGTTCGCCCAGGACTCGGCCCAGACCCAGAATCTGAACAATGTCCGGTACGCCCTGCGGGGCTTCTTCGACGGGACGACCAAGTACGCCCGTTACTACGGCGTGGGGGGCGGGAAGCCGTCGACCGGCCTGTGGGGCAAGGACCCGGGTCGCAAGCTCTTCGATCTGGACTGCGCCTTCGACGACCAGGACCACGAGTGGTACGACCACGACTCCGATCCTCTGGAGTTGGTCAACAATGCCAACGACCGGTCTCGTCGCAACGAGCTGCGTGACCTCTTCGGCCGTCTGCGCGCCTATGAGAACGAGGAGATGATTCCCCTGGCACCGACTCTCGGTGCGCCATAGGGGCCGTGCCCGTCACTCGGGCCTTCTCCCTTCTGGCCATGGTCGTCGCACTGTTCGAGACGGGCTATCCCCGCACCGGTGCGGGCCTTTTCGAGTACTCCCCGGCCATCTCTCCGAGCAGGGCATGCCGACCAGGGTGGCTGACGCCATGCGGCGGGGTGCGCGGTGCCTGGCAGTGTCGACTTCATGCGGACCGACTGGTTCGAGCTGGCCCACCTGCCGGTGGACGAAGCCCGCCGACACTTCGCCGTCGTCCAGAAATCTCCTGAGGCGATCGCCGCCCGGTCCGTGGGACCGTGGGAACCAGAGGGATCAGCGCGTTCCAGGTGAAGGCGGGGATGGCCTGGGCATAGCGCCGGGGACGGCCTGGGCATAGCGCCGGGGACGGCGCTACCAGTCGTACGGGGCCCGGTGAGCAAGGACTGATTCCTCGGTGATCCGGCCGGCGCCGGAGTCCGGCACCGCTCAGGGTCGCGCCGGAAACCTCACCGTGGGCACCGGTTGGAACCGCCTGTCGGCTTCGGAGCGGAGTCGGGGTGCGAGGAGCCGGCCCTTGCGGAGGAAACCGATGGCCGACTGGGCCCGGCTGCCGGCGACGCTCCAGTCGGCCAACGCCCGCTCCACCAGCATCCGGACCACCACGCCATGGTCGGTTCCGCACTCCTCGGGTACCACCCGGCCCACGAACGTGTGGTTCTCCTGACCCGTGAACTTCTCGGGATGCGCGTGCATGGTGAGACAGGCGGGGCCCTCCGCAAGAGTCGGTACCCCGCGGCCCAGCTGCAGGACGAATCCGTCGTCGACCAGGCGCGTGCTGATCACGGGGACGCACATCGGGAAGCCGTTGGCATCGACCACGGTCAGGTCCTGCAGCGCCATCCGGGTGCAGAGCTCTTCGACCCCCCGGCGCCACGACTTCGGCGGCGTCAACCAGGCTTTCGGTTGAGAGCCCGTGGGCGCGGGATCAGAAAGAGGCGCTGCCGTCCCCTCGGGGGCGTGCCAGGACTGCGCCTCCTCGTCCAGCAGCCGGCTGGGCCACCATCTCAGGTGCAAGGGCGTGATCTCGATCCAGATCCGGGCGTAGTACCACCCCATCCTTTGGAGCACGAACTTGGGTTGGCCCTTCGTCACCTCGGGCAGCTTCCTCCTGCTGAGCCGTATGTAGCGGTCGGTATTGGCCTGGAGGTCGGCGTCGCGCACGGTGGCCAGTCCCTGCACCAGGATCATGACCGGATGGTCGAGCCCCGAACCCCCGGGGTCGGCGAAGAGAAGGCAGACACGGGGGTCACGCCGGGCTCGCTCCGCTTTGGCCGGATAGGTCAGTCCCGTCGATACGTCGAGGGTGCGCCCGTCCGCACTGACGTACGGGGTCGTGGGCACGGTCACGGGCGAGCCGGTCCGGGTCAAGCTCCCGTACTCGGCCGTGACCGACCGTTCCCAAACCTCGAGCAGCTCGGCCGGCCAGGACCCCCGGCCTGCCGACGAAGGCTCCGACGACGGCCAGGACGTGCCCATACCCCGGTGACCTTATCCACCGATCGGACCTCGGGTCGATGGATGCCGTGGGCTCGGGAGCCGGCTCTCGGCGGCGTGGAACGAGCGGGGGGCGAGCCCGCCAAGAGCTCGAATCGTTCCTGAGCCGCCGCCCCGACGTTCCCCGGCACCCTTCTACGGGCTATACACCTACCGAGCGAGGCACATACGCGGAGAGTCGCCGCCTGCGCACGCGCCGAGAAGGTGGCCGGCCGGTGACGGGAATCACAGGGTCGTCAGTTGGAGAGAACCGTGGGAGAGATGACGGAAGCGTCCGGGCCCGCCAACCACCGGTATCGCGTCTCGCGCCGCACCTTTCTCCGCCGCATCCTGGCGGGTACCGGGCTCGGCGGTGCCTTCTTCGGTGTCACCGAGCTGGCTTCGGCCGGAGCGGCCAAACCGCTGCGTCATCCGGCGGCACCTCGCCGAAGGCCCCACGCCCCCCCCGGCGTGCAGCTGACGGCACTGCCCGGAGGCGCCGTGGTCCCGACGGCCACCTGGGTGAAAATAGAGAACGCCCGTCCCGGGACGACCGGATGGATCGTCACCGGCACCCAGACGCCGCGGTCCATCGAAGGGTTCGCCGATGTCACCAGTGCGGCCGCCGGGACCAACGTCAACCTCTATGTGAGCACCACCGCTCGGAGCTTTCATGTCGAGGCCTACCGGATGGGGTACTACCAAGGCCTCGGAGGCCGTCTCGTATGGACCTCGGACGATGTAGCCGGGGTCGAACAGCCTCCTCCCACCGTCATCCCGGGATTCAATACGGTGCAGACCCGGTGGACGCCGTCTGTGTCGATCCCGATCGACGCCACCTGGCCCCCCGGCGCCTACCTGCTCAAGCTGGTGGGTGACGCGGGCGAGCAGCAGTACGTCCCTCTGTGCGTGCGAGACGACGCCAGCAGGGCGGCATTCGTCATCCAGCACAGTGTGACGACCTGGCAGGCCTACAACCTCTGGGGCGGCTACAGCCTGTACAACGGGTTGACGGCCGGTGGCCTGGCCTTCGGTCAGGGCACGGACGGGAAGGACTTCGCCCACCGGTCCCGGCTGGTGTCGTTCGACCGTCCCTATTCACAGGACTGGGCCCAGGGGGCGTCCGATTTCATGGGCAACGAATTCCCCTTGATCTTCCATATGGAGAGCCTCGGCCTCGACGTCACCTACTGGACCGACGTCGACCTCCACGAACAGCCGCAACGTCTCCTCCAGCACCGCTGCCTGCTCAGCCTGGGCCACGATGAATACTGGTCCCGGCCCATGCGCGACGGGGCCACCTGGGCGCACACCGTCGGTGTCAACCTGGGATTCCTGGGCGCCAACG
This sequence comes from Acidimicrobiales bacterium, assembly GCA_035535015.1. Classification (GTDB taxonomy): domain Bacteria; phylum Actinomycetota; class Acidimicrobiia; order Acidimicrobiales; family UBA8190; genus Palsa-661. The sequence continues at coordinate 19,722 of DATLQU010000035.1, read as the reverse complement.
CCTGTTACCGACAGATCCGCTTCCAGCCCTCACCTGTCGGTCCCAACCGGATCCAGGTCTGCTACAAGTCAGCCGCCGAAGACCCGTTGTTCGGAACCGACAATGCCTTGGTGACGGGACCGGAATGGGCCGCTCCGCCGACCTCGTGGGCCGAGAGCCAGTTGATCGGGAGCATGTACCAAGACGTCGGGGCCGACGCCGACATGCTGGTGGCAGACGCCTCGCTGTGGTTGTGGGCGGGGACCGGTGTCACGACGGGTCAGGCCCTTCCCCACGTGGTCCAGGGGGAGTACGACCGTTTCGACACCGCCGTCCCCGGTCCGCGCGACGTGGAGATCTTCGCCCACTCGCCGGTGACCAACCGTGGCCCGGGTCGCTACTCCGATGTCACCTGGTATACATCGCCGGGCGGAGGCGGCGTCTTCGCCACAGGAAACGCCTCCTGGGTGAACAAGCTCTCCAACACCACGGCGTTTCCCACCATCGTCGTTCCGGCCGCTGTGCCCGGTGTCACCGAGATACTCCTCCGGGCCATGGAGAACGTCTACGCCACCCTGGGTACCGGTCCGGGATCGTCGGTCAGACCGTCGAGGGCGAACTGGCAAACCGTCGCACCGGTCCCGGGGTCCTCGACGCCCGCCCCCACCGTGTCCGCCTGACCGGCAGACGGTGCTGGGCCAATCGGTGCCAGGGCAGACGGTGGTGCGAATCGCATTCTGGCCCGGGCGCCCTCCCGGGGGAGGTGGAAGGCGCCCGGGCCTCGGATGCGACTCAGGCGGCCCTGGGCGAGGCGGTGCTTACCCGGTGCAGCTGAGCTTCGACATCTGCGATCGACGTTGCGGTGCGGTCGACCTCGTGCCAGGCGTTGAGAGTGGCTCCCGGGCCAGTGAGCCTGAGCACGACTTCCGTGATCTTCCGCGGCAGTTTCCGCACGAGTCGGCCTCCTTGGGGACGTTCTTGATGCCAACCGTCACGGTACGCGAGCCACGTGTCCGTTCCGTCACGGCTCTGTGAACGCCACGAAAACTGTCGACAGGCAACGATACGGAGGATTCTCGGCGATCAGGGCCGGTCGGGGAACGACCGATCTTGTCCGCCCCCCGAAGGCTCGGAGTGTGGTGCTGGCGGTTCCGTGTGCGGCACCGGCCGCACGGCCGTCGGGCGTCCCCCGACAGGCGGTGCCGGGAGGAAAACAGGCTCCTTGCGCCTGCGGCCGCCCGGGGGATCGGCGATCGGGGGCGCGGCCGCGGCCGCGGCCGGGGGCCGAGGGCCGTCGAGGAAGGTGGGCTCGTCGCCATCATCGGCGACCACGGGCACCGACCGCAGTGCCGGTCCGCACTCGTCGTCCCAGTCCGGATCGTCGTCGGAGGTGACGGCCGGATGGGTGGGGGAGGGCGAGGCGTGGGGAAACGGTGTCGGAGGGATCCGCTCGGGAACCCTGGGATCGGCCGGCTGGTCGGCCGGGGTGGACGGAGGGGGGGACCAGCTCTGGGAAGGGCCCGCCTCGAGCCTCCGGCGCTCCATCAGGGCCTTCAGTTTGCGCCACCGCCGGCCTTTCACCGCCTGGAGCTGGTCGGGGAGCGTCTGGACGAGCCGCTCGACGTCGTGCCGGTAGCGCTCGGCTACCGCGCCCATGACGAAGACGGCGGCGGGAGACAACCCGGAGTTCTCGGCGGTGGCCAGTGCGAGCAACCGGTCGGCCGCCACCTGACCGTCCTGCATGAGGCCCAGACAGTCCTGCAGGCCGACCACGTGCTTCACGAAAGGCCGCGTCTTGCCTTCGTAGATCTCCGACACGAACTCGAGCGCGTAGCGAAGACGCTTGCAACGGATCCGCAAACGGTGAAAGTCCGCCGGGACGCCGCTTCGTCGTGCTCGGCGGGCCGCGTTGGCGGCAGAACGGTGCCGACCCAGGATCAGTCCCGGGACGACAGCTACGGCCGGCGCCTGCGCCGCTTTCACCAGCCGGGAGGGTCCCTGGTCCGGACCGGCCTGCAGCATCGACGTGAATTCGGAGACAAGGCGTTCGTAGCGCGCCGAATCGAGACTGGCGAGAAGGGTCTGCCGAGCGCCGTCGCGCTCCCGCTCGAGGACATCGGCCAACTCGCCCAGGGATACCGCTTGTTGCTCGGACAGCTGGTGGCGCCACTGCTCCAGCCTCTCCAGCTGGACGTCGAGATCACGGACGGCCCCGAGTTCAGCGGCCAGCCATCCGAGCTCATCGTGGAGTCGGTGCGCGTGACCGGGTAGGACACCTTCGAACAGGTCCAGCGCGGCGCGCAGCCGGCGTGTGGCCACCCGCATGTCGTGGAGTTGCTCGATGTCCTCCCCGAGGCGGGTCCCGGCCTCGTGGGCCAGCATCGAGCCGAGATTTCGGCGCAGCACGGTATAGGCCACCGTTCCGACCGAGGGAGTGTCCGGAAGAGTCGTCGGACCGAGGTAGGGCGTCTCGGGCACGCGCAGACCGGCGGCCAGGAGGCCGACCTCGAACTTCGACAGGATGGCCGATTGCAGACCGCATTCCTGGCGGAGCTGATCGACCAGGGGTGTGAGTAGTTCCACCCATCGAGGGTCGACTTCCAGTTCGACCCGGCGCATCCGGACCGGGTACTCGTCGTCGCCCACCACGATGATGGTGTCGTCGAGGTCCATTTCACCGAGGCGTTCCTCCGCTGCGTGCAGGAGGTACGGACGGCGGCGTGTCCTGATCTCGAGAAGATGGGTCAGTGGCGCGTCACCGGCCAGCGCCCGCAATCGCCGGCCCACGGGACCCTGGGGGTCGAGGTCGTGCAGACCGGCGGCCGGAAGCGGCTGGGTCACCTCGAGACGACGCCGCAGCCCGGCCACGGCCGGCGCCGTGTCCTTCAGCGTGACCTCTCCCTGGTCGGCATGGTGGCGGATGCGAAGGACGAATCCGGATCGGCCGATCCTCCAGTCCTCGGTGTCGAGATAGACGTCGACGGTGCGTTTGACGGGCAGGGTCTCCACGGTCACGACGTGAGTCGATCCGATGCCGGTGCCGGGCACGACTCTCGGGAAGGTCCCGAGCCAGCGCTCGACCGGTCGAAGATCGAGCGCGTCGAGCTGCCACTCCACCTCGACGTGTGTTGGGTTCGCCCCCCGTTCGGGCACAACATGAGGCTACTCGGCACCGGTGGTGACGTCCCAGGGCGACAGCGCTCCTGGTCAGTGGTATCCCCTGAATTGGCCCCGCCCGGCGGTAGCGTCGGTTCTGATGGCTCGGGCGGCGGCACCAAAGCTTCGACGACTGGGCGCCGGCCAGGACGTCGTGCGCGCCGCCGGGGGCATCGTGCTGCGTGATATCGCCGGTGGTCGCCGAGAAGTGGCCGTGGTGCATCGTCCAGGACGTGACGACTGGTCGCTACCCAAGGGGAAACTCTCGTCCGACGAATCCTTCGAGGATTGTGCGCTACGAGAAGTACAGGAGGAGACCGGTCTACGGTGCCGTCTGCACCGGTTTGTCGGATACACCGAGTACCGCGATCGCCGGGACCGGCTCAAGGTGGTCGCTTACTGGCTCATGGACGTCCTGGACGGTGAATTCGCTCCGTCCGACGAGGTCGACGAGATGCGCTGGCTCGAGCTGACCATCGCCCGACGGGCGCTCAGCTACGAGCGGGACCGTGATCTGATCGCCTCCCTCGACTCCGTTTCCCTGGCCGAGTCGGGGTAGGACCCTCCGAGGCTGCTGGTCGCCTGCCAGCTGCCGTCCGGACGGTCGTCGACACAGTCCGCCGGCGTGCCCGACCCCGGACTCCGATCGGAGAAATTTCCGCTCCGTTCCCCGGGTACCGACGGCGACACGCCCTGGGCGACGACGCGGATCGTTGCACGCGAAACCGCCCCCCGGGGGGCGGTTTCGGTGTGTCGAGGGTGGACTCGTCTTTCGCCCCCAAAATGCGGGCGACGGTAGCTCTTGTGGACTAGTGAATCCGGATCTTCTTGGAAATCGAAGAACCCAGGTAATTGGTGTCACCGTAGTAGTTGACCGACACCTTCATCGGCGTGGCGCTCGCCGGCAGAGCTGGCAGATCGCACTCCACCTCATTGCCCGATGCGATGGAGTCGTAGTTGTACGGCAAGTTGGCGCAGTTGAGAGGCCCGCTGTGCTTGCCCACGACCACGAAGCTCACGAGACCGGTGATCTGTCCCGATCCTGGAGGTGGGCTCACGATGACCGCAGTCAACGACAGCGGGTTGTTCACATGCGCCTTCTTCGGGTTGACGATCAGGGTGATGCTGGTCGTGTTCTGATTCTCCGCCTCTGTGTAGGGAGTCGGGCTACTTGCCTGGTACGCCGCAACAAACGGACTGACTGCCCCAGCTCCGTTGTACGTCGCCGTAATGGATACAGGGTTCATGACCGTGAAGGTTCCCGCTGCCACCGAGCATGTTGCCAGCCCACCGCTGAGCGTCTGAACCTGCGTGGGAGATCCGTTTGGGTTGGTGCAAGTGGCGCCAGCGAATGTCACCGTCCCCGTCGGCGTTCCGCTTCCTGGTGATGTCGGGGCAACCTGGGCTGTGAAGGTGAGAGCCTGACCTGAAACTGCCGGGCTGGCGGACGACGTGATGAGGACTCGGGTCGTCGCTGGTGTTGGCGCCGCTACCGTGGCGTCGGTCAAGTCAGAGCTGGTGGTGAAGTTGCCATCGGTATTGTTGTAGACCGCGCTGAGGGTCTGCGAGGTCGAAGAAGAGGCACTCAATCCCTGCACCACCGTGCAGGTTGCTTTCCCTGCCACCAAGGGGGCCGGGTTGCAGGCGCTCGGGACGGCCGGACCGGCACCAGTCTGGGTAAACCTCACCGCACCCGCCGGGACAACCGAGCCAATAGTGGGGCTGACGGTGGCGGTAAAGACGATCGACTGGCCCGTGACCGACGTCAACGATGATGAGGCGATGGATGTCGTGGTCGCGCCCGCCCCGATTGTCTGCACCAGCGTCCCAGTGGTTGCCGTGTAGTTCGAGTCGCCACTGTAAGTGGCGATGAAATTGCCGCTTTCCGCTTTGGTGTACGTCGTGGTGCAGCTCGCGATTGCCGTTCCGGCAGTAATCGTCGGGGTGGCAGGGACCAGCGTGGCAGAGGTGCACGGTGGGGACGAGGCCGGCAGGTCAGTGAACGATGCCGTTCCCGTCGGGCTCTGCGCGAAACCGGGGTCGTAGGTCACCGTCACCGTGTACTGAACAGATTGACCTACGACAGGAGTCGCAGGATTCGACGTGATAGTCACGACGGGCAACTGCGTAGACGCGCTGGCGACGTTCGCTGTCGTCAGAATGCTCGCCACTGCGACGAGACTGAGAAGAATCGGTCGTCCGATCCACTTGATCATCGAGTTCCCTTTCATGGTTCCGAGTTGCCAACAGGTATGAGTGGACGCATTTCTGTCCCTTACACTGGGGTTTTCGTTCCGCCCCCTCCTTGTCCCACTCCGCGAGGCCTCCGCCAAGGGTTGAACTGACGTCGCGGAGCGTACGAAGAGAAGGTGAATCAACCGTGATCGGAAGGTCACGGTTGATCAAAATGTTGGTAATCAATCTGCGACAACGAGCGCGCGTGGGGCGCGGCCTCGCCTTATCCATCAGCGTCGTTGGCTGAAGAACGTCGACGCATCCACGTCGTAGTCAACAAAGCGTCAGAAGTGGGAAGTGGAATCCAAGGTTGCGTGGTTCTCACCCGATGACAAGGCCCAACCAGGTGACAGGTCAGGCTCGACGGCCGGTGGTGGCCCGACAGCAGTTCGTGGGCCGAGAGCAGTCCGAGGCCCGACAGCAGTCCGAGGCCCGACAGCAGTTCGTGGGCCGAGAGCAGTTGGTGGTCCAAGAACGGCGAAACGCGAGAGCGGCGAGTCCGAGAGCGGCGAGACTCGATCGGTCAGGCCGGGACCTTCGACACTGTCGACCGGGCCAACTGCGCAACGGGTCCTGCCAGCGCGAAAAGGAGGTGGCGGACACGGGTGACGTCGCGCATGCTCACGGACTCCTGGAGCCGGAGAAGGTCTTTGGCCAACATGTCAGAGTGCACGGCTGGTGGCGCGAGACGCAGAATCGACGGATGCGCGGTCCGTAGGATCTCCTCGTCGGGGGCACTGAGCTCCTCGGAGAATCTTTCTCCGGGGCGCCCTCCGACGAACTCGATCTCGATCTCGGTCCCGACTCGGTATCCGGAAAGAGCGATCATGCGCTGGGCCAGGTCCAAGATCGATACCGGCTCCCCCATGTCCAGCATAAAGACGTCCCCGCCCGTTGCCAGCAGGGAGGCCTGGAGAACCAGCTGGACGGATTCCTCGATGGTCATGAAGAACCGGGTCATGAGCGGATCAGTGACCGTCACCGGACCGCCGGCGGCGATCTGGCGGACGAAGGTGGGAATCACACTTCCGCGGCTTCCGAGCACATTCCCGAAGCGGACGGCACAGAACGTCGTGACACTCGGCTCCTGGGCCAGCAAGATCCGTTCCCCGACCAATTTGGCCGCGCCCATGACACTTGTCGGGCGGACAGCCTTGTCGGTCGAGATCATGACGAAGCGTGACACTCCGTGTGCCGCTGCCGCTTCGACCATGTTGAGTGTTCCGAAGACATTTGTCTTAGCTGCCTCGATGGGGTGTGCTTCGAGGATCGGGACATGCTTGTGGGCGGCGGCGTGGAAGACGACCGAAGGCCGGTGCCGATGGAAGACGTCGAACACCACATCAGGATCTCGAATGTCGCCCAGCTCCTGCACCGAGGCGCCGGTCAGGACCGACGCCACGTCATGCAGGTGGGTTTCGTCCCGGTCCAACAAGATGATCAGATCAGGTCCGAACTGCGCAACTTGCCTTGAGATCTCTGAGCCGATCGAGCCTCCTGCCCCCGAGATGAGCACGCGACTGCCTCTGAGCGAAGAGTGCACGGCCTGAAGATCGGTGGTGACCGGATCACGACCGAGGAGTTCCTCGATGCGGAATTGACGCGGGGGTTGCAGGGGACTCGTGGCTTTGCCACCAGCCATTTCTCGTATACCCGGGAGCAGCTTCATGGGGAGACCCGCCGCCTCCGTGGCACAGAGCGTCCGGTGCACCAGAGTGGGCGACGGAGAGGGGATGGCCAAGATCACCTGCTCGATGCCGAAGCGCGTCTTCGCTTCGGCGATGGCGGCGATCGGACCCACGACGGGAACACCGAGAAGCGAAAGGCCGTGTGCCCTCCCATCGTCGTCGAACACGGCGACGGGCACGAGGCCTGCCCCGGGGTTCATCAGCATGTCCCTCACCGCTGAAGCTCCGGCGTCGCGGCAACCGATCACCGCTACCCTCATGCCGGTGGCGATGTGTCGACGACGCGATGTGGCCAGGCGGGTCCGGAACCTGACGATCTCGACGCCCAGGGTGGTGAGCAAGGCGCCCAGAACGATGACAACCGGGCTCACCTGACCAACGCCGACAGCTCGGCCGGCGAGGACTATGACGGCGAGGAGGGCCATGGCGTCGGCGCACGACATCGCAACGTCTCGTGCTTCAACAATCCCGGCGTGTCTCCACATCCGGCGGTAGAGGCCGAACCGGTGGAGGGTGAGATGGTGCGCGCCCAAAGCCGCTACCAGTATCAGCGGCAGATTGGCGCTGTCCGAAACGATGCCACCCGATCGTCCCAAGATCAGGTCGGCCGCGCCATAGCTTGCCACGATCACCGCGCCGTCCAGGGTGGCGATGTGCAACGGTGAGCGGATCCTGGCGATGAACGCCGGCAGACGTTGACACCAAGGCCGAGTCGGCGCCGGTCGAGTGGAATCGTCGTCCATCACCAAGAGAGGCATCCCCGCGGCGGCCGGGTCTGATTCCGACATGCTGGTGGTTCGCTCCTTTCGCCCTCTTCAGTCCCCGTGACAGGTGGTGATCGTGGTCGACTGATATCGATACGGAATCGTTCGTGTTGTGCCGGCGTTGGGCTGCGAGTAACCGTCGCTTCCAAACGGAGTGCGGTCAAGCACTGAGTGCCGCGCAGGGGGCGAAAATCGACAAGGAGAACAAAGATTCATGTCGCTGTGACGCTGTGTTCGCGGGTCGTTCATGTCGGGGTCGCCCCGACGATCCGATGGTGGGTCGGCACGGAGCGGGATGCGACGGTTCCGACTCCGCACCATCTTGAGTTCGGACTCCCCCCGGGGTCCCCCACTTCTTCGTCGTCCTTAGGTACTGAGTAACGCTGACGGTCATCGGGGGAACACCTAGAGCGAGAGCAAAACAGTGGCGCGGCCGACGAGAGGGCGACAGGGCGACAGGGCGACAGGAGGGCGGAACCATGAGACCGGATCGGATCCGGCGGCGGGCTCCGGCACGGCGTCATTCAGCGAGCCAGGGGAGGCGCGCCGAGCAACCGGAACGCCATCGCGCTGGTACGGGGTAAGGGCATTTCATCTGTCGTTCGTATTTCGTTCGCCTGCCGTTCACCTTCGCCTTGTACCTTGACTCCCGCTGGTGTCCCGCCTTCGGTGCACCATGGGAGATGTTCGGGTTCGGGTGACACCAAGGGCCGAAGCGGCGTGCGAGGACGACTGAGACGTGGCCATCGCGACCGAGAGACTGGGACCCGGAGGCCAGGGTCCGCTACGGCCTGCAGTTGTTCGAAACGACAGGCGTCCTGGGGACAGGGTCTTCCGAGGGGTCGCCCGGGGCGCGGGCTTCGGGACTCTCGTGATCTTGTTTCTGATCGGCTTGTTCCTCCTCATTCAGGGGTTTCCCGCCTTCCACGTGGCCGGTTGGAGCTTCTTCACCAGCTCCGGCTTTCAGACGGTCGGTAAGACCAAGCACTTCGGGGTCGAGGCGTCGCTCTACGGCACTGTGGTGGTGGCCGTGATCGCCCTCGCCGTAGGCACCCCTGTGGCCCTGCTGACCGCGCTCTTCCTGTCCGAGTACGCCCCCAAAGGCCTACGGCCGTATCTGATCGCCTGCGTCGATCTCGCCGCCGCTATCCCGAGTGTCATCTACGGACTGTGGGCCATCTTCGAGCTCCAGCCGAATGTGGTCGGGATCAGCGGCTGGCTGGCCCGCCATGTGGCCTGGATTCCGATCTTCAAGGTGACGACGCCGAAGGTGAACGCTTCGTTGTTCATCGCCGGACTCGTGGTGGGCATAATGATCGTGCCCATCGTCGCCTCGATCAGTCGAGAGGTCTTTTCTTTGACCCCCCCGGGCGAGAAGGAAGGGGCGCTGGCTCTGGGGGCCACCAAGGCGGCGATGATACGGAGAGTCGTCCTGCCCTTCGGGCGGGGCGGCATGATCAGTGCCGTGATGCTCGGAATGGGCCGGGCACTTGGTGAGACCATCGCCGTGGTCATCATCTTGAGCGAGACCTTCCAAATCTCGCCCCACATCCTGCAGTCGGGTGGAAGCACGGTGGCGCAGCTCATCGCCATCCACTTCGGGACCGGAGGTCCACTCGGAACCCACGCCCTGCTTCTGGCCGGCCTCGTCCTCTTCGCTGTGACCTTGGCCATCAACCTGGCCGCGTCGGCCATCGTGTCGAGGTCGCGCAGCGGCGCCGGAGTCGACCTGTGACCACCCTCGCTCCGCCGCCCACCACCTCTGCCCCCGTGAACGGATCGCCCATGCCCAGGCGCATCGGCACCCCTCTGCGCCCCCGAGACTTCGGCTTGGCCGACGTCGGCATCCTGGTGGCTTCGCTGTTCTCGTCGTTTCTCCTTGTCTGGGTGGTCTTCTACCAGCTCACTCTTCTGTCGGGCGGCTTCGGCTTCCTCGTCTGCTGGTACGGATCATTCCTGACCCTGTACTGGACGGTGACCTCGCAGATCATCGACCGGCGGGTGGCCACTGACCGGGTCTTCTCCACCTTGGTGATCACGGGTGCCAGTCTCGTCGTCGGCATCGTGGCGTTCATCGTGGGCTGGGTGACCTGGAAGGGCGCCACCCACGTGAGGGCCAATTTCTTCACCAAGGACATGAGTCACTTCTCGCCCGCCGATCCGCATGTGTTGAACAAGATCGGGGTGGCCCACGCCATTGTGGGGACCGTCGAACAGGTCGGAATTGCGGCGGCCATCGCCATTCCCGTGGCTGTGGTCACCGCCGTGTTCCTGAACGAGGTCGGTGGACGGGGCACCCGGTTGGTTCGTACTGTGGTCACGGCGATGAGCGGTCTGCCGTCCATCGTGGCCGGTGTCTTCATCTACTCAATTCTGGTCGAGACGAGCCTCTCTCACTATGCCGGTTTCCTCGCCTCCCTGGCCCTCTTCATCTTGATTCTTCCATCGGTCACCCGGACGACGGAAGAGGTGCTGCGCATCGTGCCCGGTGGATTGCGTGAAGCGTCGTTGGCTCTCGGGGCCTCCGAATTCAGGACCGTGTGGTCGGTTGTTCTCCCCACGGCGCGTTCGGGCATGATCACCGCCTCGTTGCTCGGCATCGCCATCGCCGTGGGCGAAACAGCGCCGCTCTTCTTTACTGCCTTCGGGAACAACAATATGAACCCGAATCCGCTGCATGGCGCCCAGCAGGCGCTGCCGCTGGTGCTGTTGGATTTCGTGCGGACGCCGCAGGGTGCTCTGGTCAACCTGGCCTATGCCACCGCCTTCATCCTGCTCTCTCTCGTACTCATTCTGTTCGTCCTCGCCCGGGTTCTCGGCCGCCCGCGCACAAAGAAAGCTGTGTGGCGGGCCCGCTTACGGTCACTGACCCAGCGGTCGAAGACCTCCGAAATCGACCTCCCGAAGAATGTCTTGATGATGTCCGCCACCTCGATCCAGAAGGAATCTCCCTAATATGGCTCTCTCTGCTACGACGGAACGATTGATGACCAGCGACGACTCGCTGTCTCTGACAAGAGGTGCGGCCGGATTGGTGGCCACGGATGTGTGTGCCTGGTTCGGCGGTCGACTGGTGCTCGAGAATGTCTCGTTGGGAATGCCGCGTTCAACGGTGACGGCGCTGATCGGGCCCTCCGGATGCGGGAAATCCACCTTCCTTCGCATCTTGAACCGCATGCACGAGCTCGTTCCCGGAGCCCAGCTGGCCGGGTCGGTCGAGCTTGACGGCACCGACATCTACGCCGGGCGCCTGCGGGCAACCGACACGCGTCGGCATATCGGCATGGTCTTCCAGAAGCCGAATCCGTTCCCCGCCATGTCGATCTACGACAACGTGCTGGCTGGTCTCAAGTTCTCCAGGATCCCCGTCGCCGACCGCGATGCCCTGGTCGAGATGTCGCTGAGCAAGGCGGGCCTGTGGAATGAGGCCAAGAACCGTCTGCGTGAGCTTGGGGGAGCTCTTTCAGGTGGTCAGCAGCAGCGCTTGTGCATCGCGCGCGCCCTGGCCGTCGGACCCCGGGTGCTGCTCATGGACGAGCCGTGCTCGGCGCTCGACCCCACCTCCACGGCCCGGATCGAGCAGACCATCGCCGAAATCGCCGACGACGTCACCGTCGTGATCGTGACCCATAACATGCAGCAGGCCCAGCGGGTCTCCGATACGTGCGCCTTTTTCCTGGCCGCTGAGAACGAGCCCGGGAGAATCATCGAGGCGGGACCGACCGACGTGATCTTCAGCAACCCCAACGATGCGAGGACAATGGACTATGTCCATGGTCGATTTGGCTGAGCATCGGGAGCGGGCGCGCCCGAGCGGGCGAGCCCGCTCACGTCATCACCGGATAGGGCGTACCCTGCGGGTGCTGGCCGTCTGCGTGCCTGCCGCGCTGCTGGTCGGCGCCCAGCCCGCCGCCGCCTTCCCGCAGGAACAGTCGCAGGGATCGAGTTTCGCCGCCGTGGCCATCGACCAGTGGGTGGGCCAGGCCAGCGCACTCTACGGTTTCAACATCAATTTCCAGGTGTCCTCGTCAGTACTCGGACTGAACGCCTTCGCCAACAACAACGCCGATTTCGTGGCTTCGGACATCCCCTACAGCTCCGGTCAAGCGGACAGCACCCCGAATCAGCCTTATCAGTACATGCCGGACGTCGCCGGGGCCTTGGCGTTCATGTACAACCTGCAAGGGGTCAACGGTCAGCCGATCAAGAATCTGAACCTGAATCCCCAGACCGTGGGGGCCATCTTCACGGGAAAGATCGGATTCTGGGACGACCCGTCGATCAAGGCCGTCAACCCGCCCGGGGTGGCACTGAACCTGCCGCACACCCCGATCGTCCCCGTGTACCGGGAGGACGCATCCGGCGAAAATTACCTGCTGTCCGATTACCTTCTCCATCAGGACGGGCCCGCCTTCGTGGCCTATCAGAACGCGGTGGCCGACTCCCAGCCGGGCAAGCCTCTGGCCACGTGGCCGCTCTCGCAAACGAGTCCGCCGTCGGGGTATCCCAACTACACCTCTCTGACCGGTCAGAACGGCTCGGACGGGGTGGCGAATTATGTCTCGGCGCTGTCCAGCGAGGGTTCGATCGGCTATCTCGAGACCGCCTACGCCATCGAGCACAACTTTCCTGTGGCTTCGCTCATCAACGCCTCGGGGAACGCCGTGCAACCGACCTCCGTGAACGATGCCACTGCCCTGGAGAACGCCGTGCTGTTCGCGGACCTGACACAGGACCTGACCAACGTCTACGCGAATCCCCTGCCGAATGCCTATCCCGTTTCCGCGTATAGCTACTTCGTTGCTCCCTGCAACCCCTCACTGGCGGCGGCGCAGAAATTCACCTGTGCCGGACCGCAGGGGACATCCCCGTTCTCCGCTGATCGGGGGGCGGAATTGGGGCAATTCATCAATTTCCTGGCCTGTGCCGGTCAGGAGAAGATGGCGCTGCTCGGCTACTCACCTCTCCCTCCCAACCTGGTGCAGGAGGACTTCAACGCCATCGGACGTCTGAACGGTGGACAACAGCCGCCCGCCCCGACCGCAGCGAACTGTCACAACCCTTACGTCGACGGGGAAGTGGTCTTACCGGGCGGCAGCGGGCCCACCATCAACACGTCGGTGCAGGACGCCAACTCCGTCGGAGCCCAGACGGTGACGCAACAACAGGCTGTCACGAAGGCGAGCCAAGGAGTCACCGGCAAGGGATCGGGCCCGGGCACGACGGGGGGTAGCGCAACGAGCACGAATGACGGCGGCGGCAATGGCTCGACAGCCCCGGGATCGACGCACAGCGGGACGACGAGATCCGAATCGGCGGCCAACACGGCCGCACTGGGGAATCCCTATGAGCGTTTCAACGCCCTCGAGCAGGTGGCGACCGATGCCAAGGGCCCCTCGGCCGGGTTGGTCGCACTCTGGTGCGTGATCCTGGCTGTGATACTGATCGGGCCGTTGTTCGGGCGGCTCCTGTGGCGCCGTCGTTCGCGTACGGCGGAGAATGTCGCCGTTCTTTCCGGTGAGACGCTATGACTCTGATATCGAGGCCGGCCATGATACGCCGCGGTCGGCACAGTCGTCGGAGAAGGGTTGCGCGGCGGAGGATGCCTCTGCTGCGTCCCGGTTTGGCCGCTCTCGTGTTCCTGGCCCTCCTGGCCTCGATCATCGTCGGCGCCGGCTCGGTCCGCCCCGCCTCGGCGGCCCCTCAGCCCTACGGCGGCCAATGCCCGGGAGGGACGAGCCAATGCGTCCAGGTACAACTTCCGTGCCAGACGTCCCCTTGTCCGTCCGTGGTTGCCGGACCGAACCAGGATCTCGACACCGACGAGTACGTCTACCTGGCGCTGTCCAATTATCCCGCCGGCGACACCGTCCGGATCGCCTACTGCGCCACCGACGGGTCGGGAACGATCGACTCCGATCCGTACTGCGCCACCAACACCTCTGGCGGTATCAGGCTGAGCAAACAGTTCGTGGCGATCGGTCCGACCGGGTCGACGGCGGCTGCCATGCCCGTCGCCTATGACCCCCCGGGCCAGGACAACCCTTCACTGGCGGCCGTACCTCTCGTACAGAACGGCCAACCGGCCGGCAGCTTCTATTGTGACAACAGCCCGAATTTCTGCGCCATCGTCATCACCGATGATGGCGCCACGGGAGCGGGACCCACGGACACCGCCGCCAACACCGTGGTGGTGCCCCTCGATTTCTCGGCCGGTGCCTCTGCCTGTCCATCGACGGACCCGCAGTTGTTCACTGACAGCTCTTTCACCGTCGAGCATCTGATCCCGGCCGTGGTGCAAGCCACCTGTGGCCAGAAGAACGGGGTGGTCGCCCTCGATACGGCCACCAACACCGGCAGCGAGATAGACGACCTGGCGGGAGGAAACACCCCTATCGCTTTCACTGACGATCCATGGGATACACAATTGGACAGCGCACTCACGTCGGGGAAGTTCGCCTATATCCCGGTGGCATTGTCGGCCACGGTGGTGGGCTTCCTCGGAGGTGCACCTGACGAGACGCAGTCCGGAGTGGTGTTCCCCCTGGCCCAATACAACATGACACCCAACATGGTGGCGGGCGTCTTGACCACCTCGTATGAAGGGGGTGGGACGACGGACAGCCTGATCACTGCCCCGACCAACCAGAAACCCCCGCTCAACTGCAACCAGATCGTCGGGTGCAACAAGAAGACGATGATCGACTACAACACGTTCTATCTCCTGAACCCCGAGCCGACCGGAGTGGGCCAACCGGGATCGATCGGATCGTTCTTCTCCAACACGGTGGCCGGCACGAACTACCAGCTGTCCGACTGGATGTGTGCCGCTCCCAACGCTCCTTTCCAACTGACGGTGCAGAAGTCGTCGGGACCGACGCAGGTAGCGGTGACCGACACCTATAATCCGGCCTCGGCCACCCTGACGACGCCTCCGACCCAGTCACCGTTCTGGAACCCGAACACCCTCCCGTCGGAGTGGCCGTTCAAGACATGCGAACCCACGTCGCAGTTCCCCACTCTGTCGCCCGGCAGCCTGACGCAGTATCAGCCCGCCGATACACCTGCTCTTCAGGCCAAGGCGATCAGAGCCTATGGAAGTAGCGGGAACCTGGCCTTTGGGGCGATGGACTGGTCCGAGTCCACGTTCAACGGAGTGAACGTTGTCGCTGTTCAGAACGCGGCAGGGAACTTCGTCACTCCGACCCAGACGTCGATCACGGCGGCCATGTCCGATGCCAAAGCGCAGAGCGATGGCACGTTGACCTTCAACTATGACGACGTGAGCAACTCCGCCGCCTATCCCATGCCCATGGTCACATACGCCGTCGTGCCGACCACCCCCGTCCCGGCTGATCAGGCCAGGAGCGTGAGCGCCTTTCTGACCAACATGGTGGCCTTCTCTTCGGGTAAGGACGGCACCCTTCCCGGCGGTTACGTGCCGCTCCCCGCCTCCCTCGTGACCGAGGCCACGCAGGATATCGCCAAGGACATCGTGGCCGGGTCCCCCGATTCCTCGGGTTCCTCCGGT
The DNA here is from genome assembly GCA_035535015.1 of Acidimicrobiales bacterium. Taxonomy (GTDB): domain Bacteria; phylum Actinomycetota; class Acidimicrobiia; order Acidimicrobiales; family UBA8190; genus Palsa-661. The sequence goes on along the minus strand of DATLQU010000035.1, from coordinate 4,369 downwards.
TCTTCCGGTTCCTCCGCTTCTACAAGCTCCTCAGGCTCTTCCACCGGTCAAGTCCCCTCGTCGACGCAAACGGGCGCCGGTGCCGGAAACGGCCGGTATCAGGCGCAGGGCTCAACAGGACTCAGATCGGCGACCGGCTCGTCGACGGCATCCAGTGCGCCGACCACGGCACCGGCGCAGGCGGGAGCCGGAGACAAGGGGACCCCGGCGCCAAGGCAGAACGTCATCGCCGCCGACTTCAACGTCATCGTCGGGGGAACGAAGGATCTCATCCCGTTGCTCATGGCCCTGGCTTTGGCGGCCATCGTCGCCGGTCCCGCGCTGTTGGCGTGGCCCCGGCGTCGTCGGTCGATCCAGGCCAGGCCTCCGGACGCCGTGCTCGAGGGAAGCGAACCATGACAACCGACATGCTCGAACCGAGCGCTTCCCACTCTCCGGCGGGAGACGAGACCGACGCGACGGGGATGGCACCGGCGGATGCGCTCGCTGCCGGGATCGATCGGCCGTTGCTCGTCCGGCGGGCCGTGGGAGCCTTGGTTACTGCCTTCGGGATCCTGATCTTGGTGTTGGTCCTGTTTCTCTATACCTTCACTCCTCTGACCGCCGGTCGTGATCAGCACCGCCTTCTGGCCTCCCTGACCGGGAACCCGCTCAGCACCTTCGCCTTGACGAAGGGGACCGTGCCACCGGAGGGCAGCCCCGTGGCGTTGTTGCGGATTCCGCGATTGCATCTCACCGAGGCGGTCGTGGCCGGCACGAGCGCATCTGATCTCGAGGCCGGACCGGGTCTGATGTCGGGTACCGTTCTTCCCGGCGAACAGGGGAACGCGGTCATCGCCGGCCGGCGGGTGACCTTCGGAGGCCCCTTCCACTCGATCGGGACGTTGCGTCGGGGTGACGAAGCCCGCGTGACCGATGGTTTGGGTACCTTCCGGTACCGCGTCCGGTCGCTGGGGACCGTGGTGGCCGGTCAACATGACGTGGTCGGAGGCACGAAGGACAATCGCTTGACGCTCATCACCTCGAACTCGTCGGTGGCGACCACCGGCCGTGAGGTGGTGGAGCTCGCGCTGGTGGGTCGACCGGTGCCGTCTCCCACACAGGTGGCACAGGTGATTCCGCCCTACCAACGTGGACTCTCCGGAGAGCCCGGTGCCGGATGGAAGGTCTTGTTATGGGTCGTGCTCTTCCTTTTGGCCGCGGCCACCACCGGAGTGGCTTTGGCGCGATGGCGTCGGCCGTTGCCGACATACCTGCTGGCGGCACCGATCCTGTTGGCCTGCGGCCTGTTCGCCGTCGAGGCCGTGGGTCAGGCGCTTCCCGCGACCTTTTAGTTCGAGGGCTCGATGTCACCGGTTGAATCAGGACGTGGCTGGCGACGGGCCCGGCCAGGGACGCCTCGCCGTCTGGTGCAGCTGCTTCCCGGGGCCATTGTCGTTCTGACCGCCAGTTGTGGCGGCAGTACCTCCCATCCACCGACCACGCCCACCTCATCCGGCTCGGCCACCTCCTCCAGCACGACGAGCACCGCACCGGCGTCGGTGGGGGGATTTGTGACCCCTGAGGTCAAGTTCGGCACCGGCGAGCAAGGAGCTCCCGACCCCACGACAACGGTGCCCGTCGAGGTGACAGGCCGACCGATCAACCCCGCCAATGACGCAGGTCAGGCAGTCATCATCGACAAGGCCGGCTATCTGATCCCCGAATGGCTGGTGGCCGAGTCCACCCTGCCCATCACCTGGACGAACCTCTCGGGCAAGCCTCAGCAAGTCATTTTCGACGACGCCCCCGTTCACTCCGCCGTCCTTGCTCCGGGGGCCACGTTCATCTGGACGTCCCCAGGCTTTGCTATCAACCTGACTTACCACACTGCTAACGGCCACCACGCCAGGCTCACGCTTCAGAATCCGAACACCCCCTGACCGAGAGTGACGTCCTGATGGCGGCTTGAGGTTGCACCAACATTTTGCTTGCGGGCGGTGTTGCCGTCACCGCTCCGTCACAGCCCGTTTACCTGATACCCATACATTGGGCCGTGAGGGGCGGGGTCGCTATGTGAAGGCGGCGTGTGCCCACGTCAAAAACCTAACAAGGAGGGTACATTCATGCCTCAAGGCCACAGGATGCGCCGGGCTCGACTCAGCGCCACCGCCGGCTTTATCGGTACGGCGGCGCTTGTCATGGGCTTCGCCGTGCCTGCCGGTGCGGCGACAGTTCCGGCCCAGAACCACATCGTCATCGGGGCCGGGTCGAACACGACCTACGCCATGATGAGCCAGCTGAGCCTGCTCTTCAACGAGTCACCCGGTTGTGACCTGGCCGTACCGAGCGGGACGCAGAACCTCGACTACCGCTGTCCCAACCCGCAGAACCCCACCGGCGGGGAGAACGGCCTCGGTGACGGTCACGGCTACACCAACACCGGGACCTTTGCCCAGGGAGATCCCGAGAACCCCTACAACGACATCGTGGTGCAGGAGCCGGCTCTCGGTTCGAGCAACGGCATCAAGGAGCTCGACCAGAGGGGCACCAACAACGCCCCGGCCGACTTCGCCCGGTCGTCTCGTGGCCCGAACAACGGCCTGCCCGCCCCCGTCGGTGCCCCCGTGGCCACGTCGGCGTCGGATCCCCAAGGCCTGAACTTCGTCGCCTATGCGGCCGACGCCGTGCCCTGGTTCCACTTCACCAAGGTGTCCGGTGTGGCCACGCCGAGTTCCGGTATCACGTCGTTGTCACTCACGCAGCTGGCCAGTATCTACAACGGCAACACGACCAAGTGGTCCGATCTGTGCCCGAGTAGCCCGAAGAAGGTGGCCAAGAAGTGCAAAAAGGCCGCCGGCAACGCTTCCATCGTGGTGTACACGGCACAGAACGGCTCCGGCACCGAGGGGACGTGGCAGAGCGAGCTCGGACTCACGTTGAACGGAAACGCCAACCTTTTCAACGGCGTCCCCAACGACGGCAAGCACGTCATCTTCGAGAACGAGATCACCGGCATCCTGGCCAACAATGACGAGGCCAACGCCATTTTCTTCTTCTCGGCCGGGAAGTTCGCGGTGGACTGCCAGACAGGACTGGCCAAGGGCACGACGGCCGGGTGTGGAGGCGCCAATGCTCCCTCGGGCTCGACGATGGCGCTGGGTGCCGAGTCGATCACCACGGGCGGCAACTCCATCACCGCCAGCCAGAGCACGGTCCTGGACGGCTCGTTTCCGACCGACCGGTACCTCTTCAACGTGTACTCCAACGGTCAGAACGCATCCATTCCGGCGACGAGCGAGCCTGCGCTCAACTTCGTGAGTGAGTGGGGCTTCATCTGCAAGCAGGACTCGGCCATCGACTCGAACAGCGGCGTGTCCTACGCCTCGGAAATCCAGAGCACGATCACGGCCAACGGGTTCTACCCGCTCTCGTCGGGGACGATGGACGCGTCCAACGTGGACAAGAACGCCCAGATCACCGACCCCGGATACGCCTTCGTGGACCCGGGTTCGCAGACGGGAACCCCGTCGAGTGCCCAGGGACGCTGCCGGGTCTTCACCACCGATGGTGACGGAACCAGCTAAGTCGCCTCTCACAACGCACTGTGGGCTGCGTCTGACGCAGTCGAAGGGGACCCGGTCGGAAACGGCCGGGTCCCCTTCCCCCTTCCGTGGGGATTCCGGCCGCCACGGTGGGCTGCACCGGCCGGTTCAGCCCACCAATGACGAGAAGGTGACCGACGTTGCCGGAGCCGGTGGATTCTGAGGTCTTCCCCAACGACTGAAGACGACAGCCTCCACACCGGCGGTCGTGCCACTGCCGAAGCTCAGGGTTCCCCCGACGGGCGTGTAGGGAGGCTCGGTGGGGACGTACAAGGTGGCCACGAGGCCGGTGCCGTTCACGGCCGACGCCTGAGCCTTCCCGGCGACGCCGACGACGGTTCGGCCGTGGAAGGTCCTCGGATCCTCCAGGGTGTAGGGCGCCGACGGCACTAAGGTGTTGAGTTCCATCTGGGGGTCGAGGGCGGCCACCACCGAGCTGTAGGGCACGTCGCTCGGTTGCAGGGCGACCCAGTTTCCGGTGTTGGCCGATGCGATCGTCGGCGACAGACCGAGGGCGCTCTCGAGGGCCCCGGCCGCACCCCGGAAGTAGACGCTCCTGTCGGACCGGCGTTCGACCTCCAACGCCGATCCGGATCCCGACAACACCTGGTAGGCGCCCGCCCAGGTGTCGTCTCCGGTCAGTATGGTCGTCTTCGAAGCGGCCCGATATTGATCGACGGAATGGACGACGATCGGTTGGCGGAGATCGCTCTGGTGGCGAGGGCGAGCACGGAGTTCGGGGAATCACCTCTGAGCGAACCGAAATTGGGACCTGAACCGCCAGA
>DATLQU010000034.1:0-100950 GCA_035535015.1 Acidimicrobiales bacterium | reverse complement strand
GCTTGTGGAAGCGCCGTCGCTCAACGGATAAAAGGTACGCCGGGGATAACAGGCTTATCTTCCCCAAGAGTCCATATCGACGGGAAGGTTTGGCACCTCGATGTCGGCTCGTCGCATCCTGGGGCTGAAGCCGGTCCCAAGGGTTGGGCTGTTCGCCCATTAAAGCGGTACGCGAGCTGGGTTTAGAACGTAGTTATCACTGCGTCCCTAGGGAGTAATTCCTAGGTGCACACCGGCTCATATCGGTGAAACCCTGATTAAGACCACCGAACGTCTTTTCAGGGCAATACCGAGGGAAGGCCAACACAATAGGGAACCGTCAGAAGGTTGGCGTTTCCGACCCTAAACTATTCGAAAAGGAAGCGGATATTCGCCGCGGATGTCGAGCAACATCTGCGTAGCATGGGAGTGTTGTGCCCCTGTAACGACTTCTTCGCTAGCCACAGCGAAGGGATGGCGTCATAAACAGTTGGAGATCTCCAACATTCACGGACGCCATGACACGCCGGCCCCTAGAAATAGGGTGAAGGTATAGTCTATGCCCGTAGTAATACGGGAGTTCATGCGTGAGACAGTGGACATACGCGCTGTCTATAAACTTGGCTATATGCTGGAAACACCGGTTGAATCCTGCGCTACTCATTCGCAAAGATTCATGATTGTTACAGCCTGAATATACGTTGACGGTTGTGAACAATGCGGAAAGTGAAAATGCGACAGGTGCGGTCAATCAGCAGGAAAGACTGGATGCCTATATTGCGGGTTTTGTTGATGGAGAAGGAAGCTTTCACGTAGCAGTACAGAGGAATCCGAGCACGAGGTTGCGCTGGCAACTCGTCCCGGAGTTCCGAGTCAGTCAAGATGTGAGTCGGGTTCAGGTTCTAAATCTGATCCAGGAACGCATCGACTGTGGATTGATTCGAGAGAATCACCGTAAGTCGAACGACCACACCATGGTGCTGGTTGTTCGAAAGCGGTCCGATCTGCTTGAGAAAGTCCTCCCCTTCTTCGAGCGCAACCCGTTACTGAGCTGCAAGCAGGAGGAATTCGTGACATTCGCCGGCATCGTCCGACGAATGGATGCGGGTGAACACTTGCAGGACGAAGGGTTTCGGCAGCTTGCTGCGGAAGCCGTTCGGATGAATGGTGGTGGTCGGTACCGCCGACTTCACCGGAGCTCAGGATCCAGAATCCTCAGAGACCATACGCCAGGCACCATTCGAAGTACGTGGTGAAGATATGGTCCGATCTGCATGGCGACATGCAGAGCCAGGCAGAAATGCCCTGGCCCCCGGCGTTGATATGCCGGTGGTAACAACAATGTCGGTCCCTATCCGATGCAGCCGTAGGAGACCTGAGGAAGGCTGTCCCTAGTACGAGAGGACCGGGACGGACGTAGCTCTCGTGTGCCAGTTGTCCTGCCAAGGGCATGGCTGGTTAGCGACCTACGGATGGGATAAGCGCTGAAAGCATCTAAGCGCGAAGCTCGTTCCAAGATGAGGTCTCCCACAGGACAACCTGGTAAGGCCCGTGGCTAGACGACCACGTTGATAGGCCGGAGGTGTAAGCACGGCAACGTGTTCAGCCGACCGGTACTAATCGGCCGAGGGCTTGGAGAGCTTTTCATGCTCGTGCTCGCTATGGAACGCTCACGGGACGGCCCGCAAGGCCGCTCGGGGGCGGACGGAGGTATCGGTTTCGGCCGGTCGCCTCTCGTCCGCCTTGAGCAAGGTTTCCGGTGACCATGGCGGCGGGGCCACACCCGTTCCCATTCCGAACACGGCAGTTAAGCCCGCCAGCGCCGATGGTACTTGGGGAGCGTTCCCCTGGGAGAGTAGGACGTCGCCGGATTTTTTTCTGAAGATGGCCCCGTTGCTTCGGCGACGGGGCTTCTTCGTTTCCCGCACGACGGTCTATGGATTCAGACGCCTCCGGCGTCAACGTTGGCAGGCGAGGGCGCGGAGGTCGCCATCCTCGTCGAGGAGGAACTCCACCTTCGTGTAGTGGTGCGACTCGAGGACCGGCTGGAGCAGTTCGGCCTCGTCTCCGCCGAGCTCGAGCAGCAGCGAGCCACCGGGCCGTAGCAGAACCGCCGATTCGCCGACCGCTCGGACGAGGAGATCGGTTCCGTCCTCGCCGCCGTCGAGGGCGGCGAGAGGCTCGTAGGCGGTCACGTCACGCGGCAGCAGACGAAGTTCGCTTCTCGGCACATAGGGGACGACGGCGGTGACCACGTCGATCCGTCCCCTGAACTCGTCGGGTAGGCCGGCCGCCATATCTCCTTCGTAGACCTCGACGCCATTGGACCGCGCACAGGCCACGGCCACCGGATCGATCTCGGTTGCCACCACCCGCGCCCGGGGCCGGCGGCGGGCGAGCACGACGGCGACGGCACCGGCCCCGGTGCAGAGGTCGGCGGCGAGCCCATCTTCGGGAAGCCTGGCCGCCGCCTCGAACGCCAGGGGTTCGCTCTGCCAACGAGGCACATAGACACCCCGATGGACGAGGACGGTCTCACCGCCGAAGCGCACGGAACCGGTCAACCAGGCCAGGGGTTCTCCCGAGCACCGCCGGGCCACCAGGGCCCGCAGACGCCCGGGATCCCCACCGGCGGCCTCCATCAGCTCGGCGGCCTCCTCGGCGGCGGCCACGCACCCGGCGGCGCGGAGCTCTGCCGTGGTCGTCTCGAGACTCCCTGCTGCTCGGATCATGGGTACCGAGCGTCCGCGCGCGCCGAAGGGGGAAGTTCGCAGAACGCCGCCGTCCCCACTGACCGTCGATTCAGATGACGGCGGTCTCGGCGGCGAAATGGCAGGCGACAGGGTGGCCCTGACCCCGCTCGACCAGCGCCGGTTCCTCCTGTGCACAGATCTCCTGCGCCTTCCAGCACCGGGTCCGGAACCGGCAGCCCGAAGGCGGATTCTGCGGGCCGGGAACTTCGCCTGTCAGGACGATCCGTTGCCGACGGCGCTCGGCCCGTGGGTCGGGGAGGGGAACGGCCGAGAGCAGAGCCTGGGTGTAAGGGTGTGACGGATGGTCGTAGACGTCGGACCGGCTGCCGGTTTCGACGACCTTGCCGAGGTACATCACGGCCACTCGGTGAGAGATGTGCCGGACGACGGAGAGGTCATGGGCGATGAAGAGATAGGCGACGCCGAGGCGCTCCTGGAGGTCCTCGAGCAGGTTCACGATGCCCGCCTGAATAGACACGTCGAGAGCCGAGACGGGTTCGTCGAGCACGAGGAGCTTCGGCTCGAGAATCAACGCCCGGGCGATTCCTATCCGCTGACGTTGACCGCCGGAGAACTCGTTCGGATAGCGGTTGGCGTGATACGGCTCGAGGCCCACCAGGCGCAGTATGTCGTCTACCCGGCGATGACCTTCCCGTTTCGTCCAGACCTTATGGATATGCAGTGGCTCGGCGATCGACTCACCTACCGGCATCCGGGGATCGAGCGAGGCGAAAGGGTCCTGGAAGACGACCTGCAGATCGCGTCGGACCCGGCGCAGCCCGTCCCGGTGCATCTGCGAGAGTTCAAGTCCCTCGAATTTCACCGATCCGGATGTCGGTTGGATGAGTTGCAGGATCGCCCGTCCCGTCGTCGACTTGCCGCATCCCGACTCACCGACGAGTCCGAGCGTTTCCCCGGCCTGGATGTCGATCGACACCCCGCACACGGCATGAACGACCCCGACGTCGTGGCTGATGAATCTGCCACCCCGAACAGGGAAGTGCTTGACCAGGTCCCGAACGGCCAACAGGGGTTCGGCCGCCAACTGGGTCACGGCCGCCGGGGTCAGATTCTCGTGGCCGAGATCGCCGTCGGTCACGGATCGAGCACCGGTTCAAGATCGGCCGACGTCGGTTGAAAGATCTGACCGGCGGCGCCGCTCGAGACCTCGTCGGCGAAGTGGCAGGCAGCGACGTGCGGAGCGAAGACATCGTCGTGGAGAAGCGGGGTCCCGGTGTCCGATGAAGCCGGGCTGGCGTCCGGGATCGGCGCCCCATCGGGCCCGGGAGTCGCCGCTCGAGAGGAGTCGGCATGGGCCACCACACGCAGGGGCGGTTCTTGTTCGTCGCAGATCGGTGCCCGGAGGGGGCAACGGGGGGCGAACGGGCACCCGCCGCCCACGCCCACCATCGAGGGAGGCGAACCCGGAATGGGGCGGAGGCGTTCGGCTCCGTCGTCGTCGAGCCTGGGCAGTGAGCCCAGCAGTCCCACCGTGTAGGGCATGGCCGGACGGTAGAAGATGTCGTCGACGGTCCCGTGCTCGACGGTCCGCCCGGCGTACATGACGAGCACCCGGTCTGCGAGCCCGGCGATCACACCGAGATCGTGGGTGATCAACAGAAGTGCGGCGTGCGTCTCGTCGAGGGCGGTCCTCAGTGATTGCAGCACCTGGGCCTGCACGGTGACGTCCAACGCCGTGGTGGGCTCATCGGCCAGGATCACATCGGGATTGTTGGCCATGGCGATGGCGATGACGACACGCTGGCGCATCCCCCCGGAGAATTCATGGGGGTAGTCACTGACCCGTCCTTCGGGATGGGGGATGCCGACCTTGCGGAGCAGCTCCACCGCCTGTTTGGTGGCCTCTTCCTTGCCCACGTTCTGATGGGCCCGGATCGCCTCGACGATCTGCCAGCCCACCGAATACACGGGATTGAGCGACGTCATCGGATCCTGGAAGATCATGCTGATGCCCTGGCCCCGCACGGACATCAGCTGCTTTTCCTTCAGCCCGAGCAGTTCCCGGCCCTTGAACTGAACCGATCCCTCGACCTTGGCACTGCGGGGAAGCAGTCCCATCACCGACATGGCCGTCACCGACTTCCCCGAGCCGGACTCACCCACGATGCCGAGTACCTCGCCGGCCCGCAAGCTGAAGTCGATCCCCCTCACGGCGCGCACCGTTCCCTCCTGCGTGGGGAACTCCACCTGGAGGTCCGTGACGACGAGTGGTGTGTCGGTCACGTCAGGCTCGCACGCGTGACTTCTTGGGGTCGAACGCCTCACGCAGCCCGTCACCCACCAGGAAGATGCACATGATGAGCACGATCAGGAAGATGGCCGGGAAGACGAACAGCCACCACTCGGTGGTCGCCGCGTTGGAACCGGAGGACACGAGGGATCCCAGTGACACGTCGGGTGGCTGAATGCCGAGCCCGAGGAACGAGAGCGTCGATTCCAACACGATGCTGGCGGCGACGGTGATGGTGGCGTTCACGATGATCGGTCCCACGGCGTTCGGCAGCATATGGCGGCCGATGATCCGGAGGTCGGTGGCACCGAGAGCCCGGGTGGCCTCGACGAAATCCCGCTCCCGCAACGACAGGAAGTCCGCTCGGACCAGCCGGGCCACGTAGGTCCATGACGTCGCCGCGATGATGATGGCGATCCAGAACCAATTGCCGGCCAGCTTGGCCACGATGTTGGCCAGCACGATCAGGACGGCCAGGATGGGGATGCTCAGAACCAGGTCGACCAGTCGCATCAGGACGTTGTCGGCCCAGCCCCGGTAGTAGCCGGCGATGGCACCGATGAAGGTGCCGACCACCATGGAGAGAGCGGCGACAAGGAGCGCCGTCTGAATGTCCTTCTCGGTTCCCCGCATCACCTGGGCGAACACGTCGTGGCCGATGTCGTCGGTGCCGAACCAATGCAGCTTCGACGGACCGGAGGCGTACTGTCCGGTGATCTGCGTGAACCCGTATTTCCAGAAGTGGCCGGTGAGTACGGAGGCGGCCGCGAGGATAAGGAAGACCACCAGGGAGCCCATGGCCAGGCGCTGACGCCGAAACCGCGACAATGTGATCCGAACTTGTCCCCGCGTCTCACCCGACATCCCGTGCTCGTCGGAGGGTGTGTCTTCGGATCCGGTCGGCGGCCCCGTCGCCGGCAAGGGCTGTTCCAGTGTCGAGAATCCGGCGACGTCGACGGCGGCACGCGGATCACGATCGTGGGACCCGAAGGGCTCATCCATAGCGGATCCGGGGATCGAGAAATGCGTAGAGGACGTCGGCCAGCAGATTGAAGAGAATTACGAAGACGGTGGTGATCAGCAGGTAGGCGAGCACGACGTTGATGTCCCGTGTCGTCACCCCGTTGAAGAACTCCACCCCCATGCCCTGCCATCCGAAGATCGTCTCGGTCACGATGGCGCCGCCGAGAACGGCGGCAAAGTCGAGGGCGACGATGGTGACGACCGAGACGAGAGCATTGCGCAGGATGTGACGACTGAGCACCCGGCGGGGGTGCAGGCCCTTGGCCCGGGCCAGACGGACGTAATCCGAATCGAGGACCTCGAGCGTGGCCGCCCGCTGATAGATGGCCCATGACGCGTAACTGACGAGCATCAGCGTGATGACGGGAAGGGCGGTGTGCCCGGCATAGTTGGGCAGCCGGCTGAAGAAACTGCCGCTCAGCCCGGGGCTCTGTTCGCCGATCGTATAGAAGATCGTCGTCCCCACATGCTTGTTGATGGGAATGGCCACGAATTCTTTGAGCACAACGCCCACGATGAACGTCGGGACGGCGAAGAAGAGGAAGTTCGTCGTGGTCACCACATGATCGCCCAGACGACCCTGGCGCAGCGCCGAGTAGACACCGGTGGCAATGGCCAGGACGATGGCCAGAAGGGTGGCGATGATCACCATCCGCAGCGTCACATAGAAATGCGACTCGATCTGCGGCGCCACCGGGAGTCCGGCGATGGTCGAGCCGAAGTCCCCGTGGATGGCATGGGAGAACCAGATCCAGTAGCGCTGCCAGAGGGGATCGTTCAAGTGCAGCAGATTCTCGCGCTCGACGATCACCCGGTGCGGGATCTTCGGGTTGGCCAGCAGGAGTCCGAGGGGATTCCCAGACTCGGCCACCAGCAGGAACACCAAGATGGTGGCCGCCAACAGCACCACGATGCTGTAGAAGAGCCGCCTCAGAATATAGGCGAGCATGAGAGTCAGCGCTTCCCCGGCTGGTTCCGAACCAGAAACGAGCGGAGCGGGCTCACCGGTCGACCGGGGCCCGCTCCGCTCGTCTGGACAGTTTGGCTACTAGCTCTTCAGGGCCCAGAGGTTGGCGTTCCAGGTGATGCCCACACTGGAGCCGTTGGGCACGATGCCGGTGTACTTGTTGGACCACACGAAGAGAATGGGGTCCTGGAACAGCGGCAGCGTCACCATGTCGGCCCACAACTGCTTGTCGGCTGCGTTGTAGGCCGCCGTTTCCTGCGCCGGCGTCGCCGCCTGGGCCCCGTCCCTCAGGTCCTTGTCCACCGCGGCATTGGCGTAGTGGTCCCAGTTCTGACCACAGGCCGAGCCGTTGGTGTAGGAGCAATAGATCGACTGGTTGCCCGACAGGAACGGCGTCGACACCCAGGCGAACAAGGTGATCTGGAACGTCCCTTGGATCAGTGTCGTCCCGAAGAGCTGGTTGGCGTCCTGGTTGGCGATGAGGATCTTGATGCCGATGGTCTTCATCTGGGACTGCCACAACTGCTCGATGTTCGACCGCAGGTCGTTGCCGGTCGTCGAGTTGATGGTGAAGGTGAGGTCCTTCCCGGCCTGCGGCCCGGAGGTCGGCTGGTAGTAGCCGTCGGAGCCCATCTTCATCCCCGCCGATTCCAGAAGCGATTTGGCCTTGGCCACGTTCACGTTGTCGTAGGCGGCGCCGTTGTTCACGAAGCCGGTCTGACCGGGGACGAGCATCCGGTTGCCCAGGGGCTGCGACCCCTTGGCGAACTCACCGATCGTCCTGGCGATGATGGCCTTGCGGTCCGTGCCGTAGGCGATGGCTTGCCGAACGGGGAGCATGGCCAGGTAGGGGTCGGACTCGTTGAAGTCGAAGTGCTGGAATTCGAGCCCGGGTTCGAGGGACTGGGTCACGTTGGTCAGTTGGGCGGCCGACTGCACGATGGGAAGGCTCACTTCCAGAGGATTGATGATCTGCACTTCGCCGTTTTGCATGGCCGGCACGGCCTGGTCGTCGCCGTTGAAGATCTGGAAGGTGATGGTGGCCAGCTTGCCCGGGGTGCTCCAGTAGTGCGGATTGCGCTTCAGGATGAGGAACTGGTCCTTCTGATAGCTGGACACCTCGTACCAACTGCCCGAGATCAGGTTCTTGATGTCGTTGAACCCGGTGTTCCAGCCGACCGTCTTGGCGATGTGCGCCGGAATCAGGTTCGCGAAGAGACTCCTCCAGTCGGCGAAGGGCGTGGAGAACACGGCCGTCACCGTCTTCCCGCCGTCCGAGCTGGTCACCGACTTGATCTGGTTGTAGCCGGTGTTCGAGGCGTCGTCGAAAGCCTTACCGCCCACGTCCGTGTATTGCGACAAACCGCTCTGCGCCTGCCAGTTGTAGATGAAGTCGTCGGCGGAGATCGGCACTCCGTCGGACCACTTGGCAGCCGGGTTGATCTTGTAGACGATCGTCTGCGGGCTCGTCGAGGTCTGGGTGGCGCTCTCGAGCAGCTGGGTGTTCAGCACGGGCAAGAGCTTGGAGTTGATGATGAAGGGCTGAGGAGAGACCAGGTTCGTGATCTCCTGGAGGACGAACTCGGTGTCCGCGGAGGTGTTGATGTTCCACCCGGGGATCGTCTCGTCCAGGGCGAACGTGATCTTGCCGGTCGTCGTCCCCGTGGAAGCGCCGTTGCCCGATCCGCCGCCACTGCTGCACGCCGCCAGCATGAGGGCGAGTGTGACGCCCATCGCGATCGCTGTCCCTGCCCTGAGTCGCCGCACGTGTGACCCCTTTCATCGAAATCCGGTGTCCCGGCCGGAGATGTGACGGACAAGTTAACGTTTCGCGGACATCCTCGCGCCATATCTGCACGGAGTGTGAACTTTCCTCCCTCTCCCGGCGGTTGCCCGAGGGCCCGCCCCCGGTCAGTGGACGAAGTACCACGTTTCCGGCGTCAGGGCCCCCAGGACGTTCTGGGGCGTCACGCCCCTGAGGGTGCTGCTCACCTCGGTCAGCGAGGAGGCGGGACTGGGTTCGAAGACCACCGGGAGCTGCTTGGCCAGGTAGTTCTGGTACCCGCTGAGGTCACCGGCGCCGTGCTCGGTCTGGGCCATCAGCTCGTTGGCGATGAAGTCGCTGTAGCTCCCGGCGTTGGAGCCGGAGCCGGTGCCGAAGAGCGCCTCCCCCGACGGGTAGGTCTCGGGGGCGAAGGACCATCCCGTTCCCCAGTCCTCGAGCTCCCAGCTACAGCTCAGTCCGCCGGCACAGGGCGTGGCATTGCTGCTGACCGTGGTGCCGGCGGCCGGGGTGAGATCCACCTCGATTCCGGCCCGAGCCCACGACGCCTTCTCCGCCGTCAGGACCGCCGCCGTCCAGGGGACGTCCGATGCGTATTGGAGCGTGAAGTTGAGGCTCGCCCCCAGGGCGATCCCCGTCCCGCACTGCCCGGCGCCGGTCCCGGGGTTCACGCAGTGCGATACCTGCCCGGGCGCCACCTTCCACCCGTTGCTCGTGAGCAACCGGATGGCCCGGGCCGGGTCGTAAGGGTAGGGGTTGTCCTTCGCGGCTTTCGAGACGAACGGATTGGCCGGCTCCAGGGGAACGGGGCCGTAGGTGGGCACGCCATAGCCCTTCAAGACGGTCTTGATGATCCCCGGTTGGTCGACAAGCAGTTGCAGGGCCTGACGGACGTAGAGCTGCGAGAAGATCTTCCCGGTCATGGCGCCGTCGCCGGTGGAGCTGAAGTTGTACGGAATGTACTGAAGCGACCAGCGGTAGAGGGGGCTCAACCGGAAGTCGGCCAGTCGGGAGTTGTTGCCCGACGGCCCTCCGCCCTTCTTCGCCGCCGGCACCTCGGATTGCGGGAGGTAGCCGACGTCGACCGTTCGGTCGACCAGGCCCGTGAACTCGTCAGCCGAGGTGGCGAAGGGAACCTCGACGAAGGACGACACAGAGGGCTTCACGGGGCCGCTGTACTTGGGGTTCGCCTTGAACGCGACATGACCGGAGCCGTCGATGGACACCAGCTGCCAGGGGCCGTCCACCACCCGCCACAGCCGACTGGCGCCGTAGCCGGAAAGAGCGGGGTTCGCCGTCCCGGCGCCGGCGGCGCTCTCTCCGGCCTGGCCGGAGAGAAAGCTGTAGACGGCGTTGCAGGCGCCGTCGGCGCTGCCGTATGCCGCCGCCGAGCAGCCCCCCGAACCCGGCGCCGCCCCGGCCTGGGTGATGTCCCAGGCCACCGGCAGGGGCGTGATCTGCGACAGCTCGTTGCCGGTGAACCAGTCCGGGTTGTACGCCCCCGTCAACTGGAACGTCAGCTGGTCGGCCGAGTCAACAGTGATCGTCTTGATGTTGTCGGGAAACGCCCCCGGCGCGTACTCGGCCCAATTGGCCTTGTCGGCGTGCATCATGTTCATCCAGAACATGACGTCGGTGGCGTCCACCGGCTCCCCGTCCGACCACCGGTAGTGGTTCAAGGTGATCGTGACGGTCTGGTCGCCGTTGCTGAAGACAGGCGGCCGTGCGAGCGAGAGGGACCTGTTCAGCGCCGGTGTCGCCCCCTGTCCGAACCAGTACAGGGGCCGGTACAGCAGGTCCTGCAACTGGAGGACGTTGGCGGCACTGTCGTCGGTCAGGCTCATGAACGGGAAGATGTCGGTCGGTACCGATCCGGGCGGTTCGGCCCACGAGGCGCTGCCCCCGATGCTGTGGGTCGGCGAAGACCCGCTACTGACCGGGGGGGCGGACGTCGTGGGCGACGAGCAGGCGGCCACGAGCAGCGCCACGGCTCCCAGGGCACCGCCGACCTTCCCAGCGGCCGATTGTCGCCGCACTCCGCCCCCTTTCCCCGCTCGGTCACTTGTACCGGCGAGCGGTCGACGCAACACGCCGCCGCCGCATCTCCGTCGTTTTCCGGTCACCGGCATCTTCGCACCTGACCCGGTTCAGTCAGGGGCGCGTCCGGTCATAGACTCTCCCGGTGCCCAAGGACGAATCGTCATCTCGTCCACGGCCGAAGGCCGACGGTCGACGCGGCGGGGCGGGATCCTCGTCCGGCCGCCCCCAGGCCAAGAGGGACCCCACCGGGGGTCCCGGCTCACGCCCGCCCGCCGCTCAACGCCGCTCGGCTCGACCCTCACCGCCTGCCACCGGTACCCCCCGGGTTTCGATCCCGCGGCCGGGGGGCCGAACGGCCCGCGCTCCCGCCTCGTGGCAGCCCCGGCCCCGCCCGTCGAGCGCCCGCCAGTCGCCGTCCCCGTCGGGGACCCGGGCCGCCCGCCCGGCCGATCGCCAACCTCGCCCGAGGCCCGGGGAGAGCAACCACCGACGCCCGCCCGCCGGCTCGGCACGACCGACGAGAGACCGCACCGAGCGACCCGAGCGACCCGAGCGACCCGAGCGACCCCGGCCCTACCGGGAGCGGCCCGAAGCTGTCACCCCTTCGAGGGACCGTCCCGACCGCCCGCCGCGTCGGCGTCCGCCGACCAGCCGCTCCACGGCGGGGCGCCCACCTCCACGGACCTCTCCGGCCGAACGTCGTCCCCCGACGAGCGCGGCACCGACCGGTCGGGCCACGAGCAGTCGCGCCACGGGCAGTCGTCCACCGGCCCGGTCGGCCTCGTCCGATCGTCGTCCACCGGCCCGGTCGGCCTCGTCCGATCGTCGTCCACCGGAGGCCCGTCCGACCGCGGATCGTCCGTCCCGGGCCGGCCCGCCGACCGGACGTCCGTCCACCGGTCGCCCGCCGGTCGCCCGTTCCACCTCGGACCGCCCGCCGACGAGCCGCCTGCCGACGGATCGATCCCGGACGGATCGATCCCGGACGGATCGACCCGGTACGGATCGACCCGGTACGGGCCGATCGGTACCGGCACGCGGCCGGACGGCACCGGCGCCCGCTCCGGCTGTCGATCCCGCTCTGCGTCGATGGGGGAGTGTCGCCCGCAAGGGCGCCAAGGTCCTCCGGGAGAGCGCCGACGAAGCGGTTGAACGCGGTCGCCAGCCGACCCGGGCCCGCCCCGGTGGTCGTCGCCAGGAGCCGAAGGAAGAGGCCTGGCTCATCGAGGAACTGACCGAGGAGCCCACCCGGGGACGGCGCCGACGAGCCGATGGCCCTTCTCCGGCACCGCCGTCGACGACCGGCACAACCACCGTCCGACGCGGTCGCGGCATCGAAGACCATCTCCCCAACGAGGTCGTCAACGAACTGGCCGTCGCCGTCGGCCGTGATCACGCCACCAAGCTCTCCGAACGCATGGCGGCGGGGGTGCGCGCCTACGAGCGCGACCGGTACACCGAAGCCTTCCGCATCACCAAGCAACTGGCCGAACAGGTGCCCGAATCGGCTGCCGCCCGGGAGCTGCACGGCCTCGTCTGTTACCGCCTCGGCCGTTGGTCCCAGGCCATCAACCATCTCGAGGCGGCCCGTGCCCTGGGCGACGACGACACGAGCCAGGTCCCGGTGATGATGGACTGCCACCGCGCCCTGCACCGCCACCGACGCGTGGCCGTTCTCTGGGACGAACTGCGCGCCAGCTCGCCTTCGCCCGACGTCCTGGCCGAGGGCCGCATGGTCCTGGCATCGGATCTGGCCGACCAACGCAAGTTGAACGCGGCCGTCGAGGTCCTGGCCACGGCGGGCGCCGGCCGCAACCTCCGTCATCCGAGCGAGCGTCATATCCGTCAGTGGTACGTCCTCGCCGACCTCTATGAGCGTGCCGGCGATGCGGCCCATGCCCGCGAACTCTTCGGCCGCGTGGCCTCTGCCGATCCCGAGCTGGCCGACGCCCAGGACCGCTACGCGGCCCTCGGTCCCCGCACCCGCCGGCCGCGCGCCGCGTCGGGCACCCGGCCGGCCGCGGACTCCGTCGCCGGCGGGGGAGCCCGGTAAAATCGGCGACCGTGTCATCGGCCGTTGTCGATCTCCGCAGTGACACGGTCACCCAGCCGACGCCCGAGATGCGTCGGGCCATGGCCCGGGCCGAGGTCGGAGACGACCAGTACGGCGAGGACCCCACCGTCAACGCCTTAGAGGAGGCCTATGCGGCGCGCGTCGGCAAGCCCGCGGCGCTCTTCGTCCCCTCGGGCGTCATGGCCAATCAGATCGCCCTCAGGGTCCTCTGCCGGCCCGGTGCCCTCGTCATCGCCGGCCGCCGCCAGCACGTCGTCATCTACGAACACGGCGCCGCGGCGCGAAACGCCGGAATCCAGTTCCACGAAGTCGACGACGCCGACGGCATCCTCGACCCCGCCGCTGTCACCTGGGCGCGCGCCGCCGTCGACGATCACCATCCGGCCCCGGAGCTCGTCTGTCTCGAGCAGACCCACATGCCCTCGGGAGGCCTCCCCTGGGACATGCCGGCTCTCGTGGCGGTGGCCGAGGCGGCCGCCGGTCTCCCCATCCACATGGACGGGGCCCGGCTCTTCAACGCCGAAGTGGCCACCGGGACACCGGCGGCCACCTTCACCGGACCCGTCACCACGGTCATGTCCTGTCTGTCCAAGGGTCTCTGTGCCCCGGTGGGCTCCGTCCTGGCCGGCCCCGAAGACGTCATCGCCGAAGCCCGTCTCGAACGCCATCGTCTCGGTGGGGCCATGCGACAGGCCGGCATCATCGCCGCCGCCGGCCTGCTGGCGCTGCGCACCATGGTCGACCGGCTGGCCGAGGACCACCTCCGCGCCGCCCGCCTGGCCCAGGCGGTGGCCGAACGTTGGCCCGAGGGGGGCTGCGATCCGGCCCGCGTCCCCACCAACATGGTCATCGTCACCCACCGCCGGCCCGACCTCCTCCTCGACCATCTCCGCGCCGAAGGAGTCCTGGGGGGCACCATCGCACCGGGAGTCGTCCGCTTCGTCACCCATCACGACGTCGACGACCCCGGCATGGACCGCGCCATCAAGGCCATCGCCTCCGCCCCGTAGGACGGGGGTCAGCCCGGATCAGTGGCCGGCGGATAGTCCCTCATCCGCCGGATCGGTGAGGCCAGCAGCCAGCCACCGGCCACGGACTCGCCTACGGCGGCGATCCACAACGTGGGCCGCAGCCCGATGGCGCTGCCGATGCCGCCGCCGGCCAGGGCGCCGATGGGCATCACCCCCCACACCACGAAGCGCATGCTGGCGTTCATCCGCCCGAGAAGACGCTCCGGGCACAACCGCTGCCGGAAGCTGACCTGGTTGATGTTGTACAGCACCGCCCCGAACGAATTGAAGAAGAACCCGCCGGCAAAGAACAGCACGCCCCACCCCCGACCGGTGAGCGGGATCAGCAGCGCTCCGACACTGGCGAAGATCCCCACGAAGGTCGCCCTGGCCCCGCCGATTCGGCGCGCCAGCCGGGAGGCGACGAAGGCGGCCAGCAGCCCTCCGATGCTGCCGATGGCGAACAGCAGGCCGATGATCCCCGGTGCGGCGTGCACCACCCGCACCAGGAAGACGATCTCGACGGCGGCCATGATCCCGCTGAACAGGTTCGACGTCGCCGTGGTGGCGGCGATGGCCCGCAAAAGGGGGTGCCCGAAGACGAAGCGCAGCCCCTCGCCGATGTCCCGGTGGATCCGCCGGTGCCCGCCCTCGGGGACGTGGGCGGCCGGCTCAGCGGACCGGATGGCACCGACGGCCACGGCCGACACCAGGAAACTGACGGCGTCGACGGCCACGGCGTAGGAGCCGCCGATGGCCTGGACCAGACCCCCAGCCAGGCTGGGCCCGGCCACCTGCGCCACCTGGGCGCTCCCGGTCAGCTTGGCGTTTCCCTCCACCAGATGGTCGGTCCCCACCAGCGACGGCAGGTACGACTGGTAGGACACATCGAAGAACACGGTCAGAACACCCGAGACCAGGGTCACGATGTAGAGCTGCAGCAGCGTCAGTGACCCCAAGCCGTAGGTCACCGGGATCGAGCCCAGCGCCAGCATCCGGCCCAGGTCGGCGGCGATCATGATGGGCCGCCGCCGGAGCCGGTCCACCCAGACCCCGGCGGGCAGGCCGACGATCAGGAAGGCCGCCGTCGAGGCGGCGGTCAGCGCCCCGATCTGAAACGTCGTGGCGTGCAGCGTCCGCACCGCCACCAGGGGAATGGCCAGCACACTGACCTGGCTCCCGAGTTCGCTGACGGACTCCCCGCCCCACAGCCGCCGGAAGTCCCGGTGTCCGAACAAACCGCCCCGGCCGGCCACCCCTCGGACCCTACCGGCGCCCTAGGCTCCATCCCATGGCCATCGATATCGAGAAACTCCTCGGCGACGACGCCCGGGACCTCCTCTCCCACCAGTGCAAGGCGATCACCGCCGACGAGCTCACCCTGCCCGGACCGGACTTCATCGACCGCGTCCTGCTCTCCAGTGACCGCCCCATCCCCGTCGTCCGCAACCTGGCGTCGCTCTACGCCCACGGCCGACTGGGGGGCACCGGCTACCTCTCCATCCTCCCGGTCGACCAAGGCATCGAGCACTCCGCCGGCGCCTCCTTCGCCAAGAACCCGACCTACTTCGACCCGGCCAACCTGGTCGAGCTGGCGCTCCATGCGGGATCGTCGGCCATCGCCACCACACTGGGCGGCCTCGGCATCGTGGCCCGCCGCTACGCCCACAAGATCCCCTTCATCGTGAAGCTCAACCACAACGACTTCCTCCACATCCCCGACACCTACGACCAGGTCATGTTCGGATCGGTCCGCCAGGCGGCCGACCTCGGCGCCGTGGGCGTCGGCGCCACCATCTATTTCGGCTCCCCGGAAGCCGATCGCCAGATCCAAGAAGTCCGCCACGCCTTCGAGCGCGCCCACCAGCTCGGCCTCTTCACCGTCCTCTGGTGCTACCTCCGCAACCCGGCCTTCAAGACCAAGGAGGCCGACTACGCGGTCTCGGCCGACCTCACCGGCCAGGCCAACCACATCGGCGTCACCATCGAGGCCGACATCATCAAGCAGAAGCAGCCGGAGAACAACGGCGGCTACACCGCTCTCAAGTTCGGCAAGACCGACCCCCTCGTCTACGAGCAGCTCACCACCGACAACCCCATCGATCTCACCCGCTGGCAGGTCCTCAACTGCTACGCCGGCCGCGTCGCCCTCATCAACTCCGGCGGCGAGTCCCACGGCTCCGACGACCTGGCCCAGGCCGTCCGCACCGCCGTCATCAACAAGCGCGCCGGTGGCACCGGCCTCATCGTCGGCCGCAAGGCCTTCCAGCGCCCCATGGCCGAGGGCGTCAGCCTCCTCCACGCCGTCCAGGACGTCTTCCTCGACAAGGCCGTCACCGTCGCCTGACAACGGCCGCCTGACCACGGCCGCCTGACCACGGCCGCCTGACAACGGCCGCCTGACAACCGACTCCGCCACCCTCACCGACAGGCCCCGGTCCACCCGAGGCCTCCGCCAGTCACACCAGTGGCCGGCACTATGCTCGCTCACGGAGCCGTATTTTCTTGGACCAGCGGCCCAATTCGTGGGTCGACCTCCCCCTCAGGGTCGACCGGGGGAGCCGAGAACGGAGGAGTTGTGTCGACCGCGACAGAACATCCCACGACAGAGCTGGACCGGGTCGTCATCCGCTTCGCCGGCGATTCTGGCGACGGGATGCAGCTGACAGGCACCCAATTCACCTCCGTCAGCTCCCTCTTCGGCAACGACACGGCCACCCTTCCGGACTTCCCGGCCGAGATCCGCGCCCCGGCCGGCACCCTGGCCGGTGTCTCCGCCTTCCAGGTCCACATCTCGGATCACGACATCCTCACCCCGGGCGACGCCCCCTCGGTCCTGGTGGCCATGAACCCGGCCGCCCTCAAGTCCAACGGCCACTTCGTCCCCCCCGGCGGCACCATCATCGTGAACGTCGACGCCTTCGACGAGCGCTCCCTGGACAAGGCCGGCTACACCACCAACCCCCTCGTCGACGACTCCCTGGCGGCCTACACCGTCTACGAGGTCCCCATGACCTCGCTCACCATGGAGGTCGGCAAGCTGGCCGGGGTCAAGCCCCGCGAGGCGGAGCGTTCCAAGAACTTCTTCGCCCTGGGGCTGCTCAGTTGGCTCTACTCCCGGCCCACCGAGCCCACCCTCGACTGGATCACCGCCCGCTTCGCCAAGACCCCCCAGGTCCTCGACGCCAACACCCGGGCCTTCAAGGCCGGCTTCAACTTCGGAGAGACGGCCGAGCTCTTCGAATCGAACTACCAGGTCCGCCCGGCCGTCCAGGAGCCCGGCACCTACACCAACGTCACCGGCAACACCGCCCTGGCCTGGGGCCTCATCGCCGCCGCCCACCAGGCCAATCTGCCCATCTTCCTCGGCTCCTATCCCATCACCCCGGCCTCCGACATCCTCCACGAACTGGCCAAGCACAAGCACTTCGGCGTCCGTACCTTCCAGGCGGAGGACGAGATCGCCGGGGTGGGCGCCGCCATCGGCGCCTCCTTCGGAGGGTCGCTCGGCATCACCACCACCTCCGGTCCCGGCATCGACCTCAAGTCGGAGTCGATCGGCATGGCCGTCTCCTTGGAGCTGCCCCTGCTCATCGTCGACATCCAGCGTGGCGGCCCTTCGACGGGACTCCCCACCAAGACCGAGCAGTCCGATCTCCTCCACGCCATGTACGGCCGCCACGGCGAGGCCCCCGTCCCCATCGTCGCCGCCATGACCCCGTCCCACTGTTTCGAGGCGGCCATGGAGGCGGTCCGTATCGCCGTCACCTACCGCACCCCGGTCTTTCTCCTCTCCGACGGCTACCTGGCCAACGGCTCCGAACCCTGGCGCCTGCCCGACGTGGCCGATCTCCCCGGCACCCCCGTCGAGTTCGCCACCGAGATGAACCACACCGATCCCGACGGATCCCCGTCCTTCTGGCCCTATATCCGTGACGACAACCTGGCCCGTCCCTGGGCCGTCCCGGGCACCCCCGGCCTCGAGCACCGCATCGGCGGTCTCGAGAAGGAGGACGGCTCCGGCAACATCTCCTACGACGCCGAGAACCACGAGCGCATGGTCCACCTCCGCGCCGCCAAGGTGGCGGCCATCGCCCGCTCGATCCCGCCCCTGCAGGTCGACGACGCCGACGGCCTGGGTGGCGCCTCCGTCCTCGTCCTCGGCTGGGGCTCCACCTACGGCGCCATCGCCGCCGGAGTCCGCCGGGTCCGGGCCCGGGGCCTCAAGGTGGCCCATCTCCACCTCGTCCACCTGAACCCCTTCCCCTCCGATCTCGGCGCCATCCTCTGCGCCTACGACCATCTCCTCGTCCCGGAGGCCAACCTGGGCCAGCTCTCCAAAATGGTCAGGGCCGAGTACCTGGTCGACGCCCAGGCCCTCTCCAAGGTCCAGGGTTCGCCCTTCCGGGCGGCCGAGATCGAGCTGGCCGTCCTCGAACTCCTCGGCGTCGACAGCCCCTCCACCACCGACGCCGACGAAGAGGTGGCCTCATGACCGACACCGCCACCACCACCACGGCCAAGGACTGGTCCTCGGACCAAGAGGTCCGCTGGTGCCCGGGCTGCGGGGACTACTCCATTCTCACCGCCGTCCGGATGCTCCTGCCCGAACTGGGAGCCAAACGCGAGAACACCGTCTTCCTCTCCGGAATCGGCTGCGCGGCCCGCTTCCCCTATTACATGAACACCTACGGACTGCACTCCATCCACGGCCGGGCCCCGGCGGTGGCCACGGGGCTGGCCGTCACCCGACCCGACCTCGACGTCTGGGTCGTCACCGGAGACGGCGACGCCCTGTCGATCGGCGGCAACCACCTCATCCATGCCCTGCGCCGCAACGTCGACATCACCATCCTCCTGTTCAACAACCAGATCTACGGTCTCACCAAGGGTCAGTACTCACCCACCTCCGAGCAGGGCAAGGTCACCAAGTCGACCCCCTTCGGATCGCTGGAGACCCCCTTCAACCCCATCTCCCTGGCCCTCGGGGCCGAGGCCACCTTCGTGGCCCGCACCCATGACATGGACCGCAAGCACATGCAGGAGACCTTCCGCCGGGCCCACGCCCACCAGGGCGCCGCCTTCGTCGAGATCTACCAGAACTGCAACGTCTTCAACGACGGCGCCTTCGAGAAGATCACCTCCAAGGACGCCCGACCCGATCAGTTGATCCCCCTGGTCCACGGCCAGCCCATCCGTTTCGGCACCGACGCCCAACACGGCGTCGTCCTCGACCCCGACGGCCGTGTCCGCGTGGTGGAGGTGGCCGATGTGGGGGAGGACGCCCTTCTCGTCCACGACGAGAGGCGCGACGATCCCGGTCTGGCCTTCCAATTGAGCCGTCTGGCCCGCGGTCCCTACGAACCCACACCCATCGGTGTCTTTCGCGCCGTCGAGCGCACCGAGTACGGCGCGGCCATGTCCCGCCAGCTCCTCGAGGCCTCCGAGCGCAGGGGACCCGGCGACCTCACCGCCCTCCTCGCCTCCGGAGGCACCTGGACCGTCGAACCCTGAATCCGACCACCCTCCGTCACCGTCCTCAATGGCGGGCCCCGGCGCGCCGATAGGACAGTGGGCGGACGGATCCGAGCCGAAAGGCCGGAGCACAGACGCCCGTGGGGGGTAAGGAACGGGGCGTGTGCGGCGCAACGTCACAGCCGGCCCGCTGCGACTGGGGGGTCGCCGTACCGCCTCTGTTCCTCAGGTTTCTTCCGCCCCCGGACCGGCGACCTCTTCTCAGCCCTCGACGGGCCGGTACACCATCCCCGTCCGGGGCTTCGGATGGAAGTACGTGCTCTTGGGCGGCATCCGCTTGTGGGCGTGGGCCCATTCCCCGATCTGCGCCACCGTCACCGGCCGGATCAGCACGGCGGCGTCGCACTCGCCGGCGTTCACGGCCCCGACGGCCGAGTGCCAGTCGTGCCGGTAGCTGACCTGCGCTCCCGGGATCTCCTCCACCACCAACCCGATCAGACTCGAATCGAGGTCGGATCCGGCTTCGCGGTACGTCTCTTCGCGCGGCGTCAGCAGCCACACCCCGCCGGCCGTCACCAGCGCCAATGCCTCGGAGTCGGCCACGGCGTCGACCAACGACTCTTCCAGCGGACCCACATGCACCGTGTCGAACCACCGCCCGAACGCCTCGGCCAGGTCGACACCCCCGGGAACACCCGACAGCGTCCGATGGATGGGACCCACCGACAGCTGCTCCTCGCTCAACTCGACCACCAGGGCCATCACGGCGTCGTAGCCACCGGCCACCTCGCCCACAGCCGCCCGCCGCTCCTTCTGATAGGCGAGGGCGGTGTGATACCGGTGATGCCCGTCGGCGATCACCACCGGTGACTCGGCCACCGCCGCGCTGATGGCCTCGAGCACGGCCGGATCGTCGAGCACCCACAGGGCGTGCCCCACCCCGTCGTCGTCGGTGGCCTCGGCCGAGGCCGGCCCGCTCGGTTCGAACAGCTTGGACAGTCCCTCCGTCAGCGACAGGCCCCAGATGGGAGAGAGGTTGGCGTGACAGGCGCGCAGCAGGTCCAGCCGGTCGGTCGTGTCCTTCGGCATCGTCTGCTCGTGGGGCAGGATGTCGCTCCCGCCCGGGTCGCAGCCGAGCGCCCCGATCACCCCCGTCGAGCTCCTCCCCGAAGGCTCGGTCATCCGGTAGGCGTAGAAGGCGGGCCGGCCCTCGCGCTGCACGACCCCCTCCTCGGTCCACCGGGCCAGGTACCGCCCGGCCGACTGGTACCGGTCGAGCCCGGTCCGGGGGTCGTCCACCGGCAGCTCCACATGGATGGCGTTGGCCAGGTGCCGGCCGGCCAGCACGGCCCGTTCCTCGGGTCCGACGATGTCGTAGGGCGGGGCGATCACCTTCTCCAGCGGGATCGAAGGGTCGTACCGGAGCCCGGCGAAGGGTTCGAAGCGGGGAGCCATCGCTCCTGCCTACCACGGCCGCCGGACCCACCGGTAGCCGGCCGGCCCGGCGCCCGACCGCCGCTCCGGGCCTCCCCCGGACCCTTGGGCTCACGATACGCAGTCATCTCACCACCGGGTCGTAGACTGCCGCCGGTGCTCGCCGAGAACGCAGGGCCGGACGAGGCGGGACTCGACCGCGTCCTCACCGCCCCCAACGTCATCACCTTCGTCCGCCTGGCCTGCATCCCCCTCTTCCTCTGGCTGCTCTTCGGGGCGCAGCGCCAGACCGACGCGGCGATCCTCCTGGCCGTCCTCGGGGCCACCGACTGGGTCGACGGCCACGTGGCCCGGCGTTTCCACCAGGTCTCCACCCTGGGCAAGGTTCTCGACCCGGTGGCCGACCGCCTGCTGGTGGCCACGGCCGTCATCGCCGTCATCATCCACGGGGCCGTCCCGCTGTGGTTCGCCGTCGCCACCTTGGCCCGCGAGGTCCTCGTCTCGGCCGCCGTCCTGCTCCTCGCCGCCTTCGGCGCCGAGCGCATCGACGTCCTCTGGGTGGGCAAGGCCGGCACCTTCGGCCTGATGGTGGCCTACCCGTCGTTCCTCTTCGGCTACGGCAACGTCTCGTGGCACACCCCGGTCACCGTCTTCGCCTGGCTCTGTGCCATTCCCGCCCTCGTCCTGGCCTATATCGCCGCCGCCGCCTACGTCCCCGTGGCCCGACACGCCCTGGTCCACGGACGCCACGGCCGCCGCCCGGACGGAGCCGTCCCCGGCCCCGCCGGCCCCGGGGCCTCAGGTATGTCGGACATCCCCGGGGGGTAGGGTTCGGGTCTGATGCTGCCGTGAAAGCGTTGATCATGGCGGGCGGTGAGGGGACGCGTCTCCGCCCGCTCACTTCGAACCAACCGAAGCCCATGCTGCCCATGGCCAACCGGCCCATGATGGAGCACGTCGTCAGCCTGCTCCGCCAGCACGGCTTCGAGGACATCGTGGTCACCGTGGCTTTCATGGCCAACGCCATCCGCAGCTACTTCGGCGACGGCTCCGAATTCGGCGTCCGCATGGTCTACGCCACCGAATCGACCCCCCTGGGGACAGCGGGGTCGGTCCTCAATGCCCGTGACGAGCTCGACGAGCGCTTCGTCGTCATCTCGGGCGACGTCCTCACCGACATCGACCTGACGGCCGTGGTCGACTTCCACCGGGCCAAGGGGGCCCTGGCCACCATTGCCCTGAAGGCCGTCGAGGACCCCCTCGAGTTCGGCATCGTCATCACCCGGGACGACGGCTCCATCGACAGGTTCCTGGAGAAGCCCACCTGGGGCCAGGTCTTCAGCGACACCATCAACACCGGCATCTACGTCCTCGAGCCGGAGATCTTCGACTTCATCCCCGCCGGCCGGCCGGTCGACTTCTCCGAAGAGGTCTTCCCCGCCGTCCTCGACGCGGGCAAACCCCTGTTCGGTGCCATCACCGACGGTTACTGGGAGGACGTCGGCACCCTCGAGGCCTATGTGCGCGCCCACCAGGACATCCTCGACGAGAAGGTCGCCGTCCAGGTGAGCGGGTTCCCGTTGCGGCCCGGCGTCTGGCTGGGCAAGGGGGCGTCGGTCGACCCGAGCGCCGCCATCCGGGGGCCGGCCATCGTCGGGGACAACTGCCACATCGGCTCCGACACCGTCGTCGGCGCCTACTGCGTCCTCGGGGCCAACGTCCGCATCGGGGACAACAGCACCCTCGAGCGGACGGTGGTCCACGACAACGGCTTCTTGGGAAACGGCGTCCGCCTCGACGGCTGCGTCCTCGGCCGGTCCTGCGACCTCCGCCAGGGGGTCCGCTGCGAGGAGGGCGTCGTCCTCGGCGACGAGACCTTCATCGGCGCCCAGGCCACCCTCAAGTCGGGGGTCAAGGTCTATCCCTTCAAGACGGTGGAGGCGGGTGCCATCGTCAACACCTCGATCGTCTGGGAGTCACGGGGTCCCCGCAGCCTCTTCGGTCGCCTGGGGGTCACCGGTCTGGCCAATGTCGACATCAGCCCCGAGTTGGCCATGCGCCTGTCCATGGCCTGGGCGAGCAACCTGGAGAGAGGGTCCACGGTCACCACCTCACGTGACACCTCCCGGGCCGCCCGGGTGCTCAAGAGGGCCATCATCGTGGGCTGCAACGCCGCCGGCGTGAACGTCGACGACCTCGAGGTGGCCACCGTCCCCGTCACCCGCTCCCACGTCCGTTCCGGATCGAGCCTCGGCGGCATCACCGTCCGGCTCTTCGAGGACGACGCCCAGTCGGTCATGATCCGCTTCTTCGACGAGGACGGCATCGACCTGGCCGAGGCGGCCCAGCGCAAGATCGAACGCCTCTACCACCGCGAGGAGTTCCGCCGGGCCCTGGCCTCGGAGATCGGCGACATCGAATTCCCGCCCCGGGCCCTCGAGCTCTACACGGCGGCCATGATGTCCGCCGTCGACATCGAGTCCATAGCGGCGGCCGAATTCAAGCTCGTCCTCGACTACTCCTACGGCACCTGCAGCTTCGTCATGCCCAACGTCCTGGCCAAGTTGGGCGCCGATGTCCTCGTCGTCAATCCCTACGCCGCCACCGCCGCCGTCGTCTCCAACGACCGGGCCGCCTCGGCCTCGCGGGTGGCCGACCTGGTCCGGGCGTCGGGAGCCCATCTGGGAGCGGTCATCGACCCCGGAGGGGAGCACATCACCCTGGTGGACGGGGACGGCCGGGTCCTGACCGACGATGAAGCCCTGCTGCTCATGCTCGAATTGGTGGTCTCGACCACCCCGGGGGCCAAGGTGGCACTGCCCGTGGCCGTCCCCACGGCGGCCGAGCGCATCTGCGAGGCGGCCGGCGCCGAGATCATCTGGACCAAGCTGTCGGCCACCCATCTCATGGAGCTCTCGAGCGCCGGGGGAGTCACCTTCGCCGCCAGCCAGATGGGGGGCTTCATCTTCCCGCGCTTCCTCCCCGGCTTCGACGCCGTCTCCACCCTGGTCCACCTGCTGGCCATGTTGGCCATGACCGGTGAGTCGATCTCGAAGTTGGCCGGACGCCTTCCCACCGTCCACATCGCCCACGAGGAAGTGGTCACCCCGTGGGAGCAGAAGGGCACCGTCATGCGCATCGCCGTGGAGCGGGCCAAGGGCCGTTCCGTGGTGCTGGTGGACGGGGTCAAGATGCCCGAACCAGACGGCTGGGTCCTCGTGGTCCCCGACCCCGAGGAGCCCTTGACCCACGTCTGGGCCGAGGCGCCCACCGACGCCCGAGCGCGGGCCCGGGCGTCGGAGCACGCGGTGAGGATCCGACAGATGCTGCGTTGACAGCCGGGCCACGGGCTCTTTGGCCCTGGGCGGTTCCGCGACGTTTCCGGTAGGGTCCCCGCCATGCAGGTGCCCGACGGATTGCACTACAGCACCGACCACGAGTGGCTCCGCCAGGACGGCGACAGGGTGCGGATCGGTATCACCGACTACGCGCAGGATGCCCTCGGTGACGTCGTCTTCGTCTCGCTCCCGGAGCTCGGATCGCGGGTGGACGCGCAGGGGGTCCTCGGTGAGGTCGAGTCCACAAAATCCGTCTCAGAGATCTATGCGCCGGTTGCCGGTGAGGTGGTGGCCGTGAACGAGTCCTTGGCCCAGGCGCCCGAGCAACTGAATTCGGACCCCTACGGGGAGGGCTGGATCTGTGAGATCGCACCATCAGAACCCGACGCCGTCGCCGGTCTTCTCGACGCCGCGGGGTACTCAGAGCTCATCGCCGGCTAGTGCCCCGCAGCGTCGACCAGGTGACGGACTAGCGTGGACGGTGTGTTCTGCAACAACTGCGGGCACCGCAACCCGACGAGTGCCAACTTCTGCTCGTCGTGCGGCGCCGTCCTCGGCCCGCCCGCATCCGATACCACCATCACCCTCCACCCGGTCGACGCCCAGGGCGAGGCCGGTGACGACGAGCTCACCGTGACACTTCCCGACCGACCCAATGGTGCCGGGCTCCTGGTGGTGAAGAGGGGGCCCAACGCGGGGACCCGCTATGTTCTCGATTCCGTGGTCACCCGGGCGGGCCGCCACCCCGAGAGCGACATCTTTCTCGACGACATCACCGTCTCCCGGCGCCACGCCGAGTTCGTCGGCCAGAACGGCACCTACTCGATCCGCGACGTGGGCTCGCTGAACGGGACCTACGTCAATCGCGAGCGGATCGAGGAGGCCGTGCTGTCCACCGGAGACGAAGTCCAGATCGGCAAGTTCAAGCTCGTCTACCTGGCGGCGGCCGACGAATGATCGTGCCCGGCGACGTGACAGACGGGCGGAGCCCGCGGTGAGCGGCCGTAGCTACCTCTCCATCGGGGACGTCCTGACCCTGCTGCGTCAGGAGTTCCCCGACGTCACCATCTCGAAAATCCGTTTCCTCGAGAGCCAGGGTCTCGTCAATCCCGAACGCACCCCCTCGGGCTACCGCAAGTTCTACGAACAAGACGTCGAGCGCCTGCGCTGGGTTCTCCGCCAGCAGCGCGAGCACTTCCTGCCCCTCAAGGTGATCAAGGGTCGTCTCGAGCAGGAGGGCGTCGACGGCGTCGACGACGCCGACGGTGCCTTCGACCCCGACTCCGACGCCTTCGACGCCGACGCCTTCGACCCCGACACCGACGTCATCGATTCGGAGGACGGCGCCTACGACGACGGCACCGAGCTCGGTGACGCCGACCTCGGGCAGCCGGCCGCGGCACGGGCCTCCACCCGCGACACCTCCGAGGGCGCCGAGCTCCGCCGTCGTCCCGTCCCGGTCCTCGTCGGCCAGGGGGCGCCCCTCTCGTCGGCGGCGACGGGTTCGCCATCGGGCACCGCCCTTCCCGGCTTCGAGACGCCGTCCTCCCCACCGGGCCACGTCGGCGCGGCGGAGATGGCGGCCGCCACCTTCGTCGACGGCGTCGACGAGCAGCCCTCCACCACCACCGGTCCGCCGTCGTCCCCGGCCGGATCCCCGGCGCCCCGCCGGGCGTCGTCGTCCCCGGCCGCCGCCCGTGGCGCGGCCAAAGCCTCCACCGCCACGGCCAAAGCCTCCAGCGCCACGGCCAAGGCCTCGTCCCCGGCGGCCAAGGCCAGGTCGGTGACCGCGGCGGGCATCGAGCCGGCCGTCTCCACCATGTCCGGCAACGACATGACCATCGAGGAGCTGACCTCGGCCGCCGGTCTCACGGTGGCCGAGGTCCAGCAGCTGGAGTCGTTCGGCCTACTCGGCGGCCGGTTGGTCGGCGGGGTCGTCTATTACGACGAGAATGCCCTGGCCATTGCCCGCACGGCGGCCGGATTCGCCCGGTACGGCGTCGAGGCGCGCCACCTGAGAATCCACAAGCTGGCGGCGGAGCGCGAAGCGGGGTTCATCGAGCAGATCGTCCTGCCTCTGTTGAAGCAGCGCAATCCCGAGGCACGCCAACGCGCCCACGACAACGTCACCGAACTCACCCGGTTGGGCCTCCAGCTGCGCTCGGTGCTCCTTCGTAACGCCCTGCGCGACCAACTGGGCGGGTGACGGGGCGCGGCGGCGCCCGGATCCTCCACACCGCCGGCGACATTGCGGCGGCCGCGGCCCGTCTGGGCGCAGAGATCAGCGCGGCCTATCCCGGCGGCGTGCTCTTCGTGGCCGTGCTGAAGGGCAGCATCCTCTTCCTGGCCGACCTCGTCCGTAACGTCAGCGTGCCCTGTGAGGTCGACTTCCTCGGCATATCGGCCTACACCGAGGGGACGGGCCGCGTCCGCATCGTGAAAGACCTGGACAATGACGTCCACGATCGCCACGTGGTGCTGGTCGAGGACATCGTCGACACGGGGCTCACCTCGACCTATGTCCTCGGTGAACTCCGTCGACGGGGGCCCACCTCGGTCGAGGTCTGCACCTTGTTCGACCGCCGGACCCGCCGGATCGTGCCCGTGCCGGTCCGTTTTGCCGGTTTCGAGGCCCCTGACGAGCTTCTTCTCGGATATGGCCTCGATGTGGCCGGCCGGTACCGCAACCTGCCATTCGTCGCCGCCGGTGACCGAGAAGCCCTCGAAGACGACCCCGAAGCGCATGTCCAACAGCTCTACGGGCGGTAAGTTGCAGGCATGGTCGAAGTCCGGCTGAGCGCAGTGAGGGTGGACCTCCAGTCGAATACCCCTGTCCTGCTCTTGACCGAGACGGAGGGGGTGGGACGGACGTTGCCGATCTTCATCGGTGCCCCCGAAGCCACGGCCATCGCCTTTGCCATCCAGGGGGTGGCCCCTCCGCGTCCCATGACCCATGACCTCCTGCGCGACGTGGTGGAGACACTCGGCGCCAGCCTCGAACGCGTCGTCATCACCGAGCTGCGGTCGGCCACCTATTACGCCGAGCTCCATCTGAAACGCACCGACGGTGTCCTCACCGTCTCGAGCCGACCTTCGGACGCCGTGGCTCTCGCCGTCCGCACCTCCAGCCCCCTTTTCGTGGCCGACGATCTCATGGACTCCGAAGGCATCCTCCTGCCGAGCGACGAGGACGACGACGAGTCGGCCACGCCCGAAGAACTCGTGGGAGAGTTCCGCCAGTTCCTCGACACCGTCCGGCCCGAGGACTTCAGCTCTTGAGCGACCCCACGGCCATCCGCCGCGCCGGGAGGACCAGTTGCCTCATCGTGACCTGCATCCTGGGTGCGGCGGTGTTGGCGGCCTGTTCCTCGGCCAAGCCGACCGCCTCGCCCACCTCCAAGGCCACCTCCAAGGCCACCTCCAAGGCCACCACGACCACCGGAGCCTCCCACTCGACCACCACCTCGCCCACCACCTCGCCCACCACCTCGACCACGGTGCCCGGCTGCACGGGCTCCAACTACGTCCTCAGCCAGCTCGGAAGCCAGGGGGCGGCCGGCACCTCCGAGCTCACCCTCGGGTTCCGCAACACCTCGTCAGCCACATGCACCCTCGTCGGCTATCCCGGCCTGCAGCTGATCGACTCCTCCGGCCACGACATCGCCACCACCACGGTCCGCGGTGGCAGCTATTCGTTCACCGATTTCGCCCCGGCCAACGTGAGCGTCGGCCCGTCGGCCACGGCCTACTTCAACGTCGCCTACTCCGGCATCCCCACCGCCGGCGAGTCGTCGTGCCCCACGGCGGCCGTCCTCCAGGCCATCGCGCCCAACACCACCACCGCCCTCGTCGTCCGCGGCTCGTACAACGTCTGCGACCACGGCACCCTGACGGTCTCGCCCGTCTTCGGCCACGGCTCACCCGCCACCCAGACGACCGCACCTCCGAACGGCTGAACCTCCGCCAAAAGGGCGATCGCACCTCCGAGAGCCGGCACCGCCCCGAGAGCCGGCGCCGCCCCGTGTGGTTCAGTCGGTGCCGTCCAGCCGTACGAGCACCCGTCCCCGGACCCGGGCGGCCAGGACGTCGTCGATGGCACCGTCGAGCTGATCGAGAGAGATCTCGCGGGCCACCATCGACTCGAGATCGAGACCGGCCACGTCGCCGGCCAGACGTTCCCAGACGGCGACGCGCCGCTCGGCCCCGGTGCGGACGGTGTCGACGCCGAGGAGGGCCACGTCGCGGGTGATGAAGGGGAAGACGGTGGTCTCGAGCGCCGTCCCCCCGGTGAGGCCGCTGGCGGCCACGGCGGCTCCGTAGCGGAGGGTTCGCAGGATCCGGCTCAGGGTGACGCCACCGACGCAGTCGACCGCTCCGGCCCACCGCTCGGGCCCGAGGACCCGGTCCGGGTCGGGGTCGAGATCGTCGCGTCCCACGACCTCGGTCGCCCCGAGGGTCTCCAGCCAGTCCCGCTCCCCGGTCTTCGCTGTGCTCGCCACCACCTGATGGCCCCGACCGGCCAGGAGGGCCACGGCGAAGGAGCCCACCCCGCCGGAGGCGCCGGTGACGAGCACGGGCCCGTCTCCCGGGGCGAGCCCGTGGTCTTCCAGGCGGTCGGCCGACAGTGCCGCCGTGAATCCGGCCGTCCCGATGATCATGGCCGCCCGGGCCGACAGGCCGGCGGGCAGGGGCAGGGCCAGGCCGGCGGGCACCCGGGCGTAGGCGGCGAAACCACCGTGCCGGGAGACGCCGATGTCGCCCCCTTGGGCCAGCACGACGCTGCCCACCGCCACCGACGGGTCGTCGCTGGCCACCACCCGACCGGCCAGATCGACCCCGGGGACCAGGGGGGAGAGCCGCGCCACCCGGTTGCCCGGCCGGGTGACCAGGGCGTCTTTGTAGTTCACCGACGACCACTGCACCTGAACGAGGATCTCGCCGGCGGGCAGGTCGGCGGGGGAGAGTGAACCCAGACCTCGACCGGGGGCGGTCTCGTGCCGGGTCACCAGGTAGGCCGGGAACCGGTCGGGGACGGCCGCGGTTCCCGTTCTCTTCGTCACCGGGGGGTACCGTACGGCTTCCGTGCCCATCGCACCCAACGGACTCTGGCCGTCGCCGCTCTCCCCTGAGGTTCTGGGGGGGGCCCGCATCTCCCTGGCCGGGCTCCAGGTGGTGGGCGACACGTGCTGGTGGTCGGAGAGCCGGCCCCGGGAGGCGGGCCGGCAGGTGGTCATGCGGCTCCGCCGGGACGAGAAGCCCGAGGAGATGTCGCCGCCCGGGGTGAGCATCCGCTCCACCGTCCACGAGTACGGCGGCGGCGCCCACTTCGCCGACGGCGACGGTCTGTTGTGCACCAACGCCGACGACAACGCCCTGTGGTGGCTCGACCCGGACCGACGGCCCGTCCGGCTCACCCCTCCGGCACCGAAGGGGGAGTCCCACCGCTACGCCGATGCCCGGCCGGTGGCCGGCGGACGGTGGGTGGTCTGCGTCCGCCAGCGGCACCACGGGGACGAGGTGGACGACGAGATCGTGGCCGTCGACCGGCTCCGGCGCGTCACCCCGGCCGTTCTCGCCTCGGGCCGGGACTTCGTCGCCGCCCCCCGTCCGAGCCCCGATGGCCGCCGTCTGGCCTGGGTGACCTGGGACCACCCCAACATGCCGTGGGACGGGAGCGAATTGTGGGTGGCCGACCTGGACCTGCCCGAGCCCGGTCGGGTGGGCCATCGCCCCCGTCTGGCCGACGACGGTGCCTGCATCGCCGGGGGACCCGACGAGTCCGTCGGCCAACCGACCTGGGCGGGGGAGGACCTCTGGTTCGTGTCCGACCGCTTCGGCTGGTGGCAGCCCTTCCGGTGGCGCCGCGACGGCGGGGTGACGCGCATGTGCGCCGAGGAGGCCGAGTTCCACGGCCCCGACTGGGTTCTCGGCCAGACCACCTTCGACGTGGGCCACGACGGCCTTGTCGTCTGTCGGTTCCGGCGCCACGGCCGTGACCGGCTGGGGATCCTCGATCCGGCGACCGCGGTGGTGCGGGAGGTGGAGCAACCCTGCGTCACCATCGCCGCCGTCCGCTACCGGGGCTCGGGCGCCGAGCGCGACGTCGTTGTCCTCGGCTCCACCGTCGGCAGTCCTGCGGGCATCCATGCCGTGACGATGCCGGCGGGAATCTCCGACGGACCGGGAACCCACCACACCCTCTATCAACCGGTGGAGCCCCCCCTGGCCGAGCCGTGGGTGTCGATTCCCCGGGAGATCGACTTCCCCACGGTGCTGTCCGGGACCCCGGCGTCGATGCTCTACTACGCCCCGCACGGGCCCGAGCTGTCGGGACCCGACGGCACCCTGCCGCCACTGGTGGTCGTCTGCCACGGTGGCCCGACCTCGGGGGCCGAGCCCGGATTCGACGTCACCGTCCAGCTGTGGACATCGCGGGGGGTGGCGGTGGCGGTGGTGGACTACCGCGGTTCCACCGGCCACGGACGGGCCTTCCGTCGGCTCCTCGACGGACAGTGGGGCGTGGCCGACGCCGAGGACTGCATGACGGCCGCCACCTTCCTGGCCGACCGCGGACTGGTCGACGGGCAGCGGATGGTGGTGAAGGGATCGAGTGCCGGAGGGCTGACGGCGCTGCGGAGCCTGGTGGC
Source organism: Acidimicrobiales bacterium (assembly GCA_035535015.1). Taxonomy (GTDB): domain Bacteria; phylum Actinomycetota; class Acidimicrobiia; order Acidimicrobiales; family UBA8190; genus Palsa-661. The sequence continues at coordinate 70,176 of DATLQU010000034.1, read as the reverse complement.
CGGGGGGCCTTTCGCCGCCGCCGTGGTGGCTTACGGGGTGACCGACCTCCGGGCCCTGGCCGCCGACACCCACAAATTCGAGGCCCGCTACATCGACCGTCTGGTGGGCCCGCTTCCCCAGGCGGCCGACCTCTACGACGAACGGTCGCCGGCGCACCATCCGGAACGGATCGAGGGAGCGGTCCTGCTCCTCCAAGGTTCGAAGGACCCCGTCGTCCCACCCGATCAGGCCGAGAGAATGGCCGACGCCCTGCGGGCGCGCGGCCTGCGTTGTGACCACGTCGTCTTCGACGGCGAGGGTCACGGCTTCCGCCGGGCCGACACCATCACCCGCGCCGCCGAGCTCGAGATCGCCTTCGTGCGCGACGTCCTCGGGCTGGGGACGGGCCCCTCGTGACCGCCCCCGTCGTCGCCCCCCCGGAGACGCCGGCGGCGGAGCGTAGCATGGACTCCATGCCCAGCCGCCTCCTCGGGCGCGGTGCCCGGCTGGCCGCGTCGTGGCGCGCGGAAGAGCGCGACGCCGTGCTGTACGCCGCGGCCGCGCTCTTCGCCATCGTCACCGCCCAGGGGTCTTCGATCTCGCTGTACAAGCAGTGGGGCTGGCTGGCCGTGGGCCCGTACACGTTGGGGGCGGTGGCATCCGCCGTCTCCGCCCGTCACGCCCGCCACCGCGCCGCCGACGCCGAGGCGGCCAGGGCGGCCGGAGCGGTGTCGGCGTCGTCGGCGTCGTCGGCCACCGAGACACCCACATGGCACTGGACGACGTCGCGTACCGTCATCTTCCTCGTGGTCTTCGTGGGCGCCACGCTTGGCCCCCTCGCTCTCGAGGTGCTCTGGCAGACCGACAGCGGGGGCACGTCGCACGTGCAACCCGAGGCCCTGGTGGTGGAGGGCTCGGGGTCGAACCTGGCCCACGGGAAGCCGCTCTACCGGGTGATCGACGGCCGCCATGAGCGCATCAGCGCCCCTCCCGGGCAGCCGGCCTACGACGTCTACAACCCCTATCTGCCGCTGATGTCGCTCTTCGGCCTTCCGAGCAGCACCAAGGCGCCCCGCCGGCTCACCGACGCCCGGGTGGTCTTCTCGCTCATCACCATCCTGGTGGTGGTGGCCGCCCTGGCCTTGTGTCGCGGCCCGACGGGTCCCCGGGTGCTCTCGCTTCAGGCCATGACGGTCTTCCCGACGGCCGCACTGCCCCTGGCCACGGGAGGTGACGACGTCCCCATCGCCGCGCTGCTGCTTCTCGGGCTGATCCTGCTCCAGCGCCGCCGACCCCTGGCCGCCGGCATCATTCTCGGGATCGCCTCGTCCATGAAGATCACGGCGTGGCCCCTGGCGGCGCTGGCCCTGTTGGTGGCCACCGATCGGGACGGTAGGCGAGGGCGACGACCGTCGTTGTTCTTCGTGGGGGGCCTGGCCGCCGTGATGGCCCCCTCGATCCTCCCCACCTTCATCGGCAATCCGGCCGCCTTCATCGACAACGTCGTGCGTTTCCCCCTCGGTCTGGCCGGCATCACCTCGCCCGCGTCCAGCCCGCTGCTCGGACACGCCATCGTCTCGTGGTTCCCTTCGATCCACCGGCTCTTCACTGTGGTGGTGGCCGCCGCCGGGGCTGTGGTGGTGCTCTTCGTCCTGGTCCGCCACACGCCACGGACGGCGGCCGACCTGTCGCGCCTGCTCGGCTGGGTCATGACCGTGGCCATCCTGGTGGCCCCGGCCACCAGGATCGGCTACCTGCTGTACCCGGTCGACTTCTTCATCTTCTCGTGGCTCCTGCGCAGCGAGGATCTGGGCTCACCCATGCTGTCGCTGGACGGGCCGGTGCGCCACGAGTTGGCAGGGGATGAGGCGGCCGGCGGGAGGGGACACGTCGCTTTGCATCCCGGCGACGAGCCCGTTCGCCAGCTGCCGGCGCCCCGGGTCTGACCCGCCCGCCCTCGGGCCGGCGGTGGCCCCGAAGATCCGGCGCCTTCAGTTGTCGGTGACGGCGAACAACCGGACGACGAACGAGGTGGTTTCCCGGGAGCCGGCGCCCGAGGCGAACGTGGTGGGGGCCACGGTGACGCCGATCTCCCATTCGTAGCCGTCGCTACTCGGGTGCTGACCGACGATCCGGTAGCCCGGCGTGGCCTTCGGTGGCGGACCCTGGCTGACGATCCTCCACCTGAGCGCCGGCAGCTCGGCGCGGAAGAAATCGATGACCCGCTGTTCGGACCCGGCGATGACGAAGGAGAGGGAGTGGTCGTAGAGGCCGATGCCCTTGTTGGTGGCCGATCCCGGTGTCACCGTGGCCCCTTTCGGCAGCGCCACGGCGTCGAGGATGTCGTCGGCCGGTTGCCCCCCCACCACGATGGGCGACAGCGCACGTCGTCCCGGGATCGCCGTGATCCCGGCCCCCTTGGCCGTCGGCAGTGACGTGAGAGGGGCCGTGGGCTTGCTCCCGCCCCCCGTGGCCAGAGCGCCGATGAAGCCGACGAGGAGGACCCCGACGGCCACGGCCAGGACGATCAGCGCGGGGCGCGTGCTCGGTCCGTGGGGCCGCCCGGGAAGGCTCGCAGCCGGACCGGAAGCAGAGGAGCCGTGTCCGTTGCCACCGTTGCCACCGAGGTCGCCCGGCCGCGGGGCGTCCGGGCCGCTCGTCACCGGGGAGCCGTTCGGCGGGGGAGCGGTGGCCGGAGTTGCGTGGTGGGTGCGGGGCATGGGGAGGCGTCGGTGCTGACGAACCGGACGCCCGAGTGTACAGGCGGGGTCGCCGGGTCGGCATCGTCGCTCATCGATGTCGGGAGGTAGATTTGGGTCATGGCCAGGATCTCTTTTCCCGAACACGGACTCGGCGAGCATGTCGACTGGGCGCTGATGCGGCCCGAGATGGCGGTGGGCATGGGCGCGCTGTCCAAGGCCGTCTACGAGAACACCAAGCTCGACTTGCGTGAGCGCGAAGCGGCCCGGTGGACGATCGCTCTGATCAACGACTGTGTGGTCTGCCAGGACACCCGGGCCCGGGAGGGCGCCGCCCACGGCGTCGACGAGGGCTTCTACGCCGAGGTGGCTGCGTGGCGCACGAGCAGCGTCCTCACCGACCGCGAACGTCTCGCCGCCGAGTACGCCCAACGTTTCGCGCTGGAGCACCAGGGCATGGACGACGCCTTCTGGGCGTGCCTGCGTGATGTCTACGCCGACGACGAGATCGCCGACCTGACCATGTGCTGCGGGATGTTCCTCGGTCTCGGCCGGGTCCTGGCCGTCATAGGTGTCCGGGCCCCGGACGAGCGCATCCTCGTCTGACTTCCCGAAGCCGCCCCCGCGGCGACGGCGTTCGCCTCACGTACGACGGCGTTCGCCTCACGTACGACGGCGTGACCCCGACGGCTCTGACCAGGGTCCGGTGATGCTGATGGTCACCGACCCCTGGAGGGAGATGGTGTCGACACCGGAGGGAAGCGGCTCACCGATGTAGCACGTCTGTTGGAATCCCGGTGGTGTGATCGTACCCCCCGGGCAGGTGTTCACCGTGAATGTCGTTTGGAACCGACCCTGGGCGTTCGTCTTCACCTTGATGGTGTTGGTGGAGTCGCACGGATTCGACATGACGACAAATGTCGACTGGGAACACTCTTCGAGGGTGATGCGCTTCGAGGCGGCGAAGTGCTTCCCGGTCAGCTTGGTGGTGTGGTTGACCATGACGCTGTTCGGCCGGGCCACGATGTGCGGTGCCGCCGCCGTGGTGCTCGCCGCGGCGGAGGAGACGAGGAGGGCGTCGGTGAGAATGCCGCCGGCGGCGACCGAGACGGCCAGGATCAGGGCGAGAGGTCGGGACATGGTTCTCCTTTGTTGGAGCTCTGTCAGAATCAACGAGGCGCAGGCCCTCGTCCGTTACACCGGACGACCTTCCCCCGGCCGACCGGTCAATTCTAGGCCGGGAGGGTGTCAGTATCGGCGGGCCCGTCGGCAGGTCCTCGTCGGCCAGGGTTCGGAGGAGCCCGAAGCCCGGCAGCACACTGTTGTCGAATCGCGTCATTCCCCGAGATCCGGTTGCCTGGGGACGATGACCTCGTCGGTGGGGAGGGCGCCAACGCCTTCCAGGTCACTGGTCTCGTAGGCCTCGATGAGACGCTCCACGATCTCCTGCTCGGCGGCCGAAGGTGGCGCCGGTGGGTTTCGCGACATCCGGGGATCCTGAGCGACGGTCATCGATTCCGGCGTCGATTCGACGCCGAGCCGGGACGGCAATGTGACTTTCGCCTCTGTTTCGCCTCTGCCTGGATGCCGAGTCCGGAAGGGGACGATCAAGGAGCGTTGTCATGGCGACGGGCACCCGGCCACGATCAATGGGACAGCGAATCCTGCGCATCGGCGTCGCTCTGACCGTGATGGGATTTGTCTTTTTCGATCTCGGCCTCTGGAAAGCATCTTCGGGCCAGGAGTGCACCTTTGCCAGGAGTGCGGTGAAGAGTGGCGCCACCGTCCTCCTTCCGTTGTGCACTCACACGACTACGACCACGACCAAGCCCAAACCTCCGTCGACCACCACCACCAAGCCGACGACCACGACCACCACCAAACCGACGTCGACCACGACCCCACCGACCACCACCAAACCGACCACCACCACGACACCGATGTCGACGACCACATCGGTTTCCCCACCTACCACGACGACCCCAGCGACCACCACGACCAAGCCGACAACCACGACGACCACCACCAAGTCGATGCCGACCACCACCACCGAACCGGCGACGACCACCACCGGACCTGGGTCGACCACCACCACCGGACCGGGGTCGACGACCACCACGGGACCTGGGTCGACGACCACCACTGTGAGTCCGGCCACTCTCAGTCGCTCCGTGAAGGGAACGGGGATTCTGGCCTTTACCGGTATGGCCGGAACGTTGAAGCTGGTCGGCCTGGCGTTGATCCTGCTCGGGGTGGGGTTCTGTCTTGTCGTTATGGCGCGGTCCCGACGACGAGCACAGCAGTGATCCTCGGCCGTGGGCCGGCGCCGACGCCACGGGTCTGTTCGTGCGGACCGGCGTGCGCGACGATATGAGGCAGGTGGTGTGGCCGACGAGCCCCCTCTCTTGCGACAGTCGGCCGTGACCCTGACGTGTGTCAGCGCCGTGGCCGCCGTGGTGATTCTCGACGTCGGGCTGTCGCATCTGCGTGGCCTGATCAAGACGGTCACCCCCTGATTTAGCGGGTCCCGCTGTGATCGGAAGGACTCAGCCGTCGCCGCCGCTCCAGCCGAAGTGGTCGAGGGGGCCGTGACCGGCTCCGAGCGTCCACGACGCGGCACCCTCGATAGCCCGGGCCACGAAGGCCTTGGCCTCGGCGATGGCGGTGGGGAGGGTGGTGCCTGCGGCCAGGTGGGCGGCGATGGCCGACGAGAGGCTGCAGCCGGTGCCGTGGTCGTTGGCGGAGAGCACCCGGGGCCCCTCGAGGACGCGGAGTTCCCCGTCGGCCAGGACGACATCGGGGGCCCGGTCGCCGGACAGATGTCCGCCCTTCACCACCACCACCTTCGGCCCGTGCTCGGCCAGCCGGCGGGCGGCCCTCTCCATGCTGGCGACGTCGGTGACGGCCATGGAGGTGAGCAACGCCGCTTCGCGCATGTTGGGTGTGCAGACGGTGGTGTGGGGCAGGAGCAGATCGAGGTAGGCGGCCACTGCGTCGTCGTCGAGCAGCGGTGTGCCTGTGGAGGTGACCATGACGGGATCGACCACCAGGTGGGGCAGGTCGCCGGCGGCCGCCCGCCGGGCCACCACCGCCACCGTGGCGGCCGACGCCAACATGCCCGTCTTGACGGCGGCCACCGGCAGATCGCTCAGGACGGCCTCGATCTGGAGGTCGACGAAATCGGGTTCGAGGATCCGGACGCCCAGGACGGTCGTGGTGTTCTGGGCGGTGACGGCGGTGAGGACGCTGGTGCCGAACACCCCGAGGGCGGCAAAGGTCTTCAGGTCGGCCTGGATGCCGGCGCCGCCCCCCGAGTCGGAGCCGGCGATGGTCATGGCCACCGGTGGGTTCACGGGAAGGGACCCCTCAGGCCGGTGGGTCGAGGGAAGGGAAATCGAGCGACACGATGCCCTCGGTCGGGCTCGACGGCCGAACGATGCCCTCGGTCGGGCTCGACGCCCGAACGATGCCCTCGGTCGGGCTCGACGCCCAGGCCTGCCAGCGGCGCGGTATGCGACCCGCCCGCCGGGCCTGATAGCCGGCGTCGACGGCGCTGCGGATGGCGGCCGCCATACGGGCCGGCTGGCGGCAGCGGGTGATGGCCGTGGCCACCAGGACGGCGTCGCAGCCGAGCTCCATGGCCAGCGCCGCGTCGGAGGCCGTGCCGATCCCGGCGTCGAGGATGACGGGAACCGAACAGGTGTCGGCGATGAGGGCGATGTTGTGGGGATTGCGGATGCCGAGGCCGCTGCCGATGGGGGCACCGAGGGGCATGACCGCGGCGCAGCCCGCTTGTTCCAGACGGCGGGCGAGGACGGGGTCGTCGTTCGTGTAGGGAAGGACGACGAAACCGTCGTCGCAGAGCTGTTCGGCGGCGGCGAGGAGCTCCACGGCATCGGGCAGGAGGGTGTCCTCGTCCCCGATGACCTCGAGTTTGATCCAATGGGTGCCGAAGGCCTCGCGGGCCAGGGTGGCCGTGAGGACGGCCTCGGCGGCGGTGAAGCAGCCCGCCGTGTTGGGCAGGACGTCGACGTCGTGGGCCCGCAGGACGTCCAGGATGCCACCCCGGGCGCCGGGATCGACGCGGCGGACGGCGACGGTGGCGAGGGACGCGGCCGAGGCCTCGAGGACGGCGTCGAGGACGTCGAGACTGGTGATCCCACCGGTGCCGAGGATCAGACGGGATCCGATGGTCCGTCCGTCGATGACGAGCTCGCCGCCGGTCGTGCCGTCGGCGTCGCGTCCGACATCGGCTCGCAGATCGAAGTCGGTCACCTCAACCTCCGGCGGCGGCGGTGACGATCTCCACCCGGTCGTCGTCGCTCAAATTGGTCGAGGGCCAGGCGCTGCGGGGAACGACCTCGCCGTTGCGGGCCACGGCGATCCCGTCGGCCGACGGGCACCACTGGGCCACCAGGGTGGCCACCGAGGTTCCGGGGTCGACGGTGCAGGCGCGGCCGTTCACGAACACGGTGTGCCGTTGGCCAAGAACGCCGGGAGGAAGCGACCCGGACCGAACGGGATCATCTCGACGGGTGGGTCCTCTCCGGCGGCCAGGGAGGCGACGGCGTCGGCGGTCAGAGGGGAGAGGAGGATGCCGTTGCGGTAGTGACCGGTGGCCACCATGAGGCCGTCGACCGTGGTGGCGCCCACCATGGGGGCATTGTCGGGAGAGCCGGGCCGGAGACCGGCCCGGGTTTCGGTGAGGATCAGCTCAGCCACACCGGGGACGACCCGGTGGGCGTCGCGCAGCAATTCGTAGACGGCCCCGGCGGTGACGGTGGTGTCGAAACCCATTTCCTCGACGGTGGCCCCCACCACCACGGTGCCGTCGGCCCGGGGGACGAGGTAGACCGACGCACCGTGGACGACACCCCGGACCGACCGGCGCAGAAGCGGGCGTTGGCGTTCTCCCGAGAGGCGGAGGATCTGGCCCTTCACGGGCCGGACGGGGGGCAGGACACCGTCGGGCAGTCCGGCGATGGACGGCGTCCAACATCCGGCGGCCAGGACGACCACGGCCGCGGTGAGCCGGTTGCCGCCGGTTTCGACGCCACGGACGGCGGTTTTCCCGTCCACGTCGACGGTGGTGACCGGGGAGCGGTGGAACTCCACCCCCCGATGGGCGGCGGCGGCCAGAAGGGCGGTCACGAAGAGGCGGGTCTGGACCTGGTGGTCGCCCTTCACGAGCATGCCCGAACGGACTCCGGGGGCGACGTTGGGCTCGAGCTGGCGGACCCGGCGGCCGTTCAACCGTTCGACGTCGAGGCCGAGGGAGCACTGGAAGTGGAAGAGCTCGTCTGACCAGGCGCGGTCGCCGTCGTCCACGTCCACCACCAGGGTGCCGGTCCGCTGATAGCCGATGCCGGCCCCGGCATCGGCCTCGAGCTCGGCGGCGAAGGAGGGCCAGCGGCGGGCCGAGGCCATGGTCAGGGCCAGGAGCTGCTCCTCGCCGTAGTGGACCTCGGAGACGGGGGCGAGCATGCCGGCGGCCACCCAGGAGGCGGCCCGGCCCGGTTCGGGATCGACGACGGCGACGTGCATGCCCCGCCGGGCCATCCGCCAGGCACTGGTGAGGCCGATGGCGCCCCCGCCCACCACGATGGCGTCGTAGCGGGGGGTCACCCCATGTATCCTATGAGCACTGCAGTAGGGCCAGCGTCGTCCCGGGCAGCCTGACCTTTCCAGCCATCTCCGCGCATGGACCACGGAGCAGCCCCGTTGACGACCACACAAAGACCCTCCCAGGGCTTGTACGACCCCGCGTTCGAGCACGACGCCTGTGGCATCGCGCTCGTGGCCGACCTGCACGGACGGCGGAGCCATGGCCTCGTGCGGCAGGCGGTGACCGCTCTCGAGCACCTGGCCCACCGCGGGGCCACCGGCGCCGAAGCGGCCACCGGTGACGGCGCCGGGATCCTGACCCAGATGCCCCACCATTTTCTTTCCGGTGTCGTGGCCGGGGGGCTGCCCGAGGCGGGCGGCTACGCGGCCGGGATGGTGTTCCTTCCCACCGACGCCGACGACGCGGCCAAGGCCGAACAGCGGATGGCGGAATTGGCGGCCGAGGAATCCTTGCGGGTGTTGGCGTGGCGCGACGTCCCCGTGGCCCCCGAGAGCCTCGGCGCCTCGGCCAGGCGGGCCATGCCGGCCATCCGGCAGGTGGTGGTGGTGCCGACCAACGGCACGGCCGACCCGATGGCCATCGACCGGATGACCTTCTGTCTGCGCAAGCGGGTGGAGCATGAGGTGCACGGGGTCTACATCGTGTCGCTGTCGGCGCGGACGCTCGTCTACAAAGGCATGCTCACCCCGGAGCAGCTCGATCCCTTCTTCCCCGACCTGGCCGACGAACGCTTCGACAGCGGCCTGGCCCTCGTGCACTCGCGTTTCTCGACCAACACCTTTCCCTCGTGGCCCCTGGCCCATCCCTACCGGTACCTGGCCCACAACGGCGAGATCAACACGCTGAGGGGGAACCGGAACTGGATGCGGGCCCGCGAGGCGCTGCTGCGAAGCGACCTGATCCCCGGCGACCTGGAGCGGCTCTACCCGATCTGCGACCCCGAAGGCAGCGACTCGGCCACCTTCGACGAGGTGCTCGAGCTGCTGCACCTGGGCGGGCGTTCATTGCCGCACGCCGTACTGATGATGATCCCCGAAGCGTGGGAGAACCACACGCAGATGGACCGGCAGCGCCGGGACTTCTACCGTTTCCATGCGTCGCTGATGGAGCCGTGGGACGGCCCGGCCGCCGTCGTCTTCACCGATGGCACCATCGCCGGTGGTGTGCTCGACCGCAACGGGCTGCGGCCGGCGCGCTACTGGGTGACCGACGACGGGCTGGTGGTGCTCGCCTCCGAGGTGGGCGTGCTCGACATCGACCCGGCCAAGGTGGTGCGCAAGGGACGGCTGCAACCGGGACGGATGTTCCTGGTGGACACGGCCCAGGGCCGGATCGTCGACGACGACGAGATCAAAGCCGACCTGGCCGCCGAACACCCGTACGGGCAGTGGCTGGCCGAGGGCCAACAGCAACTCGACGACCTGCCGCCACGGCTGATGCTCACGCCCCAGCACGCCTCGGTGGTGACCCACCAGCGTCTGTTCGGCTACACCAACGAGGAGCTCCGGCTCCTGGTGGCCCCCATGGCCCGGCTGGGGACCGAGCCCATCGGATCGATGGGCAACGACGCCGCACTGCCCTCTCTGTCGGACAAGCCCCGACTGCTCTACGACTACTTCACCCAGATGTTCGCCCAGGTGACGAACCCACCTCTGGATGCCATCCGCGAGGAGCTGGTGACCTCGGGGCGCTCCCGGCTGGGTCCCGAGGGCAACCTGCTCGAGCCGACCTCGGCGTCGTGCCGGCAGATCATCCTGCCCTACCCGGTGATCGACAACGACGACCTGGCCAAGTTGCTCTATGTGAACGAACACGGGGAGACGCCCGGTTTCAACGCCTTCGCCATCGACGGGCTCTTCGACCCGAGCGGGGGAGGGGAGTCGCTGGGCGACGCCATCGAAGAGGTGCGCCGACGGGTGAGCATCGCCATCTCGCTCGGTTCGAACATCATCATCCTGTCCGACCGCAACTCCAACGCCACCATGGCGCCGATCCCGTCGCTGCTGTTGACCGCCGCGGTGCACGAGCATCTGGTGCGGGAAAAGACTCGGACCCGCGTGGGCCTGGTGGTGGAGGCGGGTGACGCCCGTGAGGTGCACCACATGGCGTTGTTGATCGGATTCGGGGCGTCGGCGGTGAATCCCTATCTGGCTTTCGAGACGATTGACGACATGATCGCCACGGGAGCCCTGGAAGAGGTGACACCGCGGCGGGCGCGCAACCACTACATCAAGGCCGCCTGCAAGGGTGTGATCAAGATCATGTCCAAGATGGGGGTGTCCACCATCGCCTCCTACACGGGGGCGCAGATCTTCGAAGCGGTGGGCCTGGCCTCCGACGTGATCGACGAGTACTTCACCGGGACGGTGAGCCGGATCGGCGGCGTGGGTCTCGACGTTCTGGCGCGCGAGGTGGCCGAACGTCACCGGATGGCCCATCTGACGCACCCCACGGCGCGGGCGCACCGCGAGCGGGAGCCAGGTGGGGAGTACCAGTGGCGGCGGGAAGGCGAGATCCATCTCTTCAACCCGAAGACGGTGTTCAAGCTGCAGCACGCCACGCGGACGAAGCGCTACGACATCTTCAAGCAGTACACCGGCCTGGTGGACGACCAGTCCGAGAACCTGTCCACCCTGCGTGGCCTGTTGCGGTTCCGGACGGGCGTGCTCCCGGAGGTGTCCATCGACGAGGTCGAGCCCGTCTCCGAGGTGGTGAAGCGGTTCGCCACCGGAGCGATGTCCTACGGATCCATCTCGGCCGAGGCGCACGAGAATCTGGCTATCGCCATGAACCGCCTGGGCGGGAAGTCCAACACCGGCGAAGGGGGCGAGGACCCGCAACGGTTCACCGCCGACGCCAACGGCGATCTGCGGCGCAGCGCCGTCAAGCAGGTGGCGTCGGCCCGGTTCGGGGTGACGAGCGAGTACCTGGTGAACGCCGACGACCTGCAGATCAAGATCGCCCAGGGCGCCAAGCCCGGCGAAGGGGGCCAGCTGCCGGGGCACAAGGTGTATCCGTGGATCGCCCGTACCCGGTTCTCCACACCCGGTGTGGGGCTGATCTCGCCGCCACCGCATCACGACATCTACTCCATCGAGGACATCGCCCAGCTCATCCACGACCTGAAATCGGCCAACCCGCTCGCCCGGGTGCACGTGAAGCTGGTGGCCGAGGTGGGAGTGGGCACGGTGGCCGCCGGGGTGGCCAAGGCCAAGTCCGACGTGGTGCTCATCTCGGGCCATGACGGCGGGACCGGCGCCAGCCCGCTGACGTCGCTCAAGCACGCCGGGATCCCCTGGGAACTGGGCCTGGCCGAGACCCAGCAGACACTGGTGGCCAACGGTTTGCGGGACCGGATCGTCGTCCAGGTCGACGGGCAGTTGAAGACCGGTCGTGACGTGGTGGTGGCCGCCCTGCTCGGAGCGGAGGAATTCGGGTTCGCCACCGCGCCGTTGGTGGTGTCGGGCTGCATCATGATGCGGGTCTGTCATCTGGACACCTGCCCGGTGGGGATCGCCACCCAGAATCCCGAGCTGCGCAAGCGCTTCACGGGAACGCCCGAGTTCGTGGAGAACTTCTTCGAGTTCATCGCCGAAGAGGTCCGGGAGTATCTCGCCGCCCTCGGACTGCGGTCCCTGCACGAGGCCGTGGGGCGGGTCGACCTGCTCGAGACGGTGGAGGCGGTCGACCACTACAAGGCGAAGGGCCTCGACCTCGGCCCCATCCTGGCCGAGCCCGCCCTCGGGCCCCCGACGGACCGCTTCTGTACCGGTGTGCAGGACCACGGGCTCGACAAGGCGCTCGACCACGCCTTCCTCGACGCCTGCCGGCCGGTGATCGAGGCCGGCGGGAGCGCCGGCGGAGAGACTCTGGCCATGGAGCTCCCCATCTCCAACGTGCACCGGACGGTGGGGACCCTGCTGGGCTACGAGATCACCAAGCGGCACGGTGCGGCCGGGTTGCCCGACGACAGCATCGTGTTGACCTTCCGGGGATCGGCCGGCCAGAGCTTCGGCGCCTTCATCCCCCGGGGGGTGACCCTGCGGTTGATCGGCGATGCCAACGACTACCTGGCCAAGGGTCTGTCGGCGGGCCGGGTGGTGCTGCGCCCGCCGGAGGACTCCCCGTTCGCCGCCGAGGAGCAGATCATCGCCGGCAACGTGATCCTCTACGGCGCCACCGCCGGCGAGGTCTTCATCCGGGGCCAGGTGGGTGAGCGCTTCTGCGTGCGCAACTCGGGGGCCACGGCCGTGGTGGAGGGCGTGGGTGACCACGGATGCGAGTACATGACCGGCGGACGCGTGGTCGTACTCGGCCCCACCGGGCGGAACTTCGGGGCGGGCATGTCGGGGGGGACGGCCTATGTCTACGACGCCGACGGGAGCTTTGCCGAACGGGTGAACCTCGACATGGTGGCTCTCGAGGGCCTCGACGAGGACGACCGTCGGTTCTTGGCCGACATCGTGGCCCGCCATGGCGGCGAGACCGGTTCGAGCGTGGCCCAACGGCTGCTCGGGTCGTGGGACGGTGCCGTCGAGAAGTTCGTCAAGGTGATGCCCCGTGACTACCGGCGGGTCCTCGAGGCCACGCGCCGGGCCGTCGACGAGGGTCGGTCGGTGGACGAGGCCGTGATGGCGGCGGCGCACGGCTGATGGGCAAGCCCACCGGATTCATGGAGTTCCCCCGCCGGCTCCCCGGCCGGCGGACCATCGCCGTGCGGATCAAGGACTGGCGGGAGGTCTACGAGCCGTTCCCCGAGGAGTCGGCCCGCGAGCAGGCGGCGCGTTGTATGGACTGCGGCATCCCCTTCTGTCACGAGGGGTGCCCGCTCGGCAACCTGATCCCCGAGTGGAACGACCTGGTCTGGCGGGGCCAGTGGGAAGAGGCGGCCGAGCGTCTGCACGCCACCAACAACTTTCCCGAGTTCACCGGTCGGCTGTGCCCGGCCCCGTGCGAGGGCGCCTGTGTCCTCGGCATCAACGCCGAACCGGTGACCATAGAGCGGATGGAATACGAGATCGCCGAGCGGGCCTTTTCCGAACGATGGGTGCGGCCACAGGTGGCCGAGAGCCATACCGGCAAGTCGGTGGCCGTGGTGGGCTCGGGACCGTCGGGTCTGGCCTGCGCCCAGCAACTGGCCCGGGCCGGTCACGAGGTCGTGGTCTTCGAACGGGCCGAGAAGGCCGGGGGACTGCTGCGCTACGGGATCCCGGAATTCAAGATGGAGAAGTCGGTGCTCGACCGACGGCTGGCGCAGATGGTGGCCGAGGGGGTCATCTTCCGGTGTGCCACCGCCGTGGGCGTCGGGACCGGTGGGGCCGGGGCCACGACGGCCGAGCCGGGCGACGTGCGCGGTCTCGGCACGGCCAGTGCCCCCGACGTGAACGTCGTGGCCGCCTCCACTGTGCTCCGGGAGTTCGACGCTCTGGTGCTGGCCGGCGGCGCCACGCTTCCGCGTGATCTGCCCGTCCCCGGACGCGAGCTCCGTGGAGTGCACGGGGCCATGGAGTACCTGAAGTCGTCGAACCTGGTGCGAGAAGGAGTGTGGGCCCAGTCGCCCATCTCGGCCGAAGGCAAGCACGTGGTGATCATCGGCGGTGGCGACACCGGGGCCGACTGCCTGGGGACGGCCCACCGGCAGGGGGCGGCATCGGTGCACCAGCTCGAGATCATGCCCCGACCACCCGACGCCCGTCCCCCGGACAATCCCTGGCCCACCTGGCCGCTGATCTACCGGACGTCGCCGGCCCACGAGGAGGGGGGCGAGCGGGTGTACGCCGTGACCACCACCGCCTTCGTCGACGACGGCACCGGGGCGGTGAGGGCGCTCGCCGGTCAGCAGGTGGAGATGACCATGGTCGACGGCCGCCCCGTGATCGAGCCCGTCCCCGATACCGAATTCGAACTGCCCTGCGAGCTGGTGCTGCTGGCCATGGGCTTCCTGGGAGCGGAGAGGAACGGGGTGGTGGAGGAGCTCGGGCTCGAGCTCGATGCCCGCGGCAATGTGGCCTGCGACGGCAACTGGGCCACCAGCCACGACAGTGTCTTCGTGTGCGGGGACATGACCCGCGGCCAGAGCCTGATCGTCTGGGCCATCGCCGAGGGCCGTTCGTGTGCCGCCGGTGTCGACCGGGCCCTGATGGGGCAGAGCGCGCTCCCGGCGCCGCTCATCCCCGGGCAACTCGCCCTGCGCTGAGCGGGTCGACGCCACCGGGGGCGAGGCGCTAGGAGCTCTCGCGATAGGCGCGCTCGAGCCAGTCGAGTGCCTCCTGGTCGAGATCGTCCACCGACTCGAGGCCGATACGCAGATTGATGACCTCGTTGCCGACACCCTTGCCCGAGACCAGGCGACCTCCGGCGGTGGTGGAGCTCAGCCGGAGGCCGAGGTCGACGCGTCTCTTGGTCGTGGCCTGCACGACGGCGAAGGTCCGCAACGGTGTGAGCAGGGCGACGTAGGTCTTGCGGGCCTGGACGTCCACCTGGCCGAGGCTGCTGACGGCGCCGAGGACGGCGTCGAGGATCGGTCGCAGCTCGGGACGGCCGGCATACTGGGCGTCCACCAGTTCGTCAGCCGACGCCAGGAGGAAATCGGGGTAGCCGAACGACTCCCAGACCAGAAGCGTCTGGGGATAGCCGGTGACCCCCTGGGCTCCGAGCCAGGTGCGCAGCGCCGGCTCGTCTTCGAGAGACTCGACCTTGATCCGTGCGTTCCATTCGTCGACGGATGTGTCCGTCTGGCGCAGCAACTGGGCGTGGATGCGTTGCTTCATCGTCTCCCAGGTGCGGACGTCGGACATGGACGTACTTTAGGACCTCCTCAGGGTTGCAGAGGAGGAGCAGGTGGGGGCGGTGCGTCGGTCTGGAGCTCGGTGCCGGTGCCGGTGCCGGTGACCGGGGCCGCCGCCGAGCGGGCCGACAGCTGTTCGGCCGAGGCCACCATTTTCATGGCCCGGTCCTTGTCGAGCCTGGTGGTGACACCGCAGAGTGTGCAGGTCGTGAAGTACTTCGTTCCGAGGGGGATGACGGGAACGAAGAAGAGCGAGAACCAGGTGCTCCGGCGTACGACCACCTGAGCGGCCGGGCTACCACAGTGGCCGCAAAGGGCGAACAGGGTGGCCAGCCGACGCGCCATCCGCTTGATTCCGAATATGAGGAACACGGTCGTTTCTCCCCTCGCTACCGGTGCGACCCCTGATCGGTGTGGGGAGGCCTCGGTCCCCGTGGTGTCCGGCGGGTTCAGCCCGCCGCCGCCATCTTGATGATGCCAAACATGGCGCCGGCCGGATCGGTCAGGATGCAGAAACGGCCCGGAGCGATGTCCGTGGGGGGCACCAAGGTGACAGCACCGAGCTGGTTGGCCGCCGCCGCCGTGGCGTCGGTGTCGTCCACGGCGAAGTAGACGAGCCAGTGGGCGGGAACCTCCGCCGGCACCATGGCCGGAATCTCCAACATGCCGCCCACCGTGGCTCCGTCGTCGCGCTTCCACTCGACGTAGTCGACGCCCTCGGCGTCAGACTTGGCCGCACTCCAGTCGAAGACGTGACGATAGAAACTGGACGCCTTGTCGGTGTCGCGGGTGTTGAGCTCGCTCCAACACCAGGCGCCCGGTTCATTGGCCACGTCGACACCCGTGTTCTGCCCGGGCTGCCAGAGACCGAGGACGGCACCGGTGGGGTCGGCGAACATGGCCATGTATCCGGCATCGAGAACCTTCATGGGCTCGATGAAGACGGTGGCGCCGGCCACTTTGGCCCGGGCCACGGTGGCTTCGGCATCGATCACGCCGATGTAGGTGGTCCAGACCGGCGGTTGGCTCTCGGCGTGGGTGGGTCCGAGGCCGGCGACGGTGGCGCCGTCCTTCTGGAACATGGCGTACCCACCGGCGTCGGGCCCCATGTCGGTGGCCGACCACCCGAAGACCGATCCGTAGAAGGCGGCGGCGGCTTTGGTGTCGGGCGTCGAGAGGTCGACCCATGACGGGGTCCCGGGTGGGAAGGACGAGAATTCGGGCATGGGGGAACTCCTTGGTCTGGCGTCGGTGAGTGGACGGTAGCGCGGTGGTGGTCGGTCGCCTCGCCGGGTGTGATGTCAACCGATAGGGGCGTCGCTCGGATTCCGTTCGGCCAGGATGTCGCGTAGCCGGGTCTCGACCATGGCGAACGTGTCGGGATGGGTGATGATGTAGAAGCGGTTGTGGCGGACGGCGTCGATGACCTGATCGGCCACCTCGGCCGGCGCAATGCCGCTGGCCACCAGATTGCGCACGACCCCCTGGAACTCGACGCCCTCGGGCAGGGTGGACGCCGGAGCCCAGTCGGGTCGGTTGCGGTCCGACTCGGCGATGCCGGTGCGGACGAAGCCCGGGCACAGCACCGAGACACCGACCGGCGATCCGAAGGCGGCCAGATCGCGGTAGAGGGTCTCCGACAAGGTGACGACGGAGTGCTTGGTGACGTTGTAGGGCCCGAGCATGGCCGGCGATGTGAGTCCGGCCAGGGACGCCGTGTTGACGACGTGCCCCTCGCCCTGTTCGAGGAGAACGGGGACGAAGGCCCGGATGCCATGGATCACACCCCAGAGGTTGACGCCCAGCACCCAGCTCCAGTCCGGCTCGGAGACGGTCCACACGGGGCCGCCGACGGCCACACCGGCGTTGTTGTGGATCAGATGGACAGCCCCGAAGTGCGACAGGGCCTTGTCGCGCAGTTCCTCGACCGACGCGCCGACAGAGACGTCGGTGACCACGGACACGACGTCGGCCCCCGAAGCGGTGAACGTCGCCTCGGTGTCCTTGAGCGCTCCGTCTTCGATGTCGGCCAGGACGATCTTCATGCCGGCGGCGGCCGCCGCCTCGGCCACCGCCCGACCGATGCCACTGGCCCCGCCGGTGACGACGGCCACCTTTCCCCGAAGCTCTTGCATGGACCCTCCTGTCCCCCGCCCGCTCCGGCGTGGAGCCGGCCCACGCTCATTGTGCCAGGCGCGAGACATGGTGGGCTCTGTCGTGAGAGGCAGTACCGTCACGGACCGGACACGTCCATGTCCGTTCGGTGACGTTACCCAGAGTGACATTCGCCAAACCTGGCGATCGTTCTGCTGCGGGGGAGACGCTTCTTGTGCTCCTGGGGAAGAAAAGAATCGGGGGTGCTCTGGACGCGGGAGTCAATTGGTGCTCGACTTCTGGCCGTCGGACAATCGCCGGTGCCGCAGGCTCTCGATGAGCGCGCCCGGACATGGTGAAAGAGGAGAGTGCTTGATGCTCGTACGTCGTTTGCGCTACGCCCGGCGCGCCGTGAGTCGCGTCGGCCTGGGTCTGGTATTGGGGGCCGGAGCAGTGACACTGACCGGACTGGTGGGAGCAACATCGGCGGGAGCGGTCGCCTGCCCCAACCCGTCGGTCGGTGCAACGGGTCTGAGCGCCGAAGTGGTGGCGACGACCAATCAGACGATCACCCAGACCATCGATGCCACGGGCTGTGACGTCGGTGTCTATGTCGCCGTATCGGGCGTCACCATCACCGGTTCCACCATCAGCGGGGCCAACGACGAGGCCATCCTGGCCGAGGGCGCGGCCTCGCTGACCATCAGCAACAACACCATTCAGGGCAACTCGGTCGATCCCGCCAAATCCATACCCGATGAGCACACCGTCGCCCTCGACGGCGTGTCGGGTGCCACTGTCTCGGGGAACACCATCAAGAACAACAACGGCGGCGGGATCGGATTGGCCGACAACGGTCCGGTCGACGCCGGGACGCCCAATGCCGGGCCGGGATCGGCGGTCACCTCGAGCAACAACGTCATTTCCGGGAACACCCTCACCGGGAACACGGGGGGCTGCGGGATCATCATCGAGGCCTTCAATCCCGGTGGCGGCGTGACCGGCACAGATGTGCACGACAACACCATCACCGGCACCGCCGGCCATTTCGGTCCCCACGGGCCTGACATCGGCCAGATCGTGGTGGCCGACAACGCCGCCAGTACGAGCATCTCCGACACCACCATCAACCACAACACGGTGACCCAGAGCTTCCTGACGGGAATAACCCTCCACGCCAATGCGCCCAAGGACACGATCGCCACGACGGCGATCACCAACAACACCCTGGACGGAAACAACTGGGGCGCGGCCAACGCGGCACCGTCGACTGACGCCATCGCCCTCATCGACGAGCAATTCCCCGGTGCCAACGCGGCCACCATCTCGGGCACCTCGATCAGCGGGAACACCATCGTCAACCAGAAGGTGGGCATCTGGAGCAAAGGGGCGACCACCACCACCATCGGGGCCAACACCATCACCTTGCCCACCGGCGGGACGGCCGTCTTCACCGTGCCCACCGCCGGTGGCGGGTACTGGCTGGGCGGGTCCGACGGCGGCGCTTTCGCCTTCGGCAACGGGGCCTATTACGGCTCGGCGCCGGGCGCCGGACTGCACCTGCAGAAGCCCATCGTCGGGATCGCACCGAGCCGGGACCGGGGCGGGTACTGGGAAGTGGGTGCCGACGGCGGGATCATCGGCTTCGGTGACGCCTACTACTACGGCTCACTGCCCGGGATCGGTGTCCATGTGAGCAATATCGTCGGCTTCGCCCCCACCCCCACCACCGACCAAGGCGCCACCAACGGTCTCGGCTACTGGCTGGTCGGCTCCGACGGCGGGGTGTTCGCCCTGGGCGACGCCTCGTACCACGGCTCGCTCCCGGGGATGGGCGTCCACGTGAACAACGTCGTGGGTATCGTGCCCACCTCCACGGGCCTGGGCTACTGGCTGGTGGCGTCCGACGGCGGTGTCTTCTCCTTCGGTGACGCCAGCTTCAAGGGGTCGATGGGCGGCCAGCACCTCGACGCCCCCGTCGTCGGCCTGGCTCCGACGCCGAGCGGCCATGGCTACTGGCTGGTGGCGTCCGACGGCGGTGTCTTCTCCTTCGGTGACGCCGCCTATCTGGGTTCGGTACCCGGTGACGGGGCCCACGTGCGTAACGTCGTGGGCATCGGCTCCACGCCCGACGGCGCCGGCTACACACTGGCCGGCTCCGACGGAGGGATATTCACCTTCGGCGACGCCCTGTTCAACAAGTCGCTGCCCGGTCTCGGTGTCGCCGTCGGCAACATCGTCGGAATGGCCGGCACCTAACCGGGCCGTCGCCTCACGTCGTCCGGCGGTCCGGCGGTCCGGCCCGGTCGGTCCCTCCAGGAGGGACCGACCGGGTGACCGCTCGCCTGCTGACCCCGGGGCCATGATGTCGGGGTGAGAACGACACCCCGGACCGCTCTCGTGTTCGGTGGGGTGCTGGTGGTGACGGGCCTGCTGGCCGGGTGCAGCCGGGGGCCCTTTCCCGGCGTGGGGCCGGTTCCGACGTTGTCGGCCGGGCAGTCGGCCGTGGTGACGTTCTGCAACGACGAGCAGGCGAGGATCACCGAGCCGCTCGTCCTGCACGGTGACGCATCCACGGCGCTGTACATCCACGGGGGCGACTGGGTCTCCGGTGATCTGAGTACCGGAGGTTTCGCCATCGACCGGATCGGTCCGGCCCTCACCGCCCGCGGGGACGTGGTGGTGAGTGTCGACTACCGGCTCGGACCCGACAATCTGTGGCCCGACCAGATCATCGACGTGAAGTGCGCCGTGCGTTACCTGCGGGCCAACGCCCGCGCCCTGCACGTCGACCCTGATCGGATCGGCGTCTGGGGTCAGAGCGCCGGGGGCCAGTTGGCCGGCCTGCTGGGTACGGCGGGGCCGACGGCCGGGTGGGACGTGGGTGTCTACCCGAAGCAGTCGAGCCGGGTGGAGGCGGTGGTCGACCTGTCGGGCCCATCGGACATCATCGGCATGAGCACGTCGGGAGCGAGCGGTTTCGTGAAGGACACCTTCGTCAAGCTGCTGGGTCCGCTGGCCGCCGCCGCTGTTCCCGGGGTCCTCACCGACGCCGGTCCCGTCCACTATGTGGCTCCCGGTGATCCCCCGTTCCTGATCGTGCACGGCGACGCCGACGCCATCGTCTTTCCCTCCCAGTCCGAGGAGCTGGCCCGCGCCCTCAAGGGCGCCGGTGATTCCGTGCAACTGGTCGTCGTCCACGGCGGCGGCCACGCCCTGAACCAGCCGGGGGAGAGCCCCGATCAGAGCCAGATCGTGGCCGACGTGGTGAATTTCCTGTCGTTCGTCCTGGACCTGCAGCCCGCGGCCTGAACGGCGCCGACCGGGCCGCGGCCACCGAGACGGGGCAACCGCTATTCCTGGTCGGTGGGTCGGATCAGGATCTCGTTGACGGCGACGTGGCGGGGACGGGTGACGATATAGGTGATGGCGTCGGCGATGTCGTTCGCCTCCATCCGCTCGATGCCGGCGAAACGGGTCCGCATGGTCTCGAGCACCTCCGGGCGGTTGTGGCCGGCCAACTCGGTGGAGGTCGCCCCCGGCTCGACCAGAGAGACCCGCACGTGGCGCCCGGTGATCTCCTGGCGCAGGGACTCGCTGAAGGCCCCGACGCCGTGCTTGGTGAGGTTGTAGACGCCGCTGCCACTGCGCGGCACCCGGCCGGCCACCGAGCTGACGTTCACCATGTCGGCCACCCGGCGGGGTCCGTCCTCGGCGGCGCGCAGCAGGTGGGGGAGAGCGGCGTGGGCGCAGTAGAGAAGGCCGAGAACGTTCAATTCGATCATCCGCTGCCATTCGGTCACCGGCGCGTCGACCACCGGACCGAGCAGCATGACGCCGGCGTTGTTGACCAGGATGTCGAGACGACCGAGCTCGGCCACGGTACGGGCCACGGCGTCGATGGCCTGCTGCTCGTCGGTGACGTCGGCCTCGAGGACCACGGCCGTACCACCGCGCTGGCGGATGCCCGCCGCCAGTGTGTCGAGCCGGTCCCGGCGGCGAGCCACCAGGGCCATGGCCGCACCTCGACCGGCCAGCATGGAGGCCGTGGCTTCACCGATGCCGCTCGAGGCGCCGGTCACGAGCGCAACTGTTCCGTCCAGGGTGTCGGTCATGAGCGGATCCTAGGTCCGGTCGAGGATCTCCGAAGCGGCGCGTTCACCGCAGAGCACGGCCCCGGTGGTGGCTCCGAGCGACCGGGTCGAGGTCTCGATCGGCACTCTGGCCGCTGAAACCGGCGTGGCGCCAGGAGGGCTCGTCGGAGACGCGACGGTGGGCGGGGAGATGCGAGCGCACGACCCAGGTCTTGTCAGGTGGGTACGGCGACCTCCGGGGCGAGCCCGAAGATGGCATCGTGGCGGGGGCCGAGCCATGGCCCTGCTCTGTCGATGGGGGTGCCGTGGGCCAGTGGTTCATTCCAGATCCGGCCGCCGATGCGGTCCCGAGCTTCGAGGACGACCACCGACGTCGCGTGTTGGTGGAGCCGGAGCGCGACGGTGAGCCCGGTGTCTCGCGCTCCGAGGACGCAGACATCGGCGTCGAGCCTCTCGGTCACGTCGGACCGCTCGGTTCGCTCGTGTCCGAACGGAACATGGCGGCCATGCCGGCGATGAAGGGATCGGGATTCGAGGTCTTGGCCTCCACGATGGCCTTCATATCGGGCAGGTAGAGTTCGAAGCTGTCGCCTTCCATGGCGGCCACGATGCCCTCGGCCATCTCGTCGGGGGAGATCTTCGGTCCTGAGTAGAGCGGGTCGTCGTTGTCGGGGAGGTCCCAGATCTCGGTGTCGATGGGGCCGGGGTTCACCAGGCGGACGACGATGCCGGAGTTCCAGAGGTCGACGGCGATGGCCTCGCTCCAACCGCACAGGGCGAACTTGCTGGCCGAATAGGCGGCCTCGTTGGCGTTACCGAGGCGACCGGCCACGCTCGAGACGTTCACGATCATGCCGGTGCCGCGCTCGATCATGCGGGGCAGGAGGGCCATGGTCATGTGGGCCGGCGCCAGGAAGTTGACGCGCATGACCCGTTCGAGGGTCTCGGCGTCCAGCTTGGTGGTGTGCCGGCGCATGGGAATGCCGGCGTTGTTGACCAGGCAGTCGAGACGTCCGAAGGCGTCCCACGCCTCGACGGCGACGGCGCCGGCGTCGGCGAGGTCCCCCAGGTCCGCCACCCACATCCGGGAGGCGGGCGACGACTCTCGGCAGTCGGCCAGGACTTCGGCCAGTCGGTCGGCGCGGCGGGCCACGATACCGACGGTGGCACCGGCCCGGGCCAGGCGGCGGGCCAGAGCGGCGCCGATCCCGGACGAGGCGCCGGTGACGAGGACGTGCGAGCCGGAGATCTGCATGGTGGAAGCCTTTCGTCACCGGACGGGTCGTGTCGCCGGACTGTCCCGGTGCAGCGTTCCACCGGACGGGCGGCGTCTCAAGTCCGGTGCGCGAGACCGCCCGGAGTGCCCTCGCCATCGACCGGTGCGAGACTGCCACCATGACCAGCTGCGACGACGAGAGCTTCCCGGTCCGACCGATCGGGCTCGTGTCCTCGAGCCGGCTACGGACGATCGACGACGACTGGGCCGAGGTCGTCGCCACCATCACCCTGCTCCCGCCATTCGGGGCGTCGGCCCTGGCCGGATTGGAGGAGTTCAGCCACGTCGAGGTGATCTTCTCGTTCCACGGTGTCGACCCCGACGGCGTCTTCACCGCAACGCGTCGCCCCCGGGGGAATCCCGACTGGCCCGAGGTGGGTATCTTCGCCCAGAGAGCCAAGGACCGGCCCAACCGGCTCGGACTGTCTACCTGTGAGCTGGTGGCGGTCCGGGGCCACACCCTCGAGGTGCGGGCCCTCGATGCCATCGACGGGACCCCGGTCGTGGACATCAAGCCCTACATGGCCGAGTTCGCGCCACGCCGGGACGTCCGCCAGCCGCTCTGGTCACACGAGCTGATGGCCGGCTACTTCTGACGGTGCCGTCGGGCGGGGACCGTCACCGCAAACAGCGCCAGCGCCGGGCGGCGTCGCGGCGCCTGCCGCCGGTGCGGGGCCAGGGCGGCCGGCGGATCCAGACCGGGGGACGGGCCCGCCCTGTGCGCATGGTCGGCGTCGGGCAGTTCGCCCAGGGCGTCGCCCGTCGGCGCGCTCGGCGCCGTCCGGCCCACGGTCTGCGCCGGTTCGTGGGCGTCGCCGTCGGTGTCCTCGTTGCTCTCGTCGTCGTGCTCTGGATCGTGGCTCGCGTCGCCGGACACCTCTGATACCGAGGCTCTCCCGGTCACGACGTGAGGACGGCGATGGTGAAAAGGATGCTGTCGAAGATGAAGTGGGCGGCGATGCAGCGATTGAGTCGGTGGTGCTTCTGGAAGGACCGCGTGACGAAATAGCCGAAGGGGATGGTGAGCAGGAAGCCCACTCCGTAATAGACGTGGTAACTGGTGCGCAGGGTCAGGCTGAGGATCAGAGCCCGTTGCGGCGTCCACCCGAATTGTTCGAGTCGGGTGATCAGGTAGCCGTTCACCACCATTTCCTCGGCGATGGCCGTGGTGGCCGACGTGGTCAGCCCGTAGATCACGTAGTAGGCGGGGACGTGGCCGACCATGGCGGCGTTGACGATCTTCGAATGGTTCCTGGCCACGGCGGTCAAGGGGATGAGGAGAACGAGTTCGGACAGATAGGACATGGCCACCAGACCGAGAGCGGGCCAGACGTCGGCACCCCAGCGGGGCCGGCCGAGGCCGAGCGACGACGGGCGTTGACCGGTGCGGGCCAGGAGAAGCAGCACCAGGGGCACCAGGGCGGCCACGGCCAGGTAGCTCAGGATGCCCAGGATGAGATTGCTGACGGGATGGCCGGGAACCGTCCCCGTAAAGGTCTGGATGCTGTTCACGCCCTGGACGTGGCGGACGAACAGGATCACCGCGCTCATGACGACAGGGAGCAGGAAAGCGGTCAGGACGAAACGGGTCTCCCAGACGAGGCTCGACCGACTGGCGTCCTCGACGCGAATGCTGACCGGCGGTGCACTGGTGACGGGCACGGCCACAGGAATCCAGTAGCGCCAGTTGGCCGGAGGCACGGGCCAGTCCGGAGGCGGTTGCCAGAGCGGGGGAGGAGACCACCCGACGGGCGGAACAGGCCAGCCCGGGGGGGCCACCCACACCCAGACGAGATCGGCCATCCCCCCAGGATGCCCGACCGGGTGGGCGCGATGGCGTATCAAGCCCCTTCAGTCAGGGGTGGGTGGTGGCCGACGCCGACGGCCTCACGACGCCTCCGGGCTCACGACGGCTCCGGTCTCAGTAGGCGGGGCCGGCCTCAGTAGGCGGGGCCGTGATCGAGGATGCGACGGGGGGTGTCGACCATCATGGAATCGATCTGGCCGTCGGTGAAGCCGCGTTGGCGCATCATGGGTAAGACGTCGTGGCTGATGTGCAGGAAATGCCAGTTGGGCTGGGCCTGGGCCAGGAAGTCGTCGTCGAACCAGTCCATGTGACAGCCGGCGTCGTGGGAGAGCACGAGCTTCTGCGTCCATCCCGCTTCGCAGAGGCGGGCGATGGTGTCGATCCGGGTCTCGGTCGGGCAGTAGATGTCGACGCCGAAGCGGTCCATACCCAATGTGGATCCGGCACGCAGAAGCTCCTCGAGGTAGACGAGGTCGGTCGAGTCCCCGCTGTGGCCGATGACGACGCGGCTCAGGTCGACGCCCTCTTCGGAGAAGACGCGCTGCTGATCGAGGCCCCGCTTCTTTTCGGCGTGCGTGTGGGTGGAGATGGGGAGACCGGTCTGGCGATGGACGCGGGCCACGGCCCGCAGCACCCGTTCGACCCCGGGGGTGAGCCCCTGCTCGTCGGTGGCGCACTTCAGGATGCCCGGTCGGACGCCGGACCCGGCAATACCATTTTCGATATCGTGGAGAAAGAAGTCGTCGAGCACGTCGACCCCGCTCGGGCGAAAGGCCCCGGTGCGGTAATCGAAGAAGTGGGGGAGATCGTTGTAGGTGTAGAGGCCGGTGGCCACGACGATGTTGAGGTCCACCTGCTCGGCCACCTTCTGGACCAGATCGATGTCGCGGCCGAGCCCGACGACGGTCAGGTCGACGATGGTGCCGATACCGGCGTCGTGGAGCTCCTGGAGGCGTTCGACGGCCTGGGCCACGCGTGCCACCGGGTCCCATCCGGTCGGCCAGTTCGCCACCACTTCGGGAGAGCGGACGAAGACGTGCTCATGCATCAAGGTGGCGCCGAGCGCCCCGGCGTCCACCGGTCCCCGGACGGTGTTGATCAGACCCATGGTCTCGTCTCCCCCTGGTCGAGTGGCCGAACTCTACGGCGTGAGGGCCTCGATGATCTCGGCCCCGAGCCGGCGGGTGGCATGGCGCAGCGGTGATGGATCGGGCCGAAGGCTGGCGGAGTCTTTCCCGGAGAACCGGGCCCGGCGTGTGACGGGGCCGGGCGGTGGGCGGCGGGCGTCGGGATCAGAGACACCCGACCGACGATACCGGTCACGATGCCGGACGTGTGGCTCCCAGGTAGCCGTCCGACCAGATCGGCTCCACCCGGACGACGGCCCCGCTGTGCGGGGCATCGACCATGGTCGCCGTGCCCACCACGATGCCGACGTGCTCGACCGACCGGGGCGACGCACCGAAGAAGACGAGGTCCCCTGATTCCAGCGGTGTCAGGCGCAAGAGGTGGGGGCCGGCGTCGAATTGGTCCTGGGCGACGCGCGGCAGGGCGATGCCGGCGGCGGCGTAGGCGGCCTGGACGAGGCCGGAGCAGTCGAAACCCCCGGGGGCGTCGCCTCCCCAGCGGTAGGGGGTTCCCAGTTGGCCGAGGGCCCAGGAGACGGCGCCGATGGCGGCCGGTGACGGCCCCGGCGCTGCGGAAACCGTCCCGGGAGCGGCTCCGGGCGGTGCGGCGACGAGAGGGCTGACGGTGGCGAGGCCGCCGGGCATGCGCAGCGCACCACCGCTTCCTATCCCGGCCACGACGGCCAGGCAGAGACACGCCGTGGAGACGGCGACGAGGGCGGTCAGGGCGGCGAAAAGCTGGAGAGCCGAACGCATGTCACGCTCCGGGCGCGCCGAAGGGCCGGATGTGAGCGGAGGCTCAGAGGACGGGGAGCGGGCTCACCCGTTGCCCGGAAGTGCAGCATGGCCCCGGCCCGGCGTCAAGGGCCCGGCCGACGGCTCGGTGAGTCAGCCGCTCACCGTGGGTCCGACGCGCTCGACGGTCAGACGGACGAGGAGGCGGCGTTCGTTGCGCATGGCGGTGCGGTAGTCCTCCCAGTCGGGATGTTCACCGGAGAGAGAACGGTAGTACTCGACCAGTCCGTCCATGGCCTCGGGCAGGGAGACGATCTCCACGGACCCCTCGACCTGGATCCAGTCCCCGTAGAAGCCGTCGCTCATGATCACGAGCGACGCATAGGGGCGTTGACGGAGGTTCTTCGCCTTGGACGCCGTTTCGCGGGTGCTGACCACGACGAAGCCCTCGGCATCGACGCCGGCGGCCACGGGCGACAGCTGCGGTCTCCCGTCGGCCCGGGTGGTGGCCAGGACGGCCCGGTGGTGGTGGCGGACGAATTCGAGAGCGGTGTCACGGTCCACGGCGTACTCCTCGCGTTGTCATCCGGGTCATTGTCTGCGGAGGCGCCGGCCGCCGGGGACGCTCGCCCGTCCGGCCACGGTACCTGCCGGTATGCTCCGACGATGCTCAGCACGATGCAGGACGGCCCCCTACTGATCAGCGGCATCCTGCGGCACGGGCAGCAGGTGTACGGAGACAGCGAGGTGATCACCGTCCTGCCCTCGGGCGACAGGCGGTCGACCTTCGCCCAGGTGGGGCGGCGGGCCGAGCAGTTGGCCTCGGCCCTGCGACGGCTGGGCGTGGGGGACGGGGACCGGGTGGGGACCTTCGCCTGGAACGACCAGGAGCACCTGGAGGCCTATCTGGCCGTCCCGTCCATGGGGGCGGTGCTGCACACCCTGAACATCCGGTTGTTCCCCGAGCAATTGGCCTACGTGGTGAACCACGGTGAGGACAAGGTGGTCATCGTCGACGCATCGGTGGCGCCGCTGTTCGCCAAGGTCCGCGAGCAGTGCAGGACGGTCGAGCACGTG
Organism: Acidimicrobiales bacterium; assembly: GCA_035535015.1. GTDB lineage: Bacteria > Actinomycetota > Acidimicrobiia > Acidimicrobiales > UBA8190 > Palsa-661. The sequence continues at coordinate 42,874 of DATLQU010000034.1, read as the reverse complement.
ATCGTGGTGGGGGAGGGCGACAGCTCCGGTCTCGGGCCGACCCTGGCCTACGAGGACCTGCTCGACGCCGAGGAGCCGGGGTACGACTGGCCCGCCATCGACGAACGACAGGCCGCCGCCATGTGCTACACGAGCGGGACCACGGGGAATCCGAAGGGCGTCGTCTACAGCCACCGGTCGACGTGGCTGCATTCCTTCTCCGGCCTGTCGGCCAACGCCGTGGCCGCCTGCGAACGCGACCGGGCTCTCGTGATCGTGCCCATGTTCCACGCCAACGCCTGGGGCATGCCCTACACGGCGTTCATGGCCGGGACCGATCTGATCCTGCCCGAACGCCACCTGCAGGCCGAGCCGCTGGCCCGGATTTTCCGGGAACTGCGACCCACGTTGTCGCTCGGCGTCCCCACCATCTGGAACGATCTGCTGCGCTACAGCCAGACCAACGACGTGGACCTGTCCTCTCTCCGACTGGTGACAGCGGGAGGAGCGGCCGTGCCCCGGGCGCTCATGGAGGCGTACCGGGACCGGTTCGAGGTCGACATGATCCAGGGCTGGGGCATGACCGAGACCAGTCCCGTCTGTGCCATGGCCTTCTCCCCGAAGGGGGCGGCCGACGCCGAAGAGATGGACTGGCGGGCGAAGACGGGACGGATCCTGGCCGGTGTCGAGATCCGGGTGGTGGCCGAGGACGGGACGGTGATGCCACGCGACGGGAAGTCGGTGGGCGAGTTCGAAGTCCGCGGCCCGTGGATCACGGGGTCGTACTATGGCGAACCCACGCCCGAGCGTTTCCACGACGGCTGGTTGCGGACGGGCGACGTGGGATCGCTCGACGGTCGTGGCTACATGCAGATCTCGGACCGGACCAAGGACGTGATCAAGTCGGGCGGTGAGTGGATCTCCTCGGTCGAGCTCGAGAACGAGGTCATGGCCCACCCGGCCGTCTTCGAGGCGGCGGTGATCGGCGTGCCCGACGCCAAGTGGGATGAACGTCCGCTGGTCGTGGTGGTGGCCTCCGCCGGCGACCGGCCGGAGCCGGAGGTACTGATCGAATTCCTCACCGGCCGGGTGGCGCGGTGGTGGCTTCCCGAACGCTGGGCCTACGTGGAGGAGCTGCCCAAGACCAGTGTGGGTAAGTTCGACAAGAAGACGCTGCGGACCCAGGTGGCCGACGGGGTGATCGAGATCCACGAGATCGGCGTGGCCCGCCGCGCCGACTGACGGGTCGTTCGATGGCGAGCGCCGAGAAGGACTGAGAGCGTCATGACCGCCGAGGATCTGGCCGAGCGTCTGTCGCAGCTGGCGGAGGAGATCGGCGATCTGGCTTTCGACCGGCTCCGGGAAGCCTCGACGGCGGCCGGGCGCGGCGACTGCCAACCGGCGCTGGTGGCCGAGGAGAAGCGCCTCACGCGCGCCCGTCGGGCCGTGGACAAGGCGGTCGGGTTACTCCGGGGACTGGACGAGAGCGCCGACAGCTGAGTGGGCGCCGGCCGATCGGCGGCCTCGTTTCCAGGTGACGAAACGGCTCCTTCTCCGATTCGGGACGAATTGCCCTGTTGGGCGCCGGCCGCCGGGCGCGACACTCGGGGCAGGGAGACGATCGCATCGAGGTGCTCCATGGCCGAAGCCGTCGAAGCCGTCGAAGCCGTCGAAGCCGTCGAAGCCGGCGAAGCCGTCGAAGCCGTCGAAGCCGGCGGACGGGAGGGTGGAGGGATCCTGGCTCCGTTGTCGGGCCTGATGGCCCGGCGTATCGCCCAGGAACGGTCGGGGTCGGTGGTAGTCCGGGATCCCGAATTCGTGCGCCGACTCGTCGGTCCCGTGGGACGGTGTATGCGGTATTTCTCCCCTGAGGTCCGGGGAGTCGAGAACCTCCCCGAGACGGGGCCGGTGCTCGTGGTCGGCAATCACTCGTGTCTCTTCTACATGCCCGACACCTGGGTGGTGGCCCTGGCCATCACCGCCCGGCGGGGCGTGGAGGCGCCGGCCTATGCGCTGGTCTACGACCTGTTGCTGGGCATCCCCGGGCTGGGGGAGGTCTTGCGGCGCCTGGGCGGCGTCCCGGCCGAGGGAAAAGAAGCCGAGCGCGTCCTGGCCGAACAGGCGGCGGTCCTCGTCTACCCGGGTGGGGACAGAGAAGCCTGTCGCCCGTGGACCGATCGCAACCGGATCGTCTTCTCCGGTCACAACGGTTTCATCCGGTTGGCGCTGCGCAGTGGTGTGCCGGTGGTGCCCGTGGTGGGCTACGGCAGCCATGACGCCGTGATCGTGCTGTCACGCGGCGAGCGGCTGGCGCGTGTCCTCGGACTGGAGCGACTGCGGATCAAGGTGTTCCCGATCGTGCTCGGCCCTCTCGGCGTCAGCTCGATCCTGACACTACCCATGCCGTCGGCCGTGACCGTCGAATTCCTCGCTCCCATCGATTGGAGCGGACGGGGGCCGGAAGCGGCCGAGGACGACGCCGTGGTCGACGCCTGCTACGACGAGATCACCGGGGTCATGCAGGAGGCGCTCGACCGTCTGCACGCCGAGCGGCCGCATCCGCTGCGGCGGGGCATCAGCAGCCTGCTGCGGACCGTCGCCGGCTCCTGCGTCGGACCCGGGGCCGACGGGGCCGAAGAAGGTCGAACGACCCTGGGAGAGACGGCGACGACGTCGGACAATGACGGTGATGCCCGTGGCTCGACGAACAGCTGGTGGAGTTCCATCAGGGGCAGGAGGCTCTGTCGTCCCCGGCCGGGAGACGTCGGCACCGGCGCTGGCCGTGGGTGAACGGCGCCGTGGTGGTGGTGGTGGTGGTGCTGGGAGCGGGCACGGGTCTGATGGGGGTGACGCCGGGCCGGACCGGTGAGCATGGGCCAGGCCGAGCGACGGTTGGCGCGAAGCGGCACGGTCGGTCCTGAGGGCAAGCGCCCGGCGCCCGGCGTCTACCGGTATCGCGGTCCGGGGACAGACACGCTGTCGTTGCCCCCGTTCTCCCAGCCCGAGGGGCCGACCATGCCGGGGACGGTGACGCTTCTCGGAGCGCACTGCCGGGAGTTCCGGATCGACTACAGCACCCACCACTGGCAGTCGTGGGAATACCGCGCGCACAACGGCGACGTGACCGAGACCGGCGGGCGGGTCTGGCTGCTGTGGTCCATCGGTCCGATCGACGTGACCAACATGAGCCACCTCCGCTGCTCGGCGGGGACACTGGCCGTGGCCGCCAGGGCCTCGACCGGGCCACGGTGGACATCGCGCTGGCGCGGAACGAGCAGCGCCGTGAAGGGGGAGATGACCAGTGCCGGCCCCTACCGGCTCGAGGGTGAGGACACCATCGTGGTCGGTGGTCACCCCGTCCGGGCGGCGCACCTACGACGCCCTTCGGGACGTCGACCTACACGCAGGTCGGTGTCTTCAGCCTGACCTCGATGACGCCGCACCGCTGAGAGGCGCCGGGCCCGAGGGCGACACGTTGGTCACGAAGGTCACGTTGGTTCAGTCCACCCAGGTGTTGACGAGGTCGATCATCTGACGGAGCCGGCCGTAGTGGATGCGGTCGAATCGGAAGGCCAGGCGGGGCAGGTCGACGTGATCGCCCGACGAGCGCTCGGGTGACAGGGCCTTCGACGGTCGGATGGCCCCGCCGCCCATCACGATGTCGGCGAATCGGGCGTTGAGCACCGCCAGTTGGGAGCGCGACGGCGCCCGTTGGAGCCGCATGATGAGGAGGTCGCCCACCCAGCGGACCGAGTGGTAGTTGCGGAAGAAACCCAGGATCTCGTTGGTGGCGATGTCCACGTCGGCGGTGATGCGGTAGAGGCAGTGGTCCTCGGGCGAGACGAGGCCGCGCGTCGCGACCTGTTCGTCGACGAAGCGCTGCCAGCCGCGCCAGTAGGTGCCGTCGGGGACGTCGAGGAGCACCAGAGGGGCCGGTTGGGCCTTGCCCGTCTGGAGCAGGGTCAAGAGCTCGAAGGCTTCGTCCAGGGTGCCGAAGCCGCCCGGGAGGACGGCGTAGCCGTCGGACTCCTTGATGAGCATGAGCTTGCGGGTGAAGAAGTACCGCATTTCGACGAGCTTCGGGTCCTGGGCGATGAAGGGATTGGCCCCCTGCTCGTGGGGGAGACGGATGTTCACGCCGATGGACATCTCCCGGCCCGCCCCTTCCATGCCGGCGGCCATGATGCCGGGCCCGGCGCCGGTGACCACCATCCAGCCGTGTTCGGCCATGCGCTCGGCCAGACGTCGGGTCTGCAGGTAGAGGGGATCTTCGGGCAGGGTGCGGGCCGAACCGAAGAAGGTGACTTTGAGGGCGTTTCTGTAGGGCCGGAAGACCCGGAAGGCCTCCGCCATCTCGGCCAGGGCGGCGGCGGCCAGCTTCAAGTCGATGGGTTCGGTGCGCTCGGCGGCCAGGAGGGCGACGGTGGCGAAGATGGCCCGGTAGAGGTCGGGGCGCTCGGTGACACCGGCCGACTCGAGCAGGGCGTCGACCAGGTGGGCGTGGACCGGGTCGAGGCCGTCGGCCGGCGTGTCTTCGGCCCCGGCGGTGTCGGCGGCCAGAGGGGGCACGGACGACTGCTCTTCCCGGGGCGTGACGTCGGTGCCCGGCGGTGTGACGTGGTCGGTCACGGCCCTCAGCAGGGGGCGGGGACGCGCCCGTAGAGAGTGGTGCGTTGTTCGAGGCGTCGCCCGAGGGGTTCCACGACGGCGGCGAACTCCTGCTCCCCCATGAACTGGCCGTGGCTGGCCCCCGCGGCGCGCGAGATGTTCTCGTCCATGAGCGTGCCACCCAGGTCGTTGGCCCCGGCCCGCAGCAACTGGGCGGCGCCGGCCGCTCCCATCTTCACCCAGGAGACCTGGATGTTGTCGATGGAGCCGTGGTAGGCGATGCGGCCGACGGCGTGCATGAGCAGCGCCTCGCGGAAGGTGGGGCCCCGACGGGCCTTGTGCTGCAGGTAGATGGGGGTGGCCATGTGGACGAAGGGGAGGGGGACGAACTCGGTGAAGCCCCCGGTCTCGGCCTGCAGGGCCCGGGTGGCCACGATGTGGCGCGCCCACGAGCGCGGCTGCTCCACGGCGCCGAACATGATGGTGACGTTGGAGCGCAGCCCCACCGAATGGGCCGTCCGGTGGGCCTCGAGCCACTGCTCGGTGTTGATCTTGTCCGGGCAGAGGACGGCCCGGACCTCGTCGTCGAGGATCTCGGCCGCCGTTCCCGGCAGAGTGGCCAGGCCCGCCTCCTTCAAGCGTCGGAGGTAGTCGGCCAGGGGTTCGTCGAGGCGCTTGGCGCCCTCGGTCACCTCCAGGGCGGTGAAGGCGTGGATGTGGATCCGGTCGGTGGCGGCGCGGACGGCGCGGATGACCTCGAGGTAGTAGTCACCGTCGAAGCTCGGGTGGATGCCGCCCTGGAGACAGACTTCGGTGGCACCGGCCTCCTCCGCTTGGCGCACGCGGTCGGTGATGTCGGAGAGCTCGAGAAGGTAGGGCGAACCCCGGAGGTTGAGCGAGAGGGGGCCTTTGGAGAAGGCGCAGAAGCGGCATTTGAAGGTGCAGACGTTGGTGTAGTTGATGTTCCGGTTGGCCACCCAGGTGACGACGTCGCCCACCACGTCGGCCCGGAGCTGATCGGCCAGGTCGGCCACCATCGGGACCTCGGGGCCCCGGGCGGAGAAGAGGGTGACGATCTCGTCCTCGTCGGGAACGTGGCCCAGAGCGACGCCGGTGAGGACGTCGGCCAGGGCGCTGCCCGAACGGGGGAGCGGAGCCACCGCCGGCGGCTCGGTGACGGCGGCCAGAAGAGCCGGGGGATCGGCCGTGCCTCCCGAGCACCAGGGATCCTCGCGGCCGAGGCTGTCGGCGTCGGCGCGGTCGAGGACGCCGAAACGCATGGCCGGATCGAGCCAGTGCTCGGGCCGGCGGGCGAACTCGGGGTAGACGGTGAGGCGGGGGGCGAGGGTCATGTCCGCCGCCATGGTGGCGGCCCGGAGGATGTCGACGGCGGGCCAGGCCCTCTCGGGGTTGACGTGGTCGATGGTGACGGGCGAGATGCCGCCCCAGTCGTCGATGCCCGAGGCGAGGAGCGGGGCCAGGTCGTCGGACAGGTTGGGGGGCGCCTGGAGATGGACGTCGGGGGGAAGGACCAGTCGGGCCACGGCGATGGTCCAGGCCAGCTCCTCGGGCGGGCAGGGCGGCGCGTTGTGCATGGCCGTCCCCGGCTTGGGCAGGAAGTTCTGGACGATGACCTCTTGGATGTGGCCGGAGCTCCGATGGGAGTCGGCGATGGCACGGAGGGTCTCGATGCGGCCGGCGCGGGTCTCGCCGATGCCGACGAGGAGGCCGGTGGTGAAGGGGATGGCCAGAACACCGGCGGCCCGGAGGGTGGCCAGCCGGCGTTCGGGGGTCTTGTCCGGTGCCCCGCGGTGACAGGCCAGGTCGGGGTCGAGAGACTCGAGCATCATGCCCTGGCTGGCCGAGACCTCCCGGAGACGGGCGAGATCCTCGGGCCCGAGGGCACCGGCGTTGGCGTGAGGGAGGAGGCCCGTTTCGTCACGGACGAGGGCGCAGGCGGCCACCAGGTAGTCGACGGTGGAGGTGAAACCGTGCTCGGTGAGCCATTGGCGGGCCACGGGGTAGCGGTCCTCGGGTGCCTCGCCAAGGGTGAAGAGCGCCTCGTGGCAACCGGCGGCGGCCCCGGCCCGGGCGATGGCCAGGACCTGGTCGGAGGAAAGGTAAGGCGCAGCCAGGCGGGCCGGCGGTTGGGCGAAGGTGCAGTAGCCGCAGCGGTCGCGACAGAGGTGGGTGAGGGGGATGAAGACCTTGGGGGAATAGGTGGCCCGGTTGCCGTGAGCGGCGTGCCGGACGGCTCGGGCCTCGGCCTGCAGGTCGCCGAGGGGGGCGACGAGAAGGTCGTTGCGGTCCACGGCGGTCACCTTAGTGGGCGGTCTCCCGGCCCCGGCCGACCGCAGAGTCCGGGATCAGACGCCGGCGGCGGCCCGGTCGACGAGCCACAGGACCTCGCCGGCCCGGACACGGGTGGCGGGCACATCGGCGTCCGACGAGACCTGGCTCCAGATGGCGCGTTTGGACTCGCCGGCCACGGTGAAGACCACCCGACGCGCCCGACGGATGGCGCCCAAGGTGACGGTCATGCGGCGGTGGGGATTGCCGCCGGAGGGGTCGGTGTTGAGCACGGCCATACGGCCGGCCGGCGCGTCGAGTCCGGTGGAGTCGGGGAAGAGCGATGCCGTGTGGCCGTCGGGGCCCAGTCCCAGATGGACGAGATCGAGGGCGGGTATCCAGGCCAGGAGCCGGTCGTAGTCGTCGACGGCATCGCAGGACATGGGGTGGAAGGTGGCCAGGTCACCGACTCGGTCGAGCAGCGCCTGGCGGACCAGTCGTTGGTTGGCGTCGGGGTCGTCGGCGTCCACGCAACGTTCGTCGCCCATGAGGACGTCGACCACCCTCCAGTCGATGAGGGCAGCGCCCTGGTCGGCCAGCCGCTCGTAACAGAGCCGGGCCGTAGGGCCGCCCGACAGGACCAGGGTGAAGCCGGCTTCCAGGCGCGCCGCGAAGCTGTCGATGACGACGTCGGCGAAGGCGGCGGCGATGTCGTCGACGATGCGGACGGTGCCCGGTGGGCTCACGGGTCGCGCCAACGGCGCAGATCGCGCGCCAGGAGCAGTTCGGCGTCATGGGGCCCCCAGGTGCCCGCTTCGTAATGGGCCAGGGGAACCCCGTCTTCGGCCCAGGCTTCGAGAAAGGGATCGGTGATCCGCCAGGCCTGTTCGACCTCGTCGGTGCGGATGAACAAGGTGGCGTCACCGATCATGGCGTCGTGGAGCAGACGCTCGTAGCCATCGGTGGCCGGCCCCGGGAAGGTTTCGGCGTAGGAGAAGTCCATCCCCACCGATCGGACCCGGAAGGCCTCCCCGGGCACCTTGGCCCCGAAGCGCAGGCAGATGCCGTCGTCGGGTTGGATGCGCAGGATCAGGCTGTTGGGGCGCAGGTCGCGCGTGAGCGCACCCCCGAAGGCCAGGTGGGGGACACGTTGGAATTCGAGGGTGACCTCGGTCGACCGTTTGGGCAGCCGCTTGCCGGTGCGGATGTAGACGGGAACGCCGGCCCAGCGCCAGTTGTCGACGGCCAGCCGCATGGCCACGAAGGTCTCGATCCGGCTGTGGGGGTCGACGTCCGGCTCCTCGCGGTAGCCGGGGACGGGAGCCCCGTCGATGCTGCCCGCCGTGTACTGGGCCCGTACGGCGCCACCGACGGCCTCGTCCACGGTGGGGATGACCACGGCCTGGAGGAGCTTCACCTTCTCGTCGCGGATGCTCTGGGCCTCGATGACCGCCGGCGGTTCCATGAGGGTGAGGGCGAGAACCTGCATGACGTGGTTCTGGACGATGTCGCGCAACGCACCGGCCGTCTCGTAGAAGCCGCCGCGGTGCTCGACGCCGAGCTCCTCGGCCACCGTGATCTGGATGTTGTCGATGTAGCGGCGGTTCCAGACGGGTTCGAAAACGGCGTTGGCGAAGCGCAGGGCGAGAACGTTCTGGACGGTCTCTTTGCCCATGTAGTGGTCGATCCGGAAGATCGAGCTCTCGTCGAAGGCCTCGTGCAGGGTGGCGTTCAGCGCCTGGGCCCCCGCCAGATCACGGCCGAAGGGTTTCTCCACCAGCAGCCGGGCGAAGGAGCCCCCGGGGCCCGGGGTGGCACAACCGTGGCGGCCCAGAGCGGCGGCCACCGTGGCGAAGAGGTCGGGCACGGTGGCCAGATAGAAGAGCCGGTTGCCGGCCGTCGCGTCGGTCGTGTCCGCGTCCTCGAGGACCTGCTTCAACCGGTCGAAGGTGTCGGGGTGGCCGTATTCACCGGCGACGTAGCGGAAGCGCTTCACCACCTCCTTCCAAGCCGCCGACGGCTTCGTCACCGCCTTCAGCGCCACCTTGCGGAATTCGTCGTCGCTCCACGGGGTGCGGGCCACACCCACCAGAGTGAAGCCGTCGGGCAGGGCTCCGTGGTCGGCCAGGCTGGCGACGGCGGGCAGAAGCTTCCGGGCCGCCAGATCACCCGATGCGCCGAAGACCACGAGGGCCAGCGGCGGGGGGGCGCTGACGGTGTCGAGTTGGTGGGCCACGGGGACGACGGATTCGTCGAGATCGATGTCATGGACAGCGAGACCCGGTATCTCGACCGTCACGTGGTCGTGGCCTTCCCGGCCGGCCCCTTCCCGTCGGTGACCACGGCGTGGCCCCCGAACTGGTTGCGCAAGGCGGCGACCAGCCGGTTGGAAAAGGCGTTCGGCTCGCGCGAGGCGAAGCGGCGGAAAAGCGACAGGGTGATCACGGGAGCGGGGACGTCGCGGTCGAGGGCCTCCTGGGCCGTCCATTTGCCCTCGCCGGAGTCGACCACGTAGCCCTCGATGTCCTCGAAGCCCGATCCCGGGGCCAGGGCCCGCTCGGCCAGCTCGAGCAGCCAGGACCGGACCACCGATCCGTAGCGCCAGATCGAGGCGATCTCATGGAGGTCGAGGTTGAATTCGTGGGCCTTGTCCATGATCTCGAAGCCCTCGGCGTAGGCCTGCATGAGGCCGTACTCGATGCCGTTGTGGATCATCTTCACGAAATGGCCCGCGCCCACCGGTCCCACGTGGGCGTAGCCGCCCTCGGGGGCGAGGGCCAGGAAGATCGGTTCGCAGACGGCGACGTCCTCGGGGGTCCCGCCCACCATCAGGCAGTAGCCGTTGGCCAGGCCCCAGACCCCACCCGACGTTCCCGCGTCGATGAAGCCCACGCCCTTGGCCTTGAGCGAGTCGGCCGCCGGCGCCGCCTCCTTGTAGTTGGAGTTGCCGCCGTCGATCACCACGTCCCCGGCCGAGAGGAGGCCCTTCAGGGTGTCGATGGTGCTGTTGGTGGCGTCGCCGGCCGGGACCATGACCCAGGCCACCCGCGGTGGGCGAAGTTTGGCCACCATCTCGTCCAAGGTGGCCGCCGTCTCCGCCCCCTTGGTGGCCACCGACGCCCGCGCCTCGGCGTTCAGGTCGAAGGCCACCACCTGATGGCCTTTCTCGATCAGGCGCTGCGTCATGTTGGCGCCCATCTTGCCCAGTCCGACCATGCCGATCTTCATGCTCTGCCACCTCTCTTCTCTGTCCGGCTCTCTGTCCGGCCCTCGCCGCCTCGTGGGACTCTTGTCGGCCGGGCCGGTCAGCCGATGTCGGCCAGGTCGTCGACCGCCACCCGGATGACCCGCCGGCCGTGGGTCAGGAGGCTGCGGTGGTCGCCCAGCGACTGGGCGGCGATCAGCGTGGCGAAGTCGTAGTCCTTCTCGGCGATGGGCACCTCGGGACCCGGGGTGGCCGAGACGATCTGGACGGCCACCACGGAGTTGGGCCCGCCCTTGTGGAGCTGTCCCGTCGAATGCAGGAACCGGGGCCCGTATCCGGCCGTGACCGGTGCGCCGTCGAGACCGTCGCGGACCCGACGGCGCAGGTTCTCGAGGGCGGCGTCCTGTCCGAAGGGGAGATAGGCCTGAAGCGAGACGTAGTCGCCGGCGCCGACCGTCTTCGTGAGCCAGGCCATCACCGACGAGGAATCGGCCGTCTCCACCGCCGGCAGGGGCAACTGGGCCAAGGCGTCGTTGGTGTTCTTCTTGGACTCGGCCACGTTGGGTTCGTCGAAGGGATCGATTCCGAGGACATGGCCGCAGACGGCGACGGCCACCTCCCACCGGTAGAACTGCTCGGCCACATCGGCCGCCTGGGTGGGGTGCAGGGGCACGACGTGGCGGTCGGGCCCCACCTCGGGATCGGTGGTGGGGACGGGGATGCAGCCGTGGCCGCGTTTGCCCGTCGATTCGGCGATCAGCTGTTCCACCCACAGGCCGAACGAGGCGTAGGCCTCGGGCACCACGATGGTGACCTTGTCCCGGCCCTTCTTGGCGTCCTCACCCATGGCCATGCCCAGGCCGGCCGCCTCCAGCAACTCGGTGTCCAGGGCGCGGCCACACAGCTCGGCGATGTCGTAGCCGATCAGTGCCGCCGGCACCATGCCGAAGTACGAGAGCACCGAGTAGCGCCCGCCGATGTCCGGCTGGTTCTCGAAACACCGGGCGAAGCCCCGGTCCCGGGCCAGGGTGGCCAGGGGGGTCCCGGGGTCGGTGATGACGGCGTAGCGGCTCGGATCGGCCAACCGGCTCCAGGCGTGGTCCAACAAGACGTTCGGTTCCAAGGTGGTGCCCGACTTCGACGAGACCAGGACGAAGGCGTCGGAGAAGTCGAGGCTCCCCACCGTGGCCGGATGGGTGGTGTCGCACACCACCAGGCGACGTCGAGCCGTCCCCGGTCCGCCCGGGGACCCCGTCCGGGTGAGCACCGATTCGAGGACGGCGGGTCCGAGCGACGAGCCGCCCATGCCGAGCAGGATCACCGTCGACTGGGCGATCCCGGCCGCCCACGAGGTGATGTCGGTTGTTTCGGAGGCGATCCGTCGGGGGACGTCGAGCCACCCGAGACGGCTGGGCGAGACGTTCCCGTCCGGCCACAACGAACCGTCGCGGGCCTGCAGCCTCTCGATCAGCACACCGGCGTCATCGGTCATCGTTCGAGCCTCTCCGGTCAGCGTCCGGCGGCCAGGGCATTGGCCTTGTCGGTGAGCGACTGCATCAGCTCGTCGAAGGACTTGGCGAAGCTGGCCACCCCCTCGTCCTCGAGCGTCCTGCCCACGTCGGCCATGTCGATGCCGAGCTCCTCCAGCCGGGCCAGGGCCCGCGCCGACGCGTCGGGCTGGGCGTCGACGGTCCGGGCCACCGTACCGTGGTCGAGGAAGGCGTCGATGGTGGCGTCGGGCAGCGTGTTGACCGTGTCGGGGCCGATCAGGCTGTCCACGTAGGCCAGGTCGGGATAGGCCGGGTTCTTGGTGGAGGTCGACGCCCACAGCGGGCGTTGCACCTTCGCCCCCCGGGCTGCCAACGCCTCCCAGCGCGGCCCGCGGAAGACGGCCAGGAATCGTTGGTACGCCTGCTGGGCCTGGGCGATGGCGGCCGTGCCCCGGACGTCGAGCAGCGCCTGCTTGGCCTTCTCGTCCCCGGCCTGGCCGGCGGCCGTCTCCAGCCGGCGGTCCACCTCGGTGTCCACCCGGCTGACGAAGAACGACGCCACGCTGCGAATGCCGGCGATGTCGGCGATCCCGTTGGCTACGGCGTCCTCGAGCCCGCCGACGTAGGCCTCCATCACCTCGGCGTAGCGCTCGAGGCTGAAGATCAAAGTGACGTTGATGCTCCGGCCCTCGCCGATCATCGTCCGGATGGCCGGCACACCTTCGGCCACGGCCGGGATCTTCACGAACAGGTTGGGACGATCGATCCGCTCGTGCAGCTCACGGGCCGAGGCCACCGTCCCGGACGTGTCATGGGCCAGCGACGGCGCCACCTCGATCGAGACGTAGCCGTCCACCCCGTCCGAAGAATCGTGCACCGGCTGCAGCACGGCCAGGGCGTCGATGATGTCGGTGATCACGAGCTCCCAGTAGGAGGCCTCCACACCGTGGGACTCGAGCAGGCTCTTGAACTGCTCGTCGTAGTCGGCCACACCCTCGATGGCCTTGGCGAAGATGGTGGGGTTGGAGGTGACACCGCGGATGCCCTGCTCCACCAGTTTCTGCAGCTTGCCCTGGGCCAGATAGTCGCGGCGGAGGTTGTCGAGCCAGGGGCTCTGGCCCTGCTGCGCATACAGATCGTCGAGCGTGGTCATGGCGTCTCCCTTGTCGTGCTCAGAAATCCGGTGGCCGTCGTCGACCTCTCGGCGCCGGCGATGTGCTCCCGGGCGCTGGCGATCACGCCAGGAGAGCCCGCGCCCGGGCCACCACGTTCTCCGTGGTGTACCCGAAATGCTCGAGAACCTCACCACCGGGGGCCGAGGCGCCGAAGTGGTCGATGGAGATGGAGTCGTCGGCGTACCGGTCCCAACCGAATGAGGCGGCCGCTTCGACCGCCAAGGTGGCGATCTCCGGCGGCAGGACGCCCAGCCGGTACTCCTCGTCCTGCTCGGCGAACAGCTCCCACGAGGGCAGAGAGACCACCCGGGCCTGCAGGGCCTCACCACCGGAACCGGCGGCCAGGACCTTGGCCGCCTCCACACAGAGATGGACCTCGCTCCCGGTACCCACCAGGATCACGTCGGGCTCGCCGTCCTCGGCCTCGATCAGGATGTAACCGCCGGCCGCCACCCCGTCGGCGGCCTCCGCCGTCCCTTCCAGCACGGGCACGTTCTGCCGGGTCAGCGCCAGTCCCGTGGGTCCGGCGGCGTCGACGGCGATCCGCCAGGCGTGGGCCGTCTCGTTGGCGTCGGCCGGCCGGATCATCCGCATGCCGGGCATGGCCCGCATGGCGGCCAGCTGCTCGACGGGTTGATGAGTGGGGCCATCCTCACCGAGCCCGACGGAATCGTGGGTCCACGAGTAGATGACATGCGCCTCGCTCAGGGCGGCGAGCCGGACGGCGGGACGCATGTAGTCGCTGAAGACGAAGAAGGTGCCGCCGATGGGCGTCACCCCTCCGTGTAGCGCCAGCCCGTTCATCACCGCCCCCATGCCGTGCTCCCGGATCCCGAAATGGACCTGCGCCCCTCCGGGGCTGTCGCTCTCCTGGACCCGGCCGTCGGTCAGAGCCACCCCGTTGTTCTCCGTCAGATCGGCCGATCCGGCCATCAGGCCGGGGATGAAGGCGGCCGTGGCGTTGATACAGGCGTTGATGGCCCGCCGGGTGGCCATCTCCTCTCCCGCTTTGAAGGTGGGCAGATTCTTCTCCCAGCCGGCCAGCCCCTGTCCGGCCTGGCCCGCCTCCCAGACCTGGCGGTCGCCCGTCCAGCCGTCGAGGCGCGCCTGCCACTCGAGCCGGCGCTCCCGGCCCCGTTTGGTCGATCCCCGGTAGAAGGCGAGTACCTCGTCGGGTACCCAGAAGCTGGTGTCGGCCGGCAGCCCCAGGATCGCCTTCGTCTCGGCGATCTCCTCCTCGCTCAAGGGCGTTCCGTGGGCGGCGGCGGTGTCCATCACGTCCGGTGCCGGCCAGCCGATATGGCTCCGCAGGGAAATCAGAGACGGCTTGTCCTCGACGGCCATGGCCCGCCGCAGGGCCGCTTCGAGGGCGCCGGTGTCGTTGGCCACCTCGCCGATGTCCTCGGTGTGCCAGCCGTAGGCGGCGAAGCGCCCGGGGACGTCGTCGGAGTAGGCCAGCTCGGTGGGTCCGTCGATCGAGATGTGGTTGTCGTCGTAGACGTAGATCAGCCGCCCCAGACCGAGGTGACCGGCCAGGGACGCCGCCTCGTGGCTGATGCCTTCCTCGAAGTCGCCGTCGGAACAGAACACGAAGGTGTAGTGGTCGACCAGTTCCGGCCCGAAGCGGGCCCGCAGCCAGCGCTCGGCCAACCCCAGTCCCACCCCGTTGCCCACGCCCTGGCCCAGCGGGCCGGTCGTCACCTCGATACCGGCGCTCACGTGGACCTCGGGATGGCCCGGCGTCCGGCTGCCCCACTGCCGGAACTGCTTCAGATCGTCGAGCGTCAGTCCGTACCCGGTCAGGTACAGCATCGAATAGAGCAGGATCGAGGCGTGGCCGCACGACAGGACGAACCGGTCACGGTCGGGCCAGTGGGGATCCTCCGGATCGTGGTTCATGATCCGTGTCCACAGCACATGGGTCAGAGGAGCCAGGGCCATGGCCGTCCCGCTGTGGCCCGAGTTGGCCTTGCGGGGCGCGTCCATGGCCAGGCCCCGGATGACATTGATCCCCAGCTGCTCCAACGCGTCATCGCTCACGTCGGCCCACCGTACTCAACGCGGAGAGTCGGGCGTGTCGCGCAGCAGGGCGATGGAGGCGGTGAATCCGTGGACGAAATTCTGGCCGCCCACCGGGCCGATCTCCCCGGCGGCAAAGTACCCGGCGAGAGGCACGGGACCGAGAAGATCGGTCAGCACCCGGACATCGTGATGCGGTTCGTCGAACAGCCGCGATCCCCGACCGTTGCAGGTGAAGACCAGGGCCCCGTCGGCCTGCCGTCCCTTCAACAGGACGTGCAGATCCTCGTCGGCGGTCCGCGCGTCGCGCAGATGGAATTGCACGGTCGTCCCCACCGGCATCACGTCACCCACGGCGATGGCCCCGCTGGCCCGGTCGGCCCCGAGCACGCTGCGCAGCAGGAAGTCTCCCCGGCCGAAGCACTCGCGGTGCTCGTCGATCACCCTCCCCAATTGCAGCCCGCCCATCTCGAGCAGCGCCACCTCCTCCTCGGTCAGCGCTCCCTGGGCCTGGGCCACCAACCGTTCCAGGGCCGGCGTACCGGCGAGCTCGAGGATCACGTTCCCGTCCGACCGGGTGACCATCACCGGCTGGCCGAAGGGCCGACATCCCTGGGACACCACGGTCTCGACGCCGACCCCGGGCCCGAGCAACACACCCACCGCCCCGGACGCACTCACCCGCCGGCCCATGGCCAGCCGGTTGCCTCCGGGGCCATGGCCGGCCGACGCCATGCCTCCCACGACGGGCAGGCCCGGGTACCGCGATCCCAGCCAGCCGAGAAACCGTTCGGCCGGGAAGCTGTACGGATCGGCCATCAGCAGCAGGGCCTGGGGGACGAAGGCGATCTCGTCGGGCCAACCGCCCACCACCTCCCCCCGGCCGGGATCATCAACGGCCGTCAGAGCCATCGGCAGCAGCGGCCCCGTGCGCGCCGCGAAGAGCGAGACGGCCGCCGTCTGTTCCACCTCGCGATGGGGACCGACCACCGATTCGGCCGCCGCGCCCAGCAACACCAACGGATGGAGGATGTCGTCGATGGCGGCCACGGCGTCCTCGAGCGCGCCGGCGAAGGGCGGCGTCACGAAGACGAAGGCCAGATCGGGCCGTTCGCCGAACCGGTCGAGGATCTCGCCGGCCACCTCGCCCACCGCGTGGGCCGGGACCGGGTGCTCGCTCAGGGCGGCGGCGAACGGCATCGTGGACGACCCTACCCGGCACCCTCCCCGGCATCCGATCGGGCCGGCCAGGCCACCTCGCCGCCGATCCAGACCTTCTCGACCCCCAGGTCTTCGCCCAGCGCCACCAGGTCGGCGCGCGCTCCGGCCCGGATCTCGCCCCGGTCGAGGAGGCCCAAGAGCGAGGCCGGGGTGCTGCTGGCGGCGGCCACGGCGTCGGCCAGCGCGATCCCGGCCACCGTCGCCGAGTTGGCCACGGCCCGGTCCATCCGCAGGACCGACCCCACCAGTGTCCCGTCGGCCATCCGCGGCGGCGCGTCGGCCGGCCTCGCCCCCTCGTGCGCGGACACGGCCACGGCGTCGGTGACGAGGACCGTCCGGCCCGCTCCCTTGGCCCGGAAGGCGATCCGCACCAGGGCCGGATGGATATGGATCAGGTCGGCGATGAGCGACACGGCCATCCGGTCGTCGGACAGAGCTGCGCCGAGAAGCCCCGGAGCCCGTTGGCGGAAGGGGCCCATGGCGTTGCCCAGGTGGGTGACCAGCCGCGCTCCGGCATCGGCCGCCTGCCGGGCCACCTCCAGATCGCAGGCCGAGTGGCCGAGGGCCACGAGTACCCCCTCGGCCACCAGCTCCTCGATGGCCGCCATGGCGCCGGGAAGCTCGGGAGCCAGGGTCACGATGGCCACGTCGGACCCCAGGCTCCCGAGCCACCGCCGATCGACCGAAGGGGCCAGAAAAGCCGGGTCATGGGCACCGGGCACGGCCAGGAAGGGACCCTCGAGATGGGCGCCGGCGATAGCCGGCCGACCGCCGGCCGGACGCCGCGATGCCTCTCTCACCCGACCGAGGGACCCTTCCATCTCCTCGGGTGGCGCCGAGATCAGCGTCGGGCACCAGGTCGTGACCCCTTGGGCCAGAAGTCGGCCGTCGAGCACCTCCCAGTCGTCCCCGCCGGCACCGGCCACGTCGACGTCGCCTATCCCGTTCATCTGCAGGTCGATGAATCCCGGAGCCAAGACCTCGTGGGTCACCTCCCCGGTGGCGGGCCGGACGGCGGTGATCAGCCCCTGATCGACGAGGACCTCGCCCGGCGAGATGGCCCCCGACGTGGCGAACACGGTGGCCGCTCGCACGATCCTGGTGGGGGCCCTGGCCATGGCAGCCGTACGGTACCTTCTCGGCGTGGCCGATCCCCGGGTGCAAGTCCCTCCTAATTGTGACCTCACCCTGGGCATGATCTGTATCGAGAAGTCCGAGCCCGGGCACACCACCTGGCGGATGCCGGCCGACGAGCGCTTCACCAATCCGGTGGGCCTGATCCAGGGCGGGTTCCTCGCCGCCTGCTGCGACTCGGCCATGGGCGCCTCCGCCGTTACCTGGGCCCAGGGCAAGAAGGTGTTCTCCTCCAATGCCGAGATGAAGATCAGCTTCCTCGCACCCGTCAGGGCCGGCGGCATGCTCACCTGTGCGGCCCGGGTGGTCTCGGGGGGCAGCCGGGTGGCTTTCGTGGAGGCCGACCTGACCGACGACGCCGGCCGTCTGGTGGCCAGGTCGAGCTCCACCTATCTCTTCTCGCCCCGGTCCTGAGCGTCCCGTTCCCCCGAAATGTCGCGCGGCCCGGGCCACGGCGACTGCTTGCCTACGCTTGGGGCGCCGGGGGAGGATGGTCGATCACCATGAAGGAGGAACGTGCCGGGAGGTTCTGATCGACGGGAGAAGGGGTCCGGTGGCGCCGGCATCGCCGCGGGGGGAACTGAATTCGTCGACCTGGTCGTGGCCTACGCCAAGCAGGAGACCCTCGGCCCCTTGCGCGGCCTGGCCCGCTTCGTCGGCCTCGGTGTCGCCGCCTCGATCGCCTGGTCGGTCGGATCGATGCTGCTCCTGGTCGCCCTCCTGCGTTTCCTCCAGACGGAGACGGGATCGACCTTCCGAGGCAATCTCTCCTGGTTGCCCTACCTGATCACGGCCCTGGCCGCCTTGGCCGTTCTCGGGCTTTCGGCCTGGCGCATCACCAAGACACCCTCGACCCGGCCGGTGGCCGGACAGGGTGGGGGAGAGCGACGATGAGCACGGCGAGCACGGCCCGGATCACCCGGGACGACCTGGAGGCCAAGCTGCGCGAGGTGACGGGGGAGGCCACCGAGACGGTGGAGGCGGCCCGGCCCCAGATCGTCGGCGGGGCGGTGGCCGGCCTCCTTCTGCTGGTCATCGTCGCCTATCTGTTCGGCCGCCGCCGGGGCCGGAAGCGCTCGGCCGTCGTCGAGATCCGCCGGGTCTGACCCGTGGACCGCATCCTGCGCGCCCTGGTCTCGCGCTCTCTCAAGCGGGGCATGGCCGGCGAGCCGATCTGGCTGGCCGTGGCCATCGGGTTCTGGCTCGTCCGCCGGGCCCGCAAAGCGGGCCCCGAGGTGATCTGGCAGGGTCGGGTCAGCCCCGGCCAACGTCTGGTCGTCGTCACCAGGGACCCCGGCGCCCCCACCGGGCCGGCCGAGGGGTGACGGCCGCTTCCGGCCGATCCCGGGGAACACTGACGGCGGGCGAGCGGGTCCTGCTCGTCGACGCCAAAGCACGCCGCTATCTCCTCACCCTCCAGCCGGGAGCGATGTTCCACACCCACGCCGGGATCGTGGCCCACGACAGCATCATCGGAGCAACGGACGGGGCGTCGGTCACGGGCTCCACCGGACGCCTCTTCCTCGTCGTCCGGCCCACCCTCTCCGACGTCGTGCTCAAGATGCCGCGCGGCGCCCAGGTCATCTACCCGAAGGATCTGGGGGCCATCCTCCTCGCCGCCGATATCGGTCCCGGCATGCGGGTGCTCGAGGCGGGCGTGGGCTCGGGAGCTCTGTCGATGGCCTTGCTCCGCGCCGGGGCCGACGTCGTCGGCTACGAGTTGCGGCCCGATTTCGCCCACGGGGCCAGGACCAACGTGGCCGCCTGGAGCGGCGACGACGTCTCGTACCGGGTCGAGGTACGCGACGTCTACGAGGGGATCGACGAAGTCGACCTCGATCGGATCGTCCTCGACCTCCCCGAACCCTGGCAGGTGCTTCCTCACGCCGAGAAGGCTCTGCGCCCCGGCGGCATCATCCTCGCTTATCTCCCCACCATCAATCAGGTGGCCACACTGCGAGCGGCCATGACGAGGAGCGCCTTCGGAATGGCCGAGACATCGGAAACCCTGCGCCGGACCTGGCACGTGGAAGAACGTTCGGTCCGACCTGATCACCGCATGGTGGGCCACACGGGATTCCTCACCACGGCCCGGTTGCTCGTGGCGCCCGATGGACCGGTGCCCCTCGAGGAGCAAGCCCCGAAGGACGACTCAGAAGACGTCTAACCCGGCGTCTAACCCTGCTCGATGAAGATGCACTCGCCCGGGCACTCTTCGGCCGCCTCGGTCACGGCGTCCTCCAGATCGTCGGGCACGAGAGCCATCCCGGCCGAGCCGCCCGGGTCGTTCTTCACCGTGTCGGCGTCCTTCACGTAGGCAAGGCCGTCGTCGAGAAGCGTGAAAACGGCCGGCGCGATCTCCTCGCACAGCCCGTCACCAGTACACAGATCCTGGTCGATCCAGACCTTCATGGCGTGTCTACTTGCCCTCTCTTGGCCGACGACGAACTAACCGGACGGTAACGACGGCCCGTTCCGAGTGTCAACTACCACGGTTCCCGGCAACGCGGACCCGCTCCCACCCGGCATCCGACCCTCGCGGCAACCGCCGGACTAGGTCGCCCCGACTATCCAGCCTATAGGCCGATCCGCCCTAATCCAGCACCACGCATTTATCCCACCACAAGGCGCGCCTTTAGGCGCGGAGGCCGGTGTAGGGTCGAAAGCGAGGCTTTGAGCACACCCGCGGGGAGGTGGTTCCAGGTGGCCGATTCCGACGAGCAGCAGGAGTTGGCGCTGCGCCAAGAGCTTGAGCATCTCCGCGAAAGGGCCCGCCAGGCCGAGGAGGAAGTCGGGGTTCTGCGCCGCCGCCTGTCCGAGGGCCCGGGAAGGGTCCAATCCCTCGAAGAGCGGATGCTCGAGGCCAAGGGTCAGCTGGCCCAGGCCGTCTCCCAGAACGAGAAGCTCACCTACACGCTGCAGCAGGCCAAGGAGCACATCGCCGCGCTGCGCGAGGAGGTCGACAAACTCACCCAGCCCCCGAGCGCCTACGGCACCTTTCTCTACGCCAACGAGGACGGCACCATCGACGTCTTCTCCGGCGGCCGCAAGATGCGGGTGGCCGTCCACCCCGAGATCGACGCCGAGGAGTTGCGCCGGGGACAGGAAGTGGTCCTGAACGAATCACTGAACGTCGTCCTGGCCCGAAACGGCGACGACTCCGGTGAGGTCGTGACCCTGAAGGAGCTCCTCGAGGACGGCCGCCGGGCCATCGTCTTCGCCCGGGCCGACGAAGAGCGCGTGGTGGAGCTCTCCCACAGCCTCGAAGGCGTGCATCTGCGGGCCGGTGACTCGGTCCTCATGGAGACCCGCTCGCAACTGCTGGTGGAGAAGCTGCCGCGTCCCGAAGTCGAAGAGCTGGTGCTGGAGGAGGTTCCGGACATCACCTACAGCGACGTCGGCGGTCTCGATGCCCAGATCGAGGCGATCATGGACGCCGTCGAGCTTCCCTATCTGCACCGGGCGCTCTTCGCCGACTACAAGCTGCCGGCGCCCAAGGGCATCCTTCTCTACGGCCCTCCGGGCTGCGGTAAGACCCTGATCGCCAAGGCGGTGGCCAATTCCCTGGCCAAGAAGGTGGCCCAGGTAACCGGGAACTCAAATATCCGCAGCTACTTCCTGAACATCAAGGGACCGGAGCTGCTCAACAAATACGTCGGGGAAACCGAGCGCCAGATCCGCCTGGTCTTCCAGCGGGCCCGGGAGAAGGCCGAGGAGGGCGTCCCCGTCATCGTGTTCTTCGATGAGATGGACTCACTGTTCCGCACCAGAGGGACGGGCATCAGCTCCGACATGGAGTCCACCATCGTGCCCCAGTTGCTGGCCGAGATCGACGGCGTGGAGACGCTGCGCGACGTCATCGTCATCGGTGCCTCCAACCGGGAGGATCTGATCGACCCGGCCATCCTCCGTCCCGGACGACTCGACGTGAAGATCAAGATCGAGCGCCCGAACGAAGAAGCGGCGGCCCAGATCTTCGCCCGCTACCTCACCTCCGATCTCCCCTTCGATCCCGGCGAGGTCGACCGTCTGGGCGGTGGCGATCAGGCCAAGGCCGTGCAGGCGATCATCGAGACCACGGTGGCCGAGATGTACCGGGCCGACGACGAGAACCGCTTCCTCGAAGTCACCTATCAGAACGGTGACAAGGAGCTCCTCTACTACCGCGACTTCTCGTCGGGGGCGATGATCGAGAACATCGTCCGCCGGGCCAAGAAGCTGGCCATCAAGAGGGTCATCGCCGGCGAGGGCGGGGGCATCCGGACCTCGGACCTCTTGGAGTCCATCCGCCGGGAGTACAAGGAGAACGAAGACCTTCCGAACACCACCAACCCCGACGACTGGGCCCGGATCTCGGGCAAGAAGGGGGAGCGGATCGTCTACGTCCGCACCCTGTTGGCGGACTCCGAGGAGGCGCGTGGCGGCCGGGCGATCGAACGGGTGGGTACCGGGCAGTACCTGTAGCCCGATCGCCCCAGGTCATGGACCTTCAATTGCGTTCCCCAGGTAGCCGCGAACGACCGTCGGGTCGGGGCTAGGGTCGTTTTCATGGCGGTCGCCAAGGTCTGCGGCATCGAAACGGAATACGGGATCCATCACGTCGGCGGCGATGGGAACCCGGTGGCCTCCTCCTCGCTGCTCGTCAACGCCTATGTGATGGACCTGGCCCGGGCCGGCTGGGACTTCGAGGACGAGACCCCGGGCAACGACGCCCGCGGCTTCGCCCGCGAGGGCTCCATGCCCCCCGAGGTGGAGACCCACCTGGTCAATGCCGTTCTGACCAACGGCGCCCGCTACTACGTCGACCATGCCCACCCCGAGTTCTCCTCCCCCGAGTGCATCGATCCCCTCGAGGCCGTCCTCTACGACAAGGCCGGGGAAGAGGTCCTGCGCCGCTCGATGGAGGCCGTGGGCCGCTCTCTTCCGCCCGGCCAGTCCATCGTCGTCTACAAGAACAACTCCGACAGCAAGGGCAACTCGTACGGCACCCACGAGAACTACCTCATGGACCGGGCCGTTCCCTTCGCCCGTATCGCCCACCTGATCACGCCGCACTTCGTGACCCGACAGATCTTCACCGGTGCCGGCAAGGTGGGCAGCGAGACGCCGGGGGCGGCCGGCCGCGACGTCGCCTTTCAGATCTCACAACGATCGGAGTTCTTCGAGGAGGAGATCGGCCTCGAGACGACGCTCAAACGGCCGATCGTGAACACCCGGGACGAACCCCACGCCGATCCGCAGCGCTACCGCCGGCTTCATGTCATCGTGGGCGACGCCAACTTGGCCGAAGTGGCCACCTTCTTGAAGATGGGTACCACCGCCCTCGTCCTCGCCCTCATCGAGGACGACGGCTTCGACGGGGTGGACCTCGCGCTGGCCCACCCCGTCCAGGCCATCCGCCAGGTGGCCCTGGACCCCACGCTGGCCACCGCCGTCGAGATGGCCGACGGCCGGACGGTCACCGCCCTGGCCCTGCAGTGGGAGCTCTACGGACTGGCCCGCAAGTACGCCGAGGACCGGGGTCTCGAGTGCCTGGGCGACGAGACCGTGGGCCAGATGGTCCTCCAGCGCTGGGAAGACGTCCTCCACGGCCTCGAGACCGATGTGTCCCAGGTCACCGGCCAGGTCGACTGGGCGGCCAAGCTCCAGCTCCTCGAGGCCTACCGCGAACGACATGGCCTGGACTGGGACGACAGCCGGCTGGCCGCCGTGGACCTGCAATACCACGATCTTCGCCCGGAGCGGTCCCTGTTTGCCCGGCTCGACACCGAGCACCTGGTCACCCCGGCCGACATCCTCACCGCCGTCTCGGAACCCCCCCGACGTACGCGCGCCTATTTCCGGGGGCAATGCCTGAAACGGTGGGCATCGGCGGTGGCCAGCGCCAATTGGGATTCGTTGGTCTTCGACCTTGGGACGGACCCTCTGCGGCGCGTCCCTATGATGGATCCACTTCGTGGAACAGCCGAACATGTGGAGGAGTTGCTCAGAGAATGCGCCACGCCGGCGGAGTTGTTGACACGGTTGAGCGGTTAGGGGAGTAGACGGATGGCTGAACGGGAGTTGAAGCGCAAGCCGGCGGCGGCTCCGCGCGAGGAACAGGTGATCGAGGAGACTCCGGCCACCGGCGCGCAGGGAGAGAAGCTGAAAGCCGAGCTCGATGACCTGCTCGATGAGATCGACGAGGTCCTCGAGGAGAACGCCGAGGAGTTCGTGCGGAACTACG
This sequence comes from Acidimicrobiales bacterium, assembly GCA_035535015.1. Lineage (GTDB taxonomy): Bacteria > Actinomycetota > Acidimicrobiia > Acidimicrobiales > UBA8190 > Palsa-661. The sequence goes on along the minus strand of DATLQU010000034.1, from coordinate 19,528 downwards.
TCCAAAAGGGCGGGGAGTAACTGCGTGGGCCTGCCGCTCTTCCCGTCCGGCGATGATCCGGGCCCCAGCTTCGCCGCCCTGCTGCGCCGGACGGACCCCACCACCCCTCTTCTTCTCGGAGTCGATGCCTCGGGCGGAGCGCTGACCGTCCGTCACGGCACCACCGTGGTGGCCCTGCGCTACGGCGACGGCGTCATCATGGCCGGTGACCGCCGGGCCACCGAGGGCCATCTGATCGCTCACCGGGCCATGGAGAAGGTCTTTCCCGCTGACCGTCATTCGGCCGTGGCCATCGCCGGTGCTGCCGGACCGGCCGTCCAGATGGTCCGACTGTTCCAGACCCAGCTCGAGCACTACGAGAAGGTGGAGGGTGTGGCCCTCAGCCTCGAGGGCAAAGCCAACCAGTTGGGCCAGATGGTGCGCGAGCACCTCCCCATGGCCATGCAGGGCCTCGTCGTCGTACCCCTCTTCGCCGGCTACGACCTGGCCCGGGGTCAGGGCCGGATCTTCAGCTACGACGTCACCGGTGGCCACTACGAGGAGGCCGACCACTCGGCGACCGGGTCGGGTGGTCGGGACGCCCGAACCACCATCAAGTTGGGTTGGCACCCGGACCTCGGGCGCGACGCCGCCATCGAACTGGCCGTGCGGGCCCTGTACGAGGCGGCGGACGAGGACTCCGCCACCGGTGGCCCCGATCTCGTGCGCGGCATCTTCCCCATGGTGGCCACCGTCACCCTCGAGGGATATGACACCGTGTCCGATGCCGAGGTGGCCGAGCGATTCGGGGCCCTGCTGGCCCGTCGCAGTGCCGGGGGTCCCGCATTATGACCATGCCCTACTACGTGGCGCCGGAACAGGTCATGAAGGACCGGGCCGAATACGCCCAGAAGGGCATCGCCCGCGGGCGTTCCCTGGTGGCCACCATCTATGACGGTGGCATCGTCATGGTGGCCGAGAACCCGTCGCGGTCGTTGCACAAGGTGAGCGAGATCTACGACCGGATCGCCTTCGCCGGCGTGGGGAAGTACAACGAGTTCGATCAACTCCGCGTGGCCGGAGTACGCCACGCCGACACCAAGGGTTTCGCCTTCAGTCGCGAGGATGTCGACGCCCGCTCACTGGCCAACCTCTACGCGCAATTCCTCGGCCAGGTCTTCACCCACGAGATGAAGCCCCTCGAGGTGGAGGTCCTGGTGGCCGAACTGGGAACCGAACCGCGCCTCGACCAGCTGTACCACATCGCCTATGAGGGCACCATCACCGACGAGGACCATTTCGCCGTCCTCGGTGGCGAGACGGAGACGATCACCGCCCGGGTGGCGGCCGCCTACGTGGACGGCTGGGATCTCGACACGGCCCTGCGGGCCGCCGTCTCGGCCCTGGCCGGTCCGGAGCGCACCCTGGGCCCTGACGATCTCGAGGTGGCGGTCCTGGCCCGGACCACGGGCCGGCGAGCCTTTCGCCGCCTCGGTCCCGGCGAGCTGGGAGAGCGACTGGCCGCGCCCCGGCGCAGCGGTAAGGGATCCCGGTCGACGCCCTCGGCGGCGTCGGGCGACGCGCCGGGCTGAGCTCGCCAGAGCCCGGCCGACGCCTCAGGCGTCGAAGGTGCCGGGACCGGCGCTGTCGAAGAGCGCCTCCACCTGGTCGGCCATCAGAAGCTCCCGGGCTTCGTCGGCCTGGTCGACGACCACGAAGACCTGGACCGGGCCGGGCAGGGGGTAGGTCCCATCCCCTCCGCCACGCGCCTGGGTGAGGATGCCGTCGGCCCCCAACCGGGCGGCGAGCACCCGGGCCTCGAAGGAGGATCCCACGGTGGTGAGCGGAACCATGATCGGCGACGCCATGCCGGGATGGTACCGCCCACCGTCTGGCCACGCCCCGGGAGACATCTCCCGGGGCCCGGGAAAGACCGTCATGAGTCACAGAAACCACCGGGGTGGGCACTACCGTGGAGGTTGGTGGACAAACGTATCTTCGGTCTGGAGAACGAATACGGCGTCACCTGCACTCTGCGCGGCCAGCGCCGGCTCAGCCCCGACGAGGTGGCGCGGTATCTGTTCCGGCGCGTCGTCAGCTGGGGTCGCTCGTCCAACGTCTTTCTGGAGAACGGGGCCCGGCTCTATCTCGACGTCGGCAGCCACCCGGAATACGCCACGCCGGAATGCGACTCCATCGCCGATCTGGTGGCTCACGACAAGGCGGGGGAGCGCATCCTCGACCATCTGGTGACCGGAGCCGAAGCCCGCCTGCGGGAAGAGGGCATCCGCGGTGTCATCTACCTCTTCAAGAACAACACCGACTCGGCCGGCAATTCCTACGGTTGTCACGAGAACTACCTCACCAGCCGGCGCGACGACTTCGCCCATTACACCGAAGTCCTCATTCCCTTTCTGGTGAGCCGGCAGATATTCGCCGGGGCGGGGAAGGTGTTGCAGACGGCCCGGGGTGCCGTCTATTGCCTGTCGCAGAGGGCCGAGCACATCTGGGAAGGTGTCTCGTCGGCCACCACCCGCAGCCGACCCATCATCAACACCCGTGACGAACCCCACGCCGACGCCGAGCGTTTCCGCCGTCTCCACGTGATCGTGGGCGACTCCAACATGAGTGAATACGCCACCTTTTTGAAGGTGGGTTCGACCAGCATCCTGCTCCGCATGCTCGAGGATCCCGGTACCGTCCTGCGTGACCTCACCCTGGAGAATCCGATCCGGGCCATCCGCGAGATCAGTCACGACCTCACCTGCCGTCGTCAGGTCCGCCTGGCCAACGGACGGGAGGTCAGCGCCCTCGACATCCAGTCCGAGTACCTGAACCGGGCCCTGCGCTTCCGTGACACCCACGGCCTGTCACCCCAGGAGGACCGGGCTCTCGACATGTGGGAGCACTGCCTGAAGGGCCTCGAGTCCGACCCCATGACCCTTGGTCGGGAGTGCGACTGGGTGACGAAGCATCAGCTCATCGAGGGCTATCGCGAACGCCATGGACTTCCGCTCGGACATCCGAAGGTGGCGCTGCTCGACCTGCAGTACCACGACGTCAACCGGTCGCGGGGTCTCTACTACCGCGTGGAAGCCCGGGACCGGGTCGACCGCATCACCGACGACGCCACCATCACCGAAGCCATGAACCGTCCCCCGCAGACGACCCGGGCCCGACTGCGGGGCGAGTTCATCCGCAAGGCGAAGGAACGACGACGCGACTTCACCGTGGACTGGGTCCACCTCAAGCTGAACGATCAAGCCCAACGAACGGTTCTCTTGAAAGATCCCTTCCGGTCGCACGACGAGCGGGTTGAAAAGCTGATCGCCAGCCTGTGAGCGGGGGAGGACCGGGCCGTCCCGGTCACGTCGGACTGCCGCCCGGCGCCGGTCCCGGCGGACCGGGCCGGGACGATCTGGCCGGAGCCCGAGGCGGTCGTCTCGCCACCAGCATTCCGGGTCCCGGGATTCATCGCCGGCCACGGTGGGTCGTTGAATGGCTGGTGGTGCTGGCGGTGGCCGTGGGCCTGGCCCTCGGAGTGCGGGCCTTCGTCGCCGAGACGTAGTTCATCGCGTCGGCCTCCATGCAGCCGACACCCATGATCGGCGACCGCATCCTCGTCGACAAGCTCAGCTACCGCCTCCACGGAGTCGGCCGGGGCGCCATCGTGGTCTTCGCCACCCCACCGAAGGAGACCTCCGAGCCGGGCATCCACGATCTGGTCAAGCGCGTCATCGGTCTGCCCGGCGACGTCATCTCGTCCCGAGGGGGCCGGGTCTCTATCGACGACAAGGTGCTGCACGAGCCCTATCTGGTCCCGGGCACGGTGACCACGGACATCACGAGGCAGACGGTCCCCCCGAACGAATACTTCGTCATGGGGGACAACCGGTCGGACTCGCAGGACAGCCGCTTCTTCGGTCCCGTCTCCCGTTCGCTCATGGTGGGCCGTGTGGTCATGCGCATCTGGCCCCTCTCGCATCTCCACGTCTTCTGACCCTTCCGTCGGCCGGGATCGGGCCCCGGACGGGTGCCGTCCGGGGCGACTGCGACCAGCTCCCGTCATCCAGCGGTGCCCCCCCTCTCGTAGACTCCGTAACGCATGCTGTCGCTGAGCCCCGCAAAACTGCTCGTCCTGCTGGTGATCGCCCTGATCGTCCTGGGACCCGAGAAGCTTCCCCACGTGGCCCGCCAATTGGGCGCCGCCTGGGGCGATTTCCGCCGCTTCCGCAGCCGTCTCGAGAGCGACGTCCGAGGGGCCTTTCCCGATCTCCCCGCCACCCATGAGGTGGCCCAGGCCGTGCGCTCGCCCCTGGCCTTCCTCGACCGTCTGGCCGATGAACACGAGAAGTCCCAGACGGCGAGCACCGACGGGGTCGTCGATCACGAGATCACGACGCCCTCCAGCGGTCCGCCGGCGCCGGTCGCCACCAACGGCAACGGCGGCGGCAACGGCGTCAACAGCGGTGACGCGGGCGTGGCCGAAAGCGTTCGGGGACACTCGGCTGAGGTCGGTCCGCTGCGTCCTGTGGTGCCCGACGACCCGAGCATGAACTGATCACCGGACACCCCCACCGGCATGGCCCTCCGACTCCCTTTCCGAAGCAGGTCGTCGCGCCCGACGCCCGACGCCATGACTCTGGTGGAGCACATCGGGGAACTGCGTCGCCGGCTGCTCGTCACCGTGGCCGTGCTCCTGGTCACGGCCACCGTGTCGTTCGTGGTCTACCCCCACATTCTCAATTTCCTGAAGTCGCCCTACTGCACCGTGGTGGGACCGAAACATTGCCAGCTCTATGTGACGGGACCTCTCGACGGCCTGGCCCTGCGCATCAAGATCGCCACCTACGGGGGGCTGTTCCTGGCCTCGCCGGTCATCTTGTGGGAGGTCTGGCGGTTCATCACCCCTGGTCTTCGCCGCAACGAGAAGCGCTACGCCGTCCCCTTCATCGTGGCCTCGATCACCCTCTTCGCCGCCGGTGCGGTGCTGGCGTACTACACCTTTCCCCACGCCCTGCAGTTCCTGCAGAAGGTGGGGGGGCCATCGCTGCACCAGATCTACACACCGAGCAACTATCTCGGCCTCATCGTGGCCCTGATGGTGGTGTTCGGACTGACCTTCGAGTTTCCGGTCATCCTGGTGTCGCTCGAACTCGCCGGGGTCCTGCGGCCGGAGAAGCTGGCCTCGTGGCGGCGCTGGGCCATCGTCGGCCTGACCGCCTTCTCGGCCGTCATCACCCCGAGCGGGGACCCCTTCTCCATGTTGGCCCTGGCCGTGCCCCTCTATCTCTTCTATGAGCTGTCGATTCTCATCGGGAAGCTGCTGCTGCGACGCAGAACGCCGTCGGTGTGACCGTTAACGCCGAGCCCAACGCCGGCCGGAACGCCGGCGTCCGGGCGGCGGTGGTCGGGCGCCTCGGATTCGAACCCGACGCCTTTCAGACCCGGGCGTTCGACGCCCTGGATGCCGGGCACTCGGTGCTCGTGTCCGCCCCCACGGGCTCGGGGAAGACGGCGGTGGCCGACTACGCCATCGCCCGGGCCCTGGCCGCCGGGCGCAAGGCCTTCTACACCACGCCCCTCAAAGCTCTCTCCAACCAGAAGTTCGCCGAACTGGCCGCCGCCTACGGTCACGACCAGATCGGACTGCTGACGGGCGACGTCTCGCACCGACCGGACGCGCCGGTGGTGGTCATGACCACCGAGGTCGTCCGGAACATGCTGTTCGCCCGCTCGCCCCAGCTGGTCGGGCTGGGGCTGCTGGTGCTGGACGAGGTCCATTATCTCCAGGACCCCTACCGGGGCTCGGTGTGGGAGGAAGCCATCATCGTGGCCCCGGACGACGTGGTGCTCGTGTGCCTGTCGGCCACCGTGTCCAACGCGGCACAGCTGGGCGCCTGGGTGACCTCGGTCCACGGGCCCACCGACGTCATCACCGAGGGCCATCGACCGGTCAAGCTCCACAACCACGTGGCCGTCGCCGAGAAGGGCAGCCGCCAGGTCGAGCTCCTGCCGCTGTTGTCCCACGGCCGCCTGCATCCCCAGGCCGCGGCACTCGATCAGCGCATCACCCGGCTGGCCCGCCGGCCTGGAGGATTGCGCCATTCGCGCCTGGCCACGCCGCGGCGCACGGAGATCATCGACGCCCTGGCCCAACGCGACATGCTCCCCGCCATCGTGTTCATCTTCAGTCGGGCCGCCTGCGACGATGCCGTACGTCACTGCCTGGACGACGGGCTGCGTCTCACCTCACCCTCCGAACGCGACGAGATCCGCGCCATCTGCGAACAGCGCACGGACGGGCTGCCCGAGGACGAGCTCCGGGTCCTCGGCTACGGACCATGGATCAACGGTCTGGAAGCGGGCGTGGCCTCGCATCACGCCGGTCTCATCCCCGCCTTCCGAGAAGCAGTGGAGGAGTGCTTCACGGCGGGGCTGCTCCGGGTGGTCTTCGCCACCGAGACACTGTCGCTCGGCATCAATATGCCGGCGCGTTCGGTGGTCATCGAACGGCTCACCAAGATGCGACAGCACGGACGCAGTGGACTGACCACGGGGGAGTACGCCCAACTCACCGGCCGCGCCGGTCGGCGAGGGCTCGATTCGGTCGGTCACGCCGTGGTGGCCTGGACGCCGCAGCTGTCGCTTCCCGAACTGGCGACCTTGGCCACGTCGCCCCCGGCCGCTCTCACCTCGTCATTCCGGGCGACGTACAACCTGGCCGTCAACCTGGTACGCCGATATGCCGCCGATCAGGCCTACGACATTCTCGACCGTTCTTTCGCCCAGTTCCTGAGCACCGATCATCATTCCGCCCTCTCGCGTCGCATGGATCGTGCTCTGCGACTGCTCGAACGTCGGGGCCACGTCGACCTCGATGCCTGGAAGCTCACCGCCCGCGGAGAATTGGTGGCGCGCATCTACCACGAGTCCGATCTCCTGGTGGCCGAGGCGCTGGCCGACGGCCTGTTCGACGGTCTCGATCCGGCCGGACTGGCCGCCGTCGTCTCCGCCTGCACCTATGAAGTCCGCGCCGGACGATGGAGCCCCGAGCCCCGACCCCCGAAGGACGTCGCCCCCCGGCTCCACGCCCTGGTGGCGCGCGCCGAGGATTTGCGCGACGACGAGGAGGAGGCCCATCTGGCGCGCACGCGTACCCCCGACCTGGGCTTCGCCGAGGTGGCGTGGCGGTGGGCCCGGGGCGAGCGGCTGGCCCGCGTCCTCGAACGCGCAGAACTGGCTCCGGGCGACTTCGTCCGCAATGCCAAACAGCTCGTGGACCTTCTCCGGCAGCTGGCCACGGTGGCCCCCGATCCCACCACCGCCGCCACCGCCCACCGGGCGGCCACCGCGCTTCAGCGCGGGGTGGTGGCCTCCTCGGTGGGTCCGCCCATCGCCGACCCCGAGACCGACGAGACGGACCCGCAGGGGCCGTCGGAGGGACCGGAAGCGGCCCCTGGAGAGGCGCCGGGGAGCCCGGCGGGGGCCTGACGGAGCCTCGCGGTCCTGGCTGGGCGGGGTCCGCCACTGCGGCCGCGGGCCAGCCGTAGTGTTGCCCGGGCATGTTCCCCTATGCCGACGAGACGTTCACCGACGATGAGGCGGAGATCCTCCGCCCGTACGTCACGAATCTCGAAGGTCCCGTCTTTGCCCTGGTCAACCTGCCTGAAGTGGTGAAAGGCGCCCTCTTCGCCCGGTACTCGCGTTCGGGGAAGAGCCTGCGCCGCCTCTTCCTCGACGAATTCGTGGGCGACCTGGACGTGACCGGCGACGCCGGCGTGGACGCCACCATGGGCCTGCGCCGAGCCGAGGAGCTGTACGAGAAGGTCTTCTTCGAGTACGGCGACGATTCGGTGGCCCAGCTGGGCGGTGTCCACCTGGCCTGCGAACAGGCCTCCAACGTCTTGACCAAGGTGCTCGAGTGGGGTCGGTTGATGGCCTATCTGGAGCAGTCGACGCGCTACATCGTCTACGACTCCCGCCTGGCCACCGGCCACTACCGTTACTACCGCGATCCCGATGTCCTCGATTCGCCCTTCGGCGCCCGCTTCGTGGGCGACATGGACCGCATGTTCGACACCTACGCCACCCTGCTCCCGGAGCTGCAGGGTTTTCTGACCCGGCGCTTCCCGCGCCAGCCCGGCGATTCGGATTTCGTCCACCGTCAATCGATACGGGCTAAGGCGCTCGACGCCCTGCGTGGGCTCCTACCCGCCGGCTCGTTGTCGAATGTCGGCATCTACGGCACCGGACAGGCCTACGAGATGTTACTTCTGAGGATGCGTTCGCATCCTCTGCCCGAGGCTCGCCGCTACGCCGATCTCATCTTGACGGAACTGCGCAAAGTCATTCCTTCGTTCCTCCAACGCGTCGATCTCGCCGATCGCGGCGGCCGGTGGTCCGACTATCTGGCCGCCACCCGCACAGACGTCGACGAGCTGGTCGGCCAATTGTGGCCGGACCGCCACAACGCCGAAGAGGAGGTGTCGGCCCTCGTCACCCTCGACGACTGGGATCCCGACGGTGAGGACAAGGTCATCGCCGCCATGTGCTATCCGCACATCCCGTGGCCGGAGAATGAGGCCTTGCGGCGCGTGCGGGCTCTCGGCGCCGAGGACAAGCGAGCAATCGTCCGCGCCTATGTGGGGGACAGGACGAATCGCCGGCACCGCCCCGGACGGGCTTTCGAACGCACCGACTACCGCTTCGACATCGTCTCCGATTACGGCGCCTTCCGGGATCTCCAGAGGCACCGGATGTTGAGTATCGAATGGCAGCCCTTGACCCCGTCACTCGGCTACGACGTCCCGGACATCGTCACCGAGGCGGGCATAGAAGGTGCGTTCGAGACGTCGCTGGCGCGTTGCCGTGATCTCTATGAGGACATGGCACCGACCTTCCCGCAGCAAGCCCCTTATGCCGTGGCTCTCGCATTCCGGATCCGCTACGTGATGCAGATGAACGCCCGGGAGGCCATGCACGTCCTCGAGTTGCGTTCGGGCCAGCAAGGGCACCCCGTCTATCGCCGCGTCGTGCAGCAGATGCATCGGCTCATCGCCGAACGTGCCGGGCACCGGCTCATCGCCGAGGCCATGACCTTCGTGGATCACGGCGAACATGAACTCGAACGCCTTGACGCCGAGAGGCGGGCCGAAGCCCGTCGGGAGGCGGCCGCGCCCGTGTCGCAGGCGGCATGTTCCGGAGGTATTTGGCCACGAAAACCGCTGGACCCGTGACCAGGGATGACGCGCGAACTCCCTGGTGGACGGCAAAGAACGAGGCTTGACGTGATCGGCACCCAGCGGCCTAGTGTGCGGCGAGTCCCAGACGCCCCATGGGCCCGCGACCGGTGGTCCCCGGCCGGATCGAGCCTGCGGGGGGGATGCTGTGAGAGGCGGAAGGGTGGTCCGAGGGACTGAGTAGAGAACGTCCCACCATCACGTCGGCGGACACGATCGTGATGGGGGAGATGGCACCAAAGGTCCCCCGGGCCCTACCGCCCCGTCCCACGGAACCGCCGAAGCCGGTTTCGCGCGCCCCGCGGTGAACTGGCCCCCCTGAGGTGGTCTGGATCGCCGATCGGAGCAGATACACTCCCGCGCGTCAGACGACCTCCCGAAGGGCACAGATGGCCGACGACCTGGATGAAGTGACAGAACCCGACGAGCTCGAGGGTGTCGAGCTCGAGGATCTCCCCGACGATGACCTGATCGACGAAGATCTCGCCGATCCTCTGGCCGATGACGACGATCTGGTCGATGACCTGGTCGACGACGAATTGGTCGACGACGTGCTCGTTGACGTGGACCCCGTCGTGGTGCCCGCGGCCAAGGGGGCCAAGGCGCCGGCGGCCGCCGCGCCGGCCGCCGCCGAGGAGGCCGAGGAGGACGACGAGGACGTCGACGACGAAGACGTCGAGGCCAGCCTGGACGAGATCCTGAAGGAACGGCTCGTCGTCGAGGAGGAGGAAGTCGAGGACGAGGAAGTGGCCGAGCCCGATGACCGCTCCGAGGTCTCGGAGCGGGTCCTGCCCAAGCAGGCCGGCGAATTCGTCTGCCGGTCGTGCTTCCTCGTCAAGAACGCCAGCCAGCTGGCCGACCCCGACAAGGGGCTGTGCCGGGATTGCGTGTGAACGTGTCGTCGCCGAAGGCCGGGAGGCGGGGAGATGACTGACAACAAGGCGCCCGCCGAGCGCGTGCTCGACCTGGTCGTGTTCGCCCCGGCCGGCCTGGTTCTGGTGGCGGTGGAGGAATTCCCGAAGCTGGTGGACAAGGGCAGGCACCGTCTCGAAGGCCAGGTCCGCACGGCGCGCCTCGTCGGTCAAGCGGCTGTCCAGATGGGTCGACGGCAACTGGGCCAGCTGGTCAGCCAGCGCATGCCCAGACCTCCGTCTCCGACCCGGTCGCCTTCGGGGCCCACCCCGGACGCTTTCACCCCTGAGCCCGCCACCGCCGAGTCCGCCCCGTTCTACGACGCGCCGTCCGCACCCACGACGCCGGCGCCGGCGGTGAACGGAAACGGTGTGTTGCCGGCCCTGGCCATCCCGGGCTACGACAGCCTGTCGGCGTCGCAGGTCGTCCAGCGCCTGGCCGGCCTGTCGCACAGCGAGCTGATCGAGGTCCGCCAGCACGAGCAGTCCCACCGCCACCGGCGGACGATCTTGAACCGCGTGGAGCAATTGCTCGCCGGAGTCGACGCCGAGTAACGACCGAAGCCACCCGGACGTCAGGATCGTGGAGTCAGCCAGACCGGCGGTGCGCGCTGACGGTGACCGCTGCGCCGAACTCTGTCGTGGCGCGCTCGACTCCCTGCAGCATGTCCGCGGCGGCCCACTGTTCTCGCGCCGCGAGACCGGGCTGGTGGCCAAGGCGCTTCTGCGCCCTGGAGGGCTCGACCGCCTGATCGCCGACGTCCGGCGACGGGTTCTGGTGGGCACCATCGACCACACCGTGGTGGGTCTGGCGTTGGGTCGCATCGACGCCGTGGGCGAGGCCACCTTGGGTGTCATCGACGCCTGTTTCGTCGAGCCCGACGCCCGAGGTGTGGGTGTCGGGCGCGCCCTGCTCGACGACCTGATGGCCTGGTTCACGTCGTCGGGATGCCGCGGCGTCGACGTCACCGCCCTGCCCGGGGACCGGCAGACGAAGAACTTCCTGGAGGCGTCGGGTTTCAAGGCCCGACTTCTCACCATGCACCGACTCCTCGGGTGACACCGTCCTCCCGGGTGCCACCGTCCTCCCGGGTGCCGCCGTCCTCCCGGGTGCCGGCCCCACCGGTCGTGGCCGTCGGCGCTGTCGCGGTGATGGAGGGCACCCTGCTGATGGTCCAGCGGGCCACGCCGCCGCAGGTGGGGTGCTGGAGCTTGCCCGGAGGACGGGTGGAGGCGGGGGAGACGGTCACCGGCGCCGTCGAGCGCGAGGTCCTGGAGGAGACGGCGCTGCCGGTCCGGTGCGGACCTCTGGTCGGCTGGGCCGAACGGCGGGCCGAGGGGTACCACTACGTGATCCTCGACTTCGCGGTCGTCCTCGACGAACGAGGTATCCCCACCGCCGGAAGTGACGCCGCCGCCGCCACCTGGGTGCCCCTGGCCGAGGTGACGGACCTGATCCTGGTCGAAGGCCTGAAGGAGTTCCTGGTGGAGCACGGCGTACTCGAATGAGCGACGCCGTGAGGTCGTGCCGGTAGGGTCGGTCAGCCCCGGCGGGCGGCCACGGCTCCGGCTCGGCGGGGCCCGGGAGGTGGTGGGATGGGAAGGCCGAGCAGGCGGGCCAGTTCCGGGACCAGTCCGGCGGCGTGGCGCGCCGCGGTGAGGAGTTCCGGCGAGGCCTCGGCCGGAAGACCCACGGGCTTCACCGTCCGGCGGACGGGGGAGTTGATCACGGCGTCGAGGAGGTCTTTCCACTGGGCCTCGTCCAACGTCGGGGCCATACTGCTGCCCGCCGTCTCGGCCAGGCGAACGGCGAGGTCGGCGGGAATCCGTGCCGTCGGCTCGGGGGGCTTGGCCGCCACCCGCAGCGCTTCGGCCACACGACTTTCGTCGAGAGCGGTGACGACCCGGGCGAGCCACGCCACCCGCAACGCCGCCACGCGTGAATCGAGAGCTTCCCGGAGCGCTCCGACGAGCTCGCGTCCTTCGTCGTCGAGCGAGACGGTCGAGGCGCCCGCCACCACCGAGCGCATCTCACGCAGAGGCGCCTCGCGCCCGGCGGCGCGCAAGGTCACGGCGCGGTCCTTCCATGCGGCCAGGGTCATCCTGGGCAGAAGCTCCTCGGCCATGGTGAGAAGGGGTTGGGGTGAAATCTCGGCTCGGCCCTCGGAGCGGGCCCGCGTGTTCTGCTCGTCGATGGCCTGACGGACGGCGGGGATACCCCCGCGCAGGAGCTGTTCGGCCACGGGGATCTGCTCGGCGCTCAGCGCGGCCAGAGCGGCGTTGCGATTGGTGGTCACGACTTCGGGGCGACGGGGCCGGTCGCGCCGTTGCGGTCGTTCTTCGCGGCCGCGGCGCGGACCGGCGCCGGATCGATCACCTGACGGACGATCCGCACTACCGCGTCCCGACGTCTCGGGTCCCGGGCGTCCGCCGGCGCGCTCGGTGGGACGCGGGCGTCCGGCGCCATCGGCCCCGCGTCCTCGGTCGTCGCCGGGCGAGGCGCCGTCACGCCGAGGCGCACGGTCGCGGCTGGGCGGACCGTCGCGTCCGGGAGCGGAGCGGCCGGCTGTCGGCCGGACCGGGCCGGGACGGCCCGCCCCGCGGTCGCCGGCACCACGCCGCGGTCGTCGATCGCCGTCGCCGTCGTCGCGTTGTCGGCGGCTACCGGGGACCAGGGTCACCGAGACCCCGTCCCCCTTGTCGCGACCGGACCCCACGACCTCGATCCGCTCGGGGCCACCGCCGTTGGTGTCGACCACCCGGGGGGCCTGGACGGAGACGACCGTTATGCCTTCGAGCTCGAAATCAGCCTCCGCCCGCAGGACGTCGCCCACCTTGGCCACGGAAGGGACCAGCTCGCCGTCGAGGGAGCCTCGTGGGTGCTTGGCCCCAGGGGCGCGCCACGTCCACGATCCGTCGTCACGACGGCTGGTCAGCTCGATATCGATTCGACGAGACATCCGAGCGACCACGCTACCGCCGACAGTGGCTGTTTGAGAACACCGCGATGCCCAGATCTGTTCCCGTCCTGCTCCGGGCACGTGCGCGATGTTGTGGAGGTCCTGTGAATATGGTCCCATGCGCGCCACCGGCGCCGGTGGCGTCCCTATTGTGGCCATGAGCGATTGTGGCCATGAACGGCACCGCCAGGCCGAACCACGCACTGACGTTCCCTTCCGTTTCCGACGATAGGAGCACCCACGGTGGAAGACGAGCCCCAGGAGCCTGCCAGCCGCGAGCAAGGGATCCCGACGCCACCTCCCAGCCTGGGCAACCATACGGCCGGGACCCCGGCGCCGCCCCCGACCGCCGTACCCCTCGGTTCCCCGGTGCATGCACCGGTGCATTCACCAGGGCATTCACCGGTGCATTCGGACGCACCGCCGGCCCAGCCGGCTCCGCTCCCGGGGGGGACCCTCGGATGGACCTCCACGGCGCCGCCCCCGGCCGCCGACCCGCCGCCCCCCGGTTCCGGATGGTCGCCCCCGACCCCGGCGGCCGGATCATCAGGATCGTCATGGCCTCCGGTGGGCACGCCTCGCGGTGTGCCGCCCTATGGCCCCCCGCCCTTCGGCGGGCCCTCGGCCCCGCCCCCGGCCTGGCCGCCACCGCCGGCCCCGAGCGCCACGGCGCCGACCTCCGGACGATCTCCGCGCTGGCTCGTCACCGCCGTGGTGGCCGCCCTCATCGGTGGGGCGGTGGGGGCGGGCGTGGCCGAGGCGCTGGGCACCGGCGGCACGTCGACGGGCACGCCGACCATCAGGGTGGGATCGGCCAGTCCCGGTCCCGCCGTGGCCGGCAACGCGTCGATCCCGACCATCGTGAAGAGCATCCTCCCCGAAGTGGTGTCGATCGACGCCAAGGGCCCCAATTCCGCCAGTGGGGGAGGGCTCTTCGGTGGCGTGGCGGGTGGGACGGTCGAAGCCCAGGGCACGGGCATGATCATCTCGACCGACGGCGAGGTGATCACCAACAACCACGTCATCGCCGGCGCCACCGCCATCACCGTCACCCTCTACGGCCAGACGACGGCACTGCCCACGAAATTGGTAGGGGCCGATCCGAGCAGTGACGTCGCTCTGCTCAAGATCGACAACCCGCCGGCGAACCTCACACCCATCACCTTCGGGAATTCGCGCCAGCTGCAGGTCGGCGACGCCGTCATCGCCGTCGGCAACGCCCTCGGTCTGTCGGCGGGGACGCCCACGGTGACGTCAGGGATCGTCTCCGCCACCGGCCGGACGGTGCAGGCGGGGGACAGCACCAGCGCGGTGACCGAGACCCTCACGAACGTCATCCAGACCGACGCCGCCATCAACTCGGGCAACTCCGGAGGGGCGCTGGTCGATTCCGACGGTCAGGTCATCGGCATGAACACCGCCGTGGCGGCATCGTCGAACGGCAACGCCCCGGCTCAGAACATCGGGTTCGCCATTCCCGCCACCACCATTCAGGGTCTTCTGCCCCAGTTGCGCCAAGGAGGGACGTCGAGCGGTTCCAAGGCCTACATCGGGGTAGAGGTGGAGGACGAGACGGCCCAACTTCAACAGGCCTACGGTTTCGTCCCCAGCTCGGGGGCCGTGGTGGTGTCGGTGCAGCCCAACTCCCCGGCCCAAGGCGCCGGGATCGTCCAGGGCGACGTCATCGTCGGCTTCAACAACAAGACGGTGGCGTCGGCGCAGAATCTCACCACCGAGGTCCAGGCCCTGCCGATCGGGTCCAAAGCCACCGTCACGCTGTGGCGCGGCCAGAAGAAGAAGACGCTCACGCTGACCTTGGCCCAGGCGCCAGCCGGCTGAGACCCGGCGCCGGCGTTACCGGCCCGTGGCTCCGTCGATGAGCTCCCGCACGATGTCGGCGTGGCCGGCGTGGCGGGCGGTCTCCTCGGTCACGTGCACGAGGACCCACCGAAGCGTGAGCCCCTGGGTGCCCCGGGCCAGGGGCCGATCCGGATCGGCCGCCGTCCTGGCGATCTCGTCGGTCCGGGCCGCGGCCCGGTCGTAGGCGTCGACCACCGCGGCCACGGTGTCGTCGTCGGTCACCGTGAAAGCGTCTGTGTCGAGGTCGACGTCAAGGCCCGAGAACCGCCGCTGTATCCAGTAGATCTCGACTTCGGTCAGGTGCTTCACGAGACCGAGCAGGCTGGTTCCCGACGGCACCAGGGCCCGACGGGCCTGCTCTTCGGTCAACCCGACGAGCTTTCGCGTCACCGACTGGCGCAGGTAGCCGAGAAAGGCCAGTTGGGTTTCGATCTCCCCGTCGACGATGGCGGGGGCGTTGCGAGCGTCGGGGTGTTCGGGCACGACTACGGGGTGTCGACCAGCAGGGAATTCTCGACCGGTCGCCTGACGTCGGCTCCCACCCGTATGAACCACTCGGTGCCCCAGACGGCGGCGAAAGCCTCGGGCGCCATGGACAAGAAGAACGAGGTCTCGGAGATCTGGCTCCCGTGGGCTTCCATGGCGCGCCGCTTGTGGTCGAGAAAGGCACTGACGTCGACGGCGGTCGTGATCCGGTCCTCGCCCACCCCGAGATTGTCGACGGAGCGCCGCTCCTGCCCGTTGCCGAGCAGGCCGGCGGTCTCCTGCGATTCCACGAGCCCGAGCAGGTAGTCGCGGTTGATGGTGGCCATGAAGACCCGGGGGACACCGGCCAGCTCGGCGGCCCGGAGCCCGACGCGGTGGACCTGGATGTGGTCGGGATGTCCGTAGCCGCCGCGTTCGTCGTAGGCGGTCAGGACGTCGGCCCCTTCGGCCCGCAGCAGAGCGGCCAACCGCTCGGCCGCCTCGTCCACGTCGGCCCGCCAGAAGCAGTCGGGGTCGTCGTTCGTGCCCTCGCCCTCCATGCCCGAGTCGCCGTAGCCGAGATATTCGTGGCGAGCCACGCCCAGCACGGTGCAGGCGTCGGCGAGTTCCCGGGCCCGGCGTTCGGACAGGGTCTCGCCGGGGCAGAGGTAGCCGTCGGGAACCTCTCCGAGCTCGCCGCGGGTGGCGGTGACGAGAACGACCCGGTGGCCGTCGGCCGCCATCCGGGCCATCGTCCCGCCGGTGGAGATGGCCTCGTCGTCGGGATGGGCATGGAAGAAGACGGCGGTGACCATGGACGCGCAGGCTAATGGGCCAGGATGGGGGGCCGGACCACCGGTGTCCCCCGGATCGAAGGAGTATCGATGGCGAAGACGGTGACCGTGACCACGACTGACGGCGCGATGGCTCTGTACGACGCCGAGCCACCGGGTTCGCCACAGGGAGCCGTCGTGGTGCTGCAAGAGGCCTTCGGGGTCAACGACCACATCGAGGAGGTGACCCGCCGCTTCGCCGGTGAGGGCTACCGGGCGGTCGCCCCGCATCTGTTTCACCGCAGCGGCGACCCCGTACTTGACTACGGGAATTTCGAGAAGATCATGCCGCACATGCAGGCGCTCACCGAGGCCGGCCTCCTGGCCGACCTCGACGCCTCGCTCGGGTATCTGGCCGATGCCGGGTTCGCCGCCCCCCGGGTGGGCGTCGTCGGGTTCTGCATGGGCGGCACGGTCGTCTTCCTGGCCGCCGTCCGTCGGGCCCTCGGCGCCGCCGTCACCTTCTACGGCGGGGGAGTGGCCGAGGGGCGCTTCGGCATGCCCTCGCTCGTGGAGCTGGCCCCCACCCTGAAGACCCCGTGGCTCGGTCTGTTCGGAGACCGGGACCAGGGCATCCCCGTCGACCAGGTGGAAGCGCTGCGCCGGGTGACGGCGACGGCGCCGGTCTCCACGGAGATCGTCCGCTACCCGGAGGCCGGCCACGGTTTCCACTGCGATGCCCGGACCGACTCCTATCACCAGGCGTCGGCCGAGGACGGCTGGGGCCGCACCCTCGACTGGTTCGAGCGCTACCTGGCCGCCGGGTCGTGATCAGACGCGTTGTGGACCACTCGGCGCCACCGGGGTGTGCGACGACCGGACCATGCCGCCGGGCCGTTCGGCGGGTCCGGCGGGAATTCCAAAGAGGGCTCGACGAGGGGGGCGTCTCCACTGCGTCGGAGCACAGCGCCGCCTGAGGCCGGCGGCTCGCCACCGTCCGGCGGTGGGGCGGCCGACGGCACACGAAGGACCGTCCGCACAGCAGCAATATCACGCACACATACGGTCATGACACGGACGGTGGCGCAAATCCGTGTCATGGTCTAGCCTCGGCTACCTGCCCGCCGGGCCGGAATGTCCGCGATGCGGTCGAGAACTACTGAGCTCCAAGATGTACCCCACGGGGGCTGACGCCGACGGGGAGACCCATCCGGCCAAGACCTGCAGGGCCGAGGGGCTCTGGTTCGCGAAGGATCCCGACGGGTCCTGGTCGATCTCTCTCACGCCGACTCCTCGGGACTGACCACCGACCGATGGACGGCAAGAGGATCATCGCCGCCGCCACCCGGTTCAAAGAGGCCTGGGACGCCGCCGCCCGCCATACCGGCCAGGGTCTTTCCCTGAGCGATCTGGACCTGGTCGAGATGCACGAGGCCGCCCTCGGCCTGATCGCCGCCACCGGGGCCAGTGACCTGCAGGGGGCTCTCGACGTCCTGCGCGACTTCGAGGCGTAAGCCGCGGCGGGCGTCTCGGCCACCGGAGGCCTCCCTCGCCGCTCCCTTATCCGCCGAGGGGACGGGCTTCCTGGCGTGCGACGGCCCGGCCGTAACCCCTCCCGGTGGCGTGGGAATGAACCTCGAGGAGCCCCGTGACCGGACCCATCGACGAAGAGGACGAGGAGTGGAGACGGGCCTCGGCGGGTTGGTCGACCTCCGGCACGGGCAGGTCTCGGCAGCAGCAATTCGGGTCGCCGCAGGTCGTGACCCGCAGCCCAAGGTCAACCAGACACCCACAGTCGGCACAGCGCATTTCCACGGCGTGATTCTTACCGTTGGCGAGTTCGGCTGAGCCAGATAACCGGTCCGTACCGCCGATAATGTATCTTATGTAAAGTCAGCCTAGAGGTCGGGATGGCGTGACGATGGGTCTGTGAAGAGACCATTTCCCCTGTTCCGGCCCCCTGGGCGGCCGGCCGGTCAGCCCTGGGGCGCCGTGGTGGGTGTCGTGGTGGGTGTCGTGGCCGGGTTGCCGGGCAGAGACGAGAAGGCCACGGTGGCCGTGGGCACGGCCAGCTTGATGGGCGTTCCCCAGCGGCTGAAGGTGCCGACGTCGGTCTCCTTGACCCCGCTGGAGGTCTGCTCGGCGGCGAAGACGATGGGGACGGTCGGACGGGTCGTGGAGACGTAGAGGGTGGCCGAGCCGGTCGTGCCCTTCGAGGCCGGCCCCGGGAGGCCGCCCTTCACGCCGATGACGGCCTGCCCGGCCTTGGTCGTGGCCGCCGTGAGGATCAGGTGCCCGTTGGGCTTGATCTGGGTCAGGGTGCTGGCGAGGGTGACGGCCTTCGTGACCGAGGCGTAGGGGGCGTCGGTGCTGGCGATGGAGATCCACTTTCCGGCGTAGGTCTTGGCGTCGGCGGCCGACAGGCCGATCTGGCCCTCGAGGCCCCCGACGTTGCCCTCGATGAAGGCCTGTCCCCCGGTCACCTCGGCCTGGATCTTGAGCGCCCCGACGGTGATGATCTCCCGGCCGCTGCTGCCCGAGGCGTCACCGACGATGGTCTCCGCCTTGCCCGCCCGCTTTCCGAGCAGCTCGAAGTGGACGGAGCCGGAGGTCTGGGCGGCGGCCAGGGAGGTGGCGAGCACCTCTGGGGCCGTCTGGCCGGACAGGTCGCCGTTGGACACTCCCCCGCTACAGGCGGTGCCGAGGAGGCCGAGAGAGCCGAGGACGAGAAGACCGGTGCGCTTCATCCGGCCACGCTATCGGCCGCGCCTGAGGATCAAGGAGCAGCGGGCTTGACGACCGGCGTCTTGGCCGCCTCGGCCGAGACCGGTTCGAAGTCGATGATCAGTTCCGTGCCGAGGGCCCGGGCGATCCTGTCGAGGCTGATCACCGTGGGCGAGACCTGGCCTTTCTCGAGCCGGGCGATCGACGGCTGGCTGGTCTTGGCCCTCCTGGCCAGCTCGGCCTGGCTGACCCCGGCCCGCCGACGGGCCACCCGGACCGCACTGCCCACCATGATGGCCGTCCGGGCCCGCTCGTAGCGGGCGAAGGCGTCCTCCCCGCGCCACGGCCCGGGCCGGGGGGCACGCCGCTTCGACTCCCCCGCCGGGGCTGTGCGGGGGCGCCCGGCGCTCCGGGTTGTCGTCGTTGTGGTCGGCTTCGCCATATCAAAGATGGAATATATCGTCTCTGGTCTCGTGGGTGGGCGATGGCGGGGGTCGACCCTCTCCGGGCGCGAGGCTCTGGTCGTAGACTTCTTGGCGGCCGACGAACGGGACGTTCGCGGCCAAGGAGGCGACCATGTCGATCACAGCGGAGGACCGGACCAAGCAACTGCC
>DATLQU010000033.1:0-49715 GCA_035535015.1 Acidimicrobiales bacterium | reverse complement strand
TTTGTCCAGCTGGACCAAATCAAACAGCTCCGATCTCCGACCCTCTCGTGGCGAGCCTGAAGGGTCCAGAAACTCCTCAACCGGGCTTGACCAGCCGAATCTCGCTCAGCGAAGCTCACCCTCCATGGCCCTGTCCTTCCTCTACCTCTCGTCCGGCGCGTCTTCGAGGCCGTTCGTGTCCACCGGTTGGATGCCGCGGCGAAGGACGCGGAGATCCTGGTACTCCGCCATCAGCTGGCCGTACTCCGTCGCCAGGTCGTCCGTCCACGATTCACATGGTCAGACCGTGCATTTGTCACTCTCCTGGCCGGTCTTGTGCCTCGGGAGCGTTGGCGCTCGTTCCTCGTCACGCCCCAGACGATCCTCGGTTGGCACCGCTCGCTGGTCAAGAAGCGCTGGACCTACCCGCATCGCAGACCAGGACGTCCTTCCCTTCCCGACGAGACAGTGGGGCTGATCTGCCGTCTGGCACGGGAGAACCCACGGTGGGGGTATCTCCGCATCGTCGGCGAGCTCAAGAAGCTGGGCGTCACGGTGTCGAAGACGAGTGTCGCTTCGGTACTCCGACGCCACGGCCTCCCACCGGCCCCCCGACGAATGGGCCCGACTTGGTCCCAGTTCCTCTCTAGCCAGGCGAAAGGCATTGTGGCCACCGACTTCTTCCATGTCGATACCGTCCTACTTCATCGCTACTACGTCTTGTTCATCATCGAGGTGCAGAGCCGCGTCGTGTACGTCCTCGGCGCCACCACCAACCCGAATGGCCCATGGGTGACCCAGGTGGCCCGCAACTTCGCCTCGGATCTGGAGGATGCCGGCCTGCGCTTCCGGTTCCTCATCCGCGACCGTGACGCCAAGTTCACGACGAGCTTCGACGAAGTCTTCGCCTCGATCGGTATCGAACAGGTCCGCACCCCGGCCCGGTCGCCTCGTGCGAACGCGTATGCCGAGCGGTTCGTCCGCACCATCCGCCAAGCGTGCCTCGACCATCTGCTCGTCGTCTCCCGACGACACCTCGAGCAGGTACTCGCCGAGTACGTCCGCCACTACAACGAGGCGAGACCACACCGTGGCCTGGAGCTCGCCCAGCCCGTCCCCCACCCGGTCAGTGTTCCCGACGGCGGCGCGATCATTCGCCGTGACGTCCTCGGCGGCATCGTCCACGAGTACGCCAGCGCTGCCTGACCCCAAGGCGCGCTCGCAACCTTGACGGCCACGGTTCCGCCCTCTTGAGCAAATCGCTCCGCACGCGACCGGCGACCGGTCACTACCGCTCTCTTCCCGACAAGCCAACCCCTGGCCTTCGCCATCAGCCGCCTCCTGCGAGGATCCGCAGGATGACTTGCCTCGCCGCGTTCTTGGACCCTTCAGGTTCTTGGGATCGGGCGCGGTTGTCATGTCGTTTCGTTAGATCCCTCGTGACATTCCTGGTGTTTCCCTGTTTACTCCGAGCGCATGTTTGCAGGGCGTTTGCACAACACGCCGGACAGTCCGAGCGAGGTGGGTGCGCGGACACATCATTTGCGACGTTTTCCCTGGTAAGAGCGTCGTGGGCGAGGGGGGACTTGAACCCCCACATCCTTTCGGACACAGGAACCTGAATCCTGCGCGTCTGCCTATTCCGCCACTCGCCCGAATGACGAGGTCACGTTACTTGACGCGTCTGAACCCTCAGGAAGCGGACGAGTCGTCAGCGGCCTGCTCCCCTCCGGCGAGTGGGTCTTGCAGCGCCAACGCAGTGCGAGGCGAGTTCGCCCGTCCGGGGACGAAGGAAAATCGCTCCTCAGTATCCGCTGAAAGTGCGTTCGAGGGCGGTTGCTGCATCGGACCTCGAGGTGACCGAGGAATGGCGCTATAGATTCGTAACTATATGAAAGTGCTATAGTATACACATATCTAGGATCAACCCATACACTCCTGGCGCCGGAACCCGACCGCCTCTGCTCGCAGGCCGCGAGGCCCAACTCTCCCTCGTCCGCAGTATCGCCGATCAAGTCGAGGACGGCAGAGAGCCGAACACGCTCATCTACACAGGTCTGCGGGGAATGGGCAAGACAGCTCTCCTCTACGAGGTTCGAGAAGAGCTTCGAGGTCGGGGATGGCTCGCTGGGTACTACGAGGTACGACGCGACGTTGAACCCGGTGCCGCGGTCGCCTCGATTGTGGCCGAGGGTGCCACGCTGGCCGGTAGACGCCTGCGCAAGGCGTTGAAAGCCGATATCCACCGGATCGGAAGCGCCAAGCTTTCCTTTGGTCCGACGGGGGTGGTTTTGGAGATCGAGGCGAAAGACGAAATTTCCGCCACCGACCCTTATCCCGAGCTTGTGGCGTTGCTAAAGGAGCTCGGCCGATCGGCAGCAGCAAGCGGGGTGGGCGTCGCTCTATTGATTGACGAGCTTCAGGTATTCCGGAAACGGGATCTCTCTGTTTTGGTGCAGGCCCTGTCGTTCGTGCGACAAGAACCGATCGCCCTCATCGGTGCAGGCTTGCCCTATCTCCCGTCGGAGATGTCAAAGGCGAATACATATGCCGAGCGCTTTCGCTACGAGGCGATCGACCGCCTACGTGACAGTGAGGTGCGCCAGGCGGTAACCGAGCCGGCTGAGCAAGAAGGAGCGGATTGGGAACCTGACGCCGTCGAGCGAGTTGTGGAGCTCTCTTTCGGCTACCCCTACTTCGTCCAGCTTTATGCCAGCGAAGCTTGGGTCGCGGCGGCCGACGCCACAGTGGTCACGGTTGCCCACGTCAATTCAGCGATCGACGCGGCGCAACGTCAGCTTGACGCTGGCCTCTACGCTGCGCGTTACGATCGGTTGAGCGAGACGGAACGGGAGTACGTTCACGCGATGGTGCGAGTGATGAGGCTCGAGGAATCCCCAATACTCATTGATGTCTCCACAGAATCGGAGCGGGTCGGATCTGGCGAAATAGCTTCCGAATTGGGCAAGACCATCAATGCAGTGGCGCCGACGCGCGATCGGGTGATCCGTAAAGGCGTGATTCACTCCCCGCAATTCGGATTGCTCGAGTTCTCTGTGCCGGGTTTTGCGAGTTATGTAAATCGGCGCATGGCTTCTGAAGGTCTCTAGGTTCCCGTCTTCGTCCATGCGTAACATGAATGTCGGTTCTCATCATTGATGGAGCCTGCCCATCGGTAGCAGATCTGAGCGGGAGCTTGTCCCCGGTCTTGTGGAATTTGAGGTGGCGGTCCCCCGCCTGAAACCTGCCAGCTGGTAGGTCTTCGGGCGTCCACCAAGACATCCGACTCAAGAAGGGGACCACCACCTATGAAGAAGAAGCTACCCGTCATCACGCTCGCGGACCGGGACGAGGCGGCACGGGTCGCCGGCCTGCCCGGTGAGGTGACCATTGCCCTGGCCGACGTCGCCGCCGCGGCGCGCGACGGCCTCATGGCGCTGTCGTGCACGGCCGGCCTGTGCGTGCTCGAGGCCATCATGCAGGCGGAGGTCACCGACGTAGCCGGGCCGAAGGGCCGCCACGACGCCGGGCGGACCGTCACGAGGAACGGCACGGCGCCGGGCTCGGTCGTCCTGGGCGGCCGCACGGTCGCCGTCGACCGGCCCCGGGCGGTGCGCACCGACGGCTCGGGCGAGGTCGCGCTCGACTCCTGGAGCCTGTTCAGCTCCCGGGACCTGCTCAGCCAGCTCGTCGTCGAGCGCATGCTGGCTGGCGTGGCCACGCGCCGCCACGTGCTCGTGGGCGAGCCGGTGGGAGAGACCATCGAGCAGGCAGCGAGGGCGACGTCGAAGTCGGCGGTGAGCCGCCGGTTCGTGTCCGCCACCAAGGCCAAGCTGGCCGAACTGTTGGCCCGGGACCTGTCGACGATCGATGTGGCCGTGGTCATGATCGACGGCGTCTACTTCGCCGGGCGCTGCTGCGTGGTGGCCCTGGTCATCACCACCGATGGCACCAAGATCCCTGTGGGGCTCTATGACGGAGACACCGAGAACACCGTGGTCGTCACCGGGCTCCTGGCCGACTTGGTGGACCGGGGACTGCGCTTCGAAGATGGGGTCCTGTGTGTCATCGACGGATCGAAAGCTCTGGCGGCCGGGGTGCGCAAGGTCTTCGGCGACCGGGCCCTCGTGCAGCGCTGCGTCCTCCACAAGCGACGCAACGTCGTCGGGCATCTCGACGACGAGCTCGGTGCGACCGTCGACCGCAAGCTCGGCGCCGCCTTCAACGACCCCGACCCCACCCGAGGGCTCCGGGTGGCCAAGGGCCTCGCCCGCCAGCTTGAGGCCGACCACCCCTCGGCCGCCGCCTCTCTTCTGGAGGGCCTCGACGACATGTTCACCGTGCGCCGCCCGGGCGTGTCGGACCGACTAGCTCGCTCGCTGTCGTGCACCAACGCCATCGAGTCGATGATCTCGGTGATCCGAAAGACCACCGGCCGGGTGACGAAGTGGAAGGACGCCACCATGGTGAACCGCTGGGCCGCCGCCGGCATGCTCGAAGCCGAACGCTCCTTCCGCCGCATCAAGGGCCACGGCGACATGCAGATGCTCGTCTCCAAGGTGCACGCTGAGGTTGCCCGCCGTGTCGCCGAAAAGGAAGGAGGGACTGTTACACCCACGAAGTACGATCAGGCTGTTGCCTGAACAGCTGTGGGGCCGTCACCCAAAATCCACAGTGATCGGGACATGCTCCTGAGCGGTTGAGTTTGCGGCTGACTGCTGCTCAAAGCAACGTCCTTCGTCATGCGGCGGAGGCTCGAGGTGAACCGGTGAGCGACGACGTCACCATGCCATCGAGGTGGCCGAGATGGATTTGGCCGACAGGAGAGCGTTCAGTATCGACGATGCCGCGTGGGCGGAATTGCAGGGTCTATTCGCGTCACCGGCCCGAGTTGCCCCTGCCCATGAAAATCTGCTTTCGACCCGATCGGTTCTCGAGACTTTGGCTGACTGACGCCACCCAAGCTGGGATCTTCGAGAAGGGCGAACCGGGCATCGATAAATCAGATCGTCCGGGGTACGGCCACGGCACTCTGGCCGAGGCGGAGCTGATCGAGCTGCTGCGGCAGGTGGGCGTGGTCCGTCTGGTCGACGTGCGCAGCTTCCCGGGCAGCCGCCGGAACCCCCAGTACGCCCGGGAGCAGCTCGAGCACTGGCTGCCGGCTGCGGGGATCGCCTACTCGTGGGAGCCCCGGCTCGGCGGTCGGCGCCGGCCCGATCCGGCCTCGCCCCACGTGGCTGCGCCATGAGGCCTTCCGGGCCTACGCCGATCACATGGAAAGCGCCGAGTTCCGCGACGGTCTCGACGCGCTGGTGGCCCTGGCCGCCAGCACCTCCGTCTCGGTCATGTGCTCCGAGTCCCTCTGGTGGAAATGCCACCGCCGGCTCCTGGCCGACGCCCCGGGCCTGCTCCGTTCGGTACCGGTCACCCATCACTTTCACGATGGGCGTCTGGACCTCCACTCTCCGACACAGGAAGCCTGGGTGAGCGACGGCCGACTGGTCTACGACCTGGGGGTCACGGCACCGCTCCTGTGACCCTGCGTCATCCCAGGTCAGGGGGTCCGAGTCGAAATGCCGGTTGTCGGCGGCCGGCCCGGGTCGCCGATCGCTCCGGCACAGGGCAAAGGTAGGATCTGGCCTCACCATGGGACTCCAGCAGTTCGAGCAGCGCCTCGAGCGCCTGGTGGAGGGGGCGTTCTCCAAGACGCTTCGCGGTGGCCTGCAGCCGATCGAGATCGCCCGGCGCCTGACCCGGGAGATGGACCTGCTCCGCCGGGTCGGGATCCACGGCCTGATCGCCCCCAACGCCTTCATGATCCTGCTCTCCGAGGTCGACGCCGAGCGCTTCGAATCCTTCGCCGACGCCCTGGCCCGGGAGCTCGGCGACGCGGCCCGTGACCACGCCCGGACCGAGGGCTACGTCTTCCTCGGCCCCGTGACCGTGGCGCTGCATTCCCTCGACACCCTCCGGGCCGGTCGTTTCACGGTCAAGGCCGAGGTCCGCGAAGGCCCCGACGGGGCCACCGCCGGGTCCGTCGTTCTGCCCGACGGGTCCCGTATCGTGCTGGGGGTGGAGCCGATCGTGATCGGCCGGCTCCCGGAGTGCACGGTGGTCCTGAACGACCAGAACGTCTCTCGGCGCCACGCCGAGATCCGGCGTTCGGGGAGCGACGTCGTGGTGACGGATCTGCGGTCGACGAACGGCACGAAGGTCAATGGCGCCCCGGTCACCGAGCGGGTGCTCGAGGACGGAGACGACATCACCGTGGGGACCACCACCTTGCGATTCGAGACGTCCTGAGAGCGTGTCCGGCCATCTCTCCGCCACCGCGCTCAACAATCAGAACCTCCTCCGGGCGCTCGAGATCTTCGTCGTCGTCCTCGTCTGGCTCTTCTTCCTCCGGGTCATCCGGGCCGTCTGGGTGGAGGTCCGTCCCCCTCGTGTCCGTGCCACCGACCCCTACACCGGCGAATCCCGGCGCGAGCGCAGCGGCAAATTCCATCTGAAGGTCATCGAGCCGCCGGCCGGCCGGGGAACCGTCTACGACCTGACCGACGAGATCACCGTCGGCCGGGCCGCCGGCTGTGGCGTCCATGTGGAGGATGCCTACACCTCCAACCTGCACGCCCGGGTCTTCCGCCGCGACGGTGCCGTCTGGGTGGAGGACCTCGGTTCCACCAACGGCACCTGGGTGAACGCCGAGAAGATCGACGCCCCCACCCGGCTCGGCCGGGGCGACCTGCTCCAGGTGGGCGGCACCGTCTTCGAGATGGCCCGCTGATGGTCGAGCCCCGCCGGTGACCGTCCTCCGCTCGGGATCGGCCACCGACGTCGGCCGGGTCCGGACAGTCAACGAGGACCGCGCCCTCGAGGGCACCACCCTCTTCGCCGTGGCCGACGGCATGGGCGGCCACGCCGGGGGAGAGGTGGCCTCCGCCATCGCCATCGAGGCCCTTCAGACCGGTTTCACCCGGACCCCCACCACCGACGGCCTGGTGGCCGCCGTCCAGGAGGCCAACCGGGCCGTCTGGCAGGCCGGGGTGCAGGACCAGGCCCTCAGGGGCATGGGCACCACGGTGGTGGCCGCCGCTCTGGTGGCCATGGGTGAGGGCGACCGGCTCGTCCTCGTGAACGTGGGCGACTCCCGGGCCTACCGCTTCCACGCCGGTTCCCTGGTCCAGCTCTCCCTCGACCATTCGGTGGCCGAGGAGCTGGTGGCCCGGGGGGAGCTCTCCGAGGCCGAGGCCGCCGTCCACCCCCACCGGCACATCCTCACCCGGGCCCTCGGCGTCGCCCCCGCCGTCGAGGTCGACGTCTGGGACGTCGTCCCCGTGGAAGGGGACCGCTTCCTCCTCTGCTCCGACGGCCTCACCAACGAGGTCGTCCCCGACCTGATCACCTCGGTCCTGGCCACCATCTCCGACCCGAAGGCGGCGGCCGAGAAGCTGGTCAGCCTGGCCAACGAGTCGGGCGGCAACGACAACATCACCGCCGTCGTCCTCGACGTCCTCATCGGCGAGCCCCCCGTCGTCGAGCAGGCCCTCCCCGAGGACCTCAC
This sequence comes from Acidimicrobiales bacterium, assembly GCA_035535015.1. GTDB lineage: Bacteria > Actinomycetota > Acidimicrobiia > Acidimicrobiales > UBA8190 > Palsa-661. Next base: position 42,175 of record DATLQU010000033.1, on the reverse strand, counting down.
CGGCTCCGTCTCCGCCGCCGATGTCGCCGCCGCCGATGTCGCCGCCGCCGATGTCCCCGCTGCTGCCGGTGCTCCCGGTGCGGCCGACGGCGGGGTCATCGTGAGCACGCCGGAGACGCCGACGACCTCGCCACCCGGCGCGCCGCTGGCCGCGTCGGGACTGCCCCGGCAGCGACGCCACGCCCCGAGGCGGATCACCTTCCGGGTCCTGCTCTTCCTGATCCTGCTGGCCGCACTCGCCTACGGCGCCTGGTACGTCATCAAGACCTACGTGGACGACTCCTACTACGTCGGGCTCGAGAACCGGGAGCTCGTCGTCTACCAGGGCCGGCCGGGGGGATTCCTCGGCATGGAACCGAAGATCGTCACCCGCACCGGGGTGAAGGAGTCCCAGGTCGACCCGAACGTCCTCCACGCCCTGCGGGCCGGCGTCCAGGAGCCGACCCGGTCGGCGGCCACCCGCTACGTCTCGCAATTGGTGGTGGCCCGCTGCTCCATCGTGAATCCGCCGGCCACCTGCGCCACCACCACCACCACCACCACCACGGCGGTGGCGCCGGGGACGCCGACCACGGTGACCGGGACGGCCCCCTGAGATGGCCCCACGGATCCGTTGGCTCGGCGTGGGCATGGTCCTCTGTTTCGTCGTGCTCTTCCTCCAGCTCAACAACATCCAGGTGGTGAAGGCTCATCAGTACGCCGACGACCCGAGGAACCCGGTCCAGATCAACAAGAGGTTCGACCAACCGCGCGGGATCATCGAGAGCGCCGACGGCCAGACCCTGGCCAAGTCGGTGGCCACCACCGCGGGCAGTCTCTACAAGTACAGGCGGGTCTATCCCGAGCAGTGGGCCCAGCTCTTCTCCGGCGTGGTCGGGGTCGACTCGATCGACTACCTGAACTACGGGGTGGAAGCCAGCTACAACCGCTTTCTGGTGGCCCACGACCGGCCCGTCAAGACGCTGAAGGACCTCCTCACCACGTCTCCGCCCATCACCGACACCGTCACCCTCACCATCTCGACCCGGATGCAGGAAGCGGCCAAAACGGCTCTGGCCGGAAAGGTCGGCGCCGTGGTGGCACTCGACCCGCAGACGGGTGCGGTCCTGGCCATGTACTCGAACCCCACGTTCGACCCGAATCCCCTGGCCTCGCTGGACGGCACCACCGAGGCCAAGGCCTTCACCCTCGACACCACCCGGTTCTTCGGTTTCGCCCCGTTGACGTCGCTCGCCTACCAGGACGCCGGCTTCGCCCCCGGCTCGACGTTCAAGACGGTCACCACGGCGGCGGCCTACGACCGGGCCCCGCTACTGGTGAACACCCCCATCCCGTCCTTCGGACCCATTCCGGCCGGCTACTTCCGGGGCCAGACCACGCCTCTGGCCAATGACAACTTCGGGAGCTGCGGCGGCACCATCGCCGTCATGCTCCCCGAGTCGTGCGACACCGGCTACGCCATCCTGGGGGCCAAGATCGGCCCCGCCTCCATGCTGGCCGAGGCCGAGGGATTCGGCTTCAACCAACAGCCGCCCATCGACCTGCCCCACAGTCCGGCCGAAGTCTCGGCGTTCCTGCAGCCCTCCTGCTACCAGAACGCCGAGGTCTACCTGGCCTTCAGTTCCATCGGCCAGAAGTGCACGACGGCCGGCCCCCTGCAGATGGCCATGGTGGCGGCCGCCTTCGCCGACAAGGGGGTCATCATGACCCCCCACGTGATGAGCCAGATCCGCGACTCCGACGGCAACCTGGTCGAGCGCTACCAGCCGAAGGCCTGGAAGCAGGCCACCGCGCCGGCCACCGCGGCGGCGGTCACCGGCCTCATGCAGCAGGTGGTCACCAACGGGACGGCCACCGGTGTGGGTTTTCTCCCGCAGGACGACGTGGCGGCCAAGACGGGGACGGCCCAGGCGGGAGCGGGGAACACCTCGGTGAACGCCTGGATGATCGCCTTCGCCCCGGCCAGCCACCCCACCATCGCCATCGCCGTTGTCGTCCCCAACGCCCGGCTCGACCAATTCGGCGCCACCGTGGCCGGCCCCATCGTGAAGGCCATGATCGAAGCGGCGCTCAGCGGAAAGTGACGGAACGGACCGTGACGGAGATGACCATGAGTGTGTCTCTTGCTGCCCCGGGGCCAATCCCGGCCCGGCGTAGGCTCTGACCCGGATGGAGCCCTCCCAGACCCCGCGCGTCCTGTCGGGACGCTATGAGCTCTCCCATCTGGTGGCCCGGGGGGGCATGGCCGAGGTCTACCGCGCCCACGACCGGTTGCTCGACCGGCCGGTGGCGCTCAAGATCCTCTTCCCCGAATTGTCGGTCGACCGCGCCTTCGTGGAGCGCTTCCGCCGCGAGGCCCAGGCCGCCGCCAACCTCTCGCACCCGAACATCGTCCCCGTCTTCGACTGGGGCGAGGACAGCGGTACCTACTTCATCGTCATGGAGTTCATCGACGGCCGGGCGCTGTCGTCGATCCTGCGCGGGGCGGGTCCCATGCATCCCGACCGCGCCGCCGAGATCGCCTCCGACGTGGCCATCGCCCTGGCCTACGCCCACCGCCACGGCGTCGTCCACCGCGACGTGAAGCCGGGCAACGTCCTCATCACCGAGGACGGGATCGTCAAGGTCACCGACTTCGGCATCGCCCGGGCCATCAACACCGAGGAATCGCTCACCCAGACCGGTGCCGTCATGGGCACGGCCACCTACTTCTCCCCCGAACAGGCCGAGGGCATGGGCGTCGACGCCCGCAGCGACATCTACTCCCTCGGTGTCGTGCTCTTCGAGATGGTCACCGGCCGCCCGCCCTTCCTCGGCGACACCCCGGTGGCCGTCGCCTCCAAGCACGTCCGGGAGAACCCGCCCACGCCGCGCGAGATCAACCCGTCGGTCCCGCCCGATCTCGAAGCCATCATCCTGAAGTGTCTGGCCAAGGCGCCCGACTACCGCTACGCCACCGGCGACGATCTCCGGACCGATCTGCTGCGCTTCCGCGAAGGCCGGGCCGTGGGGGCGGTGGCCCCGCCGACCACCTCGATGGGCACCACCCAGGCCGTGGCCCTGGGCGGCACCCAGACCCTGCACCACATCGCCGGCCAGGAGACCGAGGAACCCGAGCGCAGCCGGACCGGTCTCTACGCCGGCATCCTGCTCACCCTGCTCGTCGCCCTGGCCGTCGTCATCGCCTTCCTGGGCCAGTCCCTCGGCTGGTGGCACCTCGGCGGCAGCTCGGATATCGTCACCATCCCCAACCTGGCCGGCCAGTCGGTCACCCAGGCCGAACGGACCCTCCATAACGACGGCCTGAAGACGAGGGTCCAGTCCGACCCGACCAGCAACACGCCCAACACCACGGTCATCCGCACCAATCCGGCCAAGAACGCCAAGGTCCACAAGGCCACGACGGTCACCCTGGTGACGGGCGGACTCGGGGGGCCGGTGCTCATCCCGGCCCTGGTCACCCAGTCGGTGGTGGCGGCCACCTCCACCCTCCGCAAGGCCGGCCTCCAGGCCAAGGTGGTCCCGGCCGGCTTCTGCACCCAGCAGAACATCGTCTGCAGCCAGAGCCCGAAAGCCGGCTTGCACCTGCTGCCGGGCAAGACCGTCACCCTCTTCACGGCGGCCACGCCGGTCACCACGACGACCCTGGCCACCACCGCGGTGCCCAACGTCGCCACCTTCACCACCACCCAGGCCTGCAACGCCATCGTCCACGCCGGCTTCGTCTGCGGCAACATCTCCATGACCTCGTCGAACCAACCGGTCAACACGGTGGTCAGCACCAACCCGGCCCAGGGCACCCTCGAGCCGGCCGGCACCACCATCAACCTGATCGAGTCGTCGGGCCCGTCGTCGGTCACCGTCCCCCTGGTGGCCACCACGCCGCCGGAGACCAACGCTCAGGCCACCACCACCTTGCAGAGCGCCAACCTGACGGTGGCCTCGGTCTGCAGTGGCGGGGGATCGGGCACCCCCGTGCCCAACGATCCGGTGCTCAGCCAGAACCCGGCCGGGGGTGCCACCGCCCCCACCGGCTCGCAGGTCACCTTGACGGTGGACTGCTCCGGCAACTCGGGCCACACCGGCCGGCACTGAGCCGCCGGCGCGCCTTCAGGCCCGGGCGGGTTGGGCGCAGCGCAGGAAGTTGTCGAGCAGTCTCGGCCCCGTCGGGGTCAGGATCGACTCGGGGTGGAACTGCACCCCTTCGATGCCGTTCTCCCGGTGCCGCAGGCCCATGATCACGCCGTCGGCCGTTTCCGCCGTCACCTCGAGCACCTCGGGCAGCGACGGCCGGTCGACGATCAGCGAGTGGTAGCGGGTGGCCTCGAAGGGGTTCTCCAGATCGGCGAAGACACCGGTGCCGGTGTGGAAGATGGCCGAGGTCTTGCCGTGCATCAACACGGGGGCGGCCACCACCGCCCCGCCGTAGACCTGGCCCATGCACTGCAGCCCCAGACAGACGCCGAGAATGGGCAACTCGCCGGCCAGCTCGGCCACCACCTCCATGGAGACCCCGGAGCTCTCGGGCCGGCCCGGACCGGGGGAGATGATCAGGGCGTCGGGCGCCTCGGCCCGGATGCCGGCGATGTCGATGGCGTCGTTTCGGAAGACGACCGGTTCGGCTCCGAGCTCACCCAACTCCTGGACCAGGTTGTAGGTGAAGGAGTCGTAGTTGTCGATCAGCAGCACGCGCGCCCCCATGGCCCCGACTGTAGTGGGCCCCCACCTGCCCTCGGCCGGCCTCACCGGAGGCCGTCGGCCCGTCCAGCTCACCCTCTGCGCCCTACGAACCCCCGGCGCCAAGGGCTATCCTCGTTCCATGGCAAGTCAGGGCCCGGGGGGCGCCACACGCAAGGGCCGTTCGACGGGCCGGGCCACGACCAGGGCGGTCGTCCATCCGGTGGCCGGCAGCAGTCGCTACACCCCGCCGATCCCCAAATCGGTCAAGACCAGCCCGGTCTGGATGGGCCCGCTCATCCTGGCCTTGCTGATCGGCGGGGCACTGCTGATCGTCCTCAACTACTTCGACGTCCTGCCCGGAGCACCGACCAACTGGTATCTCCTGGCCGGTATCGCCGTCATCGCCGGCGGCTTCATCACCGCCACCCAGTACCGCTAGCCCGCCCGCTCCCCCCGGACGGGCGCGCCTGCGGTTCGCCTCTCGCTCGCTCCGCCCGGGCAGCCGATCGGCCCGGGCCGGTGATCAGCCCAGCCGCTCGATGATGGTGGCGTTGGCCATGCCGCCGCCCTCGCACATCGTCTCCAGTCCGAAGCGTCCGCCGGTCCGCTCGAGTTCGTTCAGCAGGGTGGCCATCAGCTTGGCTCCCGAGGCGCCGAGGGGGTGACCGATGGCGATGGCGCCACCGTTCACGTTCACCTTGTCCAGGTCGGCGTGCAGTTCCTTCTCCCAGGCCAGCACGACCGAGGCGAAGGCTTCGTTGATCTCGACCAGGTCGATCTCGTCCATCGACATCTTCGTCTTCTCGAGAATGGCCCTGGTGGCCGGGATCGGTCCGGTCAGCATGGTCACCGGGTCCACCCCGGCCAGGGCGAAGGCGTGGAAACGGGCCCGGGGGGTCAGCCCCAGGGCGGCGGCCTTCTCCTCCGACATGATCAGCACGGCCGAGGCCCCGTCGGTGATCTGCGAGGAGTTCCCCGCCGTCACCTTCCCGTCGGGCTTGAAGGCGGGCTTCAGGTTGGCCAGCACCTCGGCCGTCGTCCCGGGCCGGATCCCCTCGTCCTGGGTCAGCATCTCGTCGGTGGCCCGGCCCTCGTCGTCCTTCATGGCCACGGCCACGATCTCGTTCTCGAAGCGCCCCTCGGCCGTCGCCCGCGCCGCGTACTCCTGGCTCCGGGCCGCGAACCGGTCGAGGTCCTCGCGCGAGATCCCCCACTGGTCGGCGATCATCTCGGCCGAGATCCCCTGGGAGACGAGCCCTCCGCGCTCGGCGTAGCGGGCCATCATCTCCGGCCCGAAGGGGTAGCCCAGGTCCCGCACCACCGAGGACCCCATCGGGGTGTGGGTCATGTGCTCGATCCCCGCCGCGATCACCACGTCGTAGGCACCGGCCATCACACCCTGGGCGGCGAAGTGCAGCGCCTGCTGGGAGGAGCCGCACTGCCGGTCGATGGTGGTGGCGGGCACCGATTCGGGGAAGCCGGCGGCCAGAGCGGCGTTGCGGCCCACGTTGATGGCCTGCTCCCCCACCTGCATCACACAGCCCATGATCACGTCGTCGATCAGCTCGGGGTCGAGGTCGTTCCGGGTCACCAGGGCTTTCAGCGGCTCGGCGGCCAGGTCCACGGCGTGCCAGCCCCGGAGCTTCCCGTTCCGGCGCCCACCGGCGGTCCGGACGGCGTCCACGATTACGGCGGTGGTCATGAGGGGCTCCTTTTCTGGGTCTCCGGCTTCCGAACCGGAGCCTACCGGGCGAAACTGACCGATCGGTCAAGTGATCGCCCAGAGTCTCGCCGCTGCCGGGCCGGTCGTCAATGGCCGGTCCCAGGGCTCCGGCCCCCCGGGTACGGTGTCGGCCGTGGCCGGACGGGTGAAGGACATGGACCGGTGGCTCGGCAACGGGGGCATGGAGGTCATCGGCCTGGTCGGCGCCTCCTTCGAGGACTACGGCGTGGACGGGGAGGACCTGGGCTGGGTCACCGCCACCTGGCTGCCCACGGCCCTGGCCTGCAACCCCCACGGCACCGTCCAGGCCGGCATCCACTCCCTCATCCTGGACGCGGCGATGAACTTCGCCATCAACGCGGCCCTACCCGGAAAGGCCCGGACCCGGGGGACCCTCGAGATGAAGACCGAGACCATGCGGCCGGCCTCGCTCGGTCTCACCTTCGGCGTCCGGGGCGAGGTCGTCCGGATGGCCAAGCAGGTGGCCTACGGCGAGGCCTCGGTCCGCGACGAGGGGGGACTGCTCGTCAGCCGGGCCACCGGCACCTTCCTCCTCCACCGGCCCGAGGCCTGAGCTCTCCGGCCTGAGCTCTCCGGACTGAGCTCTCCGGACTGAGCTCTCCAGGCGACGGGGCCGGGTTAGCGTGCCGCCGATGCGCTACGGGATCGCCCTCGGCCGGATGCATCCGAGCATGTTCACCGAGGCGGCCATCGCCGCCGACGAGCTCGGCTTCGAGTCGCTCTGGTTTCCCGAGCACCTGGTCCTGCCGGTGGCGATGGCGGGTTCGCCGTTCGTCGGCGCCGAGCATCCCCCCGTCCCCCCGTCGACGCCGGTCTTCGACGTCTTCGGTTACCTCGGATTCCTGGCCGGCCGGACGAAAGCGATCCGGCTGGGGACCCACGTCTACAACCTGGCGTTGCGTCATCCCTTCGTCTCGGCCCGGGCCGTCCAGACGGCGGACCTCGTCTCCGGCGGCCGTCTCGAGGTCGGCGTCGGCGCCGGTTGGCTGGAAGCCGAATGGCGGGCCGCCGGACTCGACTTCGCCAGCCGCGGCGCCCGCTTGGACGAGGCCCTGGAGGTCTGCCGACGGCTCTGGACGGAGCCGACCGTCGAGCACCACGGCCGCTTCTTCGACTTCGACAGCGTCATGTTCGAACCGAAGCCTCACCAGCGCCCGCACCCGCCGGTCATCGTCGGCGGCGAGTCAGCCGCTGCGCTGCGCCGCGCCGCCCGCCACGACGGCTGGATCGGACTCAGCCACAGCCCCGAGTCCGTGTCCCGGCCGGTGGCCACCCTGCACGCGCTCCGTCGGTCGCCGGGCGCCGACGATGGTGCGTTCTCGGTGACCGTCGGCGGGGCCGTGGCCGACGACAGCGATGTCGACGCCTACACCGCCGCCGGCGTCGACCGTCTCATCGTCGGTCCCTGGGCCCGCACCGGCGACGTCCTCGACGGCCTCTCCACCTTCGCCCGACGCTTCATCGGCTGACCCGGCTTCAGGCTGACCCGGCTTCAGGCTGACCCGGCCTCAGGCTGACCCGGCTTCAGGCTGACCCGGCCTCAGGCTGACCCGGCCTCAGGCTGACCCGGCCTCAGGCGGAGCGGCCTCAGGCGGAGCGGCGGTCCTGGACCAACGAACGGGTCCGGTGGTCGCGCGGGGTTTCCAGGATGTGGTGGGCCGGACCGGTCTCGACCACCTCGCCGTCCACCAGCACCAGGATCTCGTCGGCCACGGCCCGGGCCACCTCGGGATGGCGGGTGGCCACCACGACGGCCGTCTCCGTCTCGGTCCGCAGCCGCTGAAGGAGCTCCAGGATCCGGCCCCGGACACCGTGCTCCACACCCACGAAGGGCTCGTCGAGCAGCAGGGCGTCGGCCCTGTGGGCCAGGGCCTTGGCGATCTGGATCCGTTGCCGCATGCCGGCCACCGGGGCGGTGGGGCCCGAGCTGGCGCCCAGAAGCACCCCGGTCCGGGTTCCCGGCACCGTGCTGTCGGGTTGGCCGGCGGGGGCCGGCGGGTGGACCAGCTCGATGGTCCGGGCCCGGAGCTGACGGCGCCTCTGGCTGGAGGCGCCGGTGACGTCGGAGCCACGCAGGAAGATGGTCCCCGACGACGGGGGGAAGTCGAGGCCGATGCAGCGCAGGAGCTGGGACTTTCCCGCCCCTTCGGCACCGAGGATTCCGAGGACTTCACCGGCGTGGACGGTGAAATTGATGTCGCGACAAGCGGTCGTGCTGCCACTGACCACACACAAATCACGAACTTCGAGGATCGGCCTGGCCACGTCTTGCTCCTGTCTGGTTCTCCGGCCTGGCACTGCGGGCCGGAGTTCCCCCGATTCCAAGGTTACAAGGGCGTTGTTCACCCCCCGCGACAGCCCCGTGAAGGGGAGGCGAATTGGGCCGTGTCGGCTCAAGACCGGCAGGGGAGCCGTCGATAGGGGATCTATGACAGTTTCAGCCCATGAATCCACCGTGATTCCCTGGCCTGACCTGGGCATAGACGGCGAGCCCGAGTTGCTCTTCCAGCCCGCCGTCGACCTGGCCACCGGCCGCCTTCTCGGCTTCGAGGCACTCCTGCGTTGGAATGACCCCGTCCAGGGACGTATCTCCCCCAAGGAGCTGATCCCCTGGGCCGAGGCCAACGGTCACATGACCGCGCTCAACGGTTGGGTCCTCTCCGAGGCCTGTGCCCGGGCCGTCGCCTGGCGCTCCGACATCCAACTGGCCGTGAACTGCTCAGTCTTCCAGCTCCGCCGGAACGAAGCGGCCGAGGCGGCCGCCTTCGCTCTCGAGGAGTCGGGGTTGCACCCCGACCGGTTGACCGTGGAGGTCACCGAGACCACCCTGGCCGACGGCGCCGCCGCCGCCGACCTCCAGGCCATCTCCCGGCTGGGCATCCAGCTGACGGTGGACGACATGGGCTCGGACTGGTCGTCGCTCGAGAACCTCCGGCACTTCGCCGTCAACACCATGAAGATCGACGGATCCCTGATCGCCGGCATCGACCACGCCGGTGGCGTCAACCGGGCCATCGTGGAGACGATCGTGAAGGTCAGCCACTCCCTCGACCTCTGCACGGTGGCCGAGGCGGTGGAGACGGGGGCCCAGGTGGCCATCCTCCGCGAGGTGGGTGCCGACGTGGGCCAGGGTTACTTCTTCGCCCCGCCGCTCTCGGCCGACGAGGCCCTCGCCCTCACCAGCATGGACGAGCTCCCGATCTTCCCGCTCTCGGGACCGTCGGCGGCCGAGCGTGCCGGGGCGGAGAGCTCCGGCCCGGAGTCGGGCCCGCCGGTGACGACCGTCGACAGCCCCGTCGCCGCCGCGAGCGACGACCCGGTGACCGGCTCGGAGGCGACCTCCTCGAACGCGGGGCGCGACATGGCGACGGCGCCGGGCGGCCCGTAGTCCCCGACGTCTTCGACGCCGGCCGTCGCCTCGGCGTCAGCTCCGGTCGGCCACCAGCCGACCGAGCGTGGTGATCTGTCTCTCCGTCGTCTCGCTCCAGGGGAATCCCGTGTTCAGCCGGATGAAGTTCCGGTAGCCCCCCGAGGCCGAGAACATCGGCCCCGGGGCGATCCTGATCCCCTCGGCATCGGCGGCCCCGTAGAGCTCGAGGGCGTCCACCCCGGTGGGCAGCTGCACCCAGAGGACGTGTCCGCCCTGGGGTCGGGTCATCCGGGTCGCCGCCGGGAAGAGTCGTTCCACGGCGTCGATGGTGCTGGCCATCTGCTCCCGGTACATCCGGCGGACCCGGCGGATATGGCGGTCGCAACCGCCGCTGTCGAGGAAGCCGGCCAGGGCCAGTTGGGGGGCGACGGCGGTGGCCTGGTTGACCACCAGCTTGAGCAGCTCGACTTCGTTCTGGTAGCGGCCCGGGATGGACCAGCCGACGCGCAGTCCCGGCGAGACGGTCTTGCTGTAGGAGGAGCAGTAGAGGACGAGGCCGCGCCGGTCGAAGGCCTTCACCGCCGTGGGCCGGCGGCCCTCGAAGGCCAGCTCTCCGTAGACGTCGTCCTCCACCAGCGGCACGTCGTGGCTCTCGAGGATGTCCAGCAGCCGGCGCTTGGCCTCGTCGGTCATGACCGAACCGGTGGGATTGGAGAAGTTCGAGACCATGGCCACCGCCGCCACCGGCCGGCGGCCGAGGGCGGCGTCCAGTTCGTCGAGGTTGATCCCGTGACGCGGGTGGCTCGAGATCTCGAGCGCCCGGAGGCCGAGCGAGCCGAGCACCTCGAGCAGGGCGTAGTAGGCGGGGGACTCGATGGCCACCGTGTCTCCGGGCCGGGTGACCGCCTTGATCGAGAGGTAGACGGCCTCCTTGGCGCCGCTGGTGATCACGATCTCGTCGGCCGGGACGCGGTAGCCGGCGTCGGCCCCGCGTTGGGCGATCGACCGTCGGAGAACGGGACTGCCGGGGGGCGCGTCGTAGGAATGGCAGGCGGCCGGTTGCTGGCGCAGGAGGTGACCGGTCAGCCGGTTGAGCGCGGCCATGGCCATCAGCTCGGGACCCTGGACGGCGGCGCCCAGAGTCGGCTCCTGGGGGTTGCCGATCCCCAGGTTCAGCCGGAGCGCCAGAGAGGCGTCCACGTGGTGGGCCTCGCTCGACGAGGTCGACTCCTCGGGCTCGGACCGCAGCTGGGCCGTGGCCGGCCGGACGTAGTGGCCGGACTGGGGCCGGGCCTGGACGAGGCCCCGGTCCTCCAGGACCCGGCAGGCCTCGAGAACCGTACTCAGGCTGACTCCGAACCGGTCCCGCAACTTCCGGACGGAAGGGATCCGCTCGCCCGGCCGGTAGGTGCCGGCGGCGATCTGGTCGGCCAGGGCATCGGCCAGCTGCAGGTAGAGGCTCTTCCCGGCTCCGACGTCGAGGGCCACCCGGGGAACTGTATACCGGAACAGTTCTCTTCCGGAAGGCTGTCCCGGAAACTGTACCGGTCGAAAAGTCGGCCGACTGTCTCTATCGGCCGGGCTTCCGGCTCCGTACCCTGAGGGCAATGGCCCGTTCGACCAACCTGGGCATGCCCCGGATCGGGCCCCGTCGCGAGATGAAGCGGGCCATCGAGGCCTACTGGGCGGGACAGGCCGATGCCGCCCAACTGGCCGAGGCCGGCCGTCTCGTCCGGGCCCGGAATTGGCGGGTCCAGTTGGAGGCGGGGATCGAGGACATCGCCTCCAACGACTTCAGCCTCTACGACCAGGTCCTCGACACCAGTTGTCTGGTGGGGGCGGTCCCCGCCCGCTTCGGCTTCGCCGGGGGAGCCGTCGATCTCGACGGCTACTTCTCTCTGGCCCGGGGTTCGAGCGCCGGCGGCCGGCCGGTGGAGCCGCTCGAGATGACCAAGTGGTTCGACACCAACTACCACTACCTGGTCCCCGAGCTCGGGCCCGAGACGACCTTCGACCTCTGCTCGTCCAAGCCGGTCGACGAATTCCGCGAGGCCCTCGGCCTCGGTATCGTCACCCGGCCCGTCCTCGTCGGTCCCGTCAGCTTCCTGCTGCTCGGCAAGGCCACCGTCCCCGGTTTCCGCCCTCTGGAGCTTCTTCCCCGCCTCCTGGCCGTCTACGCGGAACTGCTCGACCGGTTGGCGGCGGCGGGGGCATCGTGGGTCCAGATCGACGAGCCCTGTCTGGCCACCGATCTCGACGACCAGGCCCGGCGGGCCCTGGTCGTGGCCTACGACGGACTGACCAGCGGCCCATCCCCGAACATTCTGCTGGCCAGCTACTTCGGCGGTCTGGCCGACAACCTCGAGCTGGCCACCTCCCTCGCTGTGGCCGGTCTCCATGTCGATCTCGTCCGCGACCCCGGTCAACTCCCGGAGCTACTCGAGCGGCTGCGTCCGGGGGCCGTTCTCTCGGCCGGCGTGGTCGACGGCCGCAACGTCTGGCGCAACCACCTCCGACGGACCCTCGAACTGCTCGGCCCGGCCCACGAACGGCTGGCCGACCGGCTCTGGCTGGCGCCCTCCTGTTCCCTGCAGCACGTCCCCCACGACCTGGCCGCGGAAACCGAGCTGCCGGTCGAGCTGCGCGGCTGGTTGGCCTTCGCCCGTCAGAAGCTCGACGAGGTCGTCGCCCTCAGCCGGGCCCTGGCCGACGGGCCGGCCGCCGCGGCCGAAGCCTTCGAGGCCAGTGACCGGGCCGTCGAGTCCCGCCGCCGGGCCGAGCAGATCCGTCGGCCCGCCGTCCGCCGCCGCCTCGACGCCCTCTCGCCCGCAGACGCCGTCCGTTCCACCGCCCGCCGGGAGCGCCGGGCCGTCCAACAAGAGGCGCTGCCCTTGCCGGCGCTGCCGACCACCACCATCGGCTCGTTTCCCCAGACAGCCGAGATCCGCGCCGCCCGGGCCCGCCACGGCTCGGGGGAGCTGGCCGACGAGGACTACCGCCGCTTCTGCGAGAGCGAGATCGAACAGGTGATCCGCCTGCAGGAGCGGCTCGGTCTCGACGTCCTCGTCCACGGCGAGCCCGAGCGCAACGACATGGTCCAGTACTTCGCCGAACGCCTCGACGGCTTCGCCTGCAGCCGTGACGGCTGGGTCCAGAGCTACGGCACCCGGTACGTCCGGCCCCCCATCCTCTACGGCGACGTCAGCCGGCCCGAACCGATCACCGTCTCCTGGTCCCGCTACGCCCAGTCGCTCACCCCCCGGCCGGTGAAGGGCATGTTGACGGGTCCGGTCACCATCCTCCAGTGGTCCTTCGTCCGTGACGACCAGGGGCGCGCCGAGACCTGCCGGCAGATCGCCCTGGCCGTCCGCGACGAGGTCCTCGATCTCGAGGCGGCCGGGATCCGGATCATCCAGGTCGACGAGCCGGCGCTACGCGAGGGCCTTCCCCTCCGGGGAGCCGATCGGCCGGGCTATCTGGCCTGGGCCACCGCGTGTTTCAGACTGGCCACGGCGGCGGTGGCCGAGAGCACCCAGATCCACACCCACATGTGTTACGCCGAGTTCGGCGACATCATGGACGCTGTCGTCGCCCTCGACGTCGACGTCATCTCCATCGAAGCGGCCCGTTCCAAGATGGACATCGTCGAGGACCTCGCCGCCGTCGACTGCGGGGCCGAGGTCGGCCTCGGTGTCTATGACATCCACTCACCGACGGTCCCCGAGGTGGACGAGATCACCCACCTCATCGGCCGGGCCCTGACGGTCCTGCCGGCCGACCGGCTCTGGGTGAACCCGGACTGCGGGCTGAAGACCCGTGGCCACGACGAGGTCAGAGCCTCTCTGGCCAACATGGTGGCCGCCGCCCGGCGGGCCCGGCTCGGTGTCGACCGGATTTCGTCCGCCGCCGTCTGAGCGCCGCCACCCGTCCTGGCGACCTGGCGACGGGGGACGGCCGGTTAGCCTGACCTGTGCGCGCTCGAGGAGAGCCCCGGTCCCGTCGATCCGTGGCGCGCGTCACCCCCGAAGACAGGACGTCGGCCCATGAAGCTCAGCCATATCCCTCTCCGCCTGGTCACCGGCGCCTACATCCTCCACGCCGGCATCGAGAAGTGGAAGGCCGACGAGGTCAAGGCCAAAGCCATCCACGACATGGCGTCCGGCGCCTTCCCCGTCTTCGAGTCGATGCCCCCGCCTCGTTTCCTCCGCCTCCTCGCCGCCGGTGAGATTGCCACCGGCGCCGCCCTCCTCGCCCCCAACGTCCCGACGGCCGCGGCGGGGGCCGCCCTGACCGGCTTCTCGGGTGCCCTCGTCGGCCTCTATGCCAAGACGCCCGGCATGCGAAAGCCCGGCAGCCCCTGGCCGACCCCTCAGGGCACCGCTGTCAGCAAGGACGTCTGGCTCCTGGCGGCCGGTCTCTCTCTTCTGTTGGACGGTCTCACCAGCCGGGGCAAGCACCCTTCCGACTGAGCAGCTCCTACGGCGTCGAGGACTGGTCCAACGCCTGGGCCGCCAGGTCGGGGAAGACCTTTCCCACCTTGGCCAGGATGTAGTCGCCGTAGCTTCCCTCGAAGCCGTGGACGCTCACCTGGTCCCAGCGCCGGCCCCCGTCATCGTCGGCCGGCCGGTCCACGATCGGCAACCGCTCGACCCGGGCGTCCCAGGAGGGGTCGAGGAAGAAGGGGAACGACAACCGGTCGCCGCTGCCGGCGTTGCGTACCCGGTGCCGGGTCGACCGGTACCGACCACCGGTCAGCCGCTCGAGCATGTCGCCCAGATTGCAGACGAACGTTCCCGGCCGAGGGGCCACGTCGATGAAGCCGTCGCCGTCGCCGGTCCGGACTTGGAGGCCGCCGGAACTGTCCTGACCGAGCACGGTCAGCAGTCCGTAGTCGGTGTGTTCCCCGACGCTCCAGCGCCCGCCGTCGGCTCCGGCCAGCGCCGGGTAGCGGAAGATCCGCAAGAGGATCAACGGGTCGGAGGTCAACTGCTCGGTGAACCACGAGGAGCGCAGCCCGAGTCCGAGGGCCATTCCCGACAGAATCGCCTGACCCACTGCGGTCATCGCCTCCATGTACGCCACCACGACCGGGCCGAGCTCGGCGGGCCGGCGGGGAAACAGATTGGCTCCGTGCATCGGGGTTCCGGCCTCGACCCGGGGGTGAGCCGGATCGAGCTGCCCGCCGAAGTAGAGGCCCTCTTTGTCGTCGGGGATTCCACCGGTGAGCTCGCCGCCGACCGGGAACCATCCCCGCCAGGCTCGTCCACCGCGCGCCAGGGCGATCTCCGCCTTCTCCTCTTCAGGTCGGCCGAAGAAATCACGAGCCAGCGAATCGAGCTGATCCTGCAATCCGGGATTGACCCCGTGCCCGATCACGTAGAAGAAACCGACCTCCCGACAGGCGGCGTCGATCTCCGCCGCCACGACCATGGCGGCGGCATCCGCTGCCGGATCACGGACCAGCAGCGGTTCGATATCGATTTCGGGGATCACGGCCATCCGGACAGCGTAGAAGGCGTCACTGACGGCAGCTGATCGTTAGTCGTCGGGAAAGGGCGTCAGACTCTTCCGGCGATTGTGGAAGCCACAGAGCATCTGGCCGTTTTCCTGGATCGTCGGTCCGTCCGCTTCGTAGGGAATGATGTGGTCGGCTTGGCAATCGGCGGCCGGGACGTCGCAGTAGGGATGAACGCATTCCCGATCCCGCAGCTCGATGGCCCGCCGGGTCGCTCCGGTGAAGAGCCGGGCCGTGAAGCTCACCTGCACCCGACGGTCCGGGGCGAAGACGACTCTCTCGAAGTAGCCCGAGTCCAGCCACGGTAGAAGCGCGCCCGGGGCCAGGACGGTCCCGTCGGCCAACTCGCAGATCCGCCGGTCGAGGGTGTTCTCGTAACCCACCAGAATGCTGAACAGCGGGGCCGGTCTCCGTCCGTCGCTCGGAGCGGTCTGGCTGCGGATGGCCATCTCGACGAGCGCATCGGCCCGCCGCTGTCCTGGGGTCCGCGACAAGTCGGCCGTCGTCGGATCATGTCCGAGGGTCCGGCGGGCGTCAGCCCATTCGGCTTCGAACATCTCCCGTTCGATCCGGCTGAGCTCGCCGCCGACGATCGACCCGGAGATCGGGTCCAGAGTGATCTTGCCCAACCACATGTCGCCGAAACTGCGCTCGAGGTAGACGTCGCGACGGGAACGACGCTTCTCATCGTCAACCTCCACTGCGTCGGGATCGGCCAGCTGCTTCCAGTAGTCCGCCACCTTCACGAAGGCGGCGTAGCGCAGCGTGCCGGCCTGTTCGACGAGCAGCTCCTCGTCCCTGGCCAGCGCGTCAGCGGTCGAGTCGGAGCGAAGATGGGCGACGACGTCCACCTGGGCCGCCGTGATCTCGCCCCTCGCCCAGGCGCGGTCGCAGTGAGGAAGCGAACGGAGATCGCGGCCCCGGCGCACCGTCCTTCTGGCCTGGACCTTGGGCAGCCGACAGCGGGTGGTCAGCCAGGCGACGGCGTTGTAGGCGCCATCGACCTCCCAGTTTCCCGCCGCGTCAAAAGCGGCTGTCCTCTGGGTGACGAGAGCGTCGAACCGGGCTAGCAGACGATGGAGGATTTCGATTGATTCGCCATCGGCATGTCGAAGGGGATCGTCTTCGCTCAGCCGGTCGACGGCGTCGGTCAGGACGGCGAGATCCATGGGCCTATGGAAGCACGAGGGTGTAACGCCGCCACCGACGCCCTGCCGGTACCGAGGCTGTCACACCCGGATGCAACCATGGTCCGACGTTCTCCCAGAGGAGCAAGCCCGTGGCCCGATGTCGGCTCTGCAACGCAGAGATGTTCGAAAGAACGAGCTGCAGCACCGATCTGCTTCTCATCGCCGGGAAGCTCTACCCGGCAATCCCCTGGGGCTCCGAGCCACCGTACGGACCGTTCGGCTTTCGGGGCAAGGTCACATTTCCCTGCCGGGACTGCGGTGTCCTTCCCGGTGGTGTTCACCACCACGGATGTTGTGTTGAACGCTGTCCGGCATGTCGTGGTCAGGCCATCGGTTGCGATTGTTATGAACGTTGGCGATGTGAGCTCCCGAGAGACCGGCCCCGGTGTGCGCGTTCCCGACGACCGATGTGTCGCGGGGCCGGCCGAGCAGAGCGATCGGCGAAAGGAGGTTGGCGGCCGTCCGGAGCCGGTTGACAGTACTCCTAACAACATGTGATACTCCTAATGATGTTAGGAACTCAGACCGAGATGACAGCGCCCCCCGTCATCGATCGCCGGGCCCGGCGGCGCCAGACCACCAAGGAGGAGATCCTCGAGGCCGCCTGGACGCTGGCCCGCACCCAGGGCCTCACCGAGTTCTCCCTCCGGGATCTGGCCGCCAGCATCGGCATGCGGGCACCGTCTCTCTACGAGTACTTCGCCTCGAAGAACGCCATCTACGACGCCATGTTCGGCCAGGGAATGCGCGAGGCGCTCGCCGCCGCCACAGCCAAGAGCAAGAGCCGCACACTGCGGGGGGCACTGCGGGAGAACGCCCACCGAATGTTCGACTTCGCCACGGTCGACCCCGCCCGCACCCAGCTCTTGTTCCTCCGCACACTTCCCGGATTCGAACCCTCTCCCGAGTCCTACGCACCGGCCGTCGAGCTGAGCGCCCGTGTCCAGAGGCTGTTGGTCGAACACGGCATCACCCATCCCGACGCCATGGATCTGTGGACCGCCCTGATCAGTGGCCTGATCAACCAGCAACTGGCCAACGACCCCGGAGGCCAGCGCTGGGGTCGGCTCATCGACCTCGCCGTCGACATGTTCATAGCCGCGATCTCACCGAACAGACCGGCCCGGTCCAGGGCCAAGGAGGCACATGATGATGCAGACACAGGTCGACGAGATCGGTGACGGTCTCTATCGACTGTCCACCTTCGTCCCGAGTATCGGTCCCAGTGGTTTCACGTTCAATCAGTTCCTCATCGACGATGACGAGCCCCTGCTCTTCCACACGGGCCCTCGTGCCATGTTCCCCCTGGTCTCGGAAGCGCTGTCCTCCGTCGTTGCCATCGAGCGGCTCCGTTGGATCACCTTCGGCCATCTCGAGTCCGACGAGTGCGGCGCCATGAACCTGTTCCTGGCCGCGGCCCCCCGCGCCGAGATCGCCCACGGGGCCACTGGTTGCATGGTCTCGCTGGACGACCTGGCCGACCGAGCCCCCGTGCCCCTGGCCGACGGCCAGGTTCTCGAGCTCGGCCGCCACCGCGTCCAACACCTCGACACGCCCCATGTTCCCCACGGCTGGGACGCCCGGGTGCTCTACGAACAGACCACGACCACCCTCTTCTGCGGCGACCTTCTAACCCAGCTCGGCGACGGACCGGCGCTCACCGACGATCCCGGCATCGTCGAGGCGGCCGCCGGGGCGGAGGACCTCTTCCGCTCCACCGGCTTGACTCCGCAGACGGCGCCGACCATCCACCGACTGGCCGATCTCGAGCCGTCCACGCTGGCCACCATGCACGGCTCTTCTTTCGCGGGCGACGGCGGCAGCGTTCTGCGCGCCCTGGCCGACGACATGGACGTCCGATTCAACCAACCCGTGCTCTCCCGCTGACCCGTTTCGCCATACGACACCACAAAGGAGACCTGATGCAGTCGCTCGACCACGACACCGTCACCGCCCACATCGCCGCTCCGCCCGAGGTCGTCTACGAGCTCGTGGCCGACGTCACCCGCATGCCCGAATTCAGCCCCGAAATTCTCCGCTGCCGTTGGCTCGACGGGGCGACGGGTCCGGCTGTCGGGGCTCGCTTCGCGGCGCGCAACAAGGTCCCGCGGAGGCCACCATGGACCAACAAGCCGGTGGTCACGCTGGTTGATCCCGGACGTGCCTTCGTCGTCTCCCGCACCGAGATCCTCGCCGGCACCGTCGAATGGAGCTACCGATTCGAAGCGCAGGACGGCGGCACCAAGGTCACCGAGTCCTATCTCGTCACCCGACCGCTCTCCCGGTTCGGTTGGTTTCTCATAGGAACCCTCTTCGGCCGCAAGGATCGTCGTTCCGATCTTCGAGCGGGTATGCAGCAGACGCTGGAGCGCATGCGTGAGGTCGCCGAGAGGCCAACGCGGACCAACGCCTAGACACTTCTTGTCCGGTGCAATCGTCCTGACGAACAGCTTGTCGACAGAGCGCCACGGCCACCTCTTGTCAGCCTCTTGTGACGCAAAGAGACGACAGGTGTGACAAGCGGGGTGACGTACCGATGAACTAGTGACGTACCGATGAACTAATTGCCGGTGGTCACAAACCCATGGACGACCCCGCGGCATGGGCGTAACGTCCAGAGGCCGGGCGCCGGAGCCCAGAACGCCGCACCGGCGGCGGTGAAGAACGGGACCACGACGACCCTGGACCACTTCACCTGTTACCTCGCGGCGGCCGCCAAGTCGGCCACCGGGGCGGCCCCCTTCTCCCCGCCGGGGGCGGTCGAGTTGTCCAACCAGTTCGCGCCGAAAGGCCTTCTGACGGCGGTTGGCAAGATCGCCTTCCACTGCAACCCGGTGCAGAAGACCTCCGTGGTCACCCAGCCGACCTACCAGGTGTCGGTCACCAATCAATTCGGCAGCGAGACTCTCGACACCCCTGCCGGCTGTCGTTCTGTGCCTACCGACGTGGAAGAGCCTCCAGGGTCCGCCCAACCAGACCCAGGTCCAGCCACCCGGACTCGACCACTTCCTCTGTTACACCGTCCGGGTCGACCCCAACACGACCACCCGCTTCGCCCCGCCGTCGCTGACCCTGCAGGACCAGTTCATGGCCAAGCCGGTGAAGGCGACGGTGGTCATCCCCAACCTGCTCTGTCTCCCCACGGCCAAGGCGTTGAGCCCGTTGGTCGGCGCCGTTCCCACCAACTTCAACGACCCGCATCTGGTCTGCTTCTCGCTCAAGGTGGGCGCCGTCCGGGCCCCGACCGTCTTTGGCCAGAACCAGTTCGGAACGGGCGCGGTCAAGATCAAGAAGCTGTCCGAGCTCTGCGTTCCGTCGACCAAGCAGGTCACCTCGCCGGACGGCCAGATCGTGGTGACCAAGACCGACGTCGCCGGCATCCCGCTGATCGGGGCGACCTTCACGGCCTTCGCCTCGAGCGACCCGGGCAGGATCACGGCCCTCGGGACCGGTACCGCCGGCGCCGCCGGCGTCTGCACCATCGCCGGCCTGGCCGCACCGGGCAGCTCCATCGTCTCCGAGACCACGGCACCGGCCACGCCGCCGGTCCGGACCAAATGATGACATTCATCGACAGCCCGCCCGGTCAGCCCAGCTGACGGGTCCACCTGATCGTCCGGCGAGGACGCCGGCGGGCCCCGGGGCGGTTGTCCTTGTCCGGCGTCGGGTGCCCGGCGTCGGGCATCGTTGACGCGTTCTGGTTGAGCACTAGGTTGTGGCGTCGACCATCTGAGCGAAGGGTCCGTTCCCCATGGCCACTGAAGCCACCCCCCGTCTGATCTCCGATATGCGCGGGGTCCGTTACGGCGAGGTCCTCGCCGTCTTCCATTCCGACGCCGGTCTCCGAGCCGAGGTCTACGGAACCCAGATGCTCAACGACTGCCCTCAGGAGCTCTGGCTGACCCTCGACCCGGCCGTGATCGCCCAGGAGATGGGGGCACTCTTCGTCAAGCTCAACGGGCCCCGCCACTGGATGCTCGACGGCCTGGGCCAGAAGACGGCGGTGGTGGATCCGGTGATCCGGGACTTCAACGGCCTGACCATGCGCCGCATCGCCACGGTGGACCTCGGCGACAATCCCTCGGTCCAGCCCTACCTGGAGCGCTACGTCAACCGCGGGGCCGTCTTCTTCTTCGACAAGGGATCGCCCGTCTACGAGCTGCTGAACCCGGACGGGTTGGCCTATGTCATGCAGGCCTACTGCATCGCGGTCGACCCCACCCTCACCGAGGAGAGCCTTCCCTCCTTGGGCGGGCGGTTGGCCCTTCCCGAGGGCTGGAGCTACCGCCGCCGGATCCTCGGGGAGGAGCTGGTGGTCGACACCAGCGCCACCATCGCCACCGTGGTCCAGGACGAACTCGAAAACACCTACACCCTCCCCGAGTAGATCGGACCGTGTCCCCCACGGCGTCTGACTTGTGGCGGCTGCTCGGATCGGCGGCCCGTATCTGGGCGCGGCCGGATCTCCTCGTGGTCCACGACGACTGGTGGAGAGCCTGCAGCGGCCAGAGGAACGTCAATTACAACCTGGCCTGTTGCCACTCGTCTCGTCCCGAGCTGCTGACCGAACACTGCCTCGAGCCCGTTCTGGCTCTGAAGAAGCCGGCCATCATCATGTTGGTGGGTCCGGGCCTGGCCACGGCACAGACCTTGACCGACAGTGGGTGGATAACGGTCGGTGCCCTGCCCCTGATGGCATTGAGAGAGCCGGTCCTGTCGGCATCGGACACCACCGGAGCCAGACCGTTGGCTCTGGCCGATCTGCCTGACGCCCGCGAGTTGCTCGCCGACAACTACGTTCTGGACGCGGCGACGGCGGAGGCGGCCATCCCCGACGCCTCTGTCGGTAGTCCTGACATGGCCGCCTGGGGCTTCTACGCCGACGGGCAACTTGTCTCCTGCGTCACCACCGTTCGCCAGGAGGGGTTCATCGTGATCTGGTCAATGGCCACCCGGTCCGCTCTTCAGAAGCGTGGCTACGGCCGGCTCCTGCTCGAAGCCGTCTTCCGACAGCAGTTCGAGGAGGGTGCGTCGGGATCGCTTCTGCATTCCTCTGCGGTGGGGGAGAAGCTCTACCGGCAACTCGGTTTCACGGTGGTCGAGTACCTGCAGCTCTGGTCCCGACCCCGTTGGGTCTTCAGCGCCGCCTGAGGGTTCGCTCGGCTCAGCCGGGCTGGGAGACGGTCGCCTGAGGGGCGGGGGTGGCGAGTACCTGCAGGCCGGCGTCGGCCAGCAGGCGCCGCTCGTCGAGCTTGCTGGACGAGGTGAGCGGGAGTTGGTCGACGAGATCGATCCGGTCGGGGAGCATGGTGTCGGGCAGCTGTCCGGCGGCACCGGGGCGCAGCTCCGACGCCGACACCGAACCATCGGTCACCACGAAGGCGGCGATGCCCACCTCCCCGTCATTGTCGAACACCAGACAGGCGGCATCGGACACGCCGGACAGGCCGCGCATGGCGTCGGCCAGCTCGAGAAGCGAGATCCGCACCCCGAACCTCTTGATCACCCGGTCGGCCCGGTCGACGTAGACGTAGTCGCCCCGCTCGTTGCGAAAGACCAGATCGCCGGTTCGGTAGACGGTCTCCCCGGGAATCAGGTCGGCCCGGATCACCTCCCGGGTGAGCTCCGGCGCCCCCCAGTAGCCGGTCATCAGCTGGTTCCCCCCGATGTAGAGCTCGCCGGTCTGGCCCAGCGAGTCCACCAGGAGGCCCCGGTCGTCGACGATGTGGAAGGTCACCCCGGGGTGGGGTCGCCCGATGGGCACCGTGCCGTCGGCCAGCAGTTCCGGGGTGAGCTCGACGTGGGTGACGGCGATGGTGGTCTCGGTCGGACCGTAGCGATTGAACACCCGGAGCCTCGGGACCGCGTCCCACAGCGCTCTGATATCGGCCAGGGCACTGGCCTCGCCGCCGAGGGCGATGATCTCGAGGGTGCCGCTATTCAGCTCTTGCATGTGGGGGCTGGCCAGCAGCAACTTCAGGTAGGTGGGCGAGAAGCCGGTGTAGCTGATGCCCTCGCGTTGGACGGTCCGGAAGAACGTCCGCGGAAAGAGCAGTGCTTCGCGCGGTCGGATGACCACGGCGCCACCGACGAAGAGGGTCGGGAACAAGGTGCCGAACGACCCGTCGAAGTGGAACGGCGAGACGCACAGGGTCCGGGTGAGCCGCCCGAGGCCCAGCGCCTCCGCCGTCGAGTGGACAGCGGCCAGGAAGGCTCTGTTGCTGATCAGCACACCTTTCGGCGAGGCCGTGGTCCCCGACGTATAGATGGCGTAGGCCGCGCGCTCGGGGGAGCTGGAGACGGGGGGCGGCAGCAGCTTCGACGTTCGGGTCTTCAGCTCCGAGTACCGAACCCATGACAGCCGTGGCGGACGATCGGGACGGTCGTTATCCTCCGGATCTTCGCCGGTGATCACGACAGCCGGGGCACAGTCGGCCACGATGACGTCGGTCCTCGCCTCCGGGTCGGTCACGGCCAGGGGGACGAACAGCGCACCCAGCCACAAGGTGGCCAACGATGCCACCACGAAATCGACGGAGTTGGGGAGCTGGAGTGCCACCCGGTCACCTTCGGTGACGCCGAGGGCGTGGAGCCCACCGGCCACCGTGGCGACCTCGTCGACCAGGGCGCCGTAGGTCAGGGCGCGATCGAGGTCCCTGACGGCGGGAAGCTCAGGACCGCTGCGGGCCTGCTCGAGGACCGACGAAAGGAGATCGGTGCTCATCGGGCGGTTGACGTCCCCGGTCCGGCCTGAGAACCGCGGACCAGCTGGCCCGGACGCTCACCGGTCGCAACGCCGTCCTCGAAGGTCACCGCCCCCCGCTTGATCGTCCAGCGGTAGCCCCGGGCCGCCTGGAGCAGACGCCGGCCGCCGGCCGGGAGGTCGGCGGTGATCTCCGGTGGGGCGCACTCGAGGGCCGGCAGATCGATCAGATTGAGATCGGCGAGCAGGCCGGGTGCGACGATCCCACGGTCGAGCCAGCCGAAGTGAGCGGCGGGCCGACGCGTCATCTGGTGAACCACGGTCTCCACCGGCACGCCGCCCCGGCCTTCCAGGTCGCGGGCCCACAGTGAGAGGTAGGTGGTGGTCATGCTGCCGTCACAGATCTGCCCGCAGTGGGCTCCGGCGTCGGAGAGACCGAACATGGCCACGGGTGAGGTGATCATCTCCCGGATGGCGTCGAGATTGCGGTGGGCGAAGTTGAACAGCGGTGTGTAGATCAGCTGGCGACCGCCGTTGCGCAGCTGGACGTCGTAGGCGAGCTGGCGGGGATCGACGCCGGTCCGTCGGGCCATGGCCCCGAGAGACCGGCTGGGATCGAAGTTGTAGTCCACCGGGTCGTCGAGCACGTACATGTCGTCGAACCGGCCGAAGAAGGCCAGGCCGGCGAAGGCGTCCGGGCCGGAGGTCAGCTGGGCGTGGCCCTCCACGATCTTCTGGCGCCGGTCGGGGTCGGCCAGCGCCGTCACCCGCTCGGCCAGAGGAAGGCCGGCGATCTTGGCGTATCCCCGGGCCGGGGTGAAGACGTTGGCCGAGGCCTCCAGGCCGAGCAGGACTCCGATGGGCCGGGGGGCGACCTGAGCCTTCACATCGAGGCCCTCGGCCTGCAGGGAGACGGCCAGGGCCATCAGGTCCCGCCACCGTTCCGGCGCCTCGACATCCTGCTGCACCGTGTAGCTGACCGGTCGTCGGCTGGCCCGGGCGAACTCGCCCACCAAGGCGAATTCCGCCCGGGCGAAATCGTCGTCGGTGGTCCGGTAGCTGTCGCTCAGGAACTGAAAGACTCCCCTGCCGCTCGATCGGAGAGTTCGGGCCAGGGTCAGCAATTCGGGCTCCCGGGCCCGGAGCGTTCCGAGGTTCTCCCCGCAGGACGTCCGGTGGCGGTCGGTCCGCGACGTCGTGACACCGAGGGCGCCGGCCTCGAGGCCTTGGCCGAGCAGCGTGGCCATGGTCTCGAGCTCCCCCTCGTCGGGGTGCTCGGTCGGGTCCGCCCCGCGCTCGCCCATGACGAAGGCGCGCAGCGCCGCATGGGGCAGATGGGTGGCCACGTCGATTGTCCGCGGCTGTCGCTCGAGGGCGTCGAGATACTCGGGGAACGACTCCCAGTCCCATCGCAGGCCCTCGTGGAGCGCCGTCCCGGGGATGTCCTCGACCCCCTCCATGGTGGCGATCAACCAGTCGTGGCGATCGGGCTCGACCGGGGCGAAACCGACGCCACAGTTGCCCATGGCCACAGTGGTCACCCCGTGATGCGACGACGGGGCGAGCAGCGGATCCCAGGTGGCCTGACCGTCGTAGTGGGTATGGGGGTCCACGAATCCCGGTGTCAGCAGCAGCCCCTCGGCATCGAGTTCCCGTCGGCCTCCGGCCACCTGGTCACCGACCTCGGAGATCCGCTCTCCGGTGATGGCGATGTCGGCACGGCGCAACGGGCCACCGGTGCCGTCGGCCAGTGTGCCGTTGCGGATCACCAGGTCAGCGGTCACGGCCACCACCCTTCTCGACCACGGTCCTTCACATTCATCCGCCCAGTGCCCACCGGCGCACCGGCTTCCGGGCGTCGACCAGCTGGTCGTATTGGGCCGGGGACAGCGACACGCCGCCGGCGGCGCAGTTCTCCTCGAGGTGCTCGACCGAGGAGGTGCCCGGGATGGGAAGCATCACGGGGGACCGGCGCAGCAGCCAGGCCAGACTGACCTGGGACACCGTCGCTCCCAACTCGTGGGCGACGGTGTCGAGGGGACCACCTTCCCGGGAGAGCCTGCCGTTGGCCAGAGGGAACCAGGGGATGAAACCGATCCGGTTTTCTTCGCAGTAGTCGAGGACATCGTCGGCCCCGCGCTGGGCCAGGTTGTACTGGTTCTGGACAGTGGCGACGGGCATGATCGTTCGGGCCTTCCCGACGTCGGCCACGCTCACCTCGGACAGGCCGACCTCGGTGACCTTCCCGGCGTCGCGTAGCTCCTTGAGCGCACCGAACTGGTCCTCGGCCGGCACACGGGGGTCGATCCGGTGCAGCTGGAACAGATCGATGTGGTCGACTCCCAGACGCTTCAGACTGCCCTCGCACTGACTCTTCAGGTACTCGGGCCGTCCGCACTCCTCCCACTGGTCGGGGCCGGACCGGGTGAAGCCGGCCTTGGTGGCGATGGTGATGTGCTCCGGATAGGGGTGAAGAGCCTCCCGGATGAGCTCCTCGGCGATATCGGGCCCGTAGGAGTCGGCGGTGTCGATCAGGTCGACACCCAGGGTCACCGCCTTCCGCAGGACCTCGATGGCGCCGTCGTGGTCCTTCGGCGGGCCCCAGACACCCGGGCCGGTGAGCTGCATGGTCCCGAAGCCGAGGCGATGCACCTGCAGGGAACCGAGATCCAGTGTGTCGGAGGCGTCCAGCATCGTCCCATTTCTCTTCGTCGCGAGGACAGCGGTATCAGGGCCCACCCGGGGCTCGAACCGAAGGGCTCGAACCGAAGGGCTCGAACCGAAAGGGCTCGAACCCAGGTCGGGCCCTATTCTACCGACCGGGGGGATGTTCCCACCACGTTTCGACAAGGTGAATTCACTACGTTGCGACAACGTGGATTCTCTACATTTCGGCAACGCCTTGTGAAAGAGCGGGCAGGGGATCTACCGTTATTTATGCCCGGATATCGCGTCATTTCAGCCGGTCAGACTGTTCTTCTGCAACGGTCACGAGGGGGGCTGCAGGACAAGTGATGTCGCCGCATCAAACGTCGCCCCCGGCTTCGAGGGCTCCCTTCTCGGGCTCGACCCGGGCCCCCTGGCGGGGACGGGCATGATCGAGTTCGCCGTTGTCGGCTTCGGTTCCTGGGGCCTGTGTGTCCTCGAGCGGGCGGTGGCCCAGGCCCGCCGCTCGTCGTCCACCGTCCGGGTCCATGTGATCGAGCCCGGCGCTCTCGGCGGTGGCGTCTACGCCATGGGCCAACCCGACTACCTGGTTCTCAACAACCCCTGTGGGCAATTGTCTCTGTACGCCTCGCCTGACGGGGAGGAGGAGCCGCCCTACGCGGTCGGGCTCTTCGACTGGGCTACCCGGCAGGGATACCGCTGGGTGGGCCACGAGTGCAGAATCGGCACCGCCGGTCAACCGATCGCGGCCACCGACTACCTGCCCCGTCGCCTGATGGGCGAGTACCTGGTCTGGTTCTACGACACCCTGGTGGCCGACGCCCCGTCGAACATCGAAGTCGTGCGTCACTACGCCACCGCCGTCGACATCGCACCGGTCGGAGACGGCCGTGAGGCCGTCGTGCTCGACAATGGCGAGACCCTGCGGGTCAACCATGTCGTCCTGACGTCCGGGCACACCTGGAACGAAGAGGCCGACGACGACGAGGCCGATGTCCGAGGCCTGCGTCCCTACCCGGTCGAATACTTCGACAGCACCGTGGCACCGGGTAGCCCGATCGCCATCGCCGGACTGGGACTGGTCGGCTTCGATCTCCTGACGGCTCTCACCGTCGGCCGGGGTGGAAGGTTCGAGGACGTGGGCGATCGGATGCGCTACCGGCCCAGCGGGAACGAGCCGATCATCCACATGTATTCGCGTTCCGGGATTCCCTACTGTGCCAAATCGGCACACGGCGTCGATCCGTACGGCGGTTACCAACCCGTGGTCTGCACGCCGGAGGAGATCGCCGCCCTGACCCACCCCGGTGGCTCACCGGAGCGGCACCAGGTGGACTTCCGCCGGGATCTGCTGCCGCTGCTGTACGCCGAGATGCAGGCCCGCTATCTCATCCATGCCGCCTTCTTGAAGGGCGGGGCCGACGAGTCGGCCGACGTCCGTCAGCGCCTCACCGGTGCCTGGGCGAATGGTGGTTTCGAGGCGGCGGTCGAGGGCTACGACGCGGTCTACGGCCGGTTCGACCCGGCCGGTCACCTCTTCGCCGGCACCGGCCGGACCTACACCTCGGGGACGGACTTCCAGTCCCAGTTCTACGACTTGGTCGAGTCCGACCTGGAAGAGGCTCTGACCATCGGCGGCAGCCCGGTGAAGGCCGCCCTCGAGGTTCTCCGGATCCTGCGGGACCAGCTCCGTCTGGTCATCGAGTTCGGGGGGCTGACCCTCGAGTCCTATGTCGACTTCCAATCGAACATCCGCGGCCGGATCAACCGGATGGAGGCCGGACCACCGCCCCTGCGCTCGCAGCAGCTGCTGGCCCTGCTCGACGCCGGTGTGGTCCAGGCCCGTCTCGGACCGAATCCGACGCTGACCTCAGAGCCCGACGGCCGGACGACGCTGCGTTCGACCGGGCTCGCCGAAGAGACGACCATCACCGTCAACGGGGTGATCCGCGGTCATCTGGACCTGCCCTCCCTGGCCCGCTCGAGCTCGCCCCTGCTCCGCCGTCTCTACGCCAACGGACGGCTGACCCAGATGGCGTACGGTGACACCCCGGTGGGAAGCGTCTCCATCAGCGAGGACTTCCATCCCTACGACTGCTTCGGAGCGCTCCAGCCGAATCTCTCGCTCCTGGGCGTCCTCACCGAAGGGGCCCGCTACTTCACCCATTACCTGCCGTCCCCGCGCAGTCGCATCCGGGCCGTGCTCGACGCCCAACAGTGCGTCCGGGAGGTCATCGGCTGACTGGCACGCCGGCGGACAGGCACGCCGGCGGACAGGCACGCAGACTGGCACGCCGGCGGACAGGCACGCCGGCCAGGGGAATTCAGTTGGTGGCTTTGGCCAGGGCCTGATCGAGGTCATCGATGAGGTCGTCGATGTGCTCGAGTCCGATCGACAGCCGGATGGTCTCGGGTCGGATCCCGGCGGCGGCACGCTCGGCATCGCTCAGCTGGCGGTGGGTGGTCGAGGCCGGGTGAATGGCCAGGGACTTGGCATCGCCCAGATTGAGCAGCCGCTTGAAGAGTTGCAGGGCGTCGAAGAAGGCCAGGCCGGCGTCGTAGCCCCCGGTGGCACCGAAGGTGATGATGGACGGGACGCGTCCGTGAAGGTAGCGCTGGGCCAGCTGGTGGTGGGGGTGGTCGGGGAAGCCCACGAAATTCACCCACTCGACCCGGGGGTCGTTGGCCAGGTAGTCGGCCACGGCTCGGACATTGGCTTCGTGCCGGTCGAGGCGGACCGACAAGGTCTCCAGTCCCTGGAGCAATTGGAAGGCGGCCAAGGGTGAGAGGGTGGCGCCGGTATTGCGCAGTTGGATCGATCGGGCCCGGACGGTGAACGGTCGCTCGGGGAAGTCCCGGGCGAAGACGACGTCGTGGAAGGCCGGCTCGGGCTGGTTGAACAGAGGGAAGCGCTCGGCGTGTTCGGTCCACGGGAATGTGCCGGCATCGATGATGACGCCGCCCAGTGTCGTGCCATGGCCTCCGACGAACTTGGTCAAGGAGTGGACGACCACGTCGGCACCATGGCTGATCGGTTTCAACATCAGCGGGGTGGCTACCGTGTTGTCCACGATAAGGGGGACCCCGGCACGATGGGCCATTGCGGCCACGGCTTCGAGGTCGACCACGTTCCCGGCCGGGTTGCCGATGGTCTCGCAGAAGACGGCACAGGTCTTCTCGTCGATCAGCGCCGCCATCGAAGCGGCCCGGTCGTCGGGTGCGAATCGGGCTTCGATTCCGAGGGTGGGCAGGACGTGGGCGAAGTAGGTAAAAGTGGCCCCGTAGAGCTGGGGTGCCACCACGAAGTTCGAACCGGCCGTGGCCACGGTGAGGATCGCGTAGCTGACGGCGGCCATGCCCGAAGAGACCACCAGGGCGGCGGTTCCCCCTTCCAGCGCGGCCATGCGCTTTTCCAGGACGTCGTTGGTGGGGTTGTTGATCCGGTTGTAGTGGAATCCCGGAACTTCGAGGTCGAGCACGGCTCCGGCGTGTTCGGCGTCGATGAAGTCGTGAGCCACCGTCTGGTAGATCGGGACGGCCACGGCTCGGGTGCTGTCCGGCGTGTAGCCACCGTGGATGGCGATCGTCTCGTCGCGCACGGGTTAGCGGTTCCGAGTCAAGGCACCGGCCAGCCAGTTCGTGTACAAGCGGGTGGCCGTCGTCCGCCACGACCATGGGGACCGGGCTCCGACGGTGTCGAAGGGAAACGCCTCGACGAGTGCGGGGTCGCGTTCGCCGGCGGTGATCCGACGATGGAGCTCTTCCAGCTGCGGCTCGTCCTCCGGTGCCGTGCAGCGGGCCGGGAGTACGGGCAGTGCGTCGCGTTCTTGGCGGACGTAGCGTCGGACATCGCGTTGATACTCGCGTAGCAGGCTAGCCGGCTCGTATTCCGGATGGCCCTGGACGAGGACCAAGGTCGATTGTTCGACCCGTCGGGTGGCCACGCTCCAGCCGAATTCCTCGGAGTGCAGGGGGATGTCGTATCCGGCGGAACGCAGCTGGCCGGTGGGGACGGTGCTCAGGCGTGAATGGGGGAGCACGATCCCCGCCCCGAGACCGGAGGCCAGGGAATTGGCGGGGTCCGCTTCCTGGGCGAAGACACCGGTGCACTTTGACGGCAGGAGCACGCGTTCGAGACCGTCGAACTCCGTCAGCGCCGCATGGGCCGACAGACAGGACAGCAGCATCGATGGCACTGTGCGGCTGGCCCACCGCAGGAGGTGGACCATGTCGGGCCAGAACGGCTCGTCCCGTATGGCCGGCTCGACCGGATTGGCACCGGTGACGATGAGGAGATCCGGTGGGTGATCGAAGAGCTCGGCCCATGGGGTGTAGCGCTCGGCGATCCTGAGGGCCGTGGCTTCGCCTCTCGGGACTCCGGCCATGGTGTACAACCGGACGTCCATACCCTCGTTCCCCGAGCCGATATCGAGAAGGTCCAGAAATTGGGCCTCGGTCTGGACGAATGCCCCGTCGGGCATGATGTTGACCAGCGCGCAGGTCCAGCGACGTTCGATCGAACCCGCGTCGGTCGTCCTCGGGTGATCGGATATGAGCGAGTCGAGGTGCAGTACGACCACAGGATCATATCGGCACCATCCAGGGCGTTCCTAAGGGGCCGAAGGCCAGGGGGTGCGGCCCGAGCCGGTCGTCTGAGGCGCTGGCCGGTCCCGGAGGTAGGAGCCGTCAAACCCGGGGACCAGCGGAAGTCGGCTTCGACCTGGGCTTTAGTCCGACCCGAGTCCGGCCGATGAAGACTGTGCAGAAGCGTCCGGTCACGGCGGCCGACAGGAAGGGACGGACCGAAATGCCCATCGAAATCATCGGG
Source organism: Acidimicrobiales bacterium (assembly GCA_035535015.1). Taxonomy (GTDB): domain Bacteria; phylum Actinomycetota; class Acidimicrobiia; order Acidimicrobiales; family UBA8190; genus Palsa-661. The sequence goes on along the minus strand of DATLQU010000033.1, from coordinate 11,478 downwards.
ATGGTGGGCACCAGAGACGCCTCGGAGATCCAGGGACCGCTGGTCGACGGGCCGGTGGTGGACTGGACGGACGGGCCGGTCATCGATCCCGACTATCTGGTCGGGATCTCCCGGGCCCACGAGGAGGCCGGCTTCGACCGGGTGCTGGTGGGCTACGGCGCCGTGGCTCCCGAGGGGTGGGCGGTGGCGGCCTCTGTGCTCCACCACACCAGCCGGCTGAAGGTCCTGGTCGCTCATCGTCCCGGGTTCGTCCAGCCGGCCCTGCTGGCCAGGAAGGCGGCCACGCTTGATCACCTGACCGGCGGCGGCCGGATCGCCATCCACTTCATCACCGGAGGTGACGAGGCCGATCAACGGCGGGAGGGCGATTTCGTGCCCCATGACACCCGTTACCGGAGGACCGGTGAAGTCATGTCCATCGTGCGCCGGCTCTGGGAGCAGGACGCGCCCTTCGACTTCGAAGGGGAATTCTTCCGGTACGAGGGTGCCTTCAGCTCCGTCAAGCCGGTGTCCCCCGGCGGGATTCCGCTCTACTTCGCCGGGGCGTCGCCGGCCGCCGTCGAGGTGGGGGCGGCCCAGGCCGACGTCTACGCCTTCTGGGGTGAGCCTCGGGCGGCCGTGGCGCAGCGGATGCGGTCCATCGTCGACGTGGCCGAGACCTTCGGGCGCACTCTTCGCTTCAGCATTTCCCTGCGTCCGATCATCGCCGACACCGAGGACGAGGCGTGGGAGAAGGCGGAATGGATCGCCGGGAAGACCGCCGAGCGGATCGAGTTGGCCAAGGAACGGATGGCCGGACACAAGAAGACCTATACCGGACTGGGTGGAGCGGCCAACGCGACCTACTCGGTCGACCGTGACACCGGGGGCACGACGTCGGAGGGGCGCAAGCGCCTGATCGCCATGTCGGCCGAACGTGACGTCTTCGACGAGCGCCTCTGGATGAAGGTGGCGAATCTGACCGGAGCGGCCGGCAACTCGACCGCCCTGGTGGGCACCCCCGAACAGGTGGCCGAGGCCATGTTGCGCTACTGCGATCTCGGGATCACGACGCTTCTGCTCAAGGGCTTCGACCCCCTGGCGGACGCCGTCGAGTTCGGCAAGGAGCTCCTACCCATGGTGCGCGAGGGAGCGATCCGGCGTTCCCAGGACCCCGCCGTCAGGCTCTGATCCGCGGCGTGACCTCCGTTCGCCGCATCCTCACGGATTGGCGACGGTGCGGATCAAGGCCCCGCTGGCGGTGTCCATTTCCGTGAGGGAATTGCCACCCTGGTTGACGATCCAGAGGTTGGCTCCCGCCACCACGGCCGCTTGCGGGTTGTTGAAGAGGTAGGGCCCGTTGGTGTTGCACATCATCCAGTTCACCGTGGCCGGGGAAGGGGTGATCTGACTGACCATGGGGGACCAGCCCGGAGGGCTGACCGTGAACACGTAGCCGTCGCCGTAGATGATCGGGCCGACCATCGGCAGGTTGCTACTGACCAGGACGTTCAATGCATTCAAGGTGGTCGGGGAGAACTCGGTCACCGAATCGGCGCCCTGATTGGTGACCCACATGTCGGTGCCGTCGAAGGCGACGCCGATCGGTGTGTTGAAGGCGAAGGTCGATCCCGACAACAAGGACACGAACGACCGGTCCCGGGCGTTCAGCACTGTGACCGTATTGGACCCACTGTTGGCCACGAAGACCTGACCGTCAGCCACGGCGAGACCGGTCGGATTGTTGAATCCGAAGGTGGAGCCGGAGGCGGTGCCGACCAGGGCGCCTGTCTGGGTGGCGACCTCGGTGATCGATCCGGCACCGTTGAGGACATAGAGATCTTGGCCCGACGCCGCCAGAGCGATGGGGTCGGCAAAGCCGTAACTCGAGCCTTGGATGGTGCGGATGTGCTTGTGGCCGGCGGCCCGGAACTCGGTGATCGTGTTGTCGGCACTGTTGGCCACGAAGAGGTCGCTTCCGACGGCCACGATGGCCGACGGGGCATCGAATCCAAGGCGCTTGCCGGAGATCGCCGACACGAACGACCCGTTGGACGCCTTGACCTCGGTCACCGAGTTGTTGCCCCCGTTGGTGACGAAGAGATGGGAGCCCACCACGGCGGCGGAGGTCGGGGAGTTGAAGTTGTAGGAGTGGGCCCGGGCGGTGTTCGAGGAGGACGAGGCGCCCACAGACGATCCGAGGGCCATGGTGACCGTCGCCGCGACGAGAGTGCCGACGAGTGCCAATGCGAGAGCGTGACGCCAAGGGCGGAGCGATTTCTCCATGGCTTTCATGCGTGACCCCCGTGTCCCTTCACCCGACACAGGTGGACTCTGCCTGTGGTCGGCCCCTGACGGGCAAGAATACCACTCGTCCAGGGGGCGAATCCTCCCTCCCTCTCTCCCCGCCCGCCCGCCCGCCGGCCGGTCGGCGCCGGCCCGTTCTCCCTCCGTTTCAGTCGTTTTCGATCGTGAAGTCCCACGTCGCCACGGGTGCGCCGTGCGGCGTGGAAGACGGAACTCATCCCGGCTGAGGCGAACGGCGGGTGACGGTTCCGTGAACAGATGAGCGGTCCGGCAAAGGGTGACCCGCGCCGGCGTCAGCTCTTCAGCAGGGTCATCACGTTGTCATGGAAGAGCCCCGGGGTCTGACCGGGAGAGCAGCCACATCGGTCGTAGTCGTCGACCGGTGTGGCGGTTCCCTCGGAGTGAGGGAAGTCGCTACAGCACATGAACAGATCACCCGACCGGGCTGTGAGCCGTGAGGGCTGTTCGTAGGAGAACGAGGAAACCCTGACCTGCCGACGGAAGTACTCGCTGGGTCGCTCGTCGAGGGGCTCGACGACCTGGCCGTTGAGAGCGCTGGTGAAGTCCCATCCCCCGTCGAGCATGAGCAGGTACTGGGGGACCCAGATGGAGGAGAGTTCCACTATCCCGATGCGCAACCCCGGGTGACGCGAAAACGTGCCGTTCACGATGAGGTCGGTGATGGCAATCGCCGGCGGCACCCACAGGAAGACGGACTCGATCACCGGTACGAAACTGTCGTCGGGGTCGGTGTAGAAAGCGTCGTCGAGGACCCGGGGTTGGTCGGCTACGTGGAACACCGGTGTCACACCGTGGTGCACGAAGGCGGCCCACAGCCGGTCATGATCGGGGTGCGAGAGCGGGCGCCCGTCGACGGCCGCGGGAGCGATCATGCCCAGGCGCACGCCGGCGGACGACAACTCGGCCAACTGGGCTTCCAGCCAGGCCGGATCGCGCAGGGTCAGATGAGCAACCGGATGAAGCCGACCTCTGCCCTCGGTGACGACCGTGGCGCACCAGCGGTTCCAGGCGGCCATGTTCGCCGTCAGAGCGACCAGGGACTCGGACATCCGGCGTTCCCAGAGCAGCCCGAAGTTCGGGAACACCACCGCCTCGTCGAGGCCCAGGACGGCGAGATGCCGGAGACGGGCCGACGGCTCCCAGTAGTGGGCGGGAAGGGCGTCGTCGTAGTTGTACTCAGGGGGAAGCTGCTGGCGTTGTCTCTGGCGGTGCCGACCCAATTGCGCCGTGTCACCGGGAAACTGAACGTCGGCCACGTCGAGTTGGCGGCTTCGCCAGGTCAGCCATGGGTAGCCAAGTGGGTCATCGACGATGGCCAAGGCCTCGTGGCGTCGATCGGGATCGATGTGGTCGGCCCAAAGGGTCCGGTACTCGTACAGGTGCTGGTCCGAGTCGATGATGATCGTCACCGCCCACCTCCCGCGTCAGGCCCGCCTATCGAATCGCACAGCAGGTGAGAGGAGGTTACCCCCCTGCATCCGAATCTTCCTCGGCCTTGGCGTGGCCGTGACCGCCCCGCATCCGACGCTCGAATGCCCAGCAATTCGGCGATCCGCACCGCATCGTGTCTGACCGTAGGAGCTTTGATCGGGTGAGCCGAAGTGGATCGCCGATTCCTTGGCCGGTGATGACGGACCTGGACGACTTCTCCGCCGTCGAGTGATGCACTGTCCATGAACAAATGGAAGACAACCAATGTTGCGCGGTCGTTGTCCGGCGTGACTGGAGGCGTCGTGCGCGCTCTTTCACAGTGATGACTGAACGGGCGGAGAGGTTCAGTCCCTCGTCGAAAGCTCCGACAACGTAACCATGGACAAGAACTCTCATTGGAGGCATCGACTTCCCGACATCTCCCATCTCCTCACGGTGCTCACACTGACTGCGCTCGGCGCAGCATTGATCGTCACGATCTCAGCCCACCCGTCGGCGCCGAGGACAGCTTCGGCACCGGGAGCTCACCGCCACACCAACGCCAAGACGAGTCCTTCCACCAGGCAACCGGCGCCGGCCACGACCGTGCCGACGACGACGACCACCGTCCCCATCCCAACGACGACCACACCTCCGGCTCCGGTTGCGCCAGTTCCGCAGCCCCCAGCACGGGTGGTGGCGGCTCAGCCGAGTGGATACGGATGTGCGGCGGCCTTGGCCTACCTGCAGGTGCATGCCGCACCCGGCTTCATCCTCGAATGCCCAGGCTGGGCCGGAGGCCATCAGGCCATGAGCTGCGTCAACGTGGCCGGGGTCTGTCCGGGAGCCAAGGTGATCGCCATCGCCGATCCGTGCCCGGCCGCCTATATGAACGAGGCCAGCAACTCCTGGGTCATCACCGGAGCGAGCAACGCCGCCCTGGACCCGTACGGTTACTGCCACTGAGGGATTCTCAAACGGGTTCAACCTCAACCGGAAACCATGAGTTGATCGCGGACCTGGTGTCGGAACGCAGTGGATTCCGACACGCTCAGCACGAGAGGGACGAGCCTGAAGCAAAGCCGGATCCCCGATATCGGATCGGCCGTCTCGACCTGGAATCCCGGGGCGACGGTCCGAGCGTTCTCCGCCGGGCCGTCGACCCCGGGCGGAGTGAGCCGGAGGGGTCGATCTCTGATCACCCTTCGGGGAAGGCCGCGAACTCCCGCTTGGTCTTCCTGTACCACCCCAATCCCTTGACGGGATTCTTCCACCGGCCTCTCATCTCCTTCAAGGCCCTCTCATGCGTTGTGTCACCGTTAGCGACCATTTCCTTAAGATGTCGATCTTGTGCCTTTATGACCTCGTCTGCGGTCGTGCCATGGTGAGGAAGATCGCATGGGCCACCCAATTGTTGACAGGTCATGGTCTTCATGAGCCGCACTTCCTTTCTGTGGGACGGACAGTGACGTGTTCGCCGACGTCGTCGATGGGTATCAATTTTCAGGTTCTCTTCCGAACACGGACCACATCCATGGTCGCTAGCACGTCGGGATCGGCGATCAACTCGACCTCGCGGACGAGACCCGCCTCGACATGGAAGACGAAGGCTACATTGACTGCCCCGGCCTGGATCCAGGCGGCGCCAAGCTCGCCGTCGATGGTGACCGGTGCCGCCCCCCGGGCACCGTTGAGGCGGGCGGCCACGGCGACTGCGCCGTCGTAGACGGGATCCGTACCCATCTTCTGTGCGACCAGGTCGGCACGCATGACAGCGTCGGGCGCCAGGAGCAACAACAGCGTCGAGAGGTCCCCGCCCCGGGCTGCAGTGAGGAACGCATCGACGACTCGGTGGCTCTCGGCGCGCGCCGTCTGCGACGCGACAGGCTCTGGCGCACCCTGCACCTTGCGCCGCGCCCGGCTCGCCAACTGGCGAACGGCGCTACCCGAGCGCCCCATGACAGCGCTGATCTCGTCGAACGGATAACCAAAGACATCGTGCAGGACGAACGCCGCCCTCTCGGCTGGAGCCAGGGCGTCGAGGACGACCTGCATTGCGTCGCCCGTCTTTTCGGCGAGCAGCACGTCGGCCTCGGGGTCGACCGGTGCCCGGTCGTCCGGTACTTCGGCCTCGGCTACCGACCTGGTACGTCGCTTGCGCAGCTGATCAAGACACAACCGGGTCACGACTGTCGTGAGCCAGGCGGGGAGGTCGTCGATGTCGTCGGTGCGGGAGAACCGGAGCCAGGTCTCCTGCAGCACGTCGTCCGCGTCGGCCTCCGATCCGAGTATCCGGGTGGCGATCGCAGTCAGTCGGGACCGTTCGGCGTAGAAGTCAGTCATTTCCGTCGTGGTCACACCATGTTGACGTCGGCCACGCTTGGAATGTGACCGCCACGCCTGTCACATCGGGCCATCTGCGTACGTCATATGGACGTGAACACCCTACAATCCATCGTCTACCCGGTCCTCGACCTCGATACCGCGTTCGATCGGCGCGGCCCGAGGCGATGGAACCGGTACGTATCCGCAACTCGCGGTTCCGGCGCCATCGAGGTGGGCGGGCCCGAGGCACTTCGCCGGGCCCTCCCCAGATGGTTCACGCTATCGGTGTTCGCCTCGGTGCCCCGGCCGGCATAGCACCAACTCTGTGGCCGCTCGATAGCGCCGTCGTGTTGAGTGATGCGACGTCCAGCTTGACCGTTCGCACCTGCCGGCTGGTTCGCCCCTTGCTTGGCCTACCTCGGCTCTATCCCCCGACCGGGATTGCTCCGGGCCGTGGATAGCGAGCGGCCGGGCTCAGGATCCGCTTACGGAACCGGCACTCTCAGGTGGAGTGCACTCCGGTGCTGTTGGTCAAGCAAGCCGGACTGGAAGCTCTCGCATAAAGAGCGTAATGGGATTCAAGATCCCCAGCGAGGTGTAGGACGGGACTCCCGCCAACTCGATATGTTCACTGCGCTCGAACAACACCTCGAGGAGTGTCGTGAGTTCCCGGCGGGCCAGATTAGCCCCGAGGCAGAAATGAACACCGCCGCCGCCGAAGGCGACATGCGGATTCGGGCTTCGGGTGACGTTGAAGTGGAAGGGATCGTCGAAGACGTCTTCGTCGCGATTGGCGGACGGGAACCACATGGTGACCCGGTCCCCTTCGGCGATCGGCACGCCGCGGATCTCGGTGTTCCGGACCGCCCGCCGGGCGAAATATGAGACCGGTGACGACCACCGGAGGATCTCCTCCACCGCCAAAGGAATAGCGCGGGGCTGCCGGCGCAGCAGCTCGAGCTGGTCCGGAGAGCGGAGGAGAGCAACGAGTCCGTGCGACACGGCATTCCGAGTGGTCTCGCTTCCTGCCACAATCAACAGAACGAAAAAGAGGTCCAGCTCGATTTGGCTGAGGGCCGTGCGCTCACCGTCGTCGGTCTCGACTTCCACCGTCGACAGGATGGTCCAGACGTCCTCCTGGGGATCGGTTCGCTTTTCCTGGCCCAGCTTCTGCGCATACTCGAACATCTGGACTTGCAATCCCAGTTGCTCATCTGACGACTTACTGCGCCCCGGCGCGTCCGACTGGAGGAAGTCGTTCGTCAGTGAGAAGAGCCATTCCCGGTCCTTCTCTGGGATACCGACGATGTCGGCGATCACGTTCATCGGCAGCTTGTAGGCGATCTCCGACACAAAGTCGCACTCCACGAGGCGGAGTGCCCGATCGACGATCGACTCGGCCCATTGGCGGATTTGGTGCTCGAGCTGCCCAATCATGCGGGGCGTGAACCCGGCGCTGATGAGCCGCCGCTGGCGGACATGGTCGGAGCCGTCCATGCTGACGAGCATCGCCCCGGCCATGGCTGGCTGATGGCTCAGCTGCGGGCCGTCGAAGGCATTGAACAGCTCGGGGTTGCGGCTCACCGCCTGGACGTCCTCGTGCTTCGACAGCACCCAGAAGCCGTTGTCATGCTGGCCGGGGAATCCCGCAGGGAAAGCCTGCCACTTCACCGGTTCATGACGGCGCAAGGCGGTGAAGACCTCGTGCGGGAACCCGTCGCTGTAGAGATCGGCATCGGTGAGGTCCACGTCCAGGTGGCTGCCAACGAAGACGGTGTCGATCATGGGAAGATCCTCCGGGTAGAGAGCAGCGACTCGACTGCGGCCGCAGATGTCGGACGGTGTTTTCGCAGATGTTCCCGACCCACGACAGATACCGATAAGAGCCGACCATGTCCGAACTCATGACGACGCTCCACAAAGCCACGGTCGTTGGCGTTCTCCCATACTGGCAAACGCGGACACGATATCCGCCAGGCGTCGAGCACCCCGGAGTATGGGCGAGAGTCGGGTCCTATCCATTTGAGAAGATCGAGGATCAGCGTTTCAACAGTGTCGGACATCGGGGCCTTATGATAATTGAGGGCTGGCTCGCACATTGGAAATTCCCAGCCCTGCTCTTGCGTCGGCCAGCCGAGCCCGATTCCGGCGCTTACCCGAGCCGGGCAGGCCATTGATGGCCCGACGAGACCAGGCGATAACGACGGTGCCCAAGCCACCTGACGGGCAATCCGAGGAAGCGGCACGGCTGTTCGCTTGGCCGAGCCCTGTCGGTCACAGCACTTTGGAGTCGCCACTGACACGGTGGCTTCAGTCTTGCGCCGGGATGGGGTCGCGTGCCGCTGCGACGGGCTGGCCCGGTTAGCGCGCAAGCCCACCGGGCTCCGGGCACACCGGGGCAGCATCGTGGGCCGAGACCGAGAGCAATGCCATGGGATGGTCTCGACTGGTTCTGGAGGTCGTTACCGGGGGCGATGTGTCACTGGCACCTAAAATGCGAGGTCGCCAGTAGCCACGCCCGAGTCGCAACGACAGTCGAGTATGTGACAACCTTCTGGCCTCTACCGCCTCCCGGCCCGGAGCTCTTGGCCTCGAGCTCCATCCCGGCGAGACGAAGATCGTGTACTGCAAAGACGCGAAACGCCGAAGGGACTTCGAGCACGCCAGTTTCGACTTCCTCGGCTATACCTTTCGGGCGCCTGGCCCATGGCCGACACGGGAGCTTCATGGGCTTCCTTCCGGCTATGAGCACCAGCGCAAGAAAGCGGTCAGCCACAAGATCAGGGCCTGGCATCTCAATCGCCGCAGTGGGTCGGACCTGTCCAGCCTCGCCCAGGACTTCAACGCCTAGTAGCTACGGGATGGAGTCAAATGTGGTTGTAGAACTCCACACACCAGCGCCACTCACTCTTGTCATCGGCATTCCACCATGACTGGAGAATGCCCGCTTCACCGCCGGGAAGAATCACCAATCGTCCGAGATCTGCCTGCGTCGGCCATCCATCCTCCAGGGTGATTTCTCGATCCTCGCGTACAAGGAACGACATGGGACCCTCCTCGTGTCGCTCCAGGTCCTCGCCGATGGCGAGCATCTCGCCGTCTTCGCCCCTGACCGTCACTTCCAGGCGCGAAGGAGCGGCATGTACCAGTATTCGATCACCGGCGGCCTGGGCAGCCACCCGGCTCCGGGCGAAGGAAACCCCGGTGGCTCCCGCATCGGGAAACCACAGATCCCAGATCTCGCTCATGGTTGACCGCGCTCCCACTCACTCTGCTTCGCGAAGAAGAGAGACTCAGGCGACTGCTTCCGGTACAGCGCGATCTTGGCCTTGTCGATTACATCTTCGACTTTGTTCTCGGCCCCGAGACGTGAGCACTGTCTCCGTTGTTCGTCGCGTGTCACAGAACCTCCCCACGCACCCAGGACGCCCGAGCGTTTACCGATTGGACAGGTCCCGTGTGCCGAGACGACATGGCCCGATCGAGGGTCGCCTGTTGCTCACTTCTTGAAGGCGTCCTTGACCTTCTCGCCAGCTTGCTTGAGGTTGCCCTTCATTTGGTCGGACTTGCCCTTCGCCTGGAGCTTGTCGTTGCCGGTGGCCTTGCCGGCCACCTCCTTCACTTTGCCTTTCGCTTGTTGGGCGCTGTTCTTTGCCTTGTCGGCTGTTGCCATGGCTGGGTCCTCGCTTAGGGATTGAAGGAGGCGCAAGCGCCTTTGGTCAGAATGACCGTTGTCATTTCGAACTGTCAGCCGCGATGGGCAACGGCCTCTTTGGCGGCCGACACCACACCGTTGCTCGCCTGTTTCACCTGGTTCGTTGCATCTGATTCTCTGGCCCGCTCGGCCATGCTTCGGACGTGGTCGGGGAGATCGGCGTCATGAATCCACTCGCCCGCCTTGTCCGTGACCGACTGCAACCACCGTCCAGCGTCAGGAGCATGCTCACGGACTTGATCGCCGACGGCCAGTGCCTTCTTGGACGCTCCGGCGATGGTGTCAAGGACGATGCCAGCTACGACGCCCGTCAAGCCGCCTACGACGAGACCTTTCCAGACATTTCTCATGTGCCTTCCCTTTCTTCGAGCTGTGTTGCTCCTGGTTTGCTACTCGGCATCTGGCAACCGTGAGCGGCGAGCTACCAGCGGTACCAGCGCGCCTTCCCGCCAGCTCCCTCGCCTCGGGCGACGCCAAATCCGACGATCCAGGCGATGAACACGACCACAGCCACGATCCACAAGCCATGGATGGCGAACCCGAGTCCTCCGAAGAGCAGCGCGAGCACAAGCACCAGCAGAATTAGACCCATTGTTCGACTCCGTTCAGCAGAAAAGAATTGGTCATCCAAAGCTTTGGACTGTGACCTACGTCAGTTAGTGCACTTCTTCGTGCACGGCCGCAACACCGCCTTGTGAGTCGGTCACCTCGCGGTCGTAGGTGTGCCCCCGGCCGCCTGCGGGACGACGAGACGTGCCGAAGATGGCAGCCGAGACGGCCAGGCCGATCGCCCCCACAATCATGAGGATGACCCCCACCGTGGAAAGCCGGAACCCGTGACCCTGAGAGGTCACCGCCCAGTACATGATGGCACCCGCGGCGATTGCGATAGTGCTGAAAACCATTCCTGTCAGACCCATTTCCTCTGCCTCCATCACGTTGCCCTGGCCACTAGCCAGGTGCGAAGGAAGCGGGGTCCAGACCCCTTCAGCTCTCCACCCACCATAGCGCACACACCGCCCAACGGTTCAGAAGCTTCTGCAAGGGCCCAGGGACAGTGCTGACCCGAGGACAGTGCTGACCCAAGGAGAGTGCTGACCCAAGGCCTCGATTGTCCACTTTGTGATGCGGAAGTGCGCAGAGGGGTAACGAGTTGAGGAATCGGTCGGTGACACGCTCGGGCAATTCCACCTTGCAGGATCAGCAGACGCCCACGTGTGGTTTCTCGCTGCCTGGAAAGACCCCACTGTGATGCTCCGCTCGATTTGTACTGACCTCAACCTGTTAGGGTCGAAACGTGACCTGCTCCCCGATTGGGGTGCACGGGGGGCGCGGCTCTTTCGGGGGCAGGCACCCTCTCGTTCGGTTACGTCTCGGGGGCGAACGGAGTCCGTCAAGGGATTTGAGACGACGCATTCGCTTCACGAGTTCTGAGCAACCTCCTCTCCCGGGGCGGGTTGAGCCACGACACGTCCGGGATCTTTGGTGTTATCGGCCGGACGGTGCCGGAAACGGACGGGATTGGCCGTGAAGGTGGCGTCCAGGGTGGCCTGGCGCTGGGATCGGATTTCGGTAGCGGTGCCCTAGGTGGCCGGTGTGAAGTGGGCGATTGGTGCGTGGAAACAGCTCGACAGGCGTCGTGAGACGAGCGTCACCGGAGCCCGGGAGTCGGTGCCCCCCGGCGACATCGGCTCGATCAATGGCGGCAGCCGGGGTAACGG
>DATLQU010000032.1:0-18193 GCA_035535015.1 Acidimicrobiales bacterium | reverse complement strand
GTGGGTGGGCGATGGCGGGGGTCGACCCTCTCCGGGCGCGAGGCTCTGGTCGTAGACTTCTTGGCGGCCGACGAACGGGACGTTCGCGGCCAAGGAGGCGACCATGTCGATCACAGCGGAGGACCGGACCAAGCAACTGCCCATGCCCCCGGTCTTTGCCACCGTGGAGGAGCAGCGGCTGCACCGCAAGCAGCGGCTGGCCGCCGGCTTCCGGCTGTTCTCCAAGTTCGGCTTCGACGAGGGGGTGGCCGGGCACATCACCGCCCGTGACCCCGAAGACCCCGAGCTCTTCTGGGTGAACCCGTTCGCCGTCCACTTCGGCCACATCTCGGTCTCCGACCTTCTGTGCGTGAACGCCAAGGGAGACGTGGTCGAGGGGAACCGGCCGGTGAACCGGGCCGCCTTCGCCATCCACTCCCAGGTGCACGCGGCGCGTGCCGACGTGGTGGCCGCCGCCCATTCGCACTCCGTCTACGGCAAGTCCTGGTCCGCCCTGGGCCGGACGCTCGATCCGATCACCCAGGACGTCTGCGCCTTCTACGAGGATCACGGGCTGTTCGACGATTACACCGGCGTGGTGGTCGACACCGAGGAGGGCAAGCGAATCGGCGGCGCCCTCGGGACCAACAAGGCCGTGATCCTGCGCAACCACGGGCTGCTGACGGTGGGCGAGACGGTCGACGCGGCCGTGTGGTGGTTCATCACCATGGAGCGTTCCTGCCAGGCCCAGCTGCTGGCCGAGGCGGCGGGGACACCTGTGCTCATCGACAGAGATGTGGCCGAGCTGACACGCAGCCAGGTGGGCAGCCACTACAGCGGCTGGCTCAGCTTCCAACCCCTCTACAACCGCATCGTGCGGGAGCAACCCGACCTTCTCGACTGACTCCATTGCAGGCGCCCGCGCCGGCACACCAAACCTGAGAGGACATCACCGTGAACCGGCCGCTCACCTTCGGCGCCTTCATCGCCCCTTTCCATCCCGTCGGGCAGAACCCGACGCTGGCCATCGAGCGCGACCTCGAGCTCGTCGTCCGGATGGACCAACTGGGTTTCCACGAAGCCTGGATCGGGGAGCACCATTCGGCCGGCTACGAGATCATCGCCTCGCCCGAGGTGGCCATCGCCGTTCTCTCCCAGCGGACCAAGAACATCCGGTTGGGAACGGGCGTGAGCTCGCTGCCCTACCACCAACCCCTGATCCTGGCCGACCGGATGGTCCTTCTCGACCACATCACCCGGGGCCGGGTCATGTTCGGGGTCGGCCCCGGGGCGTTACCCTCCGACGCCTTCATGATGGGCATCGACCCCGCCGATCAGCGGGCCCGGATGGAGGAGTCGCTCGAGGCCATCCTGGCGCTGCTCGATGGCTCCGAGTTGGTGTCGCGCCAGACAGACTGGTTCACCCTGCAGGACGCCCGGCTGCAGCTGCGGCCCTATAGCCACCCCCGGTTCGAGGTGGCCGTGGCCGCCCAGGTGTCGCCGGCCGGACCGAGGGCGGCCGGCCGGTTCGGCCTGTCGCTTCTCTCCATCGGGGCCACCACGGCCGGGGGCTTCGACATCCTGGGCTCGCACTGGCAGACCATGGAGGAACGCGCCGTTGAATTCGGCACCACCGTGGACCGCTCCAAGTGGCGGCTGGTGGGCCCCATGCACATCGCCGAGACCGAAGCCCAGGCCCGCAAGGACGTGGCCTTCGGATTGGCCCAGTGGGTCGACTACTTCGAACGGGTGGCCGCCCTGCCCCTGGCCCCGGCCACCCTCGACCCCGACAAGCTGGTCGACGCCCTGATGGAGACGGGCTTCGCCGTGGTCGGCACCCCGGAGATGGCCGTGGCCCAGATCACGCGGCTGGTCGAGCAGTCCGGCGGCTTCGGCACCTTCTTGCTGATGGCTCACGAATGGGCTAACCGGGAGGCGACGCTGCATTCCTATGAGCTTTTCGCCCGAGAGGTGATGCCGCATTTCCAAGGCAGCCTGCCCTCGCTCGTCGGCTCGCGGGACTGGGCGGCGGAGAACCGGCCCGAGTTCATCGGTGCTGTCGGCGGCGCCATCATGCAGGCCATCACCGACCACGCGGCGGAGCGCGAAGCCAAGCAAAAGACCTGAGGGCAACCTCGGTGGGGCGAGGTGGTCAGCGTCGGGCGTCGAAGGTGGGGACGAGCGACCGCGCCGCGCGGGCCTCGTCGACCCTCCGGACCGGCGTGGCATGCGGCGCCTGGGCGGCGTACTGCGCTCCCCCGGGCAGCACGGCGTCAGCGGCGATTCTTTCCATGGCGCCGGCCAGAGCTTCCAGGGTCTGCACGCTCTCCGTCTCGGTCGGTTCCAGCATCAGCGCCTCGTCCACGATCAGCGGGAAGTAGACGGTCGGTGAGTGGAAGCCCTCTTCGAGCAGCCGTTTGGCCACGTCCAGGGCCTTCACCCCGCTGGTCTTCTTGAGCGACGAGGCCGAGAGGACGCACTCGTGCATGCAGGGTCGGTCGTAGGGCACGTCGTAGGTCCCCGACAGCCGGACCCGTAGCCAGTTGGCGTTCAGCACGGCCAGTTGGGCCACCCGCTCGAGGCCGTCGCCCCCGTGGACGAGCAGGTAGGTGAAGGCCCGGGCGAGCACCAGGGCGTTGCCGTGCCACGAATGGACCCGACCGATGGACTGCGGCGTCGTCGTCCAGCCGTAGCGGGGGCCGGCGCCGTCGGCCAGCAGAGCCGGCCGGGGCCCGGGCAGATAGGGCACCAGCCGTTCGGACACGGCCACCGGGCCGGCCCCGGGACCGCCGCCGCCATGGGGGGTGGCGAAGGTCTTGTGCAGATTCAGGTGGACGATGTCGAAGCCCATGTCCCCGGGACGTACCACGCCGACGATGGCGTTCAGGTTGGCACCGTCGTAATAGAGGAGGCCGCCCACCTCGTGGACGGCGGCGGCGATGGCAGAAATATCCTCCTCGAACAGGCCCAAGGTGTTCGGGTTGGTGAGCATGATCCCGGCGACGTCCTCGTCGAGCACGGCTTTCAAGGCGGCGAGATCCACACAGCCCCGGGTATCGCTCGGGACGGTGACCACCTCATAGCCGCCCAAGGTGACCGAGGCCGGATTGGTGCCGTGGGCCGAGTCGGGGATGACGACCTTGTGCCGCCGGCCGCCGTGGGCATCGTGCCAGGCGCGCATGAGGAGCAGTCCCGTCAGCTCGCCCGCCGCTCCCGCCGCCGGTTGCAGGGTGGCGGCGGCCATGCCGGTGATCTCGCACAGCTGCTGCTCGAGTTCGACCAGCAGCTGGAGCCAGCCCTGGGTACAGGAGGCCGGTGCCGCGGGGTGGACGTCGGCCAGTCCGGGCAGGGCGGCCACGGTGTCACAGATTTTGGGGTTGTACTTCATGGTGCACGACCCGAGCGGATAGGCCCCGAGATCGACGGAGAACTGCCGGTGGCTGAGGCGGGTGAAGTGCGCCACCAGATCGCGTTCGGACACCTCGGCCAGGCCCGGCGGCCCCGCCCGGCGGTGCTCGGAGGGAACCAGTTCCTCGAGGGGGAGCTCCGGGACACCGGTGGTCCGCAGTTGCCACGACCGCCGGCCGGGTTGCGAGAGCTCGAAGAGTGTCGGCTCTGTGTCGCGGCCGAGCAGCGGGGCACTCGACGCCCGACCTCCGGCGGCCGGCTCCGCCGTCAGGTCGTCCACCACCGTGTCCATCAGTGGACGACCTTGGCCATGGCATCGACGAAGGCGTCGATCTCGGTCCGGGTCCGGCGTTCGGTCACCGACACGAGCAGTCCGTCGTCGCTGCCCCCGGTGTAGCCGGCGTCAAGGGCGATGCCGGCCAGGAATCCCTCGTCGACGAGCCGCTCGATCGCGACCGGCGCCGACAGGGGGAGGCGGACGGCGAACTCCCTGAGCACCGCCGCGCCGGCCAGGGGTTCGACGCCGGCGATGGCCAGCAGCCGATCCCGGCAGTACCGGGTCCCGCGGGCCGAGCGCAGCGCCACCTCGGCCATGCCGGACGTCCCCAACCAGCCGAGCTGGATGGCTGCCGTCACCGCCATCAAGGTCTGGTTGGTACACACGTTGGACGTGGCCTTCTCCCGCCGGATGTCCTGTTCGCGCGCCCGCAGGGTCGAGACGTAGGCCCGCCGTCCCTCGGCGTCCACCGTCTCGCCCACCAGCCGGCCCGGTAGGCGTCGGACCTCGGTCAGGCCACAGGCGAAAAGGCCGAGATAGGGACCGCCGAAGCTGAGCGGCAGGCCGAGGGCCTGGCCCTCCCCCACCACCACGTCGGCACCCCAGTCACGCGGCGGCCGCAGGACACCGGCGGCGATGGGATCGAAGGCCACCACCAGCATCGCTCCTGTCCGGTCACAGACCTCACGGGCCCGGGCCAGGTCCTCGAGGCAGCCGAGGTAGTTGGGGTAGGCGACGAGCACCACGCCGGGGGCGTCACCGCCGGTCTCGGCGGTCGTCCAGTCCGTGGTGCCGTCGGCCAGGGCGACGTCGACCAACCGGTGGCCGGTCCCGGCGCTGAAAGTGGCGAGCACCTGCCGCCAGGTCGGGTTCATGCCGCGCGACACCCACACCGTCTGCCGTCCCGTGGCCGCCACCGCCAGGTTGACGGCCTCGACGGTGGCGGCAGCGCCGTCATAGAGAGAGGCGTTGGCCACCTCCATCCCCGTCAGCCGGGCCACCAGGGTCTGGAACTCGAAGACCGCCTGGAGCACCCCCTGGGCCACCTCCGGTTGATACGGCGTGTACGAGGTCACGAACTCCGAGCGCGAGGCCAGGGCCCGGGTCACGGGCGGGACCTCGTGGTCGTAGGCACCGCCGCCGGCGAAGCACACCAGGTCGCGCCCGGCCGGACGGTTGGCTCGGGAGAGATCGTCGATGGAGGCGAAGGCGTCGGGCTCGGGCATCCCGTCGGGGAGATCGAGCCCGCCGGCCAGTCGCAGGGCGGCGGGAACGACGGCGAAGAGGTCGTCGAGCGACGACAGCCCCAGGAACTCCAGCATGGAGGCCACCTCGGCCTCGGTGTGCGGGGTGTAACCGGACATCAGCGCCCTCCCGCGTCGTGGCCGGCGCTCTGCCCGGCGCGTACGAACGGCAGCGTGGTGACGCGTGCCGGAATCCGGCGCCCACGGACCTCGAGCGTCAACTCGTCGTCCACGCCCACCTGGGCGGCCGTGTCGACCAGGGCCATGGCGATCCCGTGGCCGAGCACAGGAGAGAAGTTTCCGCTCGTCACCGTGCCCACCCTGGCGCCGTCGCCGAGAACGAGATCGTCGTGGCGAGGGGGCTGGCGACCTTCGGCGATGAGGCCGCGCAAGAGCCGCCGCGGGCCCGCCTGGCGCTCGCGTTCGAGAGGCTGGCGACCACGGAACTCCCCTTTGTCCCAACCCACGACCCAGCCGAGCCCGGCCTGCAGCGGCGTGATGCCCGGTCCCAGATCCTGTCCGTGCAACGGCAGGCCGGCTTCGAGCCGCAGAGTGTCGCGTGCCCCGAGGCCGGCGGGAACGACCCCGGTGGCCAGCACCGCCTGCCAGAAGTCCGGGGCCACCGATGCCGGAACTGAGCATTCGACACCGTCCTCCCCGGTGTACCCGGTCCCGGCTGCCGTGCAGGATGCGCCGTGCCAGGTAAACGTCGTCACGGCGAAGCGCGCCACCGCGGCCGCCTCGGGGGCGGTGGGCTCGAGGCGGCGTCGGGCACCGGGTCCCTGGACGGCGATGACGGCCCGATCGGCGGTGGTGTCTCGCCCCCCGATGGCCTCTCGCACCCGCGCCGTGTTGGAGGCGTTGGGCATGACGTCGAAGATGCCGTCGGCGATCCACCAGACGATGATGTCGTCGGTGACCGAGGCGTCGACCGGGTCGAGAAGGTGGGTGTACTGGGCCCGTCCGGCGGCGATCTTGCGCAGGTCGTTGCTCAGTTGCTCTTGTAGGAGGTCGAACGCACCTGTCCCCTCGATCCGGACGGTGCCCAGATGGCTCACGTCGAAGGCGACCGCATCTTGGCGACAGGCCCGGTGCTCGGCCAGCGTTCCGCTGCCGTAGGTCAGGGGCATCAGCCATCCCCCGAACTCGACCAGTTTGGCCCCGAGGGCGCGGTGGGCCTCCTCCAGTGGCGAATGGCGCAGCCCGGTCCCCTCGGCAGTGGTCTCCCGGGCGGGCGCGCTGGCGGGGGACGGCGTGGACGTGGGCGGCGTCACGCCTTGCAGCCTATGCGGCGGGCGAGGAAGGCCGAGAGAACCCGTACTTGCCCAGAAGGGCCAGATAGTCCCGTTGGTAGAGCAGCTTCACCTCGACCTCGGGGTGAAGCTCACGCAACCGCCGGACCTTGGCGTTCTTCCGGGTGACGAGCTTCTGGGACAGGGTGGTCAGCTCGATGAAGCAGGCGTGGTCGGGGAGATAGAAGTCCGGTCGGAAGGCGGCCGCCGGCGTGCGGTCCTCGTTCCACTCGAGGACGAATTCCACGGGCTCGTACTCCCACCGCACCCCGTAGAAATCGAGGAGTTCGGCGAAATGGCGCTCAGACTCGTGAGCGAACGGCATCGTCAGCGGGACCCTCTCCCCCGTCGAGACCCCACGTTCAACCGCCCGCCGCCTCCCCCGCAGCCGGCGTCATGCCGACCAGGGGAGCGACCCGCGACTCGCGCTCGATACGCAGGATGTCCGCATTCAGCTCTTCCACGACGCCAGAAAGCGGGACGATGTTCAGGACGCCTTGCCCGCCCTTGAGCAGATCGACGACTTCGCCGTCGCTGTGGGCGAGGACCGAGTCGGTCCCCACCAGCACGAGATTGGTGGCGGCCAGATCTCCTCCGAGACCCTGGCGCATGCACTCCACGGCGCGTCGCGCCCGTTGCAGAGAGATCCCGGCGTCGAGCAGTTGTTTGATGACCTTGAGTTCGAGGACGTCGTGATACGAGTAACGCCGCTGGGTACCACTGCCGCGTGCATCGGCGATGGACGGTCGAAGAAGTCCGGTGCGCGCCCAGTAGTCGAGTTGCCGGTAGGTGATACCGACGAGAGTGCAGACCTGAGGGCCGCGAAAACCCTCACTGGTCCGACCCACCGCGTCCGACTCGGAAGTCACGGCGGTGTCCGGGGATCGATCGACCATCTGGTTCCTCCTCCACCTCAGGTGCAGGTTCATCGTACCCGGGAAATGGTCACATCGCGGTAGTTACGGAGCTGTGACCCCCGGGGAATTTCCCGGACCCGGCTGCCGGCGTGAATCCTTCGGACCCCGTTCTTCTCGACGAGCCCCCGAGGGCGAGATTCCGCAGCCGGCCGGGCGAAATGGCCCACGACGGGAACGACCGGGTCCGGCCTCGGTGTACCGCAGTGGTGGTCGGCGGGAGGTGGGCCGCACGGGCCCCTGGGTGGGTGCTCTGACCTGCGGCTCGGTGCCCGATCGGGCGGATGTGGATCACCGTACCCTCCTGAACTCTCACCGTGAAGTAGAGAGTTACCGCGGCGGGGGCCGGCGTTCGGGGTTCGGTGGGAGTGCCAGGATCGGAGCCATGAGCACCGAGACCACCACCACCTCTGCCCCATCTCCGCCGGCCTTCGCGTCATGAGCGTCGGGAAGGTCGCCGGGGGTGCCGAGCGGATCCCGCTTCATCGACGGGTCATCGAATTCGACGCCTACGACGAGGGGGACTGCGTCTCCATCACCGGTCGTCTGCGTGACGAGCGTCCCTGGGCGTCGGGTACCGACAAGGTCGAACACGTCCACGACATGGAGCTCACCTTGACCATCCGGAAGCAAGATCTCACCATCACGGCGGCCAACGCCACCATGGCGCGCTTCCCGCATGCCGAGTGTCCATCCATCACCGATGCCTTCGGCGACCTCGTCGGACTGAGCGTCAGTCGCGGGTACACGCGCGCCGTGCAGGACCGCTTCGGCGGAGCGCGCGGATGCACGCACCTCGAGCAGCTGGCTCGCACCGTCGGACCCGTCGTCATTCAAGCGGTCACCTCGGCGCGGGCGCGCGACCGGGACTGGCGGAACCTCGATGTGGCACCGTCGGCGCGCCCTGCACTCTTCGCTCGCAACACGTGTCACATCTGGGCCGACGGCGGTGTGGCCGAGCAAAAGCTGGAAGCCGGGTGGCGTCCGGGCGAACGGGCCGGATATCCCGCTCCACCCGTCGAAGTGTTCCTGCGCCGCGAGCGCCGCTCCGACGCATGACGGTCAGTCGACGCGTCGGAGCTCCGTGCGGTACCGGCGGCCGTTCTTGATGTACTCACCCGCCGCCAGGCGGATGCTGCCGGTGTGCGAGCGATCAGGCTTGATCACGACGGGAACACCGACGGCGAGGGCACCGGGCGGGATCTGCACGCGATTGGGGACCACGGCCCCCGCTCCCACGGTGGCCCCGGTTCCGACCACGGCGTGGTGGAGTACCACCGAGCCGGAACCGACCAGGCATTCGTCCTCCAAGATGCATCCCTCGAGATGGACGAGATGGCCGACGACGCACCCGGCACCGATCAGGGTGGGAAAGCCGGGCCCGGCATGGACCACCGTTCCGTCCTGGATGGAGGTCCGGGCCCCGACGGAGATCCGCCCGTAGTCGCCCCGCAGGACGGCGCCGGGCCAGACGGTGGCGGCGGGTCCGAGGGTCACGTCCCCGATGACCACGGCATCAGGGTGGACGAACGCTTCGGGATCGATCTCAGGGTTCTGGTCGCCCAGGGCGTAGATCGGCATGGTCGACGACGCTACCGTCCCCACCCGCCAGTGCTGGCCCCAGTCCATGGAGGCGGTGGACCCGACCGCTCGACCGCTCGCCGGGGGGAGCCGATGTGGCGTTGTTCGGCAAGGTAGGCGATACTCCGTCGATGGATCTCGTTCTGGCCGTGACCGCTGCGCAGAAGCGCCATATGCAGGAAATCGGGCTCGTCATCGCCGCCGCCGGCGGTGTCGCCGTCATCTTGTCGGGGGTGTTCGGTCTCCGGACGATGAGCAGGGTGGTGGAACGGTCAGCGATGGTCGTTGCCGGAGTCCTTCTCGCTGTGGGATTCGTCATCCAACTGTTGGCGTTGCACGGAGCCGGCAAGTAGTGATGCCGGCGTAGGTGCCGTGAGGCGCCGCCGGTTGTCCTTGTCAGACGAATGAACGGGGGCGTTCGTTGAGGGCCGAGAGTCTGCCGCGCCGAACGTGGCCCATCGTCTTCTCGGTTGGCTTCTTCGTCTTGGGGAACCTGTACTTCTTCCGGTGGGGGCCGGTCGTCCAACACACTCCGTCGTCGTGGCTCTCACCTGCTGATCTGTGGAGTACCTACTACGCCTCGGTGGCCTTCATCCACGGAAATTGGAACGCCACCTACTCCACCAACACCGGGTTTCTCGCCTTTCCGGGCATACTGATCCTCCTGGCTCCGGTGGCCGCCCTCGACAGATCGCTGCACACGTCGTTGGTGGAGGTCATGAAGAACCACCACCTCGTGGCTCATCCCAAGACGTTCATGTTCTCGGGCCCCGTCACTCCCCACGGCACTCTCGCCACCTTCGGCAAGGAGCAGCTGGCCCCGCATCCCCAGGTGTATCTCCTCCTGGCCCCGTACGAAATGATCCTGTCCGTCGTCGCCCTCTTCGCCTGCGACGCTCTGGCCGAGAGGCTTGGGGTGTCCTGGACCCGGCGTGCGCTTCTCGGGGCCGTGGAAGCGGGGCTCTTGTGGAACGTCTCGATCCGGTGGGGCCACCCGCAGGACGCCCTGGCCGTGGGATTCGCCGTCTACGCCGTGATCCTGGGCCTCGACCAGCGATGGAAAGGAGCCGGGTGGCTCTTCGGCGCCGCCCTTGCCGTCCAGCCCCTGGTCATCTTGGTCCTTCCCATCCTTCTGGCCATGGCTGGACGTGAGCGGGCCCTGGGTCTCATGGCCCGCGGCATCGCTCCGGCCGTTGTCGTCACCATCCCCCCGCTGGCCGGTGACTTCCGTCACACGTTCACGGCGCTGACCCAGCAGAAAGCGTTTCCGCTTCGGAATCACGCCACACCGTGGACGACATTCGCCCCCAAGCTCGGAGGCTCGAAGAAGCTCGTCGCCGTTGGCGGTGGACCGGTGCGGCTCGTCTCACTTGCCTTGGCCGCCCTCCTCGGTTGGTGGTCCCGACGATGGCGCACGAAGCCCGAAATGTTGGTCTGGGCCGTGGCCGTGGCCTTCGCTCTGCGCTCCTACACCGAGTCGGTCCTGACCTCGTACTACTTGTGGCCGGCGTTGGCCGTGGCCCTGGTGGTGGCGGCGCGGTGCCCGTCATGGCGGTTCGCCCTGGCCATCGCCGCCGCCGTCTTCACGTCGATCGCCGCCCAATGGAATCTCGGCGAGTTCCCTTGGTGGGCACTCGACGTGGCCGGCATCACCGTGGTACTGGCCGCAGCCGCCGCTCCGGACGCCACTGCAGATGTCGAGCCCAGGGCCGAACGGGGGGCGGCCGCAGCCAGCGCGGCGACGCCACGTCGGAAACCGTCGGCGTCGAAGAAGAAGAGTCGCAAGCAGCAGCGGGTCAGCCAGCGGCGCGGCACGCGGCGATAAGCCGTGGAGCCGGTCGTCCGGCGAGATTCGGGCTTTCAGGATGAAGGAGGCACACGATGGCACGAGTACTGATCACGGGCTGTTCGACCGGCTTCGGGCGCGCCACCGCCATTGAACTCAACAAGCGCGGGTTCGAGGTGCTGGCCAGCGCTCGCCGGCCGGAGACGCTCGACGACCTCGAGGTGGATGGCCGCCTGGCCCTTGACGTCACCGACGACGTCTCGGTTGCCGCCGCCGTGTCGGCCGCGGGTGCTGTCGACGTTCTGGTGAACAACGCCGGGATCAGTGTCAGCGGGCCCGTGGAGCTCGTTCCCTCGACCGAGATGCGTCGTCTCTTCGAGACGAACTTCTTCGGGGTGCTGCGTATGATCCAGGCCGTGCTTCCCCAGATGCGCGCCCGGGGGTCGGGGACGATCGTGAACGTCTCCTCGGTGTCGGGGAAGGTGGCCAGTCCCTTGTCGGGCGCGTATGCGGCGTCGAAATTCGCCCTGGAGGCCATCTCTGAGGCCATGTACTTCGAAATGGGCCATTTCGGCATTCGCACCGTGATCATCGAGCCCGGCTACTTTCAGACGAGCATCTCTGAATCAGGGGTGCGCTACGGCGTTGAAGGACCTCCTTATCGGGAGCTGGCTGACGCCACCGAGAAGATGACTGCGGCCCTCGGCCGGGGCACGGCCCCGGGTCCCGAGATGGTGGCCATGGCGATCGCCGACGCCATCGAATCCCCCGATGCTCCGTTGCGCATCCCGGTGGGGACCGACGCCGAGATGGTCCTCGGAGCGCGGGCGAACATGGACGACGCCACGTTCGAATCGACGATGCGTCAGGTCCTCAACCTGGACTGGTGACCCCCGTCGGACGACCGGCGGACGGAAGACCTCACCTGGCGACGGGGTCGCGGGGTGGTCGGTGGAGCACAACCGCTCGCCGCCTGGCGCGCGACGTGAGTAGCGATACCACCCCGCACCACAGAGCCAGGAACCCTGTGATCAGGATCGGTTCGACGTCGAGACCGGTGAACGCGATTTTGGGACCGACGACCTTGGTCACTTTGGGGGCGATCGGAAGCGTCGGACCCGACGTTCCCGGGCGGGTGGGAGGACCGCTCCCTGATCCCAGCCCCCCCGGGGGTCCGGAGCCCCCACTGAGCGAACCCGCCGGCACGGGGGCGATGACATAGAAGATCCCGATTCCTTGGCCTCCGGCGGGCACGGTGACCTGCTCGGTGGCGGAATTGCCGTCCGTCGCCACCGAGGCCGATCCCCCACAGGCAACCAACTCGAAGCCGGACGGTGCAGTGGCGGTCATGGTGTACGTCCCGGCGGGCACCTTGGTCGGACGCAAGGGATTCGCTTGCGAGAGTGTCGATGGCCCCGTGGTCGACAATGTGCCCCCGGGCTGTTCGGTGGTCGTCTGCGCCCCGCTCGAGGTGCACAGGTAGATGTCACCCACGATGGTCTGGAGAACCGGTCCGCAACCGGGAACAATGGCACGTGCCCCTGAGTAGAAGTATTGGCTCCCGCTCACCGGCTGGACGTTTACGTCGGCCTGGAAGGCACAGTCGGAGGTAGCCGGCACCTCCACGGTCAGGGTGCCCGACGTGGCGCTCGCCGAACCCTCGAGGCTGCCGTGGGACCACAGGCGCAGCATCCAGGTGGATGTCCCGGGCGTGGGGATAGTAAAGGTGGCCTTCGTGGCGGTAATGGATGGCGCCTTGTAGGCGCCGGCGAGGGCCGGGGAAGCGAGCGTCATGATCGCCGCCATCGATCCGATCACAGTCGTTATCAGCCCGGCGTACCTGCGGTGGTGAAGTCGTGTGGTCGTCGTAATGCGACCGACGGTAGCGAGAATCGTCCTCCAAGTGGTGGATATCACCACGCTCGGAACGTGGCGACGCACCGCACGCGGAGCGGATGTTCTTGTGCACTCCCAGGTCAGAACCGGTCACCGCCAGCGTGTGACCGGCTCGGCCCCGACAGCGGCCACCCGTGTCCGACCCGACCCCCTCGCTACGGGGTTGCCGGTTCCGACGGCTGAGAGGAGCTCTGCCCGTTGGTGGCCGCCGGTGCCGGCCCATCGAGAGCCGGCGATTTGGTCGAATCGACCGACTTGCGCAGCGCTTCGTAGATCGACAGACCCTGGCTGACCACTCCGGCGGCCACCTGGCTCACGCCTTCGGTCCCGTTCAGAATGGTGAGGTTCGACCCGGCGATGCCCTTGGCCGCCTCGGCCACGAGCGCCGGTAGGGCGTCGATGAGCTTGTTAGCGGCGATCAGGGCCTGATTGCCGTCGGCCAGCGACGCGGCCCGGACGTTGATGGCCTCAGCCTCGGCGGCGGCGACGGTTCGCTGGGCGTACGCCTCCCCGTCCGCTTCGTGCTTCTTGGCCTGGGCATCGGCGGCGGCCCTGACCTTCTCGGCGTCGCCCGAGGCCTCGGCGATCATCCGTTGTCTATTGGCTTCGGCCTCGGTGTTGAATTTCACCGTGTCGCGATTGGCTTCGGCCAGGGTCCGCAACCGAAACGCTTCGGCCTCCGTCTCCGCCTTTACCTTGTCGCGATTGCCGTCGGCCAATGTCCTCGTCTTGTAGGCCTCGGCATCGGCCGGTCGCCGCACGTCGGATTCCAGGCGCTTATCGGTCAACTGGGCGGCGCGCTCGGCCAGATGCGTCTGCTGCTCGATGACCTGTTGCGACGCCTCGGCTTCGGCCAGGGGTCCGGCCTGGGCCGCCTTGGCCTTGGCCTGCTCGGTCTCGGCCGTGAATCCGGATTGCTTGATGGCGGTGTCGCGCACGTACTCGGACTTGAGGGCGGCGGCCTCCTGCTCGCGCTGCGTCGCCTCCTGGTCGGCCTTGGCGGCGGCGATTCGCGCCTGGCTGGCCACGGCGGCGGCGTGGGGGGCGGCGATGTTGTTGATATACCCCGTCGAGTCCTCGATCTCCTGGATCTGCAGGGAATCGACGACGATGCCGAGCTTCTCCATCTCGCCGTGACTGCCGTCTTTCACCTCCGATGCCAGCCGGTCTCTCTCCCGGATGATCTCCTCGACCGTCAGGCTCCCGATGATGGAGCGGAGGTGGCCGGCGAAGATGCGGCCCACCAACTCCTCCATCCGATCTTGTTCGGCCAGGAAGCGTCGGGCGGCATTGGCGATCGAGACATTGTCGTCGCCCACCTTGAAGGCGGCAATGGCCCGGATGTGGAGTCGGATGCCCTGGGTGGTGATGCAGTCCTCGGCGATCTCTGACTCTCGGAGCGAGAGGGAGAGAAAGCGCGCCTTCTGCTTGATGGGCAATACGAAACACCCGTGGCCGGTCACGATCCGGAACTGGGTGTCCTCGGCCCTGCGCCGAGATCCGGAGATCAGAAGGGCTTCGTTCGGTGCCGGAACATGCCAGAAGAACATGGCGATCGCCTCCTAGGGTGGTCGAACGGTCATGCCAGGGCCGTCACCGACACGCTGCGCCCGGAGAGGCATTCGACGACCACTACCCGGGCGTACTTGGCGATGGATTCGTCCGAACAGGCCGTGTAGGCCTCGGTCCCCCCCCGAACGGGGAGCATGACCTCGCCGGGACGGGTGGGGGCGATGGGAACCGTCACCTGCCCGACCGTACCGATCAGGTCCTGGTTCAGTTCCTCGGCCACCTTCGTCATCCCTTCGGACACATTCCCTTCATACAAATGTAACGCTCCGTGGCCGAGAAATGCTCTCCGTGTCCAGAACCAGGCAGATCGAGCTGGCCCGACCACGACATGCCCGTGTCGCAGACTCCGATCAGCGCACCTAGGGTGCCGGGTCGGGTGGCGACAGCGAGGAGGGTGCCCTGATGTCCGGTGTCCACGTGGTGACCGACAGCTCGTGTGATCTCGAGCCGGGAGAGACCGATCCCTTGCCCATCGAGGTCGTCCCGTTGAGTATCCGATTCGGCCATGAAGAGTTCACCGACCGCAAAGACCTGAGCGTCGACGACTTCTACGTGAGAATGGCCAATTCCGCTGAGCTCCCTCAGACGGCCTGCCCCTCGCCGGGCGCCTTCGAAGAGGCGTTTCGACGCGCCGGCGACGCGGGAGCCGACGCCGTGGTGTGCCTGAACATCTCCAGTGCCCTGTCCAACACCTTCCAATCGGCCCAGACGGCAGCCGGCGCCTGCGAGGGACAGATCCCCGTCCACGTGATCGACAGCAAATCCGTATCGAGCGGACTGGGCACCCTTGTGCTCGAAGCGGCGAAGGAGGCTCGCCGTGGTTCGGACCTCGCCGCCGTGCTCCGTCGTGTCGGCGACCTCATTCCCCGCACCCATGTCCTCGCCGCTCTGAACACGTTGGAGAATCTGAAGAAAGGTGGACGTATCGGAGGGGCCAAGGCCATGCTCGGATCGATCCTGTCCATCAAGCCTCTGATCGACATCACCGGTGGCGTCGTTCAGGAGGCCGGCCGGGCCCGAACCCGCAAGCGGGCCATGGAGTGGCTCTACGACTCCATGAAGAGCGCGGGGGCGATCGAAGACGTGGCGGTCATGCACAGCGGGGCGCCGGACATCGAGGACTTTCTCGACCTCATCGCCGACCGCTTCCCCCGGACCGCCCTACGAGTGGGCAAGATGGGCGCGGTCATCGGCACCCACGGTGGTGCGCAGATGATCGGCGTCACCTGGATCTCCCCGGGGTAGGACGGACGCTCGTACCCGCCCTCTGATCTGGGTCGACGGCCGAGAGGTCACCCAGCAGAGCCAACCCGGTTGGCGTAACGTCCTTTCGATGACCATCGTCGGTCGCCTCTCCCGTAAACGACGCGACGACGAGACGGCCCACCTGCCGCTCCCGGCCGGACCTGTGTCCAACGGGGAGTTCATACCCGGGCCCGCCACGGGCCGCAGTCGGGCGACCGATGACGTCATCCGTTCGACCGTTGATGCCGCGGCCAGGCGCGCCGGGATGGACCGCAGGACCTTCCTGCAGAGTGCGGCATCGGTAGCGGCGTCCCTGACCGCCTTCGAACTGGCGGGATGCGCGGCGAATCCTCCGTCACATCGAACGTTGACGTCGCGGCCACCAGGTCAGGGCGGGACGTTCACGGTCCCATCTCCCCATGACACGGTCGCCTGTCAGGAGGCTCTGGCCAGCCGAGGTGAGTTCATTTTCGACGTCCACACCCATCACGTGATTCCCGTCGGCCCATGGGCCCAGAACGCACCCGAGACTGTCGGTCTGATCCTGGGGATGCTTCCGGCCGGTTGCACGGACAATCCGGCGCTCGACTGCGTGGATCGAGCGGCCTACCTCCACGATCTCTTCTTGGCCAGCGACACGACGATGGCCGTGCTGACCGACGTCCCCAATTCCGGGCCCTCGAACGCCCCGATTCCGTTTCCCGACGCGCTGAATACCCAAGCGATCGCCGCCGAACTCACCCATGGTGGGGCCAGCAGGCTGCTGGTGGAGAACGTCATCGCCCCGAACGTTGGCCCCCTCGGCGCCACTCTCGACGAGATGACGAGCACAGCGCAAGGGGGCCACGTCGCCGCTTTCAAGGTCTACACGGCTTGGAGTCCGTCGGGCCGGGGATTCTCGTTGGAGGATCCGGCTATCGGGCTTCCGACGGTCCAGCACGCCCACGATCTCGGCGTCAAGGTCTTCGTGGCCCACAAGGGCCTCCCCCTTGTGAACTTCGATCCCCCTTTCAATCATCCCGACGACGTGGTCGCCGTTTCACGGCAATTCCCCGACATGAAATTCGTCATCTATCACGCGGCGTGGGACCCGTCGCATATCGAAGGCCCCTACGATCCGGCCGCGGCGATCGGGATCGACTCTCTGCTCTCCGCCCTCGACCGTCACGGCGTTGCCCCCAATGACAACATCTGGGTGGATACGGCGACCATGTGGCGTCAACTCCTGACGGAACCCGATCAGGCGGCCCACGCTCTCGGGAAGTTGCTCAGCCGGGTGGGTGAAAGGCGCGTGATGTGGGGCACCGACGCCATCTGGTACGGGAGCCCCCAGGCTCAGATCATGGCCATGCGCGCCTTTCAGATCACAGCCCAGTACCAGGACCTCTACAAGTATCCCGCTCTGACCGATGACACGAAGGCCGCGCTCTTCGGCCTGAACGCGGCCGAGCTCTTCGGCATCGACCCCACGGCCACCCGCTGTGCCCTCACCACCGATCCCCTGAACGCCAATATCTCGGAGGCCGCCGCACTGCGTTCCGACGGCACCCTGGCTTCGCCCTGGACTCCCCATGGTCCCACCACCCGTCGACAAGTTCTCTCCTGGCTGGCATCACCGACCACGCATTGGACGCCGTCATAGAGCGACCGGTCAGGCGATCCATTCCTCGGGCAGCGGGCCTCCCCACATCGACTCCTTGATGAAGTGGGCGGCGAAGGGTACGACGGCGATCCGCTTCTCCCGGTCCTGTTCGTCGTAGCCCGACAGGAAACGAGCGCCCGCCACCGCCAGCTTGGTCCCCATCTCCTCGGTGACCGCCACAGGCCCGGAACCGAAGAGCAATGCCACCGGCACCTGATCGAGGCCGAACCGGAAGAAGCCGTAGTCGAGGAACCAGGCGGTCAGGACGGCCACGGCATGGGGCTCGAATTCAGGTGGGGGAAACCGTCGGAGATCGGCCCATGCCGCCGCCAAGGCCGCTCGTCGGCCCACGATGACGGCCCGGACGATGTCGGGAAAAACGACGAAAGGGCCATCGGCGCCCTCCGAGATGGGAACGCCGGCCCACAGTGACGACGAGTACGTCGCCCCCCTGGCCTCGGAGATCTCTCGTGCCGCACGTATGTTGTTCTGCATCGAATCGGATCCGATCAGCGCTGCTGCTGAGCTGTCGTAGGCCGGGCGGAGGGGACGGCAACGGACGGGCTTTTGACCCGGTGAACGTTGGCCATGGCCAGGGATCGGTACCTCGCATCGTAATTTGCTCATTCTCCCCGGCCGGTGAGGTCTCGAAGCGTGGCGGATCTTCGGCCACCGCATCCCGGGCCGCTCAGGCGTGGCGGTGGCACCAAGAGGGGTCGGCGCCCCCGTCCGCAGACCGTCGCCGTCGTCGAGGTCCGACCACCCGAGCACTCAGGCCGACCTGGTGGCGGATGGTCCCCGTGTGGGCAACGTGGACGATGTGGTCAGTGGGGACGTGACGCCGGTGGGACGAAGCCGCGACTGGACCGGATCTGCAGGCCACCGGTGGTGACGGTCCGGGTTCTCGGAGCGATTTCGTCATCTTAGGTGATGTTCTCGGAACCACTGACCGTGAACAATAACGCTATGTGGTCCCCTGACCGGTGGCCGCGAGGGAGGGCGAAGCTACGACGGCCCCTGGGCGTAGGGCCTCCCGACCGACAAGAAGATCCGTCGACAAGGAGAGAATCCAATGAACGTCCGTCATAATCGTCTGGCCCGGTTGGTCACCCTGACCGTCGTGGCCAGCATGCCGCTTCTGGGCATGGCCGGGGTCGCTTCGGCGAAGTCCCACCACGCAGCCCCGAACTGCACCAAGCACCCGCACCGGGCCGCCTGCAAGGCCGGTGGCAGTGGCACCGGTGGTGGAAAAGGTGGCCCTCCGCCCCTGATCACCGTCACCGTTGACCCGAACCCGCTGGTGGAGACCGGTGCGTCCGAGGTCCACGCCGTCATCCAGGTGGAGACGTCTCCGTCT
>DATLQU010000031.1:0-38863 GCA_035535015.1 Acidimicrobiales bacterium | reverse complement strand
TGGACGCCGCCCGACGCGCCTTGCCGGCCCGGCGGGCGGCGGGGACGGCGGCCAAAAGGGCGGCCGCCTTGTCCTCACACTCGGTTTGCTCCTGGGCCGGATCGCTGTCGGCGACAATGCCGGCGCCGGCCTGGACCGAGGCCCGGCCCTGGGGACTCACGACCATGGTGCGGATGGCGATGGCCGTATCGAGGTTGCCCGAGAAGTCGATGTACCCGACCACTCCTCCGTAGATGCCCCGCTTGGTGGGCTCGAGGTCGTCGACGATCTGCATGGCCCGGACCTTGGGGGCTCCCGACAGGGTGCCGGCCGGCAAGGTGGCGCGCAGCACATCGATGGGGCCCTTGCCGGGAGCCAGGCAGCCCGAGACCTGGGACGTGAGATGCATGACGTGGCTGTAACGCTCGACCGTCTTGAACTCGTCGATGTGCTCGGTTCCGAAGGACACCACCCGTCCCACGTCGTTGCGGGCCAGGTCGACGAGCATCACGTGCTCCGCCAGCTCTTTCGGATGCTCGGCCAGCTCGGCCGCCAGCTTCTCGTCCTCCGCCGCCGTGGCACCGCGTCGCCGTGTCCCGGCGATGGGCCGCGAGGTGACGATCCCGTCGCGTAGCCGCACCATGGGCTCGGGCGACGAACCCACCACGGTGCATTCCTCGCCCCGGAGGAAGTACAGGTAGGGGCTCGGGTTCACCAGCCGAAGGACGCGGTACACGTCGAACGGGTCGGCGTCGAGATCGAGGTCGAACCGCTGGGACAGCACGACCTGGAAGATGTCCCCGGCGGTGATGTGGTCCTTGGCCACCGACACGGCGTCCATGAACATGGCCGGCGCCATCGTCCGGTCCACCGCCGGAACCTCGTCGGCGCCGTCCGGGGGCTCGAGGGCGGGCACGGCCAGGGGGCGGAAGAGGTCGGTCGCCAACGACTCCAAGCGGCTGCCGGCGGCCGCGTAGGCGTTGTCGGCCTCGGCCTCGCTCCAGGTGTCGTCGGTGATCACGTTGTCCACCAGCACCACCCGCTGGCGCCAGTGGTCGAAGGCACAGAGCTGGCCGATCACGTCGAGGCGGGCGTCGGGGAAGCCGAGATCGTCGGGGGGGACGTCGGGCAGGCGCTCCACCTCGCGGACGACGTCGTAGCCCAGGTAACCCACCAGTCCGCCGTGCAACGGGGGCAGCTCGGCGAGCTCGGGCGACCGGTAGACGTCGAGCAGGGCCTCGACCGTGGCCAGCACCCCGTCACCGGCACGCGCCACCACCTCGGGGGCGAGCGCCAACGGGCCCGTCGTCGTCACCGTCCGGCCGTGCGCCACCACGGTGGCCAGGGGTCGGCGGCCCACGAACGAATACCGGCCCCAGCGCTCACCGCCCTCCACCGACTCGAGCAGGAATCCCGGTCGCTCCCCCACCACCAGTAGGAAGGCACCGACGGGAGTCACCGTGTCGGCCACCATCTCGCGCCAGACGGGGACGATCCGGTGCTTGCGGGCCAGGGAGCGAAACGCCGCGCCGCCAGGCCGACAGGGGTCGGACACCGAAGAGTCCGTCACCCGGGCGCGGGCGCGTCCGGGGCACCGCCGGCCGGGCCGGCCCCGGGGGCGTCACCGTGGCCGGTGCCGAAGGCGCGGTAGAAACAGCTCCGGGCCCCGGTGTGACAGGCACCGGCGCCGTCCTGGTCCACCGTGACGAGGAGGGTGTCGCCGTCGCAGTCGTAGTGCACGGCCCGCACCCACTGCCGATCTCCCGACGTCTCACCCTTGCACCAGTATTCGCCCCGGCTGCGACTCCAGAACCACGAGCGTCCACTCGAGAGGGTTCTGCGCAGAGCGGTGGCGTCCATATAGCCGAGCATGAGGACGGCACCGTCGCCGGCGTCCTGAACGATGGCGGGGACGAGCCCGTCGGAATTGAACGCGATCACGTCGAGATCCGTCTCTGCGAATTCGATCGGCGTGGCCGTGCGGTCTGCGGGAACGGGCACCGGGTTCATGGATCCGAGTTCATAGGTCCGGGGTCATGGATCCGGGGTCACAGATAGAGCCCGGTCCCGCTGTCGATGCGCTCCGAGGCCACGGCGTGGATGTCCCGTTCCCGCAGCAGCACGTACTCCTCGCCCTGCACCTCCACCTCGAAGTGGTCTTCGGGATTGAACAGCACCTTGTCCCCCGGCTTGATGGTGCGGACATGCGGTCCCACGGCCGAGACCTCGGCCCACGCCAGGCGGCGCGAGACCTGAGCGGTGGCCGGGATGAGGATGCCGGCCCGGGACCGACGCTCTCCTTCGGCCACCGGCACATGGGCCAGGACCCGGTCGGCCAGCATGGTGATGGGCTGCTTCGACGGTCTCGACGGTGCGGAGTCCACCCAGGACACGGTACCGCATGGCCCCGACGGCCCGTTCCCCTTGCCGCCCGGTCCCGAGCCCAGGCACCGGGGGCTCTGATGAGAGCGGAGAGATCCCGGACGATTACGAAACGGGAGGGTGGACGATCACGACACGGGAGGGTGGACGATCACGACACGGGAGGGCGGACGATGATCCCGTGGTCCGCCATGTAGGCCTTGGCCTCGGCGATGGTGTGTTCGCGCCGATGGAAGATGGAGGCGGCCAGGACGGCGTCGGCCCCGCCCACGCGGGCCCCGTCGACCAGATGGCCCAGGGTTCCGACCCCTCCCGAGGCGACGACGGGGACAGAGACGGCGTCCACCACGGCCCGGGTGAGTTCCAGATCGAATCCGAGGCGGGTGCCATCGCGGTCCATGGAGGTGAGCAGGATCTCGCCGGCACCACCGGCGGCGCAGCGTTGCGCCCAGGACACCGCGTCCTGTCCGGTGTTCTCTCGGCCTCCGTGGGTATAGACCTCCCAGCCCCCGCCCGTCGGCCGGTGGCGGGCGTCGATGGCCACCACCACGCACTGGGCGCCGAACTCGCCGGCCAGCGTGCGGACGAGCTCGGGTTCGAGAAGGGCGGCGGTGTTGAGCGCGACCTTGTCGGCTCCCGCCCGCAACAGGCGTCGGGCATCCTCGGCCCGCCGGACGCCTCCGCCCACGGTGAACGGGATGAAGACCTGCTCGGCCGTGCGGGCCACGACCTCCACCATGGTGTCGCGTCCATGGGCCGAGGCCGTGATGTCGAGGAAGACGAGCTCGTCGGCGCCTTCGGCGTCGTAACGAGAGGCCAACTCCACCGGGTCGCCGGCATCGATCAGGTCGACGAAGCGCACGCCCTTCACGACGCGCCCGTCGTCCACGTCGAGACAGGGCACTACCCGGACGCTGCGCACGCGGCGATCGCCTCCTCGACACTGACGGCGCCCTCGACGAGGGCGGTTCCCACGATCGCTCCGGCCAGGCGGCGGCCCCCGGCCTCCATGTGGGCCAGGGTGGCGAGGTCGGCGGCGCCGCGTACCCCACCGGAGGCCACCACGTCGTGCGTGGTGGCCTCCAGGACGGCCCGCAGACCGTCGAGATCGGGACCGCTCATGGCGCCGTCGCGCTCGATGGCGGTGACGATGACGGCCGCCAGGGGAACGGCGCAGAAGAGGTCCAGCACGTCGGCCACGGTGGAGTCCGAAGCCTTCTCCCAACCGGCCACGGCCACCTGGGCCCCCCCGCCGCGGTGGTCGAGCCCCACCGCCACCCGGGCCGGGTACCGGTCGGCCAGGGCCCGGACCAGATCGGGATCGCCCACCGCCGACGTGCCCAGGACGACTCTGGTCACACCACCGTCGAGCAGCGCCGCGGCGGTCTCGGCACTGCGGACCCCTCCCCCCACTTGGAGCCGGACGTCGACGGCGGCGGCCACGGCCAGGACGGTGTCGCGGTTGACGGGGGCCCCCGTACGCGCCGCATCGAGATCGACCATGTGGATCCACCGGGCCCCGCCCTCCACGTAGCGCCGGGCCAGAGCCACGGGATCGCCGTAGCCGCGCTGGCGCGAGAAATCGCCCTGGACGAGCCGGACGGCGGCGCCGTCGCGCAGGTCGATGGCGGCGAAGAGCTCCATTCTCAGACGGCCCCGGTCCGGCCTTCGCAGGCACCGATGAAATTGTCGAGGATGGCCAGACCCACCGTGCCGGACTTCTCGGGGTGGAACTGGGTCCCCCACACGGGGCCCCGTTCGATGGCGGCGGTCACGTCCCCTCCGTAGTCACAGGTGGCGACCACGTCGTCGCCGTCACCGGGGGCGAAGGAGTGGACGAAGTAGACCCAGGACTCGTCGTCCAGTCCGGCCAGGAGCGCGGCGTCGGCCCGACGACGCCGGAGGCGGTTCCACTGGATCTGCGGTCGCTTCACCCCGGGCGGCAGATCACCGACCATGCCGGGCACGAAGCCGAGTCCGGGTACGCCCGGCGCCTCCACCGAGCCCTCGTAGAGCAGCTGGAGACCGACACAGATACCGAAGAAGGGCGTCCCCCGCTCGAGGGCGGCGACGGCCACCTCATCGAGGCCGCTGCGACGCAGGGCCGCGGCACAGGCCCCGAAGGCACCCACTCCGGGAAGGACCACCCCGGCGGCGCCGGCGGCCTCGTCGGGGTCCGTCACCAGGCGGGCGTCGGCTCCCAGATGCACCAGGGCCTTCTCCGCCGAGCGCAAATTGCCGATGCCGTAGTCGAGAACGGCGATCATCAGATTGACCCTTCCGCGTCGGTGCTCAGAGAGTGCCCTTGGTGGAGAGAGTGCCCTTGGTGGAAGGCACGGCCCCGCCCTCCACCCGCACGGCGTCGCGTAGACAGCGCGCCGCCGCCTTGAACGACGCCTCCAGGATGTGGTGGGTGTTCTTGCCTGACACCAGCCGCACGTGGAGAGTCAGGCCGGCGGCGGTGACGAAGGCTCGCCAGAACTCCTCGGCCAGCTGGGGATCGAACGGCGGCGACCCGAGCGACGGGGTCTCGGGAGCGAAGGGCACGTCGTAGACGAGAAAGGGCCGGCCCGACAGGTCGAGGGCCACCTCGACCAGGGCCTCGTCCAGGGGCAGGGCCAGGGAGGCGAAGCGGCGGACGCCGGCTTTGTCCCCGAGTGCCGCCCCACAGGCGTCACCGAGCACGATGCCGACGTCCTCCACCGTGTGGTGGGCGTCCACCTCGAGGTCTCCCCGGGCCGTGATGACGAGATCGAAGCCGCCGTGGCGTCCGAGCTGCGCCAGCATGTGGTCGAAGAAAGGCAGACCGGTCTCCACCTCGACGTGTCCCGATCCGTCCAGAGACAGGTCGACCTTCACCGTCGTCTCCTTGGTGGTCCGCTGGCGCGCCGCGTGACGGCCGGATCCACCGGGGGCGGTCGTGGTCATGACGCCTTCTCCGTCAGACTGGAGCGGAGAGCGGCGAGGAAGCGGGTGTTCTCCGCCGGGGTTCCCACCGTCACGCGCAGGCACTCGTCGAGCCCGGGCCATGTGGAACAGTCTCGCACGAGCACGGACGACGCCAGCAGGTCGTCCCACACCCGCCGGGCCGGCCGGGCCGTCGGCCGGAACAAGATGAAGTTGGCGTCCGACGGCCAGGTCTCGACCGGCAGGTCTCCGAGGGCGGCGGCCATACGACCGCGTTCCTCGTTCAGAAGAGCCACCCGCTGCTCCATCGCCCCCATGTGGCGCAGAGCCAGCCGGCCGGCGGCCTGGGTCACGGCGTCGAGGTGGTAGGGCAGGGCCACCGCCTCGCAGGCCCGGACGACGGCGGGGTCCGCCACCAGGTAGCCGAGCCGGCAGGCCGCCATCGACCAGGTCTTGGAGAACGTCCGGAGGACGACGAGGCGGTTCGAGCCGGCGA
Source organism: Acidimicrobiales bacterium (assembly GCA_035535015.1). Lineage (GTDB taxonomy): Bacteria > Actinomycetota > Acidimicrobiia > Acidimicrobiales > UBA8190 > Palsa-661. The sequence continues at coordinate 33,099 of DATLQU010000031.1, read as the reverse complement.
CGGCGCGGCGGGTCAGCTCCAGCGCGCTCGACGGCGCGAATTGACCGTAGGCCTCGTCCACCACCACCAGCCCCGGCGCCCGGTCCAGGACGTGCTGCACCATCTCGGGGGTTTCGGTCCTCCCGGTGGGGTTGTTGGGCGAGCAGAGGAAGGTGATGGTCGGGCGGGCCCGGTCGAGCACGCGGTCGACCACATCGGGATCGAGGCGGAAGTCGGCTCCGCGCCATCCGCTCTCCACCTTGGTGGCCGTGAGCGAGGCGATGTGGCGGTGAAGGGCATAGGTCGGTTCGAACAGCGCCACGGTCCGGCCCGTGCCGCCGTAGGCGAGCAGGAGACACTGGAGCACTTCGTTCGAGCCGTTGGCACAGAAGAGGCGGTCGATCTCGACGTCGTGGAACTCGGCCAGTGCCGCTCGGAGGGCGGTGGCACCGCGGTCGGGGTAGCGGTGGAAGGCGATGCGTCCCAACTCGTCGCGCAGTTCGTCCAACCACTGCTCGGGGGGCGCGAAGGGTGACTCGTTGGTGTTGAGCCGCACCTCGACGTCCACCTGGGGGGAGTGGTAACCGGTGAGCTCGGCGAGGTCGTCGCGCACGGCCACCTCGGGTGCCGTCACAGGTTGCTCCATCATGGGTCCCCGTCGGCGTCGGCCGCCTCCCTGTGACCATCGGTCACGCGCACCGGGTCGGGGTCGAGACGCCGTCGGACGGATTCGCCATGGGCCGCAAGGCCTTCGGCCTCGGCCATAGCCACCACGTGGGGTGTCAGACGAGACAGGGCGTCACCGTCGAGAGAGACGGCGTGGATGTGGGTCCGGAAATCGTCGACGCGCAGAGCCGAGGCGAAGCGGGCGGTGCGGGAGGTGGGCAGGACATGGTTGGGACCGGCCAGATAGTCACCCACGCTGGCCGGCGCGTAGGGGCCGAGGAAGACCGCTCCGGCGCTACGCACCAGGGGGAGAAGCGATTCGGCCTCGGCGGTCAGGATCTCCAGGTGCTCGGGCGCCACCACGTTGGCCACCAGCATGGCTTCGGCCGGGCCGTCGACGAGAACGGCGTAGCCACCCGATCCCAGGGTGGCCTCGAGCTCCGCCCGCCTCGGTGAGCGGGCCACCAGATCCTCCACCGCCGCGCTGACCGCATCGGCCAGAGAAGGTGACCAGGTGATCAACCAGGCCAGGCCGTCGGGTCCGTGCTCGGCCTGGACCACGATGTCGATGGCGGCCCAGTCGACGGGGGTGGACGCGTCGGCCAGGACCACGACTTCGGAGGGGCCGGCGAAGGCCGCCGGCACCCCCACGACACCCGCCACCTGCCGCTTGGCCTCGGCCACGTAGCGATTGCCGGGGCCCGCGATCACGTCCACGGGGCGGATGGTCTCGGTGCCGAAGGCCATGGCCGCCACCGCCTGGGCCCCTCCGACCCGGTAGACCTCGTCTATTCCGGCGATGGCCGCCGCCGCCAGGGTCTCGGTGGCGATATGGCCGTCGCTCCCGGGAGGCACGCACAGGACGATCTCGTCCACGCCCGCCACCCGGGCCGGCGCCGCGCCCATGAGAACGGTGGAGGGATACCGGGCCCGGCCACCCGGCGCGTAGAGACCGGCCCGGCGCACCGGACGGACGAGGTGCCTGACGGTGACGCCGTCCAGCTCGAACGTCCCCACCGGTGCCGGCTCGTGGCGGTGGTAGGCCAGTATGCGCCCGTAGGCCAGCTCGAGGGCGGCCCGCAGGTCGGGGGCGATGGCCTCGATGGCGGCCGAGATCTCCTCGTGGTCGACACGCAGGGCGTCGACCACGACCCCGTCGAATCGTCGGGTCAGGTCGCGCAGGGCAGCGTCACCCCCGTGGCGCACGAGATCGAGGATGGCCCGGACCTCGGACGACGGGAAGGCCGCCTCCACCGGCAGGCCGGGCACGGCCCTCGTCAGCTCGGGCACCGACAGGCCACGGAGATCGAGCGGGGTGAGGAGCACGGGGAGGCAATCGTACCCGGGGCCCGGGGCCCTTCCGCCCTGGCCGTCTCCTGCCGGGCGCCGGGGGAGAAGGCGGGTCGCTATCGCACCGGCGATGCGACATCATCTTCCGATGCCCGCACCGCGCGCCGAGCTGTCCTCCGTGGCCACTGCCCTCGACGAACTGACACGACGGCTCGTCGCCATCGCCGACCAGGCGGCGACGGACCACGACGACGAGACGGCGTCCGAACTCTTCGCCGTGGAGAGGGCGTTACGGGGGGCGGTGCGGCGACTCGGGCGGCTCACGACCCCTCGGCTCCGGGGGCGCTGAGCTCTGCAGCGCCCCCTTACGGCGAGGGCCGTGATCGAGCCGCCCGCTTGGCCACCACCCGCAGTGTGCGGCGGGGCTGGTCCACCACGGCCAGGGCCAGCAACCCCAGGACCATCAACACGGCGCCCGCCACGGCCAGCCACACGAGGCCGGGGCCGGGGCCGGTGAAGGCCAGGGCAGCGGTCGACGCCTTGGTCGACGTGGCCTTGGCCGCCGGGGCGGGGGTCGCCCCCGAGCCGCTCGGAGATGTCGGGGCCGCCGTGGAGACGGTGGCCGGCGGTGGCGGCACAGCCACGTTGAAGCTGATGGGAACGATGACGGCGTCGCCGCTGCTGTCGCCGAACAGGACTTCGCAGGTGTCCCCCGCCGCCTGCTGGGCCGGCGTCGGCGGGCAGGGGTAACGGGCGGCGTCGGCGAACGAGCTTCCGCCGGAACTGTCGGTCAGCGCTCCGACGCAGCTCGGGGCGCAGGGGGGTCCGACGGTGCCTTCCTTCACGGTGAAGTTGTCGGGGCCCACCGTCCCGGTGGGGCTCAATTTGACGATTCCCGGGCCCTGCGACGAGGACACGCTGGTGCAGCTCACGGGAATGTCATTGGACGTCGCCGTGGGCTGGCTCGAGTCACTGTTGCATTCGAGGAAGACACCGAGCGCCCCGTCGACGAATCCGGAGCCGGTCAGGCTGACGACCGTGCCGTCCACGATGCAGGTCCCCGGGTCCATGGTCAGGGTGGCCGTCGTGTTGGGCGTGACCGTCGTGTTCACTCCGGTGGCCGTCGTCGGCGCCGGGGTACACGGGGGGAGGGGCGCCGTACTGGTGGTGGTGGTGGGCATCGTCGTCGGTGTGGTCGAGGGTGTCGACGAGGGGGGTGGCTTCTTCTTTTGCGGCGCCACGGCGGCGCCGGCGGCGTTGTGGGCCGAGACCGTGACCCCCGAACCGAGCAGGACGGCGCCGACGACGAGCGAGCCCAGACCGAAGACCCCCAGACGCCGCGCCAGGAGCCTCGACCCTCTCACCTCGTCCCCCTCTTCCTCATGCCGGGACCTTCTCTCCTCGGCCCGGCGCGGTGGGGACGGCCTGCCCAGCACCCCATGATGCTGGGCAGGCCGTCACTTCCCGGGGCCCGTTGCAGAAAGGCAACGGGCTTGGCTGATTCTGGCGACCGCTGGCGACCGCTACTTCTTCGGGATCGTGAACTTGATCTTGACCTGCTTCGAGTCCCCGCCCGACGCATTGCCGGCGCTCAGGGAGCAGGCCTTGGCGTCCTGCTTCGTCGTGCCACACGTCCCGGGGTCCACCCCGATCTGACCGGTGATCAGTGTGACCTGGACCCCGCTGAACGTTCCCGTTCCCGAGACCGTCACCGGCTGGAAGCCGTTGATGTTGCAGCCCCCGCCGGTCAGGCTCTGGTCGGCGGTGACACACTGGCCGACGTACAACGAATCATTTGCAGTGAATCCTGAACCACTTACCGTGACAACTGTCCCGTTCACCAGGGGCTTCTTCGGTGTGTAGACGAGCTTGGGCTTGGGAGCCTTCTTGGCCGAGGCTGGAAGAGCACCCCCCACGGCTCCGACAAATACCAGCGCGCTTGCCGCGGCCAGCACTCGGTACAGACGAACGTGAGTCATCTTGGTCCCCCAGACGCGTTTGTGAGCCATGACCTGATGCCTGACACGGATGTCAGGATTCTTCCAGCCTCGCTCATGGTGTGGGCACTGTCAATTATCAAGATTGACGGCCGGAGCCGTCGGTCATACAACGTCGGGCGGGGCGGGACGTTTCACGTACACGCGACGACGGCGCCCCGGAGGGCGCCGTCGTGCGAGCGGATCGGGCGGCGGATCCCGATCGCGCTCTTCCGAAACCAGGTGGCGGGAACCGGTTCCGGCTCCTTCTAGAACAGCACGGTTCGTCCCGATCTTCCCGGCGGCAGGGCACAACATCCCCACAACGTGTCCGGGCGCCTCCCGGTCAGGTCTTGCGGGGTTGGGCCGGTGGACGGGGCTTCGGAGCCCGGGACCGTGCCGCCGGGGGCGCCCGACGTAGCGGGACCGTGGAGGACGGGCAGATATCGGCCAGGAGGCAGCTTTCGCACCGGGGTTTCCGGGCCGGGCAGACGGAGCGTCCGTGGAGGATGAGGCGGAGGGAGAAGGTGCCCCAATCGGCCGGGGGGAGAAGGGCGCAGATCTCCGTCTCGACCCGCACGGGATCCGTCTGCTCGGTGAGCCCCAGGCGGCGGACGATCCGGCCGACATGGGTGTCCACCGGGAGACCGGGAAGACCGAGGGCGACGCTGCGCACGACATTGGCCGTCTTGCGGCCCACGCCGGGCAGGGTGACGAGGTCCTGCATCTCCGACGGCACCTGGCCCTGGAAGCGGTCGACGATGGCCCCCGCCATGCCGAGGAGACTGCGGGACTTGGCCCGGAAGAACCCCGTCGAGCGGACGATCTCCTCGACGGCCTCGGCCGGCGCCGCCGCCAGGTCCTCCGGGGTGCCGTAGGTGGCGAAGAGGGCCGGGGTGACGGTGTTCACCCTCAGGTCGGTGCTCTGGGCCGACAGGATGGTGGCCGCCAGGAGCTGGAACGGGCTCCCGTAGCGCAGGGCGCAGAGCTCCGTGGGCGAACCCGGATACTCGAGCGCCAGTCGGGCCGAGACCTCCCGAGCCCGGCCGCGGAGGCTACGGGGGGCGGCCACTCAGCCGAGGTTACCCAGTCGTGGGGCCGGGCCGGCGACGGTAGCGTGCCCGGGGTGCATCAGGTCGAAGTGAAGCGACGGATGGGCGAGACCGACATCGCCGAGGTGTCGGAGCTGCTCCATGAGGTCACGGTGGCCGACGGCCATCGACCCCTGGGCGAGCACAAGTGGTTGGACCTCGTCCACGGCGGACGGACGGGATTCGCCGGCTTCGTCGCTCGTGAGGGCTCGGAGGGCCCGTTGATCGGTTACGCCCAGCTGAGCCGGGGCCACAACACCTGGGGCGTCGAGGTCGTGATACGGCCCGATCACCGCGGCGAGGGTCAGACGGTGGGGACGAGCCTTCTCGACGCCGCACTGGGCGAGGTCCGCCGGCTGGGCGGTGGGCACGTGCACCTCTGGGTGCCCAAGCCCACGGCCGAGACCGACGCCATGGCCGAAGTCTCGGGGCTCGGACGCGGGCGCGACCTCTTCCAGATGCGACGTCCGCTGCCGCTCGACGACGATCAGATCCGTGTGCAGACGCGTCGCTTCGCGCCGGGCCGGGACGAGGCGGCGTGGTTGACGGTGAACAACCGGGCCTTCGCCTCGCACCCCGAGCAGGGCGACTGGAGTCTGGACACCCTGCTCGAACGTGAGGCGGAATCGTGGTTCGACCCCGATGGCTTCCTGCTCCACGAGCGTGAGGGGCGGCTGGCGGCGTCGTGCTGGACCAAGGTGCACCGCGACGAAGAGCCCAAGCTGGGTGAGATCTATGTCATCTCGGTCGACCCCGACTTCCAGGGCCTCGGGCTCGGCCGGGCCCTCGTGGTGGCCGGCCTCGATTACCTGGCCGGTCGAGGGCTGACCCTGGGCATGCTGTACGTCGATGCCGCCAACGAGCCCGCCGTCGGCCTGTACCGGCAGCTCGGCTTCGAGGTCGACCATGTCGACCGCGCCTACACGGGGGACGTGGCGCCGGCCGCGTGAAGAGGGTGGGTCACACTCTCGATCGAGAGGTCAGTGGCCGGTCGAGACGCCCACGGCGGTGCCGATGCCGTAGGTCACCGCCGCGGCCACGGCCGATATGCCGAGCTGGCGGGCGGCCGACCACCACCAGGAACGATGGGTGAAGGCGGCCAGAGCGGCGCCGACGGCGACGGCGGCCACGGCCGCCACCACGATCGAGGCCACCACGGCATCCGTGCCGTGGGTGATCAACCAGGGGATCAAGGGCAGCAGGGCGCCGAGGGCGAAGGTGGCGAAAGAGGAGCCGGCCGCCTTGACCGGCGATCCCAGGGCGTTCGGATTGATGCCGAGCTCCTCCCGGGCGTGGGTCTCGAGGGCCAGCTCGGGCGTGCGCATCATCTCCGTGGCCAGGTGGCCCGCCACTTCGGGCTCCACGCCGCGGCTCTCGTAGATGCGGACGAGCTCGCGGCGCTCGCCCTCGGGGCGGGTGCGCAGCTCGTGGGTCTCGAGGGCCAGCTCGCGCTCGAAGAGCTCGGTCTGGGCCCGCATGGAGACGTACTCCCCTGAGGCCATGGAGAAGGCGCCGGCCACCAGGCCGGCCACGCCGGCCAGTCGGACGACACCGGCGGCGGGGTGGGCGCCGGCGATACCGAGGATGAGAGAGACGTTGGTGACGAGGCCGTCACTGACGCCGAAGACGGCCGCCCGGGCGCTGCCCCCCTGGACGCTGCGGTGATGGTGATCGGGGTGGGCCGTGGCCGAGGGGTGGCGTGACGAACTCCTGTCCCGGCGCTCGGAAGGGATCGGGAGGCGACGATCGGTGGGTGGGCCGGAGGCGTGCTCGGCGGCGTGCACGTGGTCCAGGGTAATGGCCGTATGGGCCCCGCTGTGACCGGTGCGGGGTGGTCGTCGGCTGCAAGAATGGCCCGATGGCCGACGATCGCCACTGGTTCGACGGATCACAGCCCCAGACGCTGCAGGGGGCGGTGATGCTCTGCTACCTGACGGCCGTGTTCGGGCTGATCGGCCTGCTGCTCGGTTCGTACCCGGTGGCGGCGCTGATCCCGCTCGGCCTGGGGGCCGCCGGGTTCGGGGTGGCCAACGAGAAGAGGTGGGGCTACCGGCTCGGGGTGGCCCTGGCCGGGCTGAACCTGATCGTGGACCTCTACATCCTGCTGATCGGCGGCTTCGCCATTCTCCTGACCCTGCTCTTCGCCGTGGTGCTGCTGGCTCTCTTCCTGCACACCCAGAGCCGCGAGTACGAGAAGATCTGGTTTCACTGAGACAAGTCGACCGGCGGCAGGTGACCGGCGGCAGGTGCCCGGCGTAAGGTCACGGGCATGGTGACCACCGTGCACAGCAGCGACGAGTTCCAGGCCCTCAAAGGGAAGCAGCTCGGGTGGTCCGACTGGTTCCTGGTCGACCAGGCCCGGGTGAACCTGTTCGCCGACGCCACCGACGACCACCAGTGGATCCACGTCGACCCCGAGCGGGCCGCCGGCGGTCCCTTCGGCGGACCGATAGCGCACGGCTACCTGACGCTGTCGCTGATCCCGGCGCTGATCCACGAGGTGCTCGACGTCCAGGGCATGAGGTTGGGGGTGAACTACGGCTGCAACAAGGTGCGGTTCCCGGCACCGGTGAAGGTCGGATCCAAGCTGCGGCTCGGGGCCACGGTCAACGCCGTGGAAGAGGTGAAGGACGCGGTGCAGGTCATCCTGGAAGTGACGCTGGCCACCGAGGGGGCCGACAAGCCGAGCTGCGTGGCCGAGGTCGTCTACCGCTACTACTGGTAGGTCCCTATTGGTCGGTCCTGGCCTCGACGCGGCGGACGGCGTCGGCCACCAGCCGGGGCTGGTCGCGGGGGATGAAGTGACCCGTCCGGGCCACGGTGACCAGCTCCGACCCGGTGATGGCAGTGGCCACGGTGGCGGCCACCGATGAGGGGACCACGACGTCCCATGTGCCGGTGATGACCACCGTGGGCACGCCGACGTGGGGGAAGGCCCGCTCCACGTCGGAGATCTCGGTCATGAGGGCGCGTTGCTCGAAGACGAAACTGCGCCAGATCTGGCGGCCGGAGTGCGAGGTCAGCTCCACGAAGTGCCGGTCGGGGAGGCTCGCCTCGAGCCAGGCCAGCCGGCCGCCGGGCAGCCGGCCGGCCAGGCCCCGGAGCCGGGGCAGGACCCGGCCGAAGGCCAGGAGGCCGGCGGCGGTGAGCGCCTCACCGGCCCAGGGCCAGGCCAGGAGGTGGTCGAGGGCCCCGATGCTGTCGGCCCGGCCCACCGGGGCCACCAGGACCAGGGCCGAGACGAGGTCCGGACGGCGGGCGGCCAGGAGGGCGGCGATGCCGCCGCCGTAGCTGTGGCCCACCACGGTGGCCGGCGCCGCCCGGCGTTCGAGAAGCAGGTCGGCCAGGACCTCGGCGTTGGCGGCCATGGCCAGCGGGTCACCACCGCTACGGCCGTAGCCGGGACGGTCGGGGGCGAGGAACCGGTGATCGTGCTCCAGATGGCCAGCCACGGCATCCCAGTCGGTGGCCAGGCCGGGTTGGCCGTGGACGGCGAGGACCGGGCGGCCCCGGCCCCGGTCAGTGACGGACAGGTCGGGGCCCATGGTCCACCACGTCGGGCGCCACCGGCTCGGGGGCGTCGGTCTCCGGTTCCGGCTCCGGCGCCTGGCGCGAGGCCGCCGGCCGCGGCGTCACCGTCGGCTCCCCCTCGTCGGCGGCCGGCAATTCGACGGTGAAGACCGCCCCCGGGCCGGGACGGCTGCGGGCCAGGGCGCGGCCCCCGTGGGCCGTGGCCAGGGCGGCCACGATCGAGAGACCCAGGCCCGTCCCCTCCCCGGTCCGGGCTTCGCTGCCCCGGTAGAAACGGTCGAAGACACGCTCGGCCTGGTCGGGGGCCAGTCCGGGACCCTCGTCGGCCACCGAGATGACGGCCAGAGAGCCCTGGCGTTCGACCGAGACGGCCACCGGGGTGGCCGGCGGGGTATGGACCACGGCGTTCTGGAGGAGGTTGTCGATCACCTGGCGCAGACGGGCCGCGTCACCGACCACGAGAACCTCCCCGGACAGCTCGAGCGAGATCGGCCGGGCCGGATCGACGGTCCGGGCCGCCTCCACGGCGTCGTGGACGAGGACACCGAGGTCGACCGGGAAGCGCTCGAGCGGTCGGCCCTGGTCGAGTCGGGCCAGCAGCAGGAGGTCGTCCACCAGCAGGCCCATCCGCGACGCTTCGTGCTCGATGCGCTCGGCGGCCCGGCGCCGGGCCTCCTCGTCGGCCAGGGCGTCCTTGCGCAGAAGCTCGGCGTAGCCGCGGATCGAGGTCAAGGGGGTCCGCAGCTCGTGCGAGGCGTCGGCCACGAAGCGCCGGAGTCGGGTCTCCGACGACGTCCGTTCGGCGAAGGCCGCCTCGATCTGGCTGAGCATCCCGTTCAGGGCGGAGCCGAGTCTGCCCACCTCGCCGCGCTCCTCGGGACGGCGGACCCGCTGGGAGAGGTCGCCGGCGGCGATGGCGCCGGCCGTTTCGGTCATCTCCTCCAGGGGGCGCAGGCCGAAGCGGACGATCCACAGGGCCAGGAAGAGCAGGGCCAGGACCACGACGATCGAGACGATGACCTCCACGTGGATCAGCGAGGTGAGGGTGGCCGTGGTGGAATCGAGGGGCACGGCGGTGATGAGGGTTCCCCCCGGAAGGGCCAGCGCCTGGGCCCGGTAGGTGGTCTTGTGGCCCTGGCCGGGGGCTTCGAAGGTGGGTCGATCGGGGACGTAGACCCCGTGATGGGACCCGAATTGGGTCGACGGCGGGGCGGGCTGGACGGGAAGGGTCCCGGGCAGGATGGGGGCGGGATCCTGGCTGGCGCTCGACCCGGAGGGGCGTTGGAAGACGATCTGGCCGTTGGCGTCGATCACCTCCACATAGACGTCGGGGCTCAGCCGGGCGGCCAGGGTCTCGGCGTTGAGCCGGGTCCGCCGCGGCCCGCTGTTCGCCGAGGTCGAGGGGGTGCTCGGCGCTGCCGCGGGCACCGTGTCCGGTGTGGTCGACAGTCCGCTCGGGGTGGAGGTCGATCCCCCCACCGCCGCCCTCGGCTCCGACAACTCCGCCAGCCAGGCCGACTGGTTGGAGGTGGCGGCGGGGACGTTGGCGGCCAGGGCCCTGGTGTAGGTCGAGTTGATGTAGGTGAAGGCCGTGTCCTGGGCCACGTCGATCTGCTCGTCCAGACGGCCGTAGAGGAAGGAGCGCAGCGACGACGAGGTCACCAGGTCGGTGGTCAGGATGCCGGCCACCAGCAGGACCAGGGTGCCGGCGACGAGCCGTCTCTTCAGCGACACCGGGAACGCTTCCTCATACGCCGTCCGCTTCGCGGTCGCGGGCGATCCTCAAGCTGTAGCCCACGCCGCGGATGGTGTGGATGAGCGGGGGGTCGAAGCTGTCGACCTTCTTGCGGAGATAGCTGATGTAGGTCTCGACGATGTTCGGATCGCCGTCGAATTCGTAGGTCCAGACGTTGTCGACGATGTCGGACTTGGACAGGACCCGCCGGGCGTTCTCGAGCAGGTAGCGCAGGAGGTTGAACTCCGTGGCCGTCAGGTCGATCAGGGTGCCCCGGCGCCAGACCTCGTGGGTGTCGTCGTCCATCTCGAGGTCGGCGAAGACGAGCCGGGCCCGCTCGGCGATGGCCAGCCCCGAGGTGCGGCGGAGGATGGCATGGATACGGGCCACCAGCTCGTCCAGGCTGAAGGGCTTGGCCACATAGTCGTCGCCCCCGACCGTGAGCCCCGCCACCTTGTCCTCGGTGGCGTCGCGGGCGGTGAGAAAGAGAACCGGCGTCGAGACGCCTTCGGCCCGCAGGCGCCGGCAGACCTCCGTGCCGCTCACGTCGGGCAGCATGACGTCGAGGAGCACGAGGTCGTGGCGGCCCCGGAGGGCTTTGGTCAGCGCTTCCGTGCCCGTGGCCGCCACCTCGACGGTGAAGCCCTCGAACTTGAGGGCGGCTCCGAGAAGGTCGGTGATGTAGGGCTCGTCGTCGACCACCAGGATCCGGGCGACATCGGGCACCCGCAAATGATCGCAGATGGGCGGCCCGACGCCCGGGCGGCGCCCCCCGTGGCGCCGCCGACGAGGGCGGTTCCGGGCCCGGGCCGGGAGGGCCTACGGGGTGCTGCGCAACGACGGTCGGGCCCGGCCCCCGGGCCGCAGGGCCCGGAGGCCACGCAGCGCCGCCCACCAGGTGACGAGGATGAGGGCCTCGACGACGATGTGCATCGACATCTTCGACTCGCCTTCGACCCGGTCGACGAAACGGATCGGGACCTCGACGACGCGGCCGCCGTGGTCGAGCACCTGCCGGACCATCTCGATCTGGAACCCGTAGCCCTCGGCCCGGACGGCCCGGAGATCGATGGCCTGCAGGATCCGGGCGCTGTAGACGCGGAATCCCGAGGTCGAGTCCTTGATGCCCAGACCGAGGAGGGTGGCAGCGTAGATGTTCCCGCCCTGCGACAGCAGACGGCGGTGCCAGTGCCATTTCGGGATCGAGCCGCCGGGGACGTAGCGCGACCCCACCACCAGATCGACGCCCTGGGCCAGAGGGGCGACCAGACCGGGGAGGGCGCCGGGGTCATGTTGGAGGTCGGCGTCCATCTCGACGAAGGCGTCCCAGCCGCGCTCGAGACCCCAGGCGAAGCCGGCCCGGTAGGCACTGCCCAGGCCCGACTTGGCCGACCGGCGCAGGACGTCGATGCGGCCCAGCTCTGTGCCGAGTTGCTCGGCCAGGTCGGCGGTGCCGTCGGGACTGCCGTCGTCGACCACCAGAACCCCGGCGTCGGGCAGGGCCTGGCGGACGGCCCGCAGGACGCGATGGATGTTCTCCGCTTCGTTGTACGTCGGTATGACGACCAGGACGGGCACAGGCGACCAGCCTACGGGACGACCGGTGGGATTCTGTCTCCCCCCACGATCTCGAGTTGAGACTCCGGGGAGGTGGACTGCCACAGCTCACGCACGATGACCTGGATGGCTCCGGCCAACGGAATGGCCAACAACGTCCCCACAAATCCGCCGAAGAAGCCTCCGACGAGATCGCCGACGTTGGCTCCCACCAAGATGGCGATCAGGACGAGGAGCGGATTGATGCGCACGGTCCGGCTCATGACGATGGGGTTCAGAATGTGGTTCTCGATCTGGGTGTAGGCGAGGAAGACGATGGCGAAGACGACGAAGGAACTGAAGGAGTGGGTCAAGGTGAAGGCGGCTGTGGGGATCCCCGCCACCGCCCCCCCGATCATGGGCAGGAAGTCGAACAGCGCCACCCACAGGGCCCACAGCAAGGCGAAGGGCACGCCCAGGATGACGAGGGTCACGAGGACGATCAGACCGGCGATCAGCGAGGTGATGAAGTTGCCGAGCATGAAGCCGGTCACCGAGCGGCTCACCTCGCCCGAGACCCGCCACACCCGGGCCGCGCGTTCGGGTTGCATCATGGTCAGGAGCCCGCGACGGAGCTTCGGACCCTCGAGCAGCAGCAGCAGGACGAGGACGAAGATCACGAACAGGGCGAAGAGCAGGTTCAACGCCGCCTTGCCCAGGGTGAGCGCCGGCTTGGACAGGTTCTGGGCGAAAGACGAGAGTTTGGGCACGAGGTTCTTGTCCACCCAGCGCTGGACGTGGTACCTCCGGGCCAGGTGGCCGAGGGTCCCCTGGCCCTGCTCCACCTGCTTCACGTAGGTGGGCAGCTTGTGGGTCAGGTGGGTCAGGCCGTTCACCAGGGGATAGCCGAAGAGGGCGGCCAGGCCGGCGAAGACGAGGACGCCCAGGACGGTCACGATGGCCACGGCGAATCCCCGTCGCTTGACCTTCCACCGCTGGAGCAGGACCACGGCCGGGTTGAGCAACAGAGCGACGAAGCCCGCCACCACGATGAGCAGGAGGATCTCCCGCAGCTTGTAGACGAGCTTGCCGGTCAGGTAGACCACCGCCACCACGCCCACCGTGGTCAGAATGGCCAGCAGGGGCACGCCCCGGCCCGCCGCCGCGTCCCAGAGCCGGTCCCGGCGGGAGTCGGGAGAGGTGTCCTCCGGCATCGGCCAAGCATGGCAGCTTGGGACACGGCCAACGTGCCAGCATGAAGGGATGCGTGGTCACAGCCACACTGATCGGCCGCGCCGCCGGTTACGCAGAGAAGTCAGATGGACCGTCACCGCGGTCGTGGTTCTGCTGGTGGTGGAGTTCCTGGTGCTGCCCCGGCTGGGTGGTTTCAAGAAGTCGCTCGACCAGGTCTCCCACATCAACGGCGTCTATGTGATCGCCGGATTGGCGCTGGAGGCGGCCGCCCTGGCCGCCTATGCCCAGCTGACCTACACCGTGCTCTCACCGGGAGGGCCGAAGCGCTGGAGGCTGCTGCGGATCGACATGTCGAGCCTGGCGCTCAGCCATGTGGTCCCCGGGGGGACGGCACCCGGGGTGGGGCTCTCGTACCGACTGCTGTCGCAGTCGGGGGTCGGCCCCGCCGACGCCGGCTTCGGCCTGGCCATGCAGGGGGTGGGCTCGGCCCTGGTGCTGAACGTCCTGTTCTGGCTGGCCCTGATGGTGTCGTTGTTCACCAACGGCTACAACTCGCTCTACACCTGGGCGGCGCTGGCCGGGACGATATTGATGGCGTCGTTCGCCGCGGTGATCGTGGCGCTCACCAAGGGCCGGCGGCGCAGTGTCGAGGTCGTCCGGGTCTGGGCCGACCATGTCCCGTTCCTGAACGGCGACCGGCTGGCCGAGGGCGTGGCCCGGGTGGCCGAACGGCTGAAGGACCTGGCCGGCCACCGGGACCTGCTGTACCGGGCCGTGTTGTGGGCGGCGGCCAACTGGCTCCTCGACGCCGGCTGCCTGTGGGTGTTCATCGCCGCCTTCCATCACTACGTCTCGCCCGTGAACGTTCTCGTGGCCTACGGCCTGGCCAACATCCTGGCCGTCATCCCCATCACGCCGGGCGGCCTGGGCATCATCGAAGGTGTCCTCATCCCGGCCCTGGTGGGATTCGGCGTACCCCTCGACAAGGCGGGCGTGGCCGTACTGGGGTACCGGCTGGTCAACTTCTGGCTACCCATCCCGGTGGGCGGCGTGGCCTATCTCTCCCTGCGGTTCGAGACCATGGGCTGGCGCCAACGGCTGCGCACGGCGCGCGAGGAGATCATCGAACATCCGTCGAACGGCACGGCCGGCCGGACGCGCCGGGGCCGGTCGCGTCCGGCCCCGGCTCCAGCCCCGAACGGCGCGCCCGGCGCCAACGGTGCTGCGGCCGACAACCGTGCTGCGGCCGACAACGGTGCTGCGGCCGACAACGGTGCAGCGGCCGACAACGGTGCTGCGGAGCCGGCCGTGACTTCCGAGGTGGTGGCCGAACGGTCCCACGGCCCCGATCCGGGTGGTTCCTCTCGGAGGTGAGCCGAGCCGTTGGCTCAGGTCGGCGGCACCCCGAGCGCGTCCGACTCGCGCCGGCGGCGGGCGCGGTCACGGGCCAGCTCCTGCAGCCGGTGCTGGGCGCTGAAGCCTTCGAGGGTGGGGACCCGGCTCCAGGTGCCGGTCTCCCCCAGAGCCCAGGAATTGGTGTCGTCGGCCAGATTGAGATCGAGGATCTCGAGGACCCGGGCCTGGAGCTCCAGGTCGGTCACCGGGAAGAGCACCTCGATCCGCCGGTCGAGGTTGCGCTCCATCAGGTCCGATGATCCGAGGAGCAGGGTCAACGGCCGGCCTTCGGTGCCGCCGAAGCGGTAGATGCGGGAGTGCTCGAGAAAACGGCCCACGATGGAGCGCACCCGGATGGTCTCGGACAAACCGGCCACCCCCGGCCGGAGACAGCAGACGCCGCGGACGACGAGGTCGATGGGCACGCCGACGGCGGACGCCCGGTAGAGAGCGTCGATGACCTCGGGATCGGTCAGGCCGTTCACCTTGATGGTGATCCGACCGGACTCCCCCGCCGCGGCCTCCTGCTCGATGTACTCGAGGATCCGGTGCCGCAGCGCCACCGGGGCGACGGTGAGCTTGCGGTACTGGGCGTAGCGGCTGTAGCCGGTGAGGAAGTTGAAGAGATCGCCGACGTCGGCGCCGAGGTCGGGGTCGGCCGAGAGCAGTCCCAGGTCCTCGTACTGCCGCGCCGTCCGGGGGTTGTAGTTGCCCGTACCCAGATGGCAGTAGCGGCGGATGCCCTCCTCTTCGCGGCGGACGATCAGGGCCGCCTTCGAATGGGTCTTCAGGCCGACGAGTCCGTAGACGACGTGGACGCCGGCCTCTTCCAGAGCACGGGCCCAGAGGATGTTGTTCTGCTCGTCGAAGCGGGCCTTCAGCTCCACCACGGCCGCCACCTGCTTGCCCGACTCCGCCGCATGGATCAGCGACGCCACGATGGGGCTGTCGCCCGAGGTCCGGTACAGGGTCTGCTTGATGGCCAGGACGTTCGGGTCGAACGACGCCTGCGAGATGAATGCTTCCACCGACGTGGCGAAGGAGTCGTACGGGTGGTGGACGAGGACGTCGCGTTCGCGCAGGACGGCGAAGAGATCCGAGGGTTCGTTGCCGGCGTTGGCCAGCCGGGGGGCGGTCATGGGTGCCCAGGCCTCTTCCTGCAGCTCGGGCCGGTCGAGGGCATGGACGGCCCACAGGCCCCCGAGATCGAGGGGCGCGGCGGTCTCGTAGAGGTCTTCGGGTCCGAGGTCGAGCTCGTGGACGAGCATCTCGCGGGTGTCGGCCGACATGTCGGCGGCCACCTCGAGGCGAACGGCCCGGCCGAAACGGCGGCGGCGCAGCTCCATCTCGACGGCCACCAACAGGTCGTCGGCCTCGTCTTCCTCCAACGCCAGGTCGGCGTTGCGGGTGACACGGAAGGCGTAGTGCTCCCCGATGACCATGTCCGGGAACAAGGTGGCCAGATGGGCGGCGATGATCTGCTCCAGGGGTACGAAGCGCTCACCGTCGGGCATGACCACGAACCGGGGAAGGAGTGGGGGGACCTTCACCCGGGCCACCCGCTCCTCGCCGGTGACGGGATCGCCCACCCGGACGATCAGATTCAGAGAGAGATTCGAGATGTAGGGGAAAGGATGGCCGGGGTCGACCGACAACGGGGTGAGGACGGGGAAGATCTGGCGCTGGAAGACCTCCACCAGGTACTCCCGGTCGTCGTCGTCGAGCGACGACCAGTCCGACAGCCGGATGCCGGCGGCGGCCAACTGGGGGGCGATCTCGTCCACGAAGATGGACGACTGCCGGTGGACGAGCTCCGACACCCGGCGCCCGATGGCCCGCAAGGTCTCGCTGGGACGCAGTCCGTCGGCCGACCGGGCCCGCAGGCCGGCGTCGACCTGATCCTTCAGTCCGGCCACCCGGACCTGGAAGAATTCGTCGAGACCCTCGGAGAAGATGGCCAGGAACTTGACCCGCTCGAGCAGCGGCACCCGCTCGTCGTCGGCCAAGTCCAGTAACCGCGCCCCGAACTCGAGCCACGAGAGCTCCCGGTTGGTGAAACGCTCGGATCCCAGCTCGGAAATGGCGTCGTGACCGGCGTCGGCCAGGCGCGTCAGCCGGCCCGGAGACGCCGGCTGGGCGGGGAGAGAACCGATCGATGGGCCCCGCCTGTCAGTCGTGGCAGGGGGGATCGGCTCGGTCTGCATCGACCATCCAGACTACCCGAATGAGGTCGGCTGACTCCTGCTCCGAGCACCGCCGAACCATCGTCGATTCGGGATCCACCCCGGTGGACGGCCACCCGACGCAGGAATGTTCGAGGGTCGACGCCGCAACGTTCGAGGGTCGACGCCGCAACGTTCGAGGGTATGGCCGACACCCACGTCCTGGCTTTCCTCCGGTGCCGGCAACCGCCGTCAGCGGCCGGAGCGGCGGTAGGCTGCTGCGCGGTGGCCACCCTGCTGAGCCGACGTCTGCCCGGGCAGGCCGCCCGGCCGTCGGGACCGAACCCCCGACGGCGGACCGAGCTCGGACTGCTCGTGCTGAGCACCCTGATCATCGTGGCCGCCTACGTGTTGGCCGCCGCCGGCACCACGGCCAAGATCCCGGCCGATCTCGGGCCCTTCCTGGCCATCGTCATCGGTCTGGGCCTGGCCGCCCACATCGCCAACCGGTTCTACGCCCCCGACGCCAACCCCGTGCTGCTTCCGCTGGTCTCTCTGCTGAACGGCCTGGGCTACGTGATGATCGCCCGGATCGGCCCTCCGAAATACGCCACGGCACAGGCCGGGTGGACGGCCGTCGGTGTGGGCGCGTACATCGTCACGCTGCTGGTGGTCCGGCGTTCACGTGATCTCGACCGTTACCGCTACCTGCTTCTGCTCGGTGCCGTCGTCTTCATGCTCTCGCCCTTGATCCCCCACCTCGGTAACGCGGTGAGCACCCAGAACAGCACCGTGAAGCTCTGGGTCCGCATCGGCCCCATCAGCGGGCAACCGGTGGAACTGGCCAAGTTGGCGCTCTGCATCTTCTTCGCCTCCTACTTCGCCGAGAAGCGCGAGCTGCTGTCCGTCGCCACCTACCGTCTCGGCAACCGCCTCGTCCTCGACCCCCGTCCCTTGGGCCCGATCCTTCTGGCCTGGGGCTTCGCCATGCTCGTGCTCGGCGCCGAGCGGGACATCGGTTTCGCCCTGTTGATCTTCGTGCTCTTCATCGCCATGTTGTGGTTGGCCACGGGCCGGGGCCTCTACGTCGTCGTCGGCTTCATCATGTTCGCCGTGGGCGCGTTGATCGCCAGCCATCTCTTCAGCCAGGTGGACGCGCGGGTGCAGAATTGGCTCCACCCCTGGACCCGGGTGAACCTGCCGGTCGGGGGATCGGGCCAGCTGGTGTCGGGCCTCTACGGGATGGGGACCGGCGGGCTCACGGGGACGGGCCTGGGATTCGGCCTGCTCGGCAACTCACTGCCCGGCCATGTCATCATCCCCGAAGTCAATTCCGACTACATCTTCGCCGCCTTCGGCACCGAGATGGGGTTGCTCGGAACCACGCTGATCTTGTTCTGCTTCGTCCTGATCGTCGGCGCCGGCCTGCGCATCGCCCAGACGGCCCGCTCCGAATTCGCCAAACTGCTGGCCGCCGGCCTGACCGTCATCATCGGCATGCAGGCCTTCTTCATCATGGCCGGCATCGTCCGGCTGCTTCCGCTGACCGGGATCACCCTTCCCTTCATGGCCTACGGCGGGTCTTCGCTGGTGGCCAACTACGTCCTCATCGCGCTGCTCATGCGGATCTCCGACGAAGGGGAACGGGCCATCGTGGCGGCCCAGGCCACGGCCACGCCGGTGGCGTCGGCCGGCGGCCCGTCGGGGTAAGGGGACCTCACCCTTCCTGGGCCGCTGTCCCCGGACCGTCGTCGGCCGGCTGGCGGTCGACGGTCTCGGCCGACGTCGCCTCCATCTGCACCACGGCGGCGGCCACATCGGCCCTGGTCACCACCTCGGGCGTCACCACCTCGGGCAGCGGCGCCTCGTCCTCGTCGGGACCGAAGACCCAGTCGGCCACGAGAACCGGCGTCGGCAAGCGCTGTCGGAGCACGAGAGCGAGGGCGTCCGACGGACGGCAGGAGATGATCTGCCGGCCCCGGGGGCCCGTGGTGTCGAGCTCGGCGAAGAAGTTCCGCCCCTGGCGTGCGGTGATCCGCACGGCTTCCAGCTCCACCCCGTGGCGCTCGAGCACATCGCTGAACAGGGCGTGGGTGAGCGGCCGCGGTGTGGTGAATCCCCGCCAGGCGTAGGCGATGGCGTTGCCCTCGGCCATGCCCACCGGGATGGCCAGTTCCCGCCACGGTGACACCGCCTCGTGGACGAGGACCTCGGGGTGGTCCCCGGGCATGTCCATGCGCACCCCGGCCACCACGGCCAACCGCCAGGTCCCCGGATCGAGGCCGGCCCGATCGCCTTCGGCCTCGGCACCCGGGGCGGCGCCGGTCATCGTTGGTGCCTGGCCTGGACCGAGAGGGCGATCCCCACGGCGCAGAAGAAGGCCACGGTGGCCGACCCGCCGTAGCTCAGGAAGGGCAGCGGGATACCGGCCACGGGCATGATCCCCATCGACATCCCGGCGTTCTCGAAGGCGCTGAAGGCGATGAAGGTGAAGGAGCCGACGGCCAGCAGCCGGCCGAAGGCGTCGTGGGACGTCTGGGCGGCGCGCAACAGCCGCCAGGAGACGATCCCGAGCAACAGGATCACGCTGGCCGAGCCGACGAAACCCAGCTGCTCGCCCACGGCGGAGAAGATGAAATCCGTCTGCTGTTCGGGCACATACTGCAGGTTCGTCTGGGGACCGTGGAAGAGCCCCTTGCCCCAGACCCCTCCCGAGCCGATGGCGGCCATCGACTGGTGCGGGTTGTAGTTGCTCCCCTGCAGGTCCTTGCCCGGGTGCAGGAAGCTCGTCAGCCGGTTCACCTCGTACGACTTGAGCAGGCCGAAGTGCACGACGGCGAAGGCGCCGACCACGGCCGTCACCAACAGAAGCACCAGATAGCGGTTCGGGATGCCGGCCACCACGAGCATGGCCAGAAGAGTGATGCACATCACGATCCCGCTGGCCAGGTCGGGTTGCTTCACCACGAGAAGGATGGGCACGGCGGCCAGGGCCAGGATCCGCAAGAGATCCCGGCGTTCGAGTCCCTCGGGCCGACGGGCGCAGAAGGTGGCCACCGTCACCACCAACACCGGTGTGGCGAACGACGAGGGTTGGACCTGGATGGGACCGAGCTGGATCCACCGGGTGGCGCCGAGAGCGCTCGACCCGATGGGCGAGAACATCACCAACAAGGCGAGGACGATGCCGACGTAGAGAACGGCGCTGGCGTGCTCCAGCCACTTGTAGTCGACGGCCGCCAACGCCAGCATGGCCATCCCCCCGACGACCACGTAGGCCGCCTGGCGGTTCAGGTAGTAGTGCGGACTCAACCCCCCGAGCAGCAGTTTGGACCGGGTCGAGGAGTAGACGATCACCACGCCGATGCCGGCCACCACCACGGTGGTGAGCAGCAACGCCAGGTCGAGCCGGAGGACCAGCGGCCGACCGGTGGACGGGCGGTGGGGGGAGAGGGTGCTCACCAAGGGGCTCCGGCGGACCAGAATACCGGTCGTGACCGCTGATGCCACTGCGCTGCTGGCCGCCGATCAGGGCTGGCTCTACGACCTCCTGGTTTGGTTCGGGGTGAACCAGGCCACGGCCCGCCATCTCCAGCAGGTGGTCCTGAAACCGGTGGCCGTCATCGTGATCCTCCTGGTGGCGGTGGTCGTGGCCTGGCTCGGCAGCAGGATCATCAGTCGCTGGATCGGGGCCGTGGTCCGCCGGGCCACCCGCCGGGTCGACTCCCCCCGGGCCGCGGCCCGGGCCGTGACCATCACCGCCATGGCGGGAAACATCTGGCGGGTGGTCATCGGGGTGATCGCCGTCTTCGTGGCCCTGGGCACCATCGGCATCAATCTGACGCCGCTGCTGGCCGGAGCCACGGTCGTCGGGGCCACCATCGGCTTCGGGGCCCAGAGCATGGTGCGCGACCTGCTGGCCGGCTTCCTGCTCATCATCGAGGATCAGTTCGACATCGGCGACAGCCTCATGGTGGGCGGCACCTCGGGCACCGTCGAGGACCTGAGCCTGCGGGTCACCCGGCTGCGCGGCGTCGACGGCACCATCTGGTTCGTCCCCAACGGCGAGATCCGCTTGCTGGCCAACACGTCACGCGGCTGGGCCGAAGCCATGATCGACATCCCGGTCCCCGCCGCGGCAGGGCCGAACGACGTTCTCCACGCCATGAGCGATGCGGCAGACACCGTGGCCGCCGACACCCGCTATGCGGCGTCGTGCCTGGCCGCGCCGCGGGTGTGGGGGGTGGTGGCCTCTGACGCCAACACGTTCACGAGCCGCGTGTCGATCAGAACCCCCACTGCAGAACGCGAACGCATCGCTCGCGCTCTGCGCGAGGAGATTGTCCGACGTCTCCATGCCCTCGACGTCTTCGTACCGCCGGTGGCACCCCCACCAAGCCGCGACGCCGCCGGCTCCTGACTCAGGGCAGGGCGGCGACCTTTGACCGTCGCAATGGCGGCCGGGACTCGTCCTCTCGAGCCCGCTCGCCCCCTCGCCCCCTCGACGCCGCCCGTCGCCGCGTCACCTCCCGACGTCTTTCGGCCGTGAGCCCCACCTCGACGCCATCGACCACCACAGACGCCCGGGCCCGTCGACCACGAGGACAAGGGAACCTCCGAGGATGACCAGAAGAAGCCCGAGCACACCCAGGATCGTCAACCCCGACCCCGCCCCGGTGAAGGCCAACTGTCCGGTGGCGGCCTTGGTGGTCGTGGCCCTGGCCGAGGCGGCGCTCGTGGCCCCGCCCCCGGGGTTGTTGCCCGTGGCCCCGGGGTTGGCCCCGAAACCGACGGGAACGACCACCTGGTCGCCGCCCTGGTCGCCGTAGACGACGGCGCAGGTCACCCCGGCCGCCTGCTGGGCGGTCGTGGGCGGGCAGGGATAGTTGGCGGCGTCGGCGGTGGCGTCCTGGCCGGCGGTATCGGTACCCGTCGCCGGCGGCCCGACGGTCCCGGTCACAACGGTGAACGTGGTCGAGGGCAGGTTCCCGCCGGCATCGGTCGAGGCCAGATTCTTGACCGGGTCGGTGCAGCCCACCGGGATGTTCTGATTGGCCAACGCATTGTGGACCTGTGGTTCACCGGAGGCGGTGTTGCACTCGAGCACGGCGCCGAGTTGGCTGGCCTTCAGCCCGCTGCCTGTCACCGTGACCTTCACCCCACCCACCAGGCATGTCCCGGGATTGACGGTCACGGTGGGTGGACCCCCGGTGTTTTGCGCCGGCGCCGGAGTGCACCCGACCGGCGGTGCTGCCGTGGTCGTCGTGGTGGGCAGTGTGCTGAAGGCCGTGGTGAAGCTCACGGCGATCGACGCCGTCTCGCCTTTCGAGTCTTGATAGACGAAGGCGCACGACACCCCGGCGCTCACCTGCGCCTGCGTGGGAGGACACGGATAGTTGACGGCGTCGGTCGCAGCCTCACCGCCACTCGAGTCACCACCGACGGCCGGAGGACCGATCGTTCCCACCGTGACCCCCGGGCCCGCGAAGATGGAGCCCGCCTTCGAGACCTTGGCCGGCGTCTGGTTCGGAGATGAACAACCCACCGGAAGACTGCCGAGATGGGTGAAGTTCGGTGCATCGTCGGGAACCGGGACCGTCGGCTGACCCGGCGCCATGTTGCATTCCACCACGGCGCCGGTCGCTTTCGGCGCGAATCCCGACCCGGTCACCTGCACGGCCGACGAGGTGTCGAGCCCCGTGGTCGACGTGGCCGTGATCGAGCACGATGTGGCACAGCCCGTCGAGCCCGATGCCCCGGCCACGGCGGCGGCACCGAGCAACGCACCACCGGTGACGAACACGGCCAGACCGACGGCCCCCATACGGGTGGCCAATGACCCCCTGAGTAGCATTTTCGTCCCTCCTGAGTAGGGTGCGAGTGGTCGTCCGACGCACTGCAGCATCAGACGGATAGCCGGCCAGGGGCGGGGCCTGCGCCCCGCCCCTCGGCCAACCAACCCTCTGGAATGTGTGTGACTAGCCGATCGAACCGCTGGTGATCTTCAGTGAGGCCAGACCCCCGGGCGAGCTGCATGCCAAGGCCAACTGGTTCGAGGTCTCGTTGGAGAACGCCGTGGCCGTCACGCCGCTGGCTTGGGCATAGGACCCGGCAGCCGAGCCCGTCCCCCCACTGTCGGGGAGGCTGAATCCCTCATCGCCGGCGCCGTTGGTGGCCACTGCGTACCCGGAGAAAGACGCCGTGGTGGGCGCGATCTTGCTGGACGGGGCCCAGTTGACGGTCAGCGTCTCCGGCTGAGAGTTCCCCAGAGACGAGCAGGAGTTCGTGCTCGAGGCGGTCGAGATGTCCTTCGACACCGTCCCCTTCTTGGGCTTCACCGTACCGCCCGACACCGAGCACCCCTTCACCGTGATCTTGACGGTGGTGTTCTCGGTGGCCGTCCCGTTCAGGGTGAGCGGCGGATTGAAAGTGATCTTTCCCTTGATCTTCGAACACGTCACCTTGCCGGGTTGCGCGACGGGTGAGCCCTTGGCCGACGCGGCGCCGACGTCGAAGACAGAAATGAGACTGATGGGAATGGCAACAGCAGTGATCATCACTATGCATTTGCGAAGTTTCACGTCCTGATCCCCCTGAGTCGTGTGGGTATGAATGTGCCCTTGCAGCATCGACCTTCCTCCTTTTTGGCGACAGCGCAATACCACGCAAACCGACGAGAGTGATTCCCCGTACTCGAATGGCGTGTTCGACCATGGGATCCGCACTCGGCGTCGTGTCGTAGGTGGAACCGCCTGGAGGCGTTCAGGTGGTATCAGCCTTTTCGTGCCGGCGGGCAGACGACACATTGTTCTGAGGGTTTCCTCGGGAATGCGGGGGGATCGTTCGTTCGCTCGCGAGGTGACGATTCCGGAAGGAGTTTTCTCATGCGTGGTCATCTGCGGCGGTTCGGCTTCGCCATCGCACTCATGATTTCCACTGGCGCGGCACTCGGGATCTCACCCACGCCGGCCGCGGCGGCAACAAAGACAGAGACGGGGAAAGCCACGGCCACGGCCCCGGCCCCACCGGCATGTACGTTCGACGGCGCCACCCTGCCCATCGTCACCGGCGTCTCCGGCGGGACCAAGATCACCATCAGCTGCACCGGGCTGTCGCCGCTCCATCCCTATCTCCTGCTGGAGACGAGCCTGCTCATCGGCATCGATCCCAAGGCGGCGGCGCTGCTGTCGGGGGGCGCGACTCCGTCACCGGCACTTCTCGAATCGGCCCTGGCCGCGCTCCCGGAGATCAATCCGGCGTCGTTCGCCCTCCCCCTCAGCGACCTGAGCGGCACCCTGAACGACACCTATACAGTGCCGTCGTTCCAGCCGCTGGACCCGAACGCCAATTGTCCACCGAGCGTCCCCGAGTTCAATTCCGGACTCATCGGTTGCGCTCTGGCCATGGTCGACCTCACCACCCAGAAGCCGGTGGCGGCCGGAAGTGCGGTCCTCGAGTGGACGGGCTACCCCTTGCTCCCGCCGGATCCCACCGTCTCCTTCTCGACCGCCATCGCCCGCCCCGGCGGCCAGGTGAACGTGTCCGACGCGCCGGGAGCCACCAGCTACTGGTGGATCGCCACCCTGGCCTCTTTGGAATCGCTCCTGGGAGGATCCGCGCCTGCTGTCACCCTCAGCGTGGCCTTCGAGGCCAAGCACCACACCTTCGTCTCCGCCGCCCAGAACCTCGCCGCGACGTCAGCGAGCTATGACGGGAGGACCTTGACGCCACCGAGCATCTCGGGAAGCTTCACGGTCCCGTCAGGGCTGTCGGGAAAGCACAAGGTCTTCGTCTCACTGGGCATGCCGCTGGAGGGATTCGGCCTGCAGATCACGGCCGAGCAACCTCTGGCCGTCACCAAGAGGTAGACCCTTCGCCTCGATTCCGACCGGCCGGCGTCCCCCGCTACCAGCCGGTCGGAATCGAGCGATGCACCGCCTCCCACGTGGAGACCGCCGATCACGCCCCCTGCCGAGGAGCCGCCCGACGGCCACCTCTCTCGGGTGGAATCACCTGGGTCGACCCAGGTGGAATCGGCCTGTCGTGGAGAGCTGCGCTCCGGGATAGTGGACCCGGGGGATACGCCGTGCGCATGTGAGCGCGGTCAACGGCAATGCCTTCCCCCCGGACCGAAAGGGGTTCTTCACGATGCGGGGTCGTCGACGGATGTACCGGTTTCTGTCAGCCAGTGTCGCCTTGTCTTGTCTGACTCTGGGTGTGGTGGGCACGACGGGTTCGGCGGGCGCCACGGGAGTGCCAGCGCTGGCATCCGGCTCCGGCGGTACGCCGGCCTGCACCTTCAACGGGTCGCCCTTTCCCATCGTGACCGAAGTGTCGGACGGGCAGAAGATCGCCATCAGCTGTACCGGTCTTCCGGCCCTGCATCCCTACCTGATGCTCCAGGCCAGCCTCCTGATCGGCATCGATCCCAAAGCGGCGGCCCTTTTGTCCGGCGGCACTCCCTCAGCCGCCACCCTCGAAGCCGCCTTGGCCGCCCTGCCCGAGGTGGACGCCGCTTCCCTCACCCCCGAGCTGTCCAATCTCAGCGGCGATCTGAACTTCAACTACACAATTCCGAGTTCCCAGGCTTCGGATCCCAACGCCACGTGCCCACCGAGCGAGTACGAGGTCAACACCGGCCTGATCGGGTGCGCCCTGGCCATGATCGATCTCACCACCCAGAAGCCGGTGGCGGCGGGGAGTGCCGTCCTCGAATGGCTCGACTACCCCTTCTTCCCTCCCAGTCCCGGATTGACCCTGTCGGCCACGAAACACCTCACCGCCGGCCAGGTCCTCACGGTGACCGATCCGGGGACCACCTACTGGTGGTTGGCCACCTTGAACTCACTCGGGGCGTTGCTCAGTGGGGGCGCAGCCCCCACTCCGATCATCGAGGTCGACTTCCAGGGCAAGCACTACAGCACGGTTCCCGCCGCTGAGGACCTCACCATCACGGGAGCGTCCTACGACGGCAAGACCCTCACCCCTCCGAGCATCGAAGGGACCATCACCGTCCCGTCCGGATTGAAAGGACGGCAAAAGGTCACGGTCAGCTATCAGACGACTCTGGACGGTCAGATCGTCGCACTCGACGTATCACAACGGGTGAAGTTCTGACAGACGTCGGCGTGGCGCTCTGTGACGTCTCTCGTCGTTCGTCGCACCAAGTCCTTCATTAGACCAAGTCTTTCATCAGACCAAGTCGCCGTCTCCTCGGTCGGCGGTCTCAGGCATCCCCGACCGGCGGAGTCCCCCGCATTCCGCCGGTCGGGGAGATCCGTCCCTGGACGGCCTCCCACATGGCGTCGGCGGGAGCCTCCATCCCGGTCCACCGTTCGAGGGCAAGGGCGGCCTGATGGACGAGCATGCCCAGCCCTCCCATCGTCTGGGCCCCCCGCGCCCGGGCCGCCGCCAAAAGGGGCGTGACCGCCGGGGAGTAGAC
Organism: Acidimicrobiales bacterium; assembly: GCA_035535015.1. Lineage (GTDB taxonomy): Bacteria > Actinomycetota > Acidimicrobiia > Acidimicrobiales > UBA8190 > Palsa-661. The sequence continues at coordinate 7,102 of DATLQU010000031.1, read as the reverse complement.
GAGGTCGGCCACCAGCTGTCCGTCGTGCAGAGCTTCGGGATCGATCGGCACCGGGGGGCCGTCAGAGCCCGCCATCCCCAGTGCCGTGGCCTGCACGACCAACTCGGCGTGGGCCACATCGGCCTCGGCCCCCACCCGTCCCCGCCCACCGGCCAGGGCGGCGGCGGCCTCGGCGCGCGCCCGAGTGCGGTTGACGACCACCACCTCGTCGGCCCCGGCGTCGGCCAGGGCCATGACCACGGCCCTCGCCGCACCCCCGGCGCCGACCACGAGGCATCGCCGTCCACCGGGATCGAAGTGGCACCCGCGTCGCAGCGCCTCGATGAAACCAGCGCCGTCGGTCGAGTCCCCCGTCAACCGGCCGTTGGTCTGCGTGATGCAGTTCACCACCCCCAGGCGGCCGGCCACGTCGGTGCATTCGTCGACCAGCAGGGCGGCGTCGTGCTTGTGGGGCATGGTCACCGACAGGCCGACGATCCCGAGGACCCGCATCCCGGCCAGGGCATCGGCCACACCGCCGGCGGGCACGGGGAAGGCCACCGACACCCAGTCGAGGCCGAGGGTGTCGAAGGCGGCGTTGTGCAGAAGAGGCGACAGCGAATGCCCGATGGGGTCACCCATCACGCCGACGACCGACGACGCCGCCGACGGCCAATGCGGTGACGCCCGTCGGGGACCGGACTCCGTCACGGAAGTCCCCGGTGGCGCGCCAGCTGCTCGGCCGTCACCTGCTCGGCGAAGGTGTCGGAGAAGGTCTCGGTCCCGTCGCGTGACGTCAGCTCGAAGTAGAGCCAACTCCCGGCCGGCGGGTGAAGCGCAGCCTCCAGGGCCAGCGCCGACGGGAAGCAGATGGGCGTGGGCGTGAGACCGGTGTGCAGGTACGTGTTGTACGGCGTGGCCAAGGCCAGGTCGGCCGGCGTCACCGTCCCGCCGTCGCGCCCTTCGGCGTAGAGCACGGTGGCGTCCATCTGCAGCGGCATCCCCCGGGCCAACCGGTTGTAGATCACCCGCGCCACCGGCCCCGCGTTATGGCGGGTGGCCTGGTCGCTGTCGCCCGGCGAGATGGCCTCCTTCTGCACGATGGAGGCGGCCGTGATGGCCTCGTAGGGCGTCAGCCCCTGCGCGGCGGCGGCCGCGCTCAGCCCCAGGGCGTCGGCCCCGCGGCTGAACCGGCCGATCATCTGCCCGAGCAATTGGCCGTCGCTCTCGCCCGGCACCACCAGGTAGCTCCCCGGGCCGAGCAGCCCCTCCAGATTGCCGGACCCCGGGGGCTGGTACGGCGACTGCTCCTGGCCTGACCGGGCCTCGGCCAGGAAGCCACTACGGCGGTGACCGGGCGCCTCCTTCCCCACCGCCGAGGCCACCTCGGCCACCGTCGTCCCGGGCAGCACGGTCACGGCGAACACGTTCGGACCGGCGGCCAGCGCGGCGCGCACGGAGGCGAAACCCTGGTTCCGGTGCATCCGGTAGAGGCCCGACCGCACGATCGGCGTCCCGTGCAGGATCAGGTAGATCCGGAAGGCCAGCGAACTCCCCACCACCTCTTCTCGGGCCAGGTCGGCCGTGACCGACGACACCGACGCCCCGTCGGCCACGGTCACCATCACCGCCGGCCCGGCCGGACCCGGGCTCACCTGCCCGTCGAACCAGACGATCCCCCCCACCACGACCCCGAGCACCACCAGGACCAGGGCGCCGAGCACCGTCCGCCGGCGCCGCCGGGCCAGGGACCGCCCGGTCACCGCTGGGCGTCCAGCCAGGCCTGCAGCAGCACGGCGGCGGCGACCTGGTCGACCACCCGACGCCGGGCCTTGCCCCCGTGGCCCGCCGCGGCCAGCGACCGCTCGGCCGACACCGTGGTCAGCCGTTCGTCGAAGGTCTCGACGGCCACCCCCAGCGGGCCGAGCAGCGCCCGCAGGGCGGCCGCCTCCTCCTCGGCGGCCATGGCCGCCTGACGCCGCCGGCCGTCGAGGCTCAGGGGCAGCCCCACGATCAGGTGCTCGGCCCCGGCCTCCACGATCACGGCCACCACGGCGGCCCGGTCGGCCTCGGCGTCGCCGCTGCGCTGCACCGTGCACCGCGGCGTGGCCAGGGTCCCCCGGCTGTCGGACACGGCCAGCCCGATCCGGCGGCTCCCCAAATCGATGGCGGCGCTGCGCACGGCCTCAGTGGCCGGCAAGCGTGCGCCGGGCCTCGGCCAGCATCTCGTCGATCTTGGCCACCTCGCGTCCGCCGGCCACGGCCAACTCGGCCGACCCGCCGCCGCCCCCGCCGACCATGCCGGCCAGCCGCTTCACCGTGGCCCCGGCGTCGACCGCACCCCCCGAGGCCACGGCCACCGCCACCTTGGCCCCGTCGGGCGTCCCGCCCACCACCACCACCTCCGGCCCCCGGTGCCGGACGGCCTGCACCAGCTCCCGCAGCTGATCGGGCGTGAGATCGTCGACCCGGGCCACCACCGTCCCGTTCTCGGCCCCGCCGGCCAGCTGCCCGGCGGTGGCCTCGAGCGAGGCCCCTTTCAGCCGCCCGAGCTCCTTGTCCGTCTGCTTCTGCTTCTCGAGCAGCCGCTCCACGGCCTCGACCACGCCCTCAGGCTCCACCCGCAGCAGCCGCGAGGCGTCGGCCAGCACCTGCTGCCGCTGCTCCACCAGCGCCAGCGACCCGGCCCCGGTCACCGCCTCCAGCCGCCGGGTGTTCGACCCGATGGAGCCCTCGGAGACGATGGTCACCGGCCCGATCATCCCGAGGGCGGTCACATGGGTCCCGCCGCACAGCTCGGTGGACCGGGCCCCGGCCCGCACCACCCGGACCCGCTCGCCGTACTTGTCGCCGAAGAAGGCCAGCGCCCCCATGGCCTCGGCCTCGGCCTTGGACGTCTCGATCACCTCGACGGCGTCGTCGCCCAGCACCTGCCCGTTCACCATCTGCGCCACCTCGGCCAGCTCCTCGGGCCGCACCGGCTGGTGGTGCGAGAAGTCGAACCGCAGCCGCTCGGGGGACACCATCGATCCCTGCTGCCGGACATGGTCGCCCAGAACCTGGCGCAGCGCCGCATGCAGCAGGTGGGTGCCGGTGTGGTTGCGCCGGGTGGCGTCGCGCCGGGCGACGTCGATGGCGGCCAGGGCGTCCTGGCCACCGAAGAGCTCCCCCTCGATCCTCGCCCGGTGCACGATCAGGCCGGGCAGCACGTTCTGGGTGTCGGTCACCGTGGCCCGGCCCGTCTCGGTGGTGATGGTCCCGGTGTCTCCCACCTGGCCCCCGGACTCGGCGTAGAAGGGGGTCCGGTCGAGCACGATCTCGGCCGTCCCCGGCTCGGCGCCGTTCAGCACGGCCACCACGCTGGTGGGGTCCTGGGCGTGCACGTAGCCGGTGAAGACGGTCGGCCCGGCGCGGTCGAGCAGCTCCCGGTAGACCACCTCCTCGCCGGCCGAGGCCCGCCGGGCCCGGGCGTCGGCCCGCGCCCGTTGGCGCTGGGCGGCCATGGCCGTCTCGAAGCCGGCCGAGTCGACCTCGGCCCCCGCCTCGGCCGCCATCTCCATGGTCAGCTCGATGGGGAACCCGTGAGTGTCGTGCAGCCGGAAAGCCGTCTCCCCCGAGACCTTGCCGCTTCCTCCGGCCAGCTCCTCCTCCAGGATCATCGACCCCGAGGCGAGGGTGCGCCGGAAGCTCCCCTCCTCGCGTTCGACGGTGGCCTGGATCAGGTCGAGCTCCTCGATCAGCACGGGGTAGGCCTGCCCCAGCACGGCGGCGGCGCTGGCCACCAGCCGGGGGGTGATCGGCTCGATCACCCCGAGCTGGAAGGCCCGCCGCACGGCCCGGCGGATGATCCGCCGCAGCACGTAGCCCCGGCCCTCGTTGGAGGGCAGGACCCCGTCGGACACGAGCATGGCCATGGCCCGGGCGTGGTCGGCCAGGATCCGCAGGGCCACGTCGCTGTGGACGTCGGCGCCGTACCGGGTCCCGGTCACCTCCTCGGCCGTGGCCAGGATGGGCCGCGACAGGTCGGTGTCGTACAGCGACTCCACCCCCTGGATCACCGTCAGGTTCCGCTCGAGGCCGGCCCCGGTGTCGATGTTCTTGGTGGGCAGGTCGACGAGCGACCCGTCGGCCAGGCGGTTCGACTGCATGAAGACCAGGTTGTAGATCTCGACGAACCGCTCCTCACCGCCATTCGCCGGCCCGCCGTCGGCGCCGTACTGCGCCCCCCGGTCGAAGAACAGCTCCGACGACGGCCCGCAGGGCCCCGTCTCGCCCATCCCCCACCAGTTGTCTCTGTCCAGACGCTGGATCCGCGACCGGGGGAAGCCCACGGCGTCGAGCCAGATCTCCTCGGCCTCGTCATCGGACTCGTGGACCGTCACCCACAGCCGCCCGGCGTCGATCCCGAGCACCTCGGTGAACAGCTCCCAGGCGAAGGGGATGGCCTCGGCCTTGAAGTAGTCGCCGAAACTGAAGTTGCCGAGCATCTCGAAGAAGGTGCAGTGCCTGAGCGTCGTGCCGATGTTGTCGATGTCGACGGTTCGGAAGCACTTCTGCACCGAGGTGGCCCGCCGCCAGGGGGCGGGCTCCTCGCCCACGAAGTAGGGCTTGAAAGGAACCATCCCGGCGATGGTGAACAGCACCGTCGGGTCGTGCGGGATCAGGCTGGCCGACGGCACCACCGTGTGCCCCCGCTCCGCGTAGAAGCCGGTGAAGGCCGAGCGGAGCTGGTTGGCGTCCATCGGAGCGATGCTACCGGCCCTGGATCAGCCTTTAGAGAAGGCTGATGTCCGAGCCACCACATCTGCGTCTCGGACTTCAAGCAAAGGAATTCCTATTCTCCGTCGTCGGTGCCATGCCGCCACTGTTTCACCTGAGCCCGGCTCGGGCGACCCAAGAGGCGATTCAAAGGTTTCACATAGCCACGACTATTCATCAGAGATACCAGCTGCTTGATGCCGTCAATGGGATTGTTGTTCCCTCTGGCTGCGGTGATTCCGGTCTCAGCGTCCGACTTCGCATCTGAAGTTGGAACAACCGTATTCACGTAGTCAAGAAGGATCCGTTCAACTCTTTCCAATGAGAGAGTTGTTGCCTTCTCGTCGACTCGCCCGAGAAGCCACGTTTCCCGTCCGTCTCTCTCGCCCCAATTCAGATCCCAAAGGCATCCCTTCAGTGGACGTTCACATAGTGACCTGAGAGTGCCGTATACCAAACCAAAGCCCAAGGGGACCGAGGTAGGGCCAATGGATATGGTCAGAAGGTTCGCGCGGACTATCAGCGCTGCGGCCAAACCAATCACCATCCAGCCCAAAGGGCCGCTCAGCCAGGAGGCGTGAGTCTCAAGCTCGGTGTCGCTGACTATCAACGCCGCCAAGGCCCCTGCGCCAACATCAAGCGCAACAATCAAGGACCAGAAGAGACCAAACGTGGTGTCGCTCCAAGGTGTCCGAGGGTACGCAACAGCGAGATCTGCCCCTGAACCAATGCCAGCGGCACCCGCCGCGACCAGATAGGCATAACCAGAAAGATGACCCACCATCGAATGATGGCCCACCGAAGATGACCACGCGAGGATACGGAGTTTTATGCCTCAGCTAAGACCGCTTCATCGAGGCGATAGGTCCGCTCGTTCGGATGGCCCGGATCTCCCATGGCGTGCACGAGACCCCGATTCACCATTGTCTCCAAAAGATCAGCAACCTGGCTGGCGGGCTGGTTCGCTCCCACCGCAATCTCATAGCGGTTCTGCCAGTCCGGACGCTCAACGAGGGCGCGCACTGTCGCCGCGACGAGCATCGCGCCAGCAACTTCTGCTAGCACTCCGATGATCTCGGAAGGCGTTTCAGCCAAGTCTCAGCCCTCCTCGCGGGTTCTGCTCTGCTTGTTTTGTACTCCCGATGCTACCGCCGGACATCACCACTTTTAGGGATCGCGTTGACGAAATCTTGATAATTCCCCCTACTCCTCGTGGCTGCTCGGCTTCACCACCAGAGAATACCAATAATTTGAGCACACTCCGTAGTTGAGTGGTCCGTACAGAGTGTCGAAAATTGTCACCATTTCCCCCACAGAGGGTGATAATTGAGCCCGTCTGACGGCCGCCACTGGAGGTTTCTGGCCTTCTCGGGTGGGAACCACACCGCTCGTGATATCGACCCCTCAGGCTTACTCTCTTGGTCACGCTTCCGTCGGGCAAGAAGAATTTTGAAGAGGAACACCGATAAGGGCAGGTCAAGGCCCGAATTGCCTACTGGTCCTTAGGACAAAGCCTTTGGTTCTTACTCGGGCTGTTCCTGGTTCGTGGGGGTTTGACCACGATCCGGCGCGGGAAATGGGGAAGCAGGTCGGTGCGAACCGATGCCGAGAGTGATCTCGTGGAGGAACGTCGTTGCTCGAATTCCTTCGACTCAGGTATCGGGTGGCAGCCCCAAATGAACCCGGACTCGGCGGAGCAAGACGTACTCCTGGCCGTCTTAGATCTCATCGACTTCGTATCCCGGCGCTCACGAAGTGGGGCCATCGCACTTATTCATCTTGGCGAGAACTCTCAAGGTCCAAGGTCACATCGTCAGAGATGTATGGGCGCTAACGAGCCTCATCGGCCGGGGTCCCGCCTCTCCAATTCGTGGTGCAGCTGGCGCCGGCGCCGGTGGGCGGCTCGGCGTCCCGTCTCGATGGACCGGCGCACGTGGCCGGCCGTCGACCGGGCCCCCTGGTCGACCAGAGAGACCACGTCGCCGGCGATCCGCCCCGTCTGCACCCGCTCGGCCAGCCGCTCCACCCGGCGCCTCGCCCACACCGTGGCCCCGCTGCCGGCCACCGCCCCGACCCCCAACCACATCAGTCGTCGGGTCACTGCCGTACCCGGCTCCGTCGGTGCCGCCGGGTCCCGGCCGGGGCGGCCAGGCCGGGGGCCCCGGTCTGGCCCCGCTTCCGGTCGGCGCCGTCACCGCGGTCCACCGTCACCTCGGGAACACTGCGGCCGAAGAGCCGCCGCAGCGCCGCGCTCGTCCCCGTGCCGAAGGCCAGCACCCTCACCACCGGGTTGGCGAAGGCCCGGTAGGCCAGCCGCGAGGCGGAGTCGACGGTGGCCGACACCGACTCGGCCGAGCCGAGCACG